>CAZBAL010000085.1:0-1673 GCA_964489735.1 uncultured Clostridia bacterium | reverse complement strand
TAGTTAGGGATTTTTACATGGAAAAATCATCTAAAAAATTATATAATAATATGCGTTCTTCGCAACAAAAAATGCTTTTCAACTAAACATTTTCGGTTTACGCAACACTAAGGTGTTTTTCATGCAACATTGTATAATGACATATATTGGGAGGTACTTATATGATTAGCTTTGGTGATAATTTCAAGAAACTCAGAAAAGAAAAAAATATGACACAAGATGAAATTGCAAAAATGTTCTATCTAAATAAAAGTTCAATATCTAGATATGAAAAAAATAAGCAAGTTCCTGAGATTGAATTGCTTGAGAAATTTGCTGACTTCTTCAGTGTTTCAGTGGATTATCTGCTAGGGCGATCTCCTTATAGAAACTCAAAAGGCATGAAACTTACAGATGATGAACTTGAAATAGTGAAATTTATAAAGAGCGATCTACAAATATCAGCACTCTTTCATGAACTCATATCCGCACCTGATGAGAAGGTTAAGGAACTCATTAAGTACTGGAAATATATTAAAAATGATTAGGAGGAGTGGAGAATGTTAAAGAAAATTACTTCTTTGTTGCTGGCCGGATGTATAACACTAGCTGGTACTAGTGCATTTGCATTCAGCGACACTAGCAATCACTGGGCTGAGAATTCAATCAACAATCTAGTAAAAGAAAAGATACTCACTGGATATGAAGACAATTCTTTCAAGCCTGATAACAGTATTACAAGAGAAGAAGCTGCAACTATGATCTACAAGATGTACAAAGGCTCTATTGAGGATGGAACATCTTCTTTTTCAGACGTTGCAAGCGACAGATGGAGCAATAAGTTTATATCCGCTTTAAAAAACAATGGACTTATAAAAGGTTATGAAGATGGGACTTTCAAGCCTGTACGTAATATTTCAAGAGCTGAATTTTCTTCAATAGTGCATGATTTTCTAGCAGAGTATGATGATTTGAATTATGATTATGTCTACTTAACAGATATGGGAAATCATTGGGCAGATTCGAAAGTTTCCGTTCTTGTAGGAGCAGAGATAATAAAAGGATATCCAGATATTACTTTCAAGCATGAAAACTCACTGACAAGAGCAGAAGCTTCATCCATAGTTAGCAAAGCTCTGAAATTAAAAGATGACCCTGAAAGTGGTCCTATCAGAATTGAAGATAGACCGCCAGTAAGCAGTAATTCTTTTGTTGAAGCTACGGTTACTAAAGTTACAGATGGGGATACTATTACTGTAAATATTTCCGGACAAGAATATAAACTTAGAATGATTGGAGTTGATACTCCGGAGTCAGTTCATCCAGATGGATCGAAAAATACAGAGTGTGGAAGAATAGCATCCGATTACACTAAGTCAAGACTAACTGCAGGAAGTACTGTCTATCTTCAAAAAGATGTATCAGATAAAGATAGATATGGAAGACTTCTAAGATATGTATGGTTAAGCAGACCTTCGTCTGACAATCCAAGTGAATCAGAAATCAGAGAAAAAATGTATAATGCTGAGCTTACCCTAAAAGGTTATGCAAAGGCTGCTACTTTCCCACCTGATGTTAAATATGCTGATTTATTTAATAAGTTTACAGCAGAAGCTAGAGAAGCTAATGCAGGGCTTTGGAATAGCTCAGGAGAATGTACACTTGAAGGTGGAAGTCCAGCTGAAACACCAACT
>CAZBAL010000084.1:0-1722 GCA_964489735.1 uncultured Clostridia bacterium | reverse complement strand
AAAATATTTAAAGAGGAGCTAGTTAATAATTAATATTATAACAATACATGAAATCCTTTCAATAGAAGCTCAAGCTGAAGAGGAAATAGGATTATTTGATAATCTATTTTCCAATAAAGACATCAAGCTAGATGAAGATATTGTTCATAAATATATTGAACGTATTGATGTATATGATAATGAAACTATAGAAATTAGCTTAAAAGGCTTTTTAGGTGGAAGGGAGATGAGGTCAAATGATTAATACTGCTATTTATCTTAGAATATCCGTACTTGAAAAAGGGAATCTAGGGCATACAGAAGACACTATAAATTCTCAAAGAAATATTATAAAGAACTTCATCTTTAATGACCAAGAGCTTAAAAAGACAAATATAGAAGAATTTATTGATGAGGGCTATAGTGGTAGCACTACTTCAAGACCAGGCTTAGACAAACTTCTTTTAAAGGTAAAACAAGGAAAGGTAAACTGTATCATAGTAAAAGATATGTCACGATTTATGAGAAATTATATAGAAATGGGTGATTATCTTGAAAACATCTTTCCTTTTATGGGAGTTAGATTTATAGCAATCAATGATGGCTATGATAGTAGTAATGAAGTTCAAAATGGAACTGAATTAGATATTCAATTTAAAAACCTTCTTAATGATTATTATAGTAGGGATATTTCAGAGAAAATGACTACTGCTTTACTTGTGGCGAAAAGCAAGGAAAATACACCTCTGGAACTCCACCCTATGGATATTTGAAAGACCCTGAGGATAACTATAAGCTTATAGTTGATGAAAAGGTAGCTGATAATATTAGATATATGTTTCAACTTATCCTTGAAGGACATACCCTGAATGAAACTGCAAAGATTCTTAACAGTGAGGGCGTTATTACAGCAAGGGCAAGGAGAAAAGAGATAAAAGGCTATGATGCCTATGCTAATAGGTGGGAATCTACTGTAGAAGATACAATATGGTCTCACAGCATGGTTAGAAGGATATTAAAAAACGAAACATACACAGGGACTTTTGTCTTTAATAAATCAAGCAAGAGTAAGCTAGATGGTGGTAAGGTTATATATCACCCTAAAGAAGAATGGATAAGAATTTTTGATAATCATGAAGCTCTTATAAGCAAAGAAACCTTTGATGAAGTTCAAGAAATATTAAAATCTAGGCATAAAAATAGTTTTATAGGAAATAAGAGTAAGTATAAAAATAGTCCTCTTGCAACTTTTGTAAGATGTAATAAATGTGGTTATAAGATAAGATTTGGTAAAAGTTCTAATGGGAAAGAGTTAATAGGTATAAATCTTTACTGTTATTACTGTAGAATGCTTGAGCAGGAAGAAAAACTACCTCATTATAAGGAATTAGAAAAAGAGGTATTTAGAATCCTTAAGGATAAGTTTCATACAGATAAGACAGAAAAGAAAAAACTTCTATATGAGCAAAAAGAACTTTATGACAGGAATGACCAGCTATCAAAGAAGAAGAGGATAGAGTTTGAAAATTATAAGTTTGGTAAAATTTCAAGAGAAGATTTTGTAGAAATAAAAAATCATATACAAGAGTCTGATGAAGAGAACAAAGAACGTATCCAAGCAATAGATGAAGAGCTTAAACAAGCTGGAAGCATAGATAACCTTACTGAAGATATTGTTAGGAAGTATATCAAAACAATTTATATTTCTGGCAAGGGTATAGAAAGAATAGAATATCAATAGTA
>CAZBAL010000083.1:0-1807 GCA_964489735.1 uncultured Clostridia bacterium | reverse complement strand
ATAGACCTATTATCTCTTCTGTAAATTCTTTAGATAATCTATCTGCAATCCACCTTGCTGTGACTAGGTATTGGGAAAATATAATAGTTCCCCTTTCCATCCACTTTTCATTTTTTAACAAGTCAAGGGTCTTTTCATATTTTGGATCTATAGCCTCTGTTGTTTCCAGTGCTCTTACAAATTTTCTTAGTAAAATCGTTTCCTCTTCTGTCAAGTTTTTAATATCAGTTGGTTTTTTAATATCTTTCTCGTCCTTGTACTCTTCTTCTTGCTCTTCAAAACTATTGTCCATATAGGTATTCCATTCATTTAGCATCTTGTTTCCTGTGCTCTTCCCTGCCTCTATTGAGCTTCCTATTCTCTTTAAAAGTAGGGTCTTTAAAAAACCTGCTCCCTTGTTTCTTTTTCCTAAGATTTTACAAAATTCTTCTGCATATTCATATGCCTCTTTTAAATAAGTGCTTAGAATAAGGGCATCCTGATCTTCTTCTCCTAAGAGTTTTACATTTATCTTTTCCAAATATGCTTGTCCTGTATCTGGATTAATCTTATCCTCCAAATATTCTCTTTCTCTTCTGATTACATGTCTTATGTATGGATTATGATGACCGTAAAAACCATGGGATAATATATTACCAATTATTTGATGCTCAGCATCATCCAATTCATGAATTGTTTTCTTGAATACAAAGTCTTCATCCTTCATATTGGCAGTCATTCTTAGGATATCAAAAAATGGTCCTTCATTTCTAGGGGCCAAAGGATTTCTAATCCAATCCCAGTTTTCAGGTAAAATATCAATTGTCTCCTTACCCATAACCAAATTAAGTCCCTTTGAAATAAGACTTTTCTTTCTCCAATTGGAAGCAGGGCTTCCTAATACGCTATCATTTTTTTGTGAGAGAATATTCATTAAATCCCACAATTCTACAGGATACATTTGTATGGGAGTGGCTGTAGCCAGTAGCATTGATCTTGTTTTTAATGAGGCACTTAAGAGAAATTTGTATAGATTATTTGGAACAGGCTTATTATGCTCTTTTCCTTCACCTAGATTCGTTCTTCTTGCTCTATGACACTCATCCACTATTATACATTCATATTCTTTTTCTAAAATTCTGTCTATGTGTTCTGACTTAGCCACTATTAATCCTTGGGATATTATTCCAACTTTTCTTGGACATTTGGTCATGGATAGCCCTCTATATTCCATACCATTTTCATCAACCCAAAATCTACCTTCCCATACAGCCGAAGGCATATCTAGTAAGTTATTCATTTCATCCTGCCACTGCCAAGTTAAAGTTTTGGGTACGATAATAAGTATAGGTTTATTCCCATATAAAGCCATAAGTTGGGCTGCCATAGCAAGTTGTATGGTTTTACCAAGACCTACTTGGTCAGCCAAAATATATCTAGCACCATAGGGCTTCTTATGATCTGCGAAAACCTTTTCTACAAAGTACTTCTGATGTTCCCATAAACCTAGTTGCTCCCTATATACTGGAGATTCTACTGCAACTGATGAAGGATCTGGATCTTCATCTTTCCAATCTTCCACCCTATCAAGAACTTCTCTTTGGGAAATTCTTTTTATGTCCTCTATAATAAAATCTGTTAAGGGAATAGCTGATTTATCATTCCATAAGGAATCAAATTCCTCCTGGACCCAATCCACTGCCTCTTTAGAATCATCTTCCCAAATCAATTCATAATTCAATCTCCACCCAGAGTAGGATTCATTGGCTGAACCTAAAAATGAAGTTTTTTCACCATTTGCTAAGGTTATAACACCAGCCTTACCATG
>CAZBAL010000082.1:0-1906 GCA_964489735.1 uncultured Clostridia bacterium | reverse complement strand
GTTTGAAAGAGAGCGATTAGGGAAGTGGTATAAGATGGAATCCGTTGTAGATGCAGAAGTTACGCCAGAAATCTATCATCTTCCGCCCAATAGTCAAGAGGAGCACCAAATTCATCTTGAATACTGGAAGAATGCAAAACCCGGGAAATATCGGGTCATAAAAGCGTTTATGCTCTCACAGTATAATGAAATCAGAAAAGAAGAAGAACCAGGAAATGAATATTACTTCGTTTCTCAAGTTTTTGAAATAGTCGAGTGAGTTCCCGCATACGACCATCAGAAAAATGAGGTCTATATAGTAGGTTTTTTGATAGCTATTAACTCATCTCCAAGCATGGGGAAACAGGGTATTGATGTCAAGGGTTGCTAGATAAGCACATGAAATATCTGATTTTAAGAGAGAATTACATGATTAGAACCCATATTCAAAGATGGTTTCAAGTGTAAATCAACCTAATGCAAGACCCTTTCCAACACTGTGAAAAGGCATAGTTGAATGGATAAGATTATTTTATAGAAGGCAAGAATACAGTTGCAAACCCCTCTCTAACAAGGTTTGCAACTGTTAGTTGCGAAAGTTCAATGTCTAATTGGTAGAATAGAGCCAACCTAAATTCTATAATTAGATCACTAGCATAGGAGGTGGTCATAATGACTTTTGGAGAAAAACTTCAAACTTTAAGAAAACAAATCGGTCTATCGCAAGAACAGCTAGCCTCACAACTCAATATATCCAGGCAGGCTATTTCTAAATGGGAATTAGATAGTTCCTTACCGGATACAGAAAACATCATTCAGCTAAGTAATCTGTTCAATGTGTCAATTGATTATTTATTGAAAGATGAGATAAAGTATACTGATGATGGTGAAATCAAAAAGGATAATATATCTGAAAGCAGCAAAAGATTCGTTGGGGCTTCTAATAATATCTGGGGAATCTCATTCTCTTCCATCGGTTTTCTAGGTATGCTGATCATAGGCATACTAAGCTCTATAAATCCTGTTAAGATCTATTTTGCAGTAGTTGGTGATGAGAGCACATCTACTGTAAGCACTGGATTGCCCGCTTTTCTTGAATATCATAATTTGGAATGGTTATTTGTCTTGTGTCTTGCTACAGTATTAACAGGATTATTTATCATATTATATCCTTTTGTTAAGAAGAAGCAAACGAAGTTAGTGAGTTTGAGAAGAACGCTATTCTAGTAGCTTCTGGAAAACCATATCGGTGACTAGAAAAATTAATATCCAGTGTGGCTTTAGCGCTATTCAGATGAGTTATCTAACAAGATATCTGAAAATAATTATCTAAGTTCATACATATTGAAAATTCTCAAAGAGTATGAAATTAATTAGAAGACCGCTCATATCCTAGTGTTCTATTAAAGCGTCTCAAATTACTATGAGACGGTTGCACTTCTAGAAAGAAAATAAGTGAAAAGACCCCAGAAATGAGCATTTGGAGAGGTTTCCGGGGTTCCATTATTTTTTATTATCTATATTTTCAGATGGAGGATGTCTACTTATGAAAATTAGAAAAGTTCCAGACAATAAAAAAGCCTATATTGACTTGCTCTTATTGGCCGACGAACAGGAAAACATGATAGACAGGTACCTTGAACGTGGTGAAATGTTTGTGCTGGACGATCATGGAGTGAAAGCTGAATGCGTGGTTACTAAAGAGGCCGACGGTGTCTACGAGCTTAAGAACATAGCGGTTATGCCCGATTATCAGCGAAAGGGTTATGGAAAAAGACTGATAGAGTTTCTTTTTTCATACTACACTGATTGCAATAGGATGCTTGTCGGAACGGGGGATGTACCTTCAGTGCTGAGATTTTACAAGGAATGCGGATTTGAAGAATCACATCGAATAGAAAATTTCTTCACGGACAATTATGACCAT
>CAZBAL010000081.1:0-1921 GCA_964489735.1 uncultured Clostridia bacterium | reverse complement strand
TCTGCAATTCGTGTAATTTCTAAGTTAATCTCCCATGCAGTATGCGCTCGATCCTTTCCTGCTAATCGTTTTACACTATACTTATTTAATAATTGTCTCTCTGCTTTTAATGATATCGCAGACTGCCCTCCAAGAATATATACTTTTTTTACTTTTAGCCTATCTAACTCATTCATTACTTCATCTGAAATTTTATCCTTTTGACTAAGCAAAATAGGCATGTTATATCTTACTGCCAACTTTCCTCCGAACATAGCATCTGGAAAATTATGACTATAAGCAATAATAGCCATATCCGCTTGCTCAAAAGTATTTTTACTTATTTCTAAAGCTGTTTTATATCGATCGGAACCGCTTATGCGCTTTACAGAAATATCAGTTTCTTCTATCTTCTCCTCTACTTTGTTGCCATTAGTTTGATTATTATCTTCTAAAACTTCCTCTGTCATTTCAATTTCTTCAGCACCTATATTTTCCTGTATATCTTCCACTCCAAAGGAAATGGAAGGTATACTTAAGGACATGCACAGAAGTAGCATTACTAAAACTTTTCTTTTTTTCATCTTTATTTCTCCTTTATTTTTTATTCTTATTCTCTTTTAATAGGATCAATAAGGTCATGGTACTTTCGTTTGTCTATACAGTTTATTCCAGTTTTCTTTCTGATAAACAAGTATTTTCCTTCAATATTCATACAAAAGAAATAGCGATTTTTATATTTACTCCTCTTGAACTACCCATTCGTTATCCCTATCCACTTGAAAACCCGCTTATTCAAAATATTATCCCTACTATTCAATCTCACAATAACAGAGTATATATTTGATCCTCATTGCATGCTTAATCTCCATCATATCGCTTTATTTCTAGACCACAAACAACTCCTCCGTCAGCTTCAATACCGCTGTACTTAATGAGATTTTCTGCTAGTCTTCCCATCTTCCTAATTATTTTCCAGAACATTTTATATAACTAAACTTGAATTATCTTACTTGAGTATTCTCTCAATCTGTTCAATTTCTTGTATCACGTTTCCAGAAACAGCATTTTTACCGCCTACAACTATCACTCTTTCAATATCATTTTCTTTTAAATACTGTTTCGTTTCCTCCGATAATTTTTGCGGATTAGTCAATAGCAATGCTCCATTTAAAGCCCCTACCAAAGGTGCTGCAGATAATGCATCCGGATAATCGAGTCCATTTGTTAGAATAATTGTATCAATACGTTTTTTTACATTGATTGGATATCTCTTCGCTATTTCTACTGCAGTACCATATCGATTTTTCCCATATATTCTATGTTCATATAACGATCCATCTTCTTCAATATGCGGTTCTCTATCAAATTCTGCCGTGTTTTTAATAACCCCTGGACCTCCAATCACAGGAAATGGTGCTGCATCTTCTCCCGGTCTTAAAAGTAATAAATACAACAGCATATCGCCACCTTGTTGTCCTATATAGGGTGCTGCGCATAATGCATCTGGAAAGTTATTCCCGCTAACAAAAACAATTCCGTCTCCCATAGC
Organism: uncultured Clostridia bacterium; assembly: GCA_964489735.1. GTDB lineage: Bacteria > Bacillota > Clostridia > Tissierellales > Gottschalkiaceae > Andreesenia. The sequence goes on along the minus strand of CAZBAL010000081.1, from coordinate 390 downwards.
GTTTATTTCTTGATTAGGTCTCAAGTCATATCGCAATGATCCTATTTCGTGTGCTGTCTCATAACGATCTTTTCCAGCTATTCTTCTAACTTTCGTTAATTTGCTAAGTTCATTTTCTACCTTCCGGCTTACTGCCGCCTCTCCACCTAAAATATAAACAGTTCGAACATTCAATCTCTTTAATTCATTTATCACTGTAGAAGGTACATTATTTTTCTGTGTTAATAAAATAGGTGCTTTTATTTGAGTAGCTAGTGTTCCTCCTGCTAATGCATCTGGAAAGTTTTCCCCTGTCGCAATAATAGCAGTCATCGAGGATCGAAATGTATACTTACTTATTTCCACGGCAGTTTCATAGCGATTTACTCCGCTGATCCGTTCTACTTGTAT
>CAZBAL010000080.1:0-1952 GCA_964489735.1 uncultured Clostridia bacterium | reverse complement strand
TATCTTTCCTAAAAACATTCCTAATAAAAAAATCAGTGCCAGTGATATCAGCATTTTTCACTTTCCTTTCTATACCGCAATTAAACTATATATCGCTATCAGACATTATATTTCATTCCTGACAGATAAAGTAATCCCCTATAAACCTATTGATATAAATATATAGTAATAATGAATACAAGCATGGACTCTTATAATAAATACCTATGACATTATCGCTTTAATGCGACAAACTTTATGTACTCTATACTATAATAGTATATAATACACAAATTTGGAGGGGTTGTTGTGAAAAATAACTTTAAAAAGTATTTATCGGTTGTTTTAATTGTCTTATCTGCAATTACAATCTTTGGCTGTAGCAAAAGCGAAGAAAAAACAGGTGAAGACAAAAAGAATGTAGTTCAAGAGTCAAAATTCGAAGGCAAGTACATTGTAGATGCTAACTATACAAAAGAGAAGCTTGACTCTGGTGAGGCCATACTTGTTGATGCAAGAGGAGAAGAAAATGCAAAAAAAGGGACTATTGAAGGAGCAATAGTTACAAGCTGGCAAAGCCTATCTAATGTTGAAGATGTTGAAAAAGGTGATTATGAATGGGGATTGACTCTCAATCCAGAGGAACTATCTAGTAAATTATCTGAATTAGGAATCGAAAAGGATAAAGAAATCATTTTATTTGCTGAAGGTCCAAAAGGCTGGGGAGAAGATGGTAAAGTTCTTTCTTCTTTAAGAGCTGCAGGATACCAGGATCTAAAAATGGTAGATGGTGGATTAAATGCATTAATAACTGCTGGACTACCAGGGTCAAAAGATATAACAAAGCATGAAAAAGTTGATGTAAAAATAGACGATTTAGACTATAAAAACATTATCAATACTAAAGAGCTGGAAGCATCAATAGATGAATATGTAGTTCTTGATGTTAGAGAAGATGAAGAGTTCAATGGAGAAGTTCTCTATGGAGAAGCTAAAGGCGGTCGTCTGCCAAATGCAATTCAAGTCAGATTTGTAGACCTATTTGATTCTAATGGCTACCTTAAATCAAATGATGATATTAAGAAAATGTTTGAACAGAACGGAATAAAAGATACAGATAAAGTCGTTGTATATTGTACATCTGGTATTAGATCTGCATACACTCAATTAATACTAGAGATGTTAGGATATGCAGATACTAAAAATTATGAAGGTTCATATAATACATGGTGCGTTCACAATGAAGTTGAGAAATAGTTCAAGGATTATCTATTCTATTTCTTTAATAATAATTTTAATAGCTTACAAGTTTAATCCTAGTTTTAAGAGTAATTTAACAGAAGTAGTACTCCTATTTACAGCAAACAGTAAAGAGCAAATTTCAGGGTACCTAAATGCTTTCAATACAGCTAAGCCTATCGCTTCGATTGGCTTAGCTGTTTTTCAGTCATTGGCAGTTCCATTCAGATACGAACCACTTCTACTGGCAAATATAAGTCTCTTTGGATTCAGAGGATGCTTATACTTTATATTGGGGAAGTTAATTGGAGCCATGATATGTTACGATATTGCAAAGTCATTTATCCCGGGTAATTTCTTTAATAGAATAAAACTTAACAATCTGTTCTCAGTCCTACTTAGAACGCTTCCTATAAACTTTAATTTTATGAGTTATTTTATGGGAGCTGTTAAAATTGATGCTCTTGAGTACCTACTAAATTCTCTGGCATGGATATCAATCACTACAGCACTGTATTACTGGAATGATGGATATTTCCAGTATAGTCAGGAGATGTATGGATTCTACATTAGATTAGTATTATCTGGAGTATTAAGCATTGTGTTGATTAAGAAAAACAAATTTAAAAAAACTTATAAATTATAGCAAATTTATCTGTATGAGTAGAAAGCTGAGAAGTATATTCTCAGCTTTTTATTTTTTATTAATTATCATATTGACATCCATCTATATG
>CAZBAL010000079.1:0-1976 GCA_964489735.1 uncultured Clostridia bacterium | reverse complement strand
ACTGTATTCTTCTACTAATAACTGGACCTGATTATCCATAAGACAACGTTTTGTATTTTACAGAAATAAAATTCTTTAAAACCACTTATTTATTCGAATATTTCTCTCGATCTATGCTATCCGATCCTTCAATACTATGATAACCCATACCTTTATCTTATATTCTTAATTTCACTCCATTACTTTCACCGTAAAACAAAAAAAGTCCATTGGTTCTCTATATTTACATCTTCATTATACCCTTGCCATTTTTTTAGTAACAATATTATACAATTGTATTATAGATAAATAACCTGCTCCCTAAGCCTACTGGTATAAAAGAATATGTATGTTTGTATCCTCTTTTATACAAAAAAGGCTGAGTAACAGATCGGAGTCTGTCATTCAGCCTTTTAAAATTTTGTTGATTTATTTATATTACACCCTTTTTATTTAGGTATATTGTTATAAACGAATAGAGGAAGCCTAACCCCTACGCAATATTTTTGATATACTTAATGAAACTATCAATATTACAGGAGCAGCTTATGGAAAAAAGTTTTTTAATCCATTCATTAAAATTTCATGAAGGAGCACCTTCATTATACTTTCTTTCAAATGAAAAGAATAATTATTATAAAGAAGGAGATATCGTAATCGCTGAAGATCAAAGCGGCTTGCTTTCCCTTGCTAAAATAACGAGCATCTATTTATATCCAGAGTCCGCCCTCCCTGCTGACCTTAAAGATATTCATTATATTCACAAAAAATTCGACCTTAAGAAAGATTTTTCGAAATATATTACAGAAAGATCCTTCTTCGACCTCCATGTACTCACAACAGAGGAACTCCATAGATTCACCGGCAAATATATTCTTCTAAGTTTATACGATCTAGAATTAGATTTCGATAGAATTAAAGTGCAGTTTAACCCACATAACACTGATTATCTGCATCTAATAGAAGGTTTCATTAGAGAATTAGAAGTCCTTTGTGTGGAAGAGAATTTAGAACGAATAGAAGGTGATTTAGAACTAGAACTTTCCGAATTTAATACGTATAGAAAACTAAGCAATGATATAAAAGTCTATGCTGCTAATCTCATTTATGAAGGAAAGTATACTCAAAAAAACTTAGACGCTTGCCTTCGTTTATTAGAAGAAGCCTCCTATGGAAATGAACGATCTGCCCATACCAGCTTAGGTTATCTCTACTTAGAAAACGAAAAGTTAAAGGATTATACCAAAGCATTCCAAAACTTTACCATCGCTTCAACTTTAGGAGACATTAATGCAACGTATAAATTAGGTGATTTATATTATCACGGATTAGGCATTTCTCGAAATATCAACATGGCTCATAAACTTTATCTTCAAGCCTATCAGTCAGATTATAATAACTTAGATACATTTTATGATATAGAACCCTCCATTCTCAGAAGAGCAGGAGATGTCTATTTCTATGGATTTATCACTGATATCGATTACAATTATGCCTTTCAGCTATATATCACGGCTTACAAAAAAGTATATATTACCTCTTCTAGAATTCGTCATCGAGAAAAACTCTTAGCCTATCTTCTCGATAAAATTAGACAATGTACTGCAAAACTTGATGCACAGATATATTAAAATACTTTTCAAAAAAAGTATAAATGTGCTTATTTACGGTACTACTTCCCTCCTGATTCTGTTGAGAACTAGAGGAAGCCTACCAATGAGAAGAAAACGAATATAAATTTATCGATCCAACCGAATCTATGCGGAATGTGGAGGCTTTCTTAGCTTATCGAACATCCGCCCAGAATTTGATTCTATTCAATCAGATGAAAAAATAGGTGTTTCTGGTATCCTGTTCGATAAAGGAAGCTATTGAAAATATAGGAAGCAGTTGTTTGGATAAAAAAAGACTGAATAGCAGATATAATAATCTGTTATTCAGCCTTTTAAAATCGATCAGTTTGTAACTTGGTTCTGTTAAAATGAGTTTTTTGTTTT
>CAZBAL010000078.1:0-2002 GCA_964489735.1 uncultured Clostridia bacterium | reverse complement strand
AAGTGACTGGAATCACTTCTTTGGATTAAGAGATGATGAACAACATGCACATCCTGATGCTTATGAGTTGGCACACCCATTGCATGAAGAGTTTATTAAAAGAGAATGGTGTGAATGAAAGCCAGCGAGTACTTTGGAGATTGGATGGACGTAATAGACACTACAGAACTACGTAAGATATTATCTTGGATAGGCACTGTAGACAAAACCACTTTATGTCCATCTCCTCCTAACATATTTAAAGCCTTTAAGGTCTGTCCTTTAAAAGACTGTAAGGTTGTCTTTCTAGGGCAGGACTCTTACCCCCAACAGGATGTAGCTACTGGAATATTATTCGGAAATTCTGAAGATACTCTAGAATATAAACTATCGCCTTCATTACAGATAGTTAAAGAAGCTGCAATAAATTATGAGGTTCCTCATAATAGGATAAATTTTGATAATACCCTAGAATCATGGGCTAAGCAAGGCATTTTAATGATTAATACTGCCTTTACTTGTGAAGTAGGAAGAGTGTATTCCCATTTTGACATATGGCAACCATTTACTGCTAAGTTAATTCATAATCTAAGCACTAAAGATGGAGGTATAATATACGCATTATTTGGTAATCAAGCATTGTCATTTAAGAAATATATTGTAAGTAGCCCAAAAATTATGGAGATATATCACCCTGCTTATTTTGCTAGGCAGAATAAAAAGATGCCATATAGCGTATTTACCGAACTCAATCAGGAACTACAAAGACTATATGGGCAACAGATTGAATTTTATAAAGAGACTGAATATGGAAATTGTTAATTATGGAATATAATATCGAATTTACACTTGGAGATCCTAATGGAGATGGTCATGCCTATACAGCAGAATATCATATAGTTGCTAATCATTCAGTAGACGAAATCTCAGAAGCTTATAAGAAAACTACTAAACTATTAGGCTTTGATTTCGTTAAGGAAGTTGGAGTAGAATTTCAGTCAGACCCGTGGATACCAGAAAAGTTTACTAAAAAGTTGTTAGAACTAGAAATAATAGACAAGGAATATGTAATAGAATCTGATTCTGAATATGGCACACCGGCTGGATGTTATGAGTTTGGATGTGTCGAAGATGAATTTGTAGAGATATACTTTGCTATAGTAAAATATTCTCTTCCAGACTTGACATGGAGAGCTAGAGACTTAGAAGAAGAGATTCTATGGGATCTAGAGGGCGCAGCCTATGGCTTTATATATTATGGGGAATAAAAGAAGGATTCCTAGAAAAATAAAGAAAGCTCTTAAGTATACTTTTCTATATCCAAGAGTATGTGGAAGATGTCTTAGATATGGGGCAGTATATACTGTAGGAAGAAATTCTAAATGGTCTCATAAAGCTACCAAAATAAGAAGGCAAATGGACTATGCTGAAATGATGAATATGATGACTGAACAATTAAAAGGCATTTATGCAAATAGTCCAAAGAAAGACTATTCTGAAATAGATTTAAGCTTTTATGAATGGGAAGTAATAACTAATTTTAAATAAATAAAACATTATGAATTTTTCAAATATTTTTGGTAGCAAGAAAGTAAAATCATTTGCAGAACAGTTGGCAGAAGTAAAGAATGTCTTTAGAACATCCTATGACCAAGCTATAGCTTTAAACTCAGCCATTACTGAAGATATAAAGGTTAAGCAAAATGAGATTGCTTCCATTCAGACTCAAATTGAGTTTAATCAGCAGATTGCTGACGATAACAGTGAGTATATATCTAAACTTAAAAACTTAATTTCGTAATTATATGAGCGAAAAGAAATATAAATTTGATCCAGAACATACATTTTTTACCTCAGATACTCATTTCGGACACGCCAATATAATTAGGTTTTGTAATCGTCCCTTCAAAAATGTAGAAGAAATGGACGAAGCCTTAATAGAAAATTGGAATCAAGTGGTGTCTGAGGATGATACAGTCTTCCATTTGGGAGATTTTGCCTTTGGTGGAAGTACTGTATGGAA
>CAZBAL010000077.1:0-2141 GCA_964489735.1 uncultured Clostridia bacterium | reverse complement strand
AATTAGCTGAGCGAATTACAAAGCATGATAAATCAACATAAAACTTACAACCCCTGTTTTATCTGCTGTATTACTTTCTCGATCTCCTGTATATCCTTCTGTGGAAGATTGTCCTGTTGATGCATCTTCAACATCCCTTTGAACATCCCCAGTAATACTTCTTTCGATTTGATCTCCTGAGAAGCTTTCTGATAAATTTCTTGTACTCGACTTATCGTACTCATGTTTTAGTTGTTTAAATGTTTCAAAATGTTTTTTATATATGGACCTAAATAGCCCTTCATATAGTCCGTATTTACCTGTTGCATATATCTTACCATATAAGATCCCTAATTCTGTTGTAAAATCAGCGCCTTCTCCTGAAACTGTAGTATGATTTATTTCATGAATAGTTACATGCAATGCTACACCAACAGCTTCTTCTAATGAAGATACATCAAATGCTAATGGATTCACAAAAATAGCGTTTATTATTTTTCTTACATGTACTCCACCATATCGCTTATCTATAGAAACCCCAGCAAAGAATTTTTCATCTTCTGATTTTAGTTTTCTGTAATCATAACCCAATTCATTTCCTGCAAATCTGACCATCTCTAAAACAACTGAACCAAAATCAGACAAAAATTCTACTGCTCCAGGTATTTTTAAATAATCAAAGCTTGTATTATTATGATATTGAGGTAGAGCAGGATTGAAGTTTGTTGTTTCTACTGCTTCAACTGTTTCTATTTCTTTTTCGGCTTTAAAAGAAGAACCGTAGTCTTTTTCAGTAGATACTTCTACTTTACCTGTTTCAGCATCTCTCACCCCTTTCTTATCAATAAGTAATTTCCAGACTTTTCTTGCTTCTTCTTCAGCAGACTCTAAACCCTTATCTATTCTTCTTTGATTATTTTCAGCAATTAATCTTTCTACTTTAGCATAAAGTTTCTCTCTTTCTTCAGGTGTAAGAGCCTTATCAGTGTCTATCTTAGGTAATCCTGTAATATTGGAAAATACCGCTTTGGCGTCCTTTTCAGCTTCACCAGAGGCATACTTCTTCAGATAGCTATTTAAAGATTTTATATCTTCTATTACAGTATTTTTAAATCCCTCTCTTTGATTATTAAAAGGGTATTGTTCAGATGTAGATGAAACAGAAGGTTTTATATCAACTACAATATCATAAGGTATGGACTTAAAATCTTTAAAGCTAAAACGATAATTAAATTGATAAATGCCAGAAGAAAGGATTCTATGTTTTGAATTTTCTTTCTTTTCGGTAGACATGTATAAATCAGCAGACCCCCAAGAAAATTCAATTCGAGAAAATAAAGGAGGCAATGTTTCTTCTGTTGTGTTTTCTCCTATAGGAACTACCCTTTTAAATTCCCTTTCATTTTCTACATGAGCAAAGGATACATTTACATTCCCTATTAAAGGTTTATCTAAAATATCAAATGCTCTATATTTTTCGGCATCCCTTTTAAATCTACCAGGGAATTCTATTGCTCTTTTTGTTCCCTCAGATGTAGTGTATGATTCAGGTATTTTTACTTCTACGTAGCTTCCATTTGGCTCATCAGTTTGTTCTATATTAATAATGAAATCGTCACTATATAATTGAACAGCAGTAGCTTCTAATGAAGTTTTAACCCCATCTCTTACAGTAATGACCTTGACATATTCAGAGCCTAATAAGAATTGCACTTTAGCTAATCCAAAGCCACCACTTCTTTCAGAAACATTTAGCCCTTCTTTGTTTGTACCCCCAATAGACAGAAAAGCATTTTTAACGATATCAGGGGTCATTCCTATACCATCATCTTTAATAGCTATAGTCCTATTATCATAATCGACTTTAATATCTATGTTACCAGCTTCTTTGTTATCAGTAACATTGATTCTTGCTTTAATAGCGTCAAAACTATTTTGCAATAACTCTTTTACTGCTACTTGAGCAAGTGGTTTATTATACATAGTTGGGCCAAGAAGCATTAATAACTGTTGTTTATTAACACCAATTTGACCTTTTTCAGACTCCATCAAATCCCCCTGTAGTCTACCTAAAGAAGATATATCTGATATAGAATTATTTTTGCTAGCCAGTCTCTCTTGGCTTAATCTCCAGACATGCTGGGCCATTTCTGAACCCAGCA
>CAZBAL010000076.1:0-2285 GCA_964489735.1 uncultured Clostridia bacterium | reverse complement strand
CGCTGTTCCCAAGGGTATTTGAAAAAGTCGAGGAATTTCATTTCCTCGACTGTAGATTTTTATAAAAATATCAATCTTAATGTTCTTTTGATTATTATACTTTTACAAACCTAATCATCACCATATTTTGCTGATGTTTCTGCTAACCATTTCGGATAATCTTCAGAAAAATTAGCACAATGATCAATATTAGTAGTTGCTGATTTATGTTTTGCTTTATCCATATCAATATCAACTAAAATTTCTTCTATATAAGGAATCACTTTAGAAGGTGAAGAAGAGTATTTTTCTAAGCTTTTATTGATTAAATCTGGACTTACTCCCCATATTTCTGCATATTTATCGCTGTCATCATTTTTTATTTTCTTTTTCCAAACTTCAAATGCTTCATCAAAACTCATTTCACTGGAAATTTTGTTTGTCAGCAGCTCTGAATCAACGAACTCTTTTAATATTTTTGACTCTCTATCTTTACCCATATCCGATAGTTCTTGAATCTGTTCATATACTATTCTAAGTGTTTCATCATCAATAGCTTGCACACCATTAACAGATCTAGCCTTTTCTCCTATTAAGCTAATAATATGTCCCGCTGTTATTTTTTGTGATTTTGATATTCTGGTTCTATTAACTATAACAATTGTATCCTCTACATCATTATCAATATCATCTTTCTCATTAAGATTTTCATATGAACCTATATATTTAAGCCATATTTCTTCTTTCATTCCAAACAAGTCATCATCCCACTCATATTCATAATACTGTTGGACAACATTCATAGACTGAATGGCTTTTTTAAATGCATCATTGAACTGCTTTTTTCTATTCTCATTTCTTTTTAATAGCTCCCAGTCAGAAGGCTTTGTTAATGTTTCAACCATTTCAGAAATTGATTTTTTGAGTTTATCAACTGCTACTTCATACTTCTCTACTATCGCTTTACTGCTAGTTCCTCCACTTCCATAAAGCTTCAAAGCATTATTTACATTTTCCTCTGTTATCCTTGGAAACTGGAAGTTAATAATTGTTCCAAACTCTTTGCTTTTTCCATATATACGATTAGTTCTTGAGTAAGCTTGTATTAACCCTTGTAATTCTAAAGTTCTATCCACATAAAGTGTGTTGAGTCTCTTAGAATCATACCCCGTCAGAAGTTGATCTGCAACTATAATAAGATCTATGTTTTTAGGATTTCTTCCACTTCCTCCTCTTGTTGATCTGTCTACTAGATCTTCAAAGTATGCTTCCTCTCCGCTTTTTCTATTCCCAGGTATGAACTCTATTCCAGTAAAATCAGCATAATCTTTGAACATTCCTTCTACAACTTCGGTTGCAACATTTTCTGTATCATTTTCATTTCCAAAGCTGAATGTCATGGCAATATTAATTCTATAATCTTTATCTTTGAGTTGTTTTTTAAACTCATGATAATACGCTATAACTCTTTCCTTTAATGCAACAGTTAAAATTGCATTGAAGTGGCGTTTTTGAGATTGACTCTCCCAGTTTTTTAGAATGTATTCAACAACTCTTGGTATATGAACCTCATCCTGATATGTCAATACTCTAATTTCTTTAGCTTTCTTTTCTAATTCTAATTCACTTAACTTTGCTATATCTCTTTCTATTTCTAGTATATCTCTGCTTGTATTTTCCTTTGAGATATACTCTGCTATTCTATCACTAAGCTCTTCGTAACTTCCAAACTCTCCTGTATTCACATAGTCAACATGAAAACCAAGTACATTTCTATCAGCTATAGCTTCATCTATGGTGTATTGATGTAATAATGGACCAAAAAGCTTCTCAGTAGTATCTATATATTCACTCTTCTCATTAATCATGCCCTTAGCTTTATTTTCTTCAAATAAAGGTGTTCCTGTAAATCCATAAAAAAGACTGTTTTTTTCGAAATACTTCTTAATAGACGCCATCATACCACGCATTGTGGTTCTATGGGCTTCATCTATAATAAATACAAACTTTTTGTCTGCTAGAGTATAGTCTGAATTTTCTGACAATTCTTTTACAAGTGAATTTAACTTAAAAATTGTTGTAACTACTATACCTTTCTTAGAAGACCTTAACTGCTTTCCAAGTTCATATGTGTACTTTGTATCGTCTACAGAAACAGCTTCATAATGCGCGTATGCTTTAAAATTTTCACTTGTCTTGCTATCTAATTCTCTTCTATCTACCAAGAAAATCACCTTATCAAAGCCTACTCTTGTTGATAAAAATAAAGCTGTCTTAAAACTTGTAATTGTTTTTCCTGAGCCTGT
>CAZBAL010000075.1:0-2346 GCA_964489735.1 uncultured Clostridia bacterium | reverse complement strand
TTAATAAACAAATCAACCTTAGAGGATATAGTTGAAAATAAGCTGGATTATAATAAGTCTGGAAGGAATAGAAATTCTTTAGAGTTTTACAAGGTATTAACATCTGAAGAAACAATTATTAATAGCTTTTCACTTGATGCTAGTGGGGGAGGTCATCTTGGGAAGTTCAAAGTTTATTTGTTGGTAGATAATGAACTAACAAGTCGCAGGGTGCTAATGTCTAGAATAAATGGAATGAAGGTATTTGAGCAGGATAGATTTCCTAGGGGGATACCTTTTTCAGGAATTTGTATTTTGCAAGATAGGAAAATAAATGATTATTTTAGAAAGATGGAGACTCCTGAACATGATGCTTGGAAGGCAGATCAATTTTCAGAAAATCCAAAAGAAATTAGACAGGCTAATGAAACTAGATTAAGCCTTATTAAACAAATTAGAGAGGAACTTAATAGATTGGCTAAGGAAACTACCCTAGATGAAACAGATGTAGGCGACCTTGGTATACTATTACCTGATTTAGAGGATGACCTTTTAGGAAGTAAAGGTAAAGATGAATCATTAACAAATGAAAATACAGAATCTAAAGTCAATATAAAGATTGAAGATGAATCACAAAATAAGAAAATGCCAGTATATGGTGAAGAAACTGGGGAAGGAGACTTTGATCCTCAAGGTCCTGGACAAGGAGGGGGTAAATCAACCTACAGGGATGGTAGAAAAGGTGTGGGAAGACAAAGGATTGCTACAAACTATTTTAATATTAGAATGTTTCAAATAAGTAGTTCTAAGTACCGGATGGTTTTAAAAAGTCGTCATGATTTGGAAGAAGCAGAATTGCTTGTATCAGCGGTTGGTGAAGATAGGAGAACAAGGTTAAACATAGGAATAAACAATGCAGTAGATAAAACTAATAATAAAGATTTGGAAATAAAGAACAAGAGAATTTCCCTAGGGGATATAGCAAAGGATAATGAATTTATTATCGATTTTCAGCCAGATATTATTGAACAATTATCTATGGAGGTGGTAATTTATGCAACTTAAAGAAAGATACCATCCATATCCTGTTTTAGCCCCTTATACAAATGATTATCTAAATAGTGAATTTAGAATAGAGTCTTTAGAAGATAAAACCATGGGCAAAGAATATCTATTTGAAATTGAACTAAATATTATGAATCGTGGGCTAGAGAACCTAATCAAGGAAAACAAAGCTGAGTATGTCATTCATGTAGAGTGTTCCAAGACTTCTTTTAGGGAGGTTTTTACAAGTGATTTATCAAAGATCGAAATTAGGATTGATTCTTTCAGCTTAGATGGCAAGGTTGAATTTTCACCATTTATAATAGCAAAGGAAAATATTTTAAACTATAAAGATGGCTCATTTGATCCTATATTTGATGGATTTTCATTTAACATAAACAAAGGACAGTATTTAGCCATAGGTAATAGAGCTATTATTTCAATTATTAAAGATAAGGATGATCTAAAACAATTATCATCTATAATTAGAATTGCCCAGGTAGCAGATTTAGAAAAAGAAACAAAGGTAAATCTAGAGGGAGATAGGATACAAATAATGGTATCCAATGAAACCTATGAAATGTACACATATGCTAGTAGAAACCACAATAGACTTAGAATTTTACATAGTATGATTGTACTACCAGCATTAATCTATGTTTTATATGAGTTAAAAGAAGACTCAGGAAATGATTTCGAACAATATTCAGATCGTAGATGGTTCCAGGCTTTAGAAGTCAGGATGAAGGAACTAGGAATTAATTTAGACAGCAATTTATTTAGTGCAAAATCACCTTACGAATTAGCTCAGATTTTATTAGATTATCCCACAAAGGATGCTTTAGATAAAATATATGAAGCAGATCAGGAGGAAAATTAAATGAAACTATATTATATGAGACAAGAGATATTAGAAGATTTAAAGAATAATATAGCTCATAATATTGAAAACTATAGTAATGAAAGTAACCAATGGATAATGAATCAATATGAAAATCCCTTTTTAGAGTATAAGAAGACAGTAGATGATTTTGAGCTATTAGTTGACCCAAAGGATGTAGGGTCTTCTGATATGGAGAATGTTAGAATACTTCATAGCAATTTGAAATTCTTAACAAAATCTGAGGCAGCTGATGAAAGGTTGTGGGCAGGTATGTCTCATTCAGTATTTTGGGATTTTATGAGAGAAAGATGGTCGAATAGACCAGCAAAAGAAGAAAAAGATATAGGTAATAGATACTTTTTAAGTGGTGGATCATCTAATAGAAGAGCATTGTTTATGAATACCATATCAAGATATTGGTGGATAGGAGAATTAATATA
>CAZBAL010000074.1:0-2358 GCA_964489735.1 uncultured Clostridia bacterium | reverse complement strand
CTCATTGTCTTACTCACGACTGAAGTCACGAGTGTGCGACAATAAATTAATCAATATTTGAAGTAAATTCATCCACGAGGAGAAGCTTGGGTCTTATTATCAAACTCCTTGCTAAAGAGACTTTCTGCGTTTCACCACCAGACAGCACATCTCCCTTACGCTTTTTTATATGATTTAAGCTCAGACAGTCAAGAAAGTAGTTAACTCTTTCTTCAATTTCCATTTTTTTAAATTTACGCACCTTTAGAGGATAAGCTATATTATCGAAAACCGTCTTTTTGAATATATAGGGCTTTTGACTCATCATTGTTATATTTTTTGCTGTGTTTTTATCCAAAACACTTCCATCATATAAAATTTCTCCACTATAGTCTAGGTCTATCCCCGCAATCATGTTCAGAAGAGTTGATTTTCCTGAGCCATTCCTACCAGTTAATGCAATTCTTTTTCCTTCTGGAAAAACTAGTCTATCTATATGGAATATGTGGTTCTTCTTAAAGTATTTATCTACTTTATTTATCGTTATTTCCATATTTTACCTCCAAATAATTCTTCTATTCTTTTACTCACTCGATGTATAACTATATATTATAGAATTAACTCCAAATGAGATCAGTATGAGAATTAATCCCAATGCTATTGCCATGGGATAATCTCCCATTGAATTTAACATAGATATAGATGTAGTTATGACTCTTGTATGACCTTTTATATTTCCACCAACTACCATAACAGCTCCAACTTCTGATATAGCTCTGGAAAATGCCGTTATTATATTGACCAAAAGGTTTCCTCTAAGCTCTCCTATCATAACTTTCACAATATCAATATTACTACACCCTAGAATTTTACAAGTATTTGTTATCACTTTTCCATTGTTCCTCGCTAATCCGAAAGAAAGCCCTACTATTAATGGTGTAAGCAAAACCGTCTGTGCAATTATCATAGCTTTGGGAGTATATAGAAGGTTCATATAACCAAGGGGGCCCTTTCTAGACAGTAATATACTAATTACAAGTCCTACAACAACTGAAGGTATGCTCATAAATGTATATATGAGTCTTGATTTAAGTCTCTCCAGTCTATGCTTCTTTATTCCCAAATAAATCCCAATTGGTATTGAATACAGTGAAGAAATAACCGTTGCTGTAAGTGAAACTCTCAGGGACAAAAACACTATTCCATAAAGCTCTCTATCTAAGCTCAAAAGCAAATCAAATGCTTTTTTAAAGCCATCCATTATATAATCCAATTTAATTCCTCTTTTACATTATAATTCTTAAATACTATTTTATCATAACAGATTCTGTTCTAGTCAAAACCTATTATAAATAGCAGTATTCTAATATGTATTTTTTTAAATATACTGACTCTTTTTAAAAAATAAAAAAGGGAGAAAGCCTCCCTTTTAAATCAATTATTTTTCTGCATTAGGCACGAATAACGGTTCTCCGTATTCTTCAACACCATATTCTTCTATTAACTTCTGAACTTTTTCTGAAGTTATCCATTCTGCGAACTTCTTAGCTCCATCTTCATTAAGTGCAGACACCCCTGTCTTCTCAGCACTTACCGGTATAACTCCATACTGGTTATAAAGTATTTCTTCTTTTTCTGTTACCACGTCAAGATCTAAACTGTCCTTCATACTCAGATATGTTCCTCTATCTGATATAGTATAAGCTTGCTTTTCACTTGCCATTTTTAGAACATCGCCCATACCACTACCAGCAGAAACATACCAATCTCCTGAAGGTTCAATCTCCACAGATTTCCATATTTTCAGTTCAGCTTTATGAGTTCCTGAGTCATCTCCTCTTGAAATAAACTCTGCATCTGATTCACTGATTTCTTTCAATGCTCCAGCTATATCATTAGGATACTTCTCTTTTATCCCAAGTGGATCTTCAGTAGGTCCTAACAGTATGAAGTCATTGTACATTACATCTTCTCTAGATAGTCCATAACCTTCACTAACGAACTCCTCTTCATCCGCCTTAGCATGAACTAATAAAACATCTGCTTCACCATTTCTACCCATTTCCAAAGCTTTACCCGTACCTACAGCTATAGTTTTTACATCTATACCTGTTTCCTCCTTGAATATTGGAAGAAGATAGTCTAATAGACCACTATCTTGAGTACTAGTAGTAGTTGAAAGTATTAACTCCCCTGATTCATTACTTTCATCCTTTGCTTCTTCTTTTTTATCCACTTCTTTTGTTTCTGTTGTCTCCTGCTTTGTATCTGTTTCTGTTTTATCAGTATCATTAGATCCACAACCTGCAAAAGCAAAAACAGCCATAGCAATTAACAACAGAATCGCTAAAACTCTTTTCTTCATAGAAAAAAACCTCC
>CAZBAL010000073.1:0-2435 GCA_964489735.1 uncultured Clostridia bacterium | reverse complement strand
CAGTTGTAGCACTTATATTAAATATAGTTCTTAAAGAAGAAACTCCAGAAGAAGAAGCACTGGAAGAACTGTAATTCAAAAGTTAATATCATAAACATAATGAATCCTGGGAATTAATTTTCCCAGGATTTTTAATTTATTGAATTTTTTATTATTAATTTTTATCTATGCGTTGACAAATTTTATCAGCAAATATAATATAGGGTATAGGGGTATACCCTATATTTGAAATTGGAGGAAATAACAATGAAACAATGCATGGATGTAAAAGCAGTTACAAATCGACTTAAACGCATAGAAGGACAGATTCGAGGAATAATTAAAATGGTTGAAGAGGATAAACCTTGTGAAGATATATTAATTCAGATCGGATCTGCAAAGTCAGCTCTTCATAAAACAGGACAGGTTATATTAGAAGGACATTTACACCATTGTGTTTTAGATGGCATAAAGGATGGAAAAGAAGACGAAACAATAGAAAAGCTTTCCTCTGCTATAGAACAGTTCTCTAGAATTGTTTAGGAGGGAAAATACAATGTTTGAAAAAATATTCAATTCCCTATCTGGGCTTAAGGTGACAGTAGTTGGAGGAATTTTTCTAATAATAAGTTTGATATTCATATTGGCAAAAATTACACCAGCTTTCGATCCAATATGGTTAACCATAGTAATATGTGGCTATCCACTGCTCTACCTTGCAATTACCAGACTATATAAGAATGAAGGTATACATAAAATATCTTCTGCTCTTTTAATAGTTATAGCCATGGCAGCATCTATCTTTATAGGCGAGTCTTTTGCTGCTGGAGAGATTGCATTTATAATGGCAATAGGTGGAATTCTAGAAGATAAAACCATAGATCGTGCACAGAAAGGAATCAGAAAGCTCATAAACTTAACACCTGACAACGGAAGAGTCATAATCGATGGCAAAGAGGAAACTCTCCCTATAAAAGAGATAAATAAAAACTCTATTTTGAGGGTACTCCCAGGTGAAACTATACCTATAGATGGAACTATCATCTCGGGTAATACCTCTATAGATCAATCCGTTATGACAGGTGAGTCACTTCCTGTAGATAAACAGATAGGTGATTCTGTCTTTTCTGGAACCATAAATAGATACGGTACTATAGATATCATTACAACAAAAGTGGGAGATGACTCTTCTCTTCAGAAACTGATACGCCTAGTGAAAGAAGCAGAGAACAGCAAAGCCCCTACTCAAAGAATCGTAGACAGGTGGGCCGCCTGGCTTGTTCCAGCTGCTCTTATAATATCAGTCCTGACTTATATCGGAACAAAAGATGTTACAAGAGCAGTCACAATACTAGTTGTATTCTGTCCCTGCGCACTAGTTCTTGCTACACCTACATCAATTATGGCTGCAATAGGACAAGCGACAAAATACGGTGTTATAGTCAAATCAGGAGAAGCTCTGGAAGCCATGGGAAAAGTCAATATCGTGGCATTCGATAAAACTGGTACACTTACACATGGAAATCTAAAAGTGAGTGATATAATCACTTTTGAACAAAATGTAGATGAAGACAAGTTACTTAAATTATGCGCCTCTATTGAATCCAGATCTGAGCACCCTATTGGAAAAGCAATCGTACATGAAGCAAGAGATAGAGATATGAGATTAGAGGATGTAGAAAACTTCTCTATGATACCAGGTAAAGGAGTAAATGGAGAAGTATCGGGTGAACTGATTTTCTGTGGAAATATGTCATATTATAAAGAAAATTCTCTTAATGAAACAGCTGATCTGAATAAAGCTCTAAAAAAATTGAGATCTGAGGGAAAAGCTATCATAATAGTTTTTAATACTAATAAACTGCTGGGAATTGTTGCTCTTTCAGATACGCTAAGAGAAAGCTCAGAAAAAGTTATAAAAGGTCTGAAAAATCTGGATACCTCATCCATACTCCTGACAGGTGATCACAAGCAAACGGGTACTTTCTTTGCAGATAAAATAGGAATAGAACATGTCTATTCAGAGCTTTTACCTGAGGAGAAGCTTGATAAGATAAATGAACTCAAGAAAACAGGAAATATAGTTTCTATGATAGGAGATGGGGTCAATGATGCTCCAGCACTGAAAGCCGCCGATGTGGGCATAGCCATGGGAACCTTCGGAAGTGATATTGCTATTGAAGCTGCTAATATCGCTCTTATGGGAGATGATGTATCAAAAGTTCCTTATCTTAAAAGACTGTCCGTAGCGACTGTAAGACTGATTAAAATAAATATAATTTTATCCATGACTGTAAATGTAATCGCAATCATTCTGTCTGTAGTGGGAATATTGAATCCTGTTACCGGAGCCTTAGTCCATAATGTAAGCTCCATATTGATAGTATTAAATGCTGTATTCCTGTATGATAGAAACTTTATAGACTAAAAGTAAATAAATCTACCAACTTTAAAAA
>CAZBAL010000072.1:0-2813 GCA_964489735.1 uncultured Clostridia bacterium | reverse complement strand
CTTAAAACACACACAAAATCTATAACTTTACCCACCATCAAAAAATAAACAAGCCCCTGAAAACACCGTAAATACGCCATTCTCAAGGGTTTATATATCTATTTTCTTGTCAGCAGACTTACGGTCTCGACGTGCTCTGAGAGGACTTTATAGCTATTTAGTCAATTTTTTGAGACCAATTTTTCTCCCAGTTTTATCGAGATGCATATTAGGGAACATATCCAAGATTGACTGTCGTTTGGGGGAACTTATCAACTACCTATTTTCTAGGTGCTGGTCATGTTCACTTGTAGCCCACTATAATTTATTATTCTACTTCTAATATGCTTTTTAATTTCGCGAGGCTTAACTCAATATCTGCTACATCAACAAAAAACAAATTTACAGTCGTCCCATCACCGCTATCGAATTTTATATGACTCGTATTTCTCATTTCGTCGTTAATCGGGTACAACAACCATATTTCAGCTGTTTCATATTTTTTGGAATAAGCATACATCTGATACATATCACTTTGAGAAATCCCATAATTGACTCTTTCATTATTAATAAGATTTTTCCACTTAGTATCCAGAATTATTGTACGATCATTCTTTCTAAGAACAATATCAGGTCGTAATGCAAATTGTCTTCTCGGTTCTACAAACAGATAATGCCCTTTATCTTGACTTGATATTTCCCAGCCACTTGGCCGAAATGCTTTTTTCATTTGTTGGGCTACATAACTTTCATATACACTTTCCATTGGAAACAGTAAAGCTCTTGATGTTGTAGCACCAGAAAAGGTAGTAAAACTCTTATTCATTAGAAATACTTTTGACCATTGCATTAACATTTCATAGTCTTTTGTATTCCTATCTATAACTACTTTAGAAAAATCCTTTTGATAATTTACAGATGATTCAACCAACTCAAAAGCAGTAAGTAACTGTCTTATCTCTTTTGAATTTTCTGCACTGGTAGTTATTTTCTGCAGTTTCTCTAAAGTTGATTTCACCAGCTTATTTTCTGGCCTATTCATTAAGAACTCTTCATACCCAACATAAAAACGTTCTTTATGCACTAAATTGTTACGTAAATGCTGTCCTACCAGAAGCTTTCCCTTGTAATACCGCAGATTATCCTCTTGAGA
Source organism: uncultured Clostridia bacterium (assembly GCA_964489735.1). GTDB lineage: Bacteria > Bacillota > Clostridia > Tissierellales > Gottschalkiaceae > Andreesenia. The sequence goes on along the minus strand of CAZBAL010000072.1, from coordinate 1,681 downwards.
AATATAAGCTGACTTAATGCCTCGTTTCACCAAATGACGAACTTCCTGTAGATACATATTAATAAAAATTTCATATAGATTCATATGATCTATTTTAAGACTGGCGTCATTAAAAACCTTACTTGGAAAGTCTTTCATGCTACGTAACATGCGCAGAAAAACTCTCTTAGTCTTAACATTTCCTGGATCTTCTCCATCTCCAAATGAAATCTTTGGTAGAACTTGAACCTGAAACCCATCCTTCATCTGAATTAGACCAACATAATTCTTGATGGTAATTGTCTCACCAACATTTCTTCGATACCCTATACGCATAAAATCTAATACATCTGCATTTTCTTTACTTCCCGAAAATTCATAGATAAACGTTTCTAGGTTATCAAATTCCTTTTTAATGAGGTACTTGTATTTATTTTCATTTTTATAATCACTATTGCAGATAATTGAATCATATTCTCTTACCTCAAACGGTTTACCCATGTTTTCTCACCACACTTTACAGTATCTCTATATAGCTTTGAATATTGGACAATGCTTCTTTATTAATAGAATATTTCTTTTCTGGCAAATCTATAATATCTTCAACATTACCTTTGAAAATATTCTTTGCAATCACTTTTTCATCTTTTATAAATTTCAAGTCAGGATTTTCTTTACCATCATCACCCAGGATCATCTGGATTTTTTGGTAGTCTTCATAAAAGTACTCCTGTAATAAAGGAATTACTGATTTTTCAAAAATACATTTCAATCGTTCAATTGAAGCATCATCCTTTAAATCTGTAAAAAATGCATGGCCAATTGTATGCTCTCTATCATACAAAAAACCAATTCTTTCATTGATTACATCAAGCATATCTGCTACATTTAGATCTCCAACCTTGTCTGCTCCTATGGAACGTAATATGTCCGTTTCAGGCATCATTTCTAAAAAGCTAAATCTTCTTCTTAGTGCGGTATCCATCAGAGCAATGGATCTATCAGCAGTATTCATCGTTCCAAGTATATAAACATTTTTAGGTATACTAAAAGGATCCCCTGAATAAGGTAGTACAGCTTCAGTAGCTTCTGGCATTCCTTCTCGCTTTGTACACTCTATAAGGGTAATCAATTCACCAAATATTTTCGATATATTACCTCTATTAATTTCATCTATTATAAATACATATGGTTTTTCATTTTGCTCAATTTCAGTGTTATATAGATCAGAGTTATATTTTTTTGCTAAGGAGACGATGTCGCTAACCTGCATGACTGGAACACGGGCAACGGTCATCCTATGCAACATCCTATTCATATTAATGTCTTTTATATCTTCATCTATATGTGTTGCTAGCCACATTACATCTCTTGTAGTTGCATCATCTTCGCTATCAAGAGAATATGCTTCATCTTTTGTGATAACGGCAATACCATTTATCTTACTTCTCGAACCATCTGTAGTTATAATAATGTCACCAAGTTTCATGTCATTAACAAATGCTGAAGCACCTTTACTCTCTATCCCCCAATCAATACGTACACGATTATTCTTAAAGCAGTCTTCGCTAACAGAAGTACGCACTGTTGCTTTCCATACCGATGCATCTTCTGGTATATCAAATTTATCCATTTTCACTTTTGATTTCTTTGCAGTTTCACAGAATCTTTTAAATATGCCTGGCACAACTTTATAAGATAC
>CAZBAL010000071.1:0-3074 GCA_964489735.1 uncultured Clostridia bacterium | reverse complement strand
AGCATAGTTGTGTATCTATCTCTTCCAACTGAAATAGAACCTATATCATTTGGGAATATATAATCTAAAAATTCAGTTACATCTGGCCCTGTAATTTCCATAAGATGATGAGTCCAGAGATACCAGCCAACAGAGTTTCTAACAGCCATATGCTCTGAACGCTTCATATCATCATATTTAAAGATATTTTTACTCATTATTTTTCCCCCTCTACATAAACTTATCTATCTTTTTAGCTATTTTAATTCTCATTTTGTTCTCTGGAGAATCTTCTTCCCATAATGACCATTGTGTATTTACCAAGGTTTTTACCATGCCACTCCACATCCAAAGATGTGCATCAGGTACATCTTTAGTTCCTGTGATTTCTAGGTCCCTTCTATTAATAATAAGAATAACCTCATTCTCATTAAATGCTTCTATCTCGTATTCACATACTAAGGACTGGAGAAGCATTTCTATAAGGCCACCCATTATGCGTCCATCTTGACCAATCTTATCTGGCACCCCTAACCAATCTCTACATGCCTTGATTGAATATCGTTCACCGAACATAGCCTTACCTGCTGCCTCCAATACACATTTTAAAATATGATCTGCATGTTCCCTTGTAACATGCCCTCGTTTTACTGTTTCTTGGATAGCAGGAAGAATGTACAAGGAGGCTGCTGTAGATAAATTTATCATTTGATTGCTGGAATCAGTTTCATTATTTGTGCCATTAACAAAACGGTAGTTACATTCCTCACGGAACATCATGGACTCATCTACACAATCCTCTTCAGCTGTAATCTTTTTCATGTCTTCTGTAACTGCAGGGCCAAAGCTTTCCCATAGCTCATGGGGAGGTGCTGGATATTTTTCTCGAGATTCAGCAATAATTCTACAGTGTCGATCTCCGCATCCTCTTGCTTCTACCATCATATAATCCATGGTAGGTCCTTTTCTTCTTCGTTCTGCTGAAGCATCTGCCTGCCCCTGTAATGACATAACTGTTGTTCTACATAACTCCGATCCACAAATATCCCAGTCACATACATCAAGTTCTTTCTCTACACGATATGAACCAAAGTCCTGACATCTACCACACATTAGGAGTGCATCATCTCCCTTATCACCAATAAGACCACCTGCAAACTGCCCACACATAAAAGGATGGATACCAAAACCTTCATCATCCCCATAGTACTTGCCTGTAACATAGAGTCTTTCATAGGCCTCTTCACACATAAGCTGTGTACGCTCTATATAGTCAGGTATAATAATTCTGAGAGCTTGTGTTGTGGCAGCACTTAGAACAGCCTCAAACCTACTGGCATAATGAAGGGCCTCCTGATAAGAATATAACTTATTCCACGGAGACTGTATTGCATTATACTTTTTATAATTTGCCCCATCACCACTATTTTGTGGAATTCTTTCATCAATCTTTTTAGTCATATAATTCACCCCATTTTTATATTTCTTCTGGATATTGATCAATCTGTACCTGATGCTTTACGATGTTTCGAGACATTCCGCTATCAACTACTACTATCTCACCAGTCATACCATCAGACATAGGCGTACTCATTGCATATGCAACTATAGCAACTGTATCCACTTCAGGAATTTCATCCGTCTGCCATACCATCAATTCTTCATAAAATTCTTCCTGCTTATCCTCTGAAAGTCCCTCAGCACACATATTCGTAGATGCCCCTGCAGTTATCATACCCCCAGGTGCAACTGCATTGACCATAATTCCAAAACGTTTTAACTCCTTAGCTGCTTCAATAGCAAGTGAGTTTACCCCACCCTTTGATGCAGTGTAATGTGCATATCCACCAAATACAGGAAAAGGAAGCCAGGCTGAATTAGAAGAAATTAGTGTTATTTTCCCCCTAATCTTATGATCTATCATGTATTTACTTACATGTTTGATTCCCAGAAAAGCACCACTTACATTTGTATCTACAACACGACGAAATTCATCTGCAGGAAGATCATAAATATGTGCATAACTCCATATAGCTGCACTATTTACAAAAATATCTATGCTACCAAACTTTTCATCAGCTTTTTTTATCAGACGTTCCACATCTTCTTCTTTGGTAATATTTGTTTTGCAGAAAATGACACGTTCATCTCCAAAACCTTGCTTTTCCAAAATGGGAAGTGTATATGCACCCTTTGTTTCTGAAGATCCAGCGATTACCAGATTTGCACCACCCTGTAGGAGCCTTAAGGCAATATTAAATCCAAGGCCAGAGGTACCGCCTGTCACAATTGCAGTCTTCCCTTTCACAGAAAATATTTCCTCCATAGGTCTAGCTTTCTTTACATAATTTTCAAGCATAGTGATATTTACCTCATTCATATCAAATTCCATAGCATGGGTTCTCCTTTTACTTTTATATTAATAATTATGTATTCTCGGGATAGAGTCATTAAATATATTATATAAGCAGAAATTTTTTTTATAATACTACTATGTGTATCTTCTTTTTCTGGCCTACCCCTTAAATATTAGGGTTACTATTGCATATTTTAAAATATTCAATATAATTGAATTAAAGGTAGGTGCATATATTATGAAGATTAATGCTCAAATTCTATACCATAGACTTAAGAAAAGGTACCCCGTTAAAATCTATGGTGAGGAAAACTCCAATTGTTTATATTCTTCACCAGAGTTTTATATGAACAATTCTAACCACTTTTATGCTAATACAGTTTATCTGGCTTCTGTAGACTATCTTCCATCACGACCCTTGATTGAGAAAAATGTTGTTTTGATCTGTATTGGTGAGAGTAATCATTTGTTTTATTATAAGGAAAGAGCCACTGTGATCACTATACAAAAGAAGGTCGACTTTTTTCAGGTTTATAACTACCTCAAGGAAATATTTGACCTCTATCACAAATGTGAAAGTCAACTTATTGAATTGTTTATGAAAAGTCCTAGTATTCAAGATATTCTGGATTGCATATACCCTGTTATTGAAAGGTCTATCTTTATTCTAAATTCCGCCTTTCAATTTGTTGCTTCTATATACTCTGATGCCATATCAGGGAATAAATTATGGAGACAA
>CAZBAL010000070.1:0-3137 GCA_964489735.1 uncultured Clostridia bacterium | reverse complement strand
TTCTAACAAATGCATTGCTTTACTATGTCTAAATATATGTGGAGAAACTTTGTTTGGAAATAGGTCTGGACATTTTTTTCTGGCAGTCTCTATATACTTATTTAATATATATGAGATTCCAGCTCGTGTTAGTTTCCCTTGTTTTTTGTTAAAAAATAAAGGTGTTGAGATTTTCAATTCGTTAAATAAACCGTAATCATTTATATAAGCTTTCACGATATTTATTGTTTGAGGCATTATTGGAATAATCCTTGTTTTGTTACCTTTTCCAGTTAGACGTATTGTTGCTGACCCTTTGATTCTTATATCGCCCACTAATACATCTGCTAGTTCTTGGACTCTTGCTCCTGAATCGTAAAGTAATGAAAGAATGGCTAAATCCCTGCGACCTTCTTTTGATGATATATCAGGAGTAGCCAACAGTTCTTTAATTGCTGTTATAGATAAATAGTTCATTTCAACCACTGGCGTTTTTTTGGAACGTATTGATAATATAGAATTGCACAATTCCATATATTGTGGGGCTTCAATTTGTAAATACCGAAAGAATGCATGTAAAGCTGCCAATCTTTGATTTCTGGTTGAAATAGAATAATTTTTTGTATCTTCCAACCATGTTAAAAACTCCTCAACCATCTTCCTGCTTATCTTTGAGAAACATAATTTTTCCGGTTTAATTCGAAGAACTTCATTACAATATCTTAGATAAATTGTAAAGGTATCCCTATATGATTTAATTGTGTTATCACTGTATCCCGTTCTTTGTGTGATATATTCTAAAAAGTATTTAGATAAATATCTCCCAAAATCAGCACTATTCATTGATTTTCACCTCCGGAAAAACTCCGCTATAAAGAGGTGTAACAGAATCAATAATTTGTCCATAAGCTTCTTCTGTAAGTCTCAGATATTTTTCTGTACTTTCAATATCCCGATGTCCTAAGTAGGTACATAAAATTGGTAAAGCGCAATAAATGTCCTGGCCGTCCTGTACCATCTTTTCTAAAGCGTGAACTGCGAAAGTATGTCGAATATCATGAACCCTAGGGCCAATTTCGTTATCTGTAAATATTCCAGCCTTCTTCATAAAATGCTTAAATTTAACATACACAGGAGTATTGTTATATTTCCCATTATCCCGTGAGGGATAAAAATATCCATTATCGTGCATTTCAAATCCCATGTTTGAAGCATATTGTCGACAATAATTTTGTAATGATGTCGACATAGGAACTAGTCTGCTAGTATTGTTCTTAGCTTTTTTAACGGTTAGTATCCCGTTAACTAGATCAACATCAATCTTTTTTAATGATAGCGCCTCATTGATCCTTAATCCACATCCGTACAACATTCTGAAAAGCATCGGGTAGATCAAGTGATAATGCTTACTACACGGGGTATAATCCAAGCTATCTAAAACTTTTATTATGCTGGCGATTTCTTTATGGGTAAAAATATAAGGAGTAAATGTTTTTATAATAGGGATTAATTCTTTAGGGTGCACGTAAAAATTAAAGCCCAAACTGTTCATAAAAATTGAAAATTGTCTAATAAGGCTCATTCTCATATGTTGAGTCTTTGTCGATTCATTGCCTCTTTTGCTTACATAGTCCTCGACCATATCCTTATTCAGCCTCAAAAGGGCCATATCGTAGTTTTTAAAAAAATCATCCATGTACCTTAATTGATAAAGTGAAGATTCTCCAAATTTATAACCAAGATTTCGTTTATATTCAACATACATCGGACAATACTCTTTAAAAGGACCATCAAAGATGAAATTCTTTTCTCTATCTTTCATATGGCACCTCCAATGCAACCGTTCGAAGTTGTTCAATATCAATACGGAGATACAATTTCGTTGTATTTGAATTTTCATGACCTAGTACGCCTGTAATAATAGGGAATGGGGTGTTATTCTTAAGTAGGTTGCTTGCCATACTATGTCTCATGGAATGGAGACCGTGCTTCCTGCTATTGATGCTGATGCCTGCGGCATCCATATATTTATTTATATTACTCCAGAATACATTTCCTTTTACAAATGCGGTAAAGGGAGCCCGGTGGCGTATAAAAACATGAGAATCATCAGTTTTGGGTCGACTATTTTTTATATAATCAATCAAGGCGTATTTCAAGTTGTCAATTAGTGGAAGCCGTATTGAATTCTTGGTTTTCTCCTGTATAAATTCTATAGTGTCTAAGTGCCACTTTATGTTTTCAAATTTTAAATTTCTTATATCTCCAGCACGCATCCCCAACTGTACGGCTAATAATATTACTATATAATCTCTACGCCCAAATTCAGTGTTCCTATCCACCTGCTTAAGTATCTTTTGTATTTCTTCTATTGAATAATAGGATGGAATTCTCTCAAATTTATTTGTGAAAACAACCGGCAAGAGGTGACTAAGTGGCGATTTCGTATAGCCTTTTGAAATAAGAAAAGCCAAAAAGTCTCTTATAGTGAACAAAATCCCGGACCTTGTTGCACTTGCATATTTATTTAATGTTTCTAAATAAAGAAGTACATCATCAGGAATTAAATTATTTAGATCCATCAGATTTTTGTTACCAAGATAACTTAGGAAATCAATAATCTGTATCTTTTTACCCTGAAGAGTACGATGAGACAATCGAAGCTCCTTTTGGAGCAGAATATATTCTTCCAAAGGATTCTTAAATTGATGAGGAACCTGTCTTCCTGACCGTTGATGGCATAAATGAAACGAATTATACTGGCGGAATTCTTCCAGAACCTTAATGCATCTGACCTTAAATACTTGAGAAGATGATAGTTTTATATCTTCCCTAATGCCATAATAGTCTGATAGGAAATCTTCCCCTAACTTTAATGAGAAACTTTCGTAATTTTTAGTTTCTGCATATTTCATTAAATGCTTCCAGACAAGCCTATACTGATAAATGGTTCCTTCGGAATACTTTAAATCAACTAAATGTTGATTTGCCTGCTGAATTAATTCTGTAAGATTAGTAGTATCGGACATTTTTTAACCTCCTAAATAATGTTAGATACTACTTTATCATTAAAATATTATGCAAAGTTAATTACTAAGAATCTTTTGTTACATCTAGCATTTAGATCTTAACTTTACATAATATTTAGCTTTCCATAA
>CAZBAL010000069.1:0-3277 GCA_964489735.1 uncultured Clostridia bacterium | reverse complement strand
CGGGTTTGGTCATGAAAAGGGCGATGTCTTAACCGCTTGACCATAGGGCCTTACTTTTTTGTTTGTCAAGAAAAGAGCTATAACTCAGTTACCTAACCTTTGTTTATTAAAATAATGGTTGCGGAGGCTGGATTCGAACCAACGACCTTCGGGTTATGAGCCCGACGAGCTGCCACTGCTCCACTCCGCGTTATCAATTTTAAGTTTTTTTGGTGCCGAGGACCGGAATCGAACCGGTACGATCGGTAAAGATCGCAGGATTTTAAGTCCTGTGCGTCTGCCAGTTCCGCCACCCCGGCAATACAAAAAATTGGCTCCTGGGGTGGGATTCGAACCCACAGCCTATCGGTTAACAGCCGAGTGCTCCACCGTTGAGCTACCCAGGAATATCTTTTTTCTCACCAACAAATAATATTCTACCACTTACAATTGATAGTGTCAATAGGTTTTTAATCTTTTTTTCATATTTTCTCAATCTATTTTTAATATTTTTCTAATAATAGATAATACATGTCTTTTTCTGCGTTGCCTATATCATTATACCAGAATTTTTCCATAACTCTAGTGCTTTTTTTCATTTTATCCATTTTTTTAGATTATGTTATAATATCCTTATACTCTAGAATAATAAAACGTAAAGACCTAGTGTACAACTTATACAATATAATGCATTGGTCTGTATGAAAAGTTTAGGAGAGATGAATTTGAAAACAATAAAAGTTGTTGCAGCGATTATTATAGATAATGGCAAAGTGTTAGCCTGTCAAAAAGCCAATGGTGAGTTTGCAGGTGGATGGGAGTTTCCTGGTGGAAAAATCGAACCAAATGAAACTCCCGAGAATGCACTTATAAGAGAAATAAGAGAAGAGCTTGATGCCGATATCAAGGTTGATCAGTTTTTAATGAAAGTAAATTACGATTATCTAAACTTTCATTTAGATATGGACAGCTACATCTGCTCTCTGGTTTCTCAAGAAATTGTACTAGTTGAACATGCCAACTTCAAATGGCTAAACAGATCACAGCTTGATTCAGTAAACTGGCTTGAAGCCGATATAGATATAGTTAACCGTCTAAAGAAACTTCTGTAATATAATCATATATATCTTCCCTTACAGAAGTTTCAAGCTTATAGTTTATTTCAAAAGCTTTCTTTCCATCTACCTCTATTTCATTTGTTTCTTCTAAGCTGTTCATTGGAATTACATTTCCTAAGTAATAGAAATCCTTGCTGCTTTCCTTATCATCTTTGTTTTTTCTTACAAATAGAGACATCTTTGGACGCTCCTTGAATTCTTCTATTCCAAAAATGATTTTAGCGTCATTTGAATCCTTTCCTCTAGGCTTTTTAGATATTGCAATGAGATTATCTCTGCTCATAAATCTATCCTCATAGGCAATACAATCCTCTGATTTCTCATAGTTTATGAATATTGGAAAAGTGTTAGTTTTCTCATCATACCAATAACCACCAATCATTCCACCATTGTAATTCTTATCCCAATTCAATAGTCTACACACATCTTCATAGCTGTACGACTGATACAGACTGAAGTTCTCTTCTTCATTTCTTTCTGAATAAAGCTCCTTATACCTATCTTTTGAAAAATCTACTAGATTCATAACTGTAATATAGAATTCAGGATTATTTAAAAGCTCTAAAAACTCTTTAGATGGATAGTAATCGCTGTAATCACCATCAAGAAAGCTTATATCTCCAAAAACCTTTTTCTGTTGTGCATCTAGAAACTCATTTTTCAGTACCCTTACTACAGATTTTTCGGCTTCATCAGTTAGAATTATCCCATATTTACTATCTAGTCTACTTTTAAATCTTTTACTAAACTCATCTGCTTTATTATTTCCATATTCTTTGAAATTATTGAAATCCTCTAAAGCCATTTCTAAAATTAGAACTTCATGAATCCTCTTCCCATTAGCTATCTTTCTTGATATATATTCTATATATTTCTCTTCTATATCAGAGAAAACAAGTTCATATTCCTCTTCATATTTCTTTAGAAAATAGTGGTATGATTTGAATTTCTCTATAAACTTCATTGCATCTATATCCCCATATTTTTTAAAATCTAACACATTAGGAATTTTCCCTATTTTCTCTTTGAGAGTACCGTACTGATTTCTCAAGAATTGAACACTGTTAAATTTCGCACTATCTAATGAGTCATATATTTTCTGCTTAGAAATCTCATCAAAATTGATCGTCGAGACTCCTGGTATAGTTCTATTTCCTTCCGCTACATACCTTCTCAAATTATCTTTAATATAGGTTCTATCTCCGAAAAGTGCTACAGGAATCATGTAGTTATTATCATAATTTCCAATAAAGTCGAGTACCACAACATAGTCTTTGTCATCATACTTCCTAAGACCTCTACCCAACTGCTGTACAAATACTATAGCAGATTCTGTTGGTCTCAGCATTATTATCTGATTCAGCGAAGGAATATCCACTCCTTCGTTCATAATGTCAACACTGAAAATGTAGTCCAGATAAGTATCTTCACTGTCAGACTCAAGCCTTTCTATAGCTATATCTCTTTCTTCTGTACTGTTTTTTCCTGATAGCGCAATGGTTCTATATCCTTTTTCATTGAACTTCTGTGATAGCTCGCTAGCTTCCTTATTAGTGCTGCAAAATATGAGACCTCTCGGTCTATCTCCACTGTGACCATAATAGTCTATCATCTCTGTTATATGATTTACTCTTTGATCGGATACTAGGTATCTGAATTCAGTATTATTATCTATAATTTCATTATTTACGCGCATTTCAGATATTCCAAAATAATGAAAAGGGCAGAGTATTTCTTCCTCTAATGCTTGATTGAGCCTTATTTCATAAGCTATATTGTAATCATATAACTCAAAAACATTCCCTTCATCTAATCTTTCTGGTGTCGCCGTCATTCCTAAGATGAATTCAGGGCTGAAATACTCAATAACCTTCCTATAAGTTTTCGCAACTGCTCTGTGAGTTTCATCGACTATTATGTAATCAAATTCATCCCTTTTAAACCTAGAGAGTGTTTCATCTTTCGACATCATATTTACTGTAGAAAACATATAGTCAACATCATACTTCTTAGAAGTTCCGGACAATATTCCACTGTTTATCTCATGACCAAGCACATCTTTAAAACTGCTCTCTGCCTGGCTTAAAATCTTTTCTCTATGAGCCAAAAACAGAACCTTTTTCGCATTGAATTTTCTCACATCAAAAGCAGATAAATAAGTTTTTCCCGTTCCCGTTGCA
>CAZBAL010000068.1:0-3440 GCA_964489735.1 uncultured Clostridia bacterium | reverse complement strand
GTATCGCAAGAATAATCGATACTGACAGTCTAGGCTTATCTTCTACTTGGTACAGTAGACTTGAACTTGGACGTGCTTGTCCATAGCTTGACATAATATCACTCCTATATTGTAAGAATTTAAAATATTTGAAAAATCATATAAAATGATTAATCTAACAAAGTATAAATAAAACTCATTAATCTCAATAAAATCAAATAAACTCAAACACACATTCTTTAGGTAAATTTCCGAAATCAATCTCGGTTAATAACCCTAATACTTTTAATATCCTAGTTATGTTGATAAAAACAAAAATATTAACAATTTATTAAGTTTTTTATTTCATACAATTATATTTTACGATGAACTGATAAATAGAATTGTATACTTGATTTTATATATTGGACTTTAATTTGATAATATGTTAAACTGAAATTACAATTATGAAATACATAATGTATGAGGAGGAAGATAAATGTTATTAGTAGACAAAACAGTTAAAGATTTCGTTGATCAAGTAGCAAGTAATGAACCAGCACCAGGAGGCGGAAGTGTTGCAGCTCTTGTTGCATCATTAGGAGCAGCTCTAACTTCAATGGTTGGAGAACTTACAGTAGGAAGAAAGAGATATGAATCACTTTCAGACGATGAGAAGAAAATAGTTGATGACAGTCTTGCAGCTACTAAGCCACTTATAAAAAGATTAAATGAGCTAGTAGACGAAGACACAAATGCATTCAATGACTTCATGGCTGCTATGAAATTACCTAAAGATACTGATGAAGAAAAAGCTGCTAGAAAAGCTGCTATGCAAGAAGGAATCAAAAAAGCTATAGTTGTACCCCTAGATGCATCAAAAACTTCATTAGAAATATTAAAGTTATCTAAGCCACTTGCAGTATACGGAAACCAAAATGCTATCACTGACGCTGGAGTTGGTGCACTATTAGCATGTGCTGGTGTTGAAGGAGCTGCATTCAACGTACTAATAAACCTTGGAGACGTTGAAGATCAAGAATACGTTGAGAACATGAAAAAAGAGTGTGACCAACTAGTTAAAGAAGCTAAAGCTCTTAGAGACGAAGCTGTAGATATAGTTTACAAAGCATTATTATAATAATATAAATATAGATAAAAGCACCCTAACCGGTGCTTTTGTTGTTTTTAAAGGAGCTGATCTTTTGAGAACAGGAATTACGGTTGAAGAAGCTCTTGGGATGGAGTTTATGAGCAGTTCTAAAGTACTTGCCGGGAGTAAAGGATTAAAGAATATAATTTCAAATGTAAACGTAATGGCGGATCCAGATGTTATGAACTGGGTTGAAGGCGGCGAGTTACTACTTACGACAGGATATGCACTCAACAAAGCGGATATGGATGAGCAGATAAGTCTAATCTCTGAAGCTAAAGAAGTAGGTCTTGCAGGTATAGGAATTAAGATTAAGCCATACCTTGAGGGTTTACCAGATGAAGTTTTAGAAGTTGCAGATAGTATTGATCTGCCTATTATAGAAATAGACGAGAACATATCGATTTCAGAAATCACTACACCTATACTTAAAGAGATATTTGACAGGCAGTCCATGCTGCTAAGAAGAATAGAGAATATATATGAGCAGTTTATGGAGGCAATGCTGAGAAGTACCGATATAGAAGGACTTATTAAGTTAACCAGTAAGAATATAAAGAATCCAATAATTGCGACTTTAGACTTCCCTAAAAAGTCTATAAAAGAATATGAGTCAATATATAGCGAGCTGGAAGGGATGCTTGAGAAAAGTGTAAACTCTTTTTATTCTGATAAGTATATTAAGAAGGAAAAGAAAATACATGAGTCTAAAGAGATCCTAGAAGGTGAGCTCTGTGACAGAGTAATAATCCCGATAATAGCCAAGGATAATGTATATGGTCACATATTTGTATGGGGAGTTAATTCTCCTTTAGGAAGCTATGAGATGTCAGTTCTGGAGATTGCATCAACAACTATAGCGCTTGAAGTCTTAAAAAATCTGTCTTTGAGAGAAGTGGAGAACAGATATAAATCAGAGTTTATTGAAGACTTAATCTCCGAAGACTACAAGCGAACTAGAAAGTCTATAGACAGAGTTAATTTCTTTAATTTGAAGCTGAATGACAGCTATCTGTCAGTAACTATTAAACTTAAGGATGTTGTGAAGAACGGAAATATCAATGAAAGTGTAATATCAATGCAACAGAATATTTCAAAAATAAGTGAAAAATTAGAACGATTTATTGCAGACAAGGAGATAAATGCGATAATAGGAAATAAAATGGATCAGGTCATTATACTCGTAGCGTTGAATAAGCAGACTGAAGAAGAGGAAAAAGAAAGACTGGAATCACTCTTGCCTAAAGTGAGAGATGATGTGTTGGAATCAGAAGATCTTGAAGCCAGAATGGGTGTTGGAAGAGTATATAATGGAATTGAAAACTTTAGCAAAAGCTATAAAGACTCTCTGTCCGCAATTGAAGTCGGAAAGATGCTCAATGATGATAAGATAACTATTTTTTCACAACTGGGCATATATCAGCTGCTATGCCAGGAAGGTTTAGAGTCTGAACTGGAAAATTTCTACAACAGATTTTTAAAAGATTTGGTCGAGTATGATCAATCCAGAACTACGGAAATGGTAAAAACATTGGAGTCATATTTTGAGCACAACGGAAATGTAAAGAAGATGTCGGATGATTTATTCACTCATTACAACACAATTCTTTATAGAATTCAGAGGATTTCGGAAATAACTGGACTGGACTTAAACGATGGAAAAGATAGGCTTAACCTGAATGTTGCACTGAGAATAATGAAGCTTTTGGACAAATAATATCAGTTGGCTCCGGTTAAAGACTTTGACAAATTATAAAATGCAATATAATATATAGATAATGGATGCTGTATCTGTTGTTTGTGAAAATGGAATACTAATTTGTCGCTTTATAAAATCTGTTTGTGGGTTTTTTACAAATAGATTTTTTTATATATAGGTAAGAAAACATTTTCCCGCAATATATTGTGTGTTTTTTTAAAAAAAGGACAACTGACACAATCTGTATTTATTTTATTTTGACTAATAAATGGAATAAAATGAAAACAAAGGCGGTAAAATAGAGCTTTTGTATTCGGGATATTCAAAAACTTGATAGATTTTACACAATTCTATCGAGAAATTGAATAAAAGATGGATGTTTTTTTGTATATAATTAATAAAGCGTATAGATTTGTGTTGTGATAATATATTCTTACGGACAGTGGAAAGCGTTTATATGAAAAAACTGATTGTCACATTAAATATGGTATAATATTAGTGTGATAAAGAACTAAATTTAAAAAGAATTAAATTACATAGGAGGCGATATAGTGTCAGAAGGTAAAAAATACATCTTAGCCGTTCCTAACTTTAGTGACGGTAGAAGAGAAGACGTTATTGAAGCAGTAG
>CAZBAL010000067.1:0-3774 GCA_964489735.1 uncultured Clostridia bacterium | reverse complement strand
AATTATAACACAGAAAGGAAGTTGGAGATGGATATAAAAATAAAATCTTTAGAACTTGAAAACTTTAAAGGGATAAAAAACTTAAAAATAAATTTCAATGATCGCACAAATATATACGGAGCTAACGCTACAGGTAAAACTACAATAATGGATGCGTTCACTTGGCTTTTATTCGACAAAGATAGCAAAGATAGAAAAGCATTCGATATCAAGACAATTGACAGAGATGGAAATGTAATAAACATGCTAGATCATACTGTTACGGGAGTCCTTAGCGTAGATGGGGTAGTATTAACACTGCAGAAAACATATAAAGAGCAGTGGACTAAAAAGAGAGGTTCGATAAATGAAGAGTTTACTGGACATACCACAGATTACTTGATAAATAGCGTTCCAGTTAAAAAGAAAGAGTTTGATGAGCGAATAGAGGGCATAATAGATGAATCTACTTTCAAATTGTTAACAAATCCTAAGTTTTTTAATGAAACATTAGATAAAAAACAAAGAAGAGAAGTGCTGCTGAGCCTTATAGATAAAAACATAGACATTGAAAAAGTTATTGAACTTGAACCATCAGTTGTAATAATAAGAGGGCAGCTTAAAGATTACACGATAGACGAGCTAGAAAAGATGGCTAAAACCACAGTAAAAAAAGTTAATGATGAACTTAAGACACTACCAGCACGAATGGATGAACTGAGTAAGATGCTGGTTGAAGATAAAGATTTAGATGCTTTGGATATTAGGGAAAAAACATTACTGGCAGGACTAAAAAGAATAGAAACTGATATGAGTGCAGGGAACAATATAGAAGCAATTCAAGAAAAAAGAGAAGAACTATTAAAGTTGAAGGAAGAAAAGATAACTCTGATAGCTAATATGAGAGAGCAGAGTAGTAAAGAGTTAAATGAACTAAAAGAGGAAATTATATCTATAGAAAGTGTTATTAGTGAGGAGAAAAGTGAATACAGACACTTGGAACAAAGGCTTGGTATAGCTGAAGAAGAGATAGTTATTAAGAATGAGCACTTAGTTAAACTCAGAAAAGAATGGGAAGATATCAACTCAGATACTATGGACTCTGATAGCCTGATATGTCCTACATGCGACAGAGAATATGATTTAGACAAAGTTGATGAAATAGTATCCACTTATAATTTGAACAAATCAAATTCATTAGAAGATATAACCAATACTGCTAAGGAAATAAAAAAGACTATCTCTGATCTAGAAGAAGAAATTGAGGCCATCAAGAATAAGATGAAGTCATCAAGAGCATTTATTGATGATAGATCTAACGATTTAACAAATTGCTACAAAGTTTTAGAAAAGAAAAAGAAAGATTTAGAAAGTAATATAGCTGAATCAACTGTTGGAGTTTCTGAGGCGATAGGGCTTCTAGAACGAGATATAGAAGTGCTTGAAGGTCAAGGCATAGATAAGGATCTTGAAAATAAAAAAAGCGAACTAGAAGGGCAACTGAAAGAACTTAAGACAGAAATCCTTGCAATAGAAAGAAATAAAGAAGTGAGAGATAAAATTCACAATTATTCGGAACGAGAAAAGGACTTAGCTTCTGAAGTAGAAAGACAACAAGCCATTATATTTGCTTGCGAAGAATACAGAAAAGCAGTAGCAAGTATTTTAGAAAAGGAAGTAAATACAATATTTAGCACTGTTGATTTTAAACTGTTTGACAAGCAAATTAATGGAGGCATAACAGAGGTTTGTGAAGCTCTGATTGATGGGGTTCCGTACAGTTCAGCCAATAATGCAGCACAAATAAACAGTGGAATAGAAATAATAAATGTTTTATCAGAACATCACGGAGTTAGAGCTCCAGTGTTTGTAGATAACGCTGAATCAGTGAATGAATTAGTGGAAACTGACAGTCAACTTATAACTTTGTCAGTTTCAGAAGACAAGAAATTATTAATCAAATAAACAATAGAGGAGAGATAAAAATGAGTAATCAAGTACAGCAACAACAAAATAATCAACAAGTTCAACAAGTAAAAACAGGAGTAGATTATAACACGTTCAATGGCATAATGAACAGTTTTTTAAAAATGCAGGATCAGCAATCGATTATGGCTCCTGCAAATTACAGTATATCTAATGCAATAAAGACTGCTTATCTGGAGTTGCAAGGTGTTGAGGATAGAACTGGAAAGCCTGCACTATCTGTTTGTACTCCAGAATCAATCAATCAAGCGTTGCTTGAAATGGTAATAAAGGGACTTAACCCAGCTAAAAAGCAGTGCTACTTTATTGTCTATGGAAACAAGTTAAGCCTAAGTGTGAGTTATCAGGGGGTTATAACTCAGATGAAGCGAATTACAGGAATAAAAGATGTGAAAGCATATCCAGTTCATTCGTGCGATGAGTTCGATGTTGAATTTGATATATTAACGGGCACTCAGAAGTTAGCCAAATATAAGCCTAACATTAAACAAAGAGGAAAGGACACTCTAATTGGAGCGTTTGCAGTGATAATTAACGATGAAGGGAAACTGGACCAAACTGAGTATATGACAATTGAACAGGTTAGAGCAGCATGGGCAATGGGAACGGCCAAGGGCAATAGTAAGGCTCATAACAATTTTGGTGATGAAATGGCTATGAAGACAGTCGTTAACAGGCTATCAAAAAGATTTTTAAACAATTCGGATGACTATGAACTATTTGAAGACATGAGAAATGAATCAGAGTTTCAAGCTGAATTAAGCAGCAATGCAAACAATGAAGCACTTGAGTTCGAAGAGTGCAACGAGGTTGAAGCAGAAATACAGGAAGTTGAAGAAGTTGAACGCATACAGCAAGAAGATGTTGAGATAGTAGAATCTAATGAATGGCCACAGCCTTCAGAAGATATTCCATGCGAAGATGAACAGCTTGAAGGCCAGATGTCAATAGATACAGATAAGGCGCCGTTCTAATGCACGTAACAACATTAGCTACAGGCTCAACTGGTAACTGTTACAAGATAGAATGTCAGGGTTCTGCACTCTTAATTGAGTGTGGCATCCCTTACAAGCAAATACAGAAAGAGTTAGCATTCGACTTATCAGATATTCAAGCTTGTCTTATTAGTCATGAACATTTAGATCATGCTAAGTCAGTAAGTGAGATATTAGATAGAGGAATTGATGTTTACATGAGCACTGGAACTCAAGATGTGTTGGATATTAACCATCATAGGCTCAAAAATATTGATTCAAAAGAGACAAAAACAATAGGAGATTTTTTGGTTATGGCATTTGAGGTAAAACATGATGCAATGGATCCGTTAGGTTTTTATATAAAGCATATCAAGACTAAAGAGACTTTGTTATTTATAACTGACAGTTACTATAGTCCATATGTTTTTAACAATGTAGACATAATGATGTTGGAGTGCAACTACATTAACGAATTAATGCAAAATCATCTTCAAGAGTTATCTCCTAAATTAAAAAGAAGAGTCAGGCTAAGTCATATGGAGCTTGAGACATTAAAAGACTTTTTAAGAAAATGTAACTTAACAAAAACGAAGAAGATATACTTAATTCACTTGTCAGACAATAATTCTGATGAAAATAGAATGAAGAAAGAGATACAAATTCTGACAGGAAAAGAAGTAATAGTATGTTGATAGGAAGTGGTTGAATGAATAAGAGAAGATATTACAAAGCAACGCTTACCGTTACATTGTAACGATATGTAACGTTACTGTAACTGAAAGGGAGTAGGATAATGAGCGACAACAGAAAATATTATTATTTAAAACTTAAA
>CAZBAL010000066.1:1184-4154 GCA_964489735.1 uncultured Clostridia bacterium | reverse complement strand
AATCATCAAGTCTTTTAGTCACTTGGTCTAATCTTTCACTATTCCTTTTAAGCTCTTCTTGCAATTGGTCTATGAATTGATGCTCATTGCTTTTCGAGTTATTCTTAGATGTTATGAATACACTTAGGATTGTTACTCCGCCTACGGAGAACCATTGTAAGAAATCCCATATGTTCAATCATAATCACCTCTCGCCATGACATAAAAACATATGCCTATAATTCCGACAATAGCTATCCATGTTATACTTATATTTATAAAAATAGAAAGCATAAGGTATTCAAAGAGAAGATACGTCCATACACAAGTTGTCGCTATTATAGATAATCTCTTTATTGACATATTTTTTATTTTTGGTTTTTTTAAAGAAATCATGAAGAGAAGGCTTATGAAGATAAGAATTGCTCCAATCCAACTATCTGTTATAATTATGGATTTACCCATTGCTTCAAAAAATATATTATATTCATCAGTAAAGAGTTTTGCAATCCCAGTTGCGAAAGTCAATATAATTAAAATCCATGAGGATGCATTTACATCTTTTTCCTTCATTTCAATCATAACTCTATAAGCAATTGAATTTTGCAGTTCATTATCTCTATCATTTTCGTTGAAACTCATACGCTTCAACCTCCCTCCTTAAAAAAAAAGAAAAGGGTAAGAAACAATTTGCGTTTCTACCCTTTTCCTCGATAGAAGACTATATTCTTCTATACATATGTTACCTATCAAATTATCCCAATTTAATAATTTGATACAATTCTTCTGAATTGCTATCTTTAAGAATGTTTAAGTTGAAGTCAAACACAGATACGTTTTCAACATCCATTGTCATGCTGAATCCTGCTTGCAATTGAGCATGAGGAATAACGAACTGAGCCGCCACGTCTCTACCAGTTGCTCTATCACGAACTACTGTATCTCCAACAACACGATAAGCACCTGGAAATGCATCAGAACGGAAACGAACCAATGTAGAGCCTTCAGGA
This sequence comes from uncultured Clostridia bacterium, assembly GCA_964489735.1. Taxonomy (GTDB): domain Bacteria; phylum Bacillota; class Clostridia; order Tissierellales; family Gottschalkiaceae; genus Andreesenia. Next base: position 3,165 of record CAZBAL010000066.1, on the reverse strand, counting down.
GCTTTGTATTCATAGAACACAGAAACTGCTTGACCTGCTTCTAAACCAGTGATTTCAGCACCAGTCTGAGTTACCGTAGCTCCATCAATAGCAATAGCATCACCTAAAACTCCATTTTCAGATACATAAATTTGAACAGTATCTTCATTAGGAGTATTTTTCAATGTAACTGCACCGCCTGCTGGAACAGTAATACGCTCATGACCAGTAGCAACTGTTGCTTCTTCTACGGCAGTTCCTGCCAAAGCAGATAAACTTTCCATAGACAATAGTGCATCTTGCATAGTTAATGTAGCAGTACGACCATAGTTCCAAGTCATAAGGTTAGCATTACCTTTACCACCACGTGCTTCTGCTGATTCTGCTTCGTTCTCGATTGAAGATACCTTCAAAGTGTCAAAAAACAAAACAGGGGCTTTTGTTTCAATGTCGAAAAATACTACATCTGCAACTTCTTTAATACCAAATTTTCCCATTATTTATTTCCTCCTATTAATGATTTATTATATTTTATCGCTCCAATGAGGAGCTTTTCCTTCAAGTTTAGCACCGACCATACTTGCCTTGAGATAGTTTTCATAAGCATCAATGTTTTGTAGTCTTGCAAATTCATTATAAAGTTGAAATATTGTCAAATCGTTTATATTTAACTTGTTAATAGAATTGCTTCTTACGCTTACAGCACTGATGATATCGAATAAGTCTATATCTGAACCTTCGCCTTCTTCTGCTTTAGCCTGATTGACCCTTTCTCTGCTAGACTTAATTCTATCAAGTATAGCTTTTGCCTTATCATCAGCTGGATTTTCATCATCTTCACTATCTTTTGAAGCTGATTTCATTCCGTTTTGATACTTTAAAACATCAACAATTTTATCGTATGTGTTGCCATCTATGAGTTTTCCGTCTTCATTGGACGTTATTAATATTCCTCTATTTTCTACATTGACATAGATATTGTCAACATTAATCCTTAAAGCTAGCGATAGAGACTCTGTGAACGTTCTTCTAAAATCTTCACTATTACTGAACATTAGATAAAATTCTAATGGTTCAAGTTCGTGCTTTTTCTCATAAAGTTCCATATAAAAGTCTTCTCCACGCAGTTCTTTCAAGAAATAATCTGTGTCAAAACATAACATGCCAATCATACTCATAAATCTAGAATATCCAATTGAAACTATTTCTTTTATTGTATAAGGTTTTAATTCAAATCCATCAACAGTTATAGGAATTCCACAGATTAATCTCAATTTATCATCCAAGATAATCCTCTCCTAACCTAACTGAATTGTATCGCTATACAGCCTTATACATTCAAATTTTGAATTGACTGATAAATGTTGGAATCCTACAAAATTACCAACTTTTATTTCATTATTAGCATTTCTATTTCCTACCTCTTCAACTACTCTTGAAAAGATAGCATAGGGTCTAATTAAACCAAGTTCTCTAACATCATCTTCTATTAGCCACAAGTCCTTAGAACATATTATATCAATATGCATTTGAGTATTGTGTACTAATTCTCCATGAGTTATACTACCTTGATTATAATAAACTCTTATAAAAACAGAATCTTCTGTCTGAGCTTCTGGATTAAACGGTAGTGGAGATATTTTATTCTCCTTAGAATTGACATTTCTTATCGAACCGTTGACAAAAACATCTCTGGCTCTCTTGTCCTCTTCTGTTATAGGATTTTTAATATCGTGATTCATAGGCTTATCATCTTCAAAGTAAATTAATTTAAAGATAGTTTCATTTCTAGCTAAAGCATTCATAACAGCAACAACGTTACTAGACATTCTGTCAATTGTTAGAGCGCCATGCTTCAACTCTTTATCTCCATCACTATTAATTCTTTCAAAACTTCCTATTTCCAACCCCATGAACTACCACCTCCGTCACCATTTGACTCCTCTTCTTTGTAGTTGTTCTCTGCTATTTCATTAATCAAATCATCAGTTTCTCTTTCTGT
>CAZBAL010000066.1:0-1084 GCA_964489735.1 uncultured Clostridia bacterium | reverse complement strand
CCAAGATAAGATGTTCCAGAAATACATGGTACAGAATGGATTAATCCATTTGCATCTTTCCACCTTAATTTGTCATTTATTCTACTAACAGTGACTTTAACATTATCGGCTAGGTTGCCATACTTATCAAACACTAACCATTCAGCATCATCAAAAACAAGAATATTACCTACATCCAGATTCTCAGTGGGTCTTAAAAGGATATTTCTTATATTACCCATCCTTCTAATCTCTAAAGTCCTTATATCAATTTCTCCTCTAGTTTCTTGACCGCCCTTATTATGATAAAACGTAGCTCTTCGGTAAGTAGGGGAGTCTTTGAATTTACTCTGGATATAATTATGTGTATTTGTCATAATAGAATCGTGAATGCTTGAGCCAGTTTTCCCTAGTTTATTAGTGTATTTCTCTAAATAGTTAGACATATTACTCGCCCTCTAGCTTATTAGATAGTTTTTTTACGATATCCATACATCTAAAAACTTCTCTTTTTACTACCTTTTTATTGGAAGGCTTCATTATTTCAATTTTGATTCCTTCAAGATTGGCTACTAGTGAAACATACTCTACTTCATCAACATTAAACATTTTCTCAAATCCATAAAGCTCAATAAGCAAAGAGGAAACATACTTCTCTAGCCCATGATTCTCTTCCTCATATAGAGGTAGGATTTTATAGATATTATCTGTTAACAATGTATCTAAGTATACTTTAATTCTATCTCTCTTAATCATATGCACCAGTCCTCATATAAGAGTACTTGATGATATCAGCATTTACTTCTTTCTTCATTGCTTCATATAGAGATTGTAGTTGATTCAAATGGTTTGCTTGAGAATACAGATTAAAATCAGCATCTCCTAAGATTTGTTCAACTACCTCATTTCTAATCATTAGAGGCTTTAAGTACTCGATAAGCATAAGCTTAGATAGTATTTCTTCTTCTAGGGCAGTCAATTTTGAATTGATAAATATTTCTTCACCGTCTGGGATTAAATCTATGTTCTCAAAATTAATAGTTAAATCCTTCTTACATTGTATGAAGTGAGGAGAAGCTCCTAAGTATAAATGTAGTAAACTGTT
>CAZBAL010000065.1:0-4537 GCA_964489735.1 uncultured Clostridia bacterium | reverse complement strand
CTGTGTCTTTAGTTACTGTCACTTCCGCTTTAGCAGAAATGTCAGTTCCTTTTACGGTAGCCCTTATTGTTGCTTTTCCTTCTGCCACAGCTTCCACATTTCCTTGTGCATCAACTTTTGCTATATTTGCATTGGATGATGACCATTCGATGTCTTTATTAACTGCATTTGATGGTGAAACTGTTGCAGTAAGTTTTTCCTTCTGGCCTTCTTTTAAGTTAAGTTTAGATTTGTTTAATGAAACCGATTCTGCTTTCACTTCTTCAGGAGTTTCAGTAGATGTTGAAGCTGTTGTAAACTTAATCTTATACTCATCTGCTGTTTTTGAGCCATTATTAGCCTCTACTCCCGGACTTATTACAACCGTGTAAGTTGAATCTGGTTTAAGACCTTCCTTGACATTAAGAGTTAGGAATCTTCTGTACGCATCTTCAAATGCCGCTCTATCTGCGTACTCACTAGGTGTTTCTGCTGCATCTGGTACTGCTTTAACAGTTGCATCAAGTTTGTTTCCATCTTTATCATAAATAGAAAGCTTATCCGTATTCTTTGGTAAAACATTTGAACGGCTTACTCCATTTGTAAATTTAAACATAAGATATGAATTAGTAGGTACATCCACATCTCCATTTTTTATAGTAGATCCCTCTGTATCTAAAACAAATCCGCTCAAGTTACTATTTGCACCTGGATCTGGTAATGTTGGTGCAGTTGGCTTTTCTGGAACTACTGGTGTTTCTTTTTCAGTTACAGTTACTTGTGCAGTTGCTTTAATATCAGTTCCTTTAACTGTAGCTGTTATTGTCGCTGTTCCTTTTGCAATTCCTTGAACATTTCCGCCTTGACCTACTTTTGCTATAGTATCATCAGACGATGTCCATTCAACTTCCTTATTTGTTGCATCTTCCGGTGATACTGTTGCTGTAAGTTTTTCTTTACTTCCAATTTCTAACGATATTTCATTTTTATCAAGAATTATTTCTCTAGCTTCAACTTTAGAACTTAATAGCTCAAGTATAGCTTTATGTTCTTCTACATAATTTTTCTGAGTAGGTAATTGCTCCATTAACTCTAAAGCAGATAATGCCTGATCTATATTTTTTTGTGTAGGATCATCCTTAGCTTTCTGAACCAGTTCCTCTACTTTGTTTTTATTTAAAATTACAATGTCACCAGTATAATTTTCTTTGAATCCATTAGGTACAGACCAACTCTTTATTGTTCTTATTACGTTTTTATTTCTTAATTCAAACTCCGTATCGCTTAACTTTGATATTTCCAAATCAAATGGTCTTCTTGAAATATCAATTCTTTCTCCATTAAAATCTTTTGCATCTATACTGAATTTATAACTACCATCTTCAAGAACTATAGGAATAACTTGTGAAGTTGAATCCAGTTTTTCCATTCTTCTATTAATATCTTTCAGAGCACTAACATCTGTAATTCTATTGCTAGCTATACCTAGCTTTTGCAAACTAGTTAGATTTTTAAGGGGAGTGATATCCTTTATTCCATTAGCATTAACATATAGTTCTTCTAGTTGTTTTAAGTTTTCTAAACTTGAGATATCAAGCGCTTTTTCAAATGAATCCTCCCAAGGCATATTTCCTCTAAGATTTAGAAACTTTAAATTAGTCAAGTTAGCAAGTGCTGATGTATCTCCAAGGCCTAAAGCATTGTTCCCCAACTCTAGTCTAACTAAGTTTTTTAAATTTTCTATACCAGAAGTGCTTTTTACAATGTTACCAAGCAAATATAGTTCTTCCAAACTAGTCATATCAGAAAAAGGACTTAAGTCATCAATCATAGCTTCTATCAGGTTAAGTTTTTTAATTTCAATATTTTTTAAATCCAATATATCTTTAGATGTAATACCATACCCACCTAGGCCTAGATATTCTATACTACTTAAGTTACTTATAGGTTTCAAAAATCCCGTGTATTTAAATTCAGGTAGTTTTTCTGGACTTTTAAGAAGCTCATCCCTTTCTTCTAACTTATTCCAAAGAAGTGACCCATCTACTCCTATTTCAATATGCTTCAAATTAGTTGCATACTGAAGACCCTCAAGACTAGTGATTCTTTTATTGAAATCTTCTAAACCATATTTTTGTAATACTTTTATATCTTCTGTATAAGGAAATCTATCAAAATAATCTGGTGTTACATCTTCTGCATTTCTAGGTAAAATCTTTATCAGTTCAGTTAAACTTCTCATATCGCCTACTGTAATGTTATCTTCCGGTTCCTTTTTTAGTGTATATTTTATTAAACCAGCCAACTTATTATCTACAAATTTAACTTCCTGATCATCTTTCGCAATTGAAGGAGCAACATTATTATATATACTAGTATATTCATTTTTTAGATTATTTAATGAATCAATCTCTTTTTTCACTTCATTTAACTTCTTGTTCAGTTCTTCATACGAAATAGCTTCAGATATAATTGCCATATCATTATACTTTTCATTAGCTGCTTCAATACTCTCATCGGTAAGGTCATTTTTAGCATTCTCTAAAGAATTTATCAAAGGAGCTATATTTATAATATTAAGAGCACCTGAGAAGTAACGTGCATTCTTATGATTTGTATCTTCTGGATTGTACCCATTAACATCATAATACCTCTTGTTCCAATATACAGTTGTTACTAAATCATCTTTGTTAACCAGTCTATACTTATCATTATCTAAACTTTCTAGCAAGTCGGTTTCATCAAGTTGAATATCAAATAGTCCATCTATAAAATCCTCACGTTTTCTTTCTTCATCATATATAAGTTTGCTCTGTGATTTAAGAGAAAAATCAAATTCATCAGTATCAATTATCTTAAATACACCCTGTTTTCCAAGATGGCTGTTAAAAGTCGAACTCTTGAAATTCAATATACTTTGTGTATCTGTAATTTGATTATATGAAAAAACAGCCGTACTTGAGTTTGTATTATTTATATATTCTTCACTAAAAGCTTTTTTAAAAGTTTCATTTCCTATTTTATTATTAGCAAAAGATATTGAAGTAATTTGATCTTTATATATCAATAAATCATCTATATTATCTATTTGATTATTATCCATGGTTATTCTTGTGATTTTAGGGAAATTTTCCAGTCCCTTAAGATTTTTTATGTTGTTGTTAGACATAATTAAATTGGTTATATTATCTAGTCCTTTGCATTCCAGACTTTCAATATTATTATTAGATAAGGTTAACCTGGTCACATTTTTGAATCCTTCGTATTTTGGTATCTCGGTAAATCCGAAGTCCATTAAACTTAGATTTACTATATTCTCATCATTAACAGGCTTAAAAAGATTATTTATCCAATTTATATCATTTACACCATGTTTTACATTTAAAGTTCTTAACTTTTTTGCATACTGCAAACCTTCAAAGGATATATCCATTTTGTCTACTTCTGTAAAATCTGCATTAAATGATAAAGAATAAAGTCCATTCATATCAGATACTGTTATATCATCAGTTACTTTTTTGTTTGTTATTCTGAGTCCTTTCATAATAAACTCTTTCGACTCACCATTCTTAAACTTCACCACATAATCATCCGGTGCCTCAGAAGGCTTTACAGGATTCAATTTTGATGTATATTCTTTGTCTGTATCAACGTCTTCAGCAGCATATGCAACTGGGTTTACATATATATGCTGAGCGCTTGATGATAAAATTGTTGCAACTACTAAAGATATAATTATCTTTCTATTCATTTCAATCCTCCTATTTACATATAAACGGCTCCATCATAAATATAATGATGAAGCCTTTTTATAACTTTTTATTATGTTATTGTATATTAAAACTAATATATTCATCTGGTGCAGTTGAATATTCTCCATTTGCCGAAAATACACCTGTTTTTATTTTTACTCTATAGCTTCCTGCTGGTAAACTTGTCGTATTAAGATATATATAGTTTCTATAACTATCTTGATTATATGGATCCCCAGTATTATCATTCTCATTCTTATAATCTATTAAGATTTGTGGAACTTTCTCTCCATATACTAATGGATTGTCGCTATTTTCTGGTACAACTATAACTTTATTCCAGTTTTTATCTATAGCATCAAAATTAAACGGCTCTCTATTTCTTCTTTTTGTTACATTCTTATTAAAACCAATTAAAACTATTCCGTTATTAGATATAGTCTGACCATCATAAATAGTTGTAGTACTTTGAACTCTTTTTAACAGCTGACTTTGTCCTCCGCCTGTTCCACCACCATCTCCAGATTTATCTGGATCTGGTAATACCGTTACTTCGGGGTCTCCTACTTCTGCAGCTTTAACAACACTTTGCTCTACTTCTAATAATGCTGGTACTGGAGCTGCTGCAAACCCAAATGCCATTGCAGTTGCTAATGCAACACTAAGAACCTTATTGTTCATGTTTCTTAAAAATTTCATATAATTCCTCCTCAATCTAAAATTCAGATTCAGTTTTACTACTATACAAACATTTTATAGAAAAACCGTTATCTTTCTAAACTCATTATGCTCCTATAGGATTATCG
>CAZBAL010000064.1:0-4558 GCA_964489735.1 uncultured Clostridia bacterium | reverse complement strand
TTATTGACAAAAGAAATTCTTATGATAATATATGTAAGTAAGTACTAACATAAGGAGGGGCGATAGATGGAAAAAACTAATAAAAGAATGACAAGGGAAGAAAGAAGAAAGCAAATATTAGAATCAGCCTTAAAGGTATTTATAGAGAAAGGATACAATGGCTCAACTACTTTAGATATAGCAAAAAAAGCAGACATATCTGAAGTTACTTTATTTAGATACTTTGACTCTAAAAAACAAATGTTTATGGAAGCTATAGAACCAATTTTAATAACTAGCTTAAAAGAATCCTTGGTAGAGTCCCAGGGCTTAGAGCCTATGGAAAAGTTAGAATATATTCTAAAGAATAGAATTAAATTCATTTCTCAGCATAATAAAGTAATTAAATTAATTTTAATGGAGAGCCAAGTAAATCCTGAAGTAGCTGATTTTGACTTTATTAAACAAATAACATCAATGTTAAAGGATTCCATAAGGGACACAGATATAGACTTAGAAGATGAAGATTTCTCCATAAGACTAATGATGGGAAGTATTTTATCCTTCTTATATCTACCTAAAATAAAAGATAATGAAATTGATTCTTATGTAGAAAAACTAATAGATACAATTACCAAATAAAGATCTAAGGAAGGATGGGTTATCATGAACAAGATATTTTCCAAGATAGGAAGTAGAATAGAAAAAACTCCTTTTAAAACCTTATTTGTAACTATAATAATATTTGCCCTTATGATAGTTGGTGCTATAAAGGTAAACATGGCGACTGGTAGTGAAACTCTAGTCAAGACTAGCAATGAAGCCTATATATCTAATTATGCTATGGAGGAGGAATTTGGTGGAGATGCCATCATGGTACTACTTGAAGGTGAAGAAGAGGATTTATTAAAGTTAGATAATATGAAAAAGATGTGGAATGTGGAAGAAAGACTTAAATATAATGAAGGAATTTTTACTCTTATGAGTCCAGCTAGCATTGTACATCAAATAACAGATAAACAAGGAACGGAAATAAAGAAACAAGTACCAGATATTAGCGATGGACTTGGTGAATTGGGAGATAAACTTACTGAAATAGGCCAAGAATTAGGAAGTAAAGAATTACCAGATCCTCAGGCAGTAGAAGAAAAGCTTGATAATTTAATGAAATCTATGGATCCAAGTAAGCTTATGGATGATATGGCTGGAGAACAAGAAAAAGAATTAAAAGATAAGTTTATGACCATGGGTAATGGGTTGGAAGAGATGGGGCAAAAACTAAGTAATATAGGCAGTGAGTTAGCCGGTAAAGATATACCTAATCCAAAGATGATAGAAGAAAAGTTAGAGGAATTATCAGGAATTTCAAAGGTATTTGATGAACTTAGCAGTGGTCAAGATGATTTAGCAAAAGGTGTAACAGAACTGGGAGGTGGATTGGATACTTCTTCAGCAGGCTTAAAGGAAATATCAAGACAGCTAGGACAAATGGCAGAAGAGATGAAAGGCAATCCTGAGCTTTATAAACAACTAAATATGTTTGCAGAAAATATAGATAAAAGCTCTGCAGGTTTATCAATGATGTCAGAGAATACAGGAAAGCTTTCACAGGGTAATGAAAATACTTCTCAGGCACTTAACAATATTGGTCAAAAACTAAAGCAAGAGTTAGAAGAAATGAAAAAAGCTTTATCTGGCGATGGGATATCCTCAGAAGAACTAAAGCAAATGTCAAATGGTTTTATTACTATGGGAGAAAACTTAGGTGATTTAAGTAAGGGCCTCTCTCAAATGGCAGCAGGTGGAAGCATACTTCCAGATAGCTCAAATGTTTTTTCTTCTTTAAAAGGAAACATAGAAAAAGAAGTTTCAGCTATGAAAGACAATCTATCAGGCGGTATTTCACCGGATGAGTTAAAAACAATGTCAGATGGATTTATTACTATGGGTGAAAACCTTAGTAAAATAAGTGGTGGACTTAAGACCTTCCATGAAAAATCTGGAATGATGATTCCATATTTTCCCCACAATCAAAAAGAATTAGAAAATATTTTGTATGAAGATGGAAATTTAAGAGATATATTTTCTGATACCATAATCGATGAAAATCATATGATGATAATGATTAAGTTAAAAGGAAACCTAGAAGATAGTGAGATTGACTCTATTTTTTATGAAGTCTCCCATGCTATGGAAGCAGAAGACTTTGATGTGAACTTCATAGTTTCAGGAAAACCTGTATTGGATTCCTCCCTAAGAACAGAGATGAAATCTAATATGATAATAATGGTTGCTTCAGCAGTAGCTTTGATGCTTATAATACTTAACCTGGTCTTTAGGGTTAGATGGAGGGCCTTAAGTCTTGGAATAATATTTGTATCTGTAATAGCCACATTAGGACTTATGGGACATTTAAATGTTTCCATGACCATGGTTTCCATGGCAGTCTTTCCCATCTTAATTGGGCTAGGTATAGACTATTCTATACAATTTCAAAATAGATACGAAGAAGAGCATTCCGTAAAAACAACCCTTGTACAAATTGGTAAGGCTGTAGGTGTAGCTGTACTAGCTACAGTATTAGGATTTGTATCCCTCTTTGCATCCCCAGTACCTATGATACAAGATTTTGGAAAGATGCTTACCATAGGAGTTATTGTTTCCTTTATAGGAAGTATCTTTTTACTAATGCCAGTTCTTAGTGCTAGGGATACAGTGGCATCAAAGGCTAGGGATTTTAGAATTAAAGACTATGAAAAGGCAGGCCCAATAGATAAGTTTTTAAGATTTACAGTAAACTCAGTTATAAAACTAGCACCTCTAATAATAATAATTGCCATAGGCCTGGCTACCTTCGGGCTCATAGCTGATACGAAGGTAGGTGTAGAAACAGATATAGAAACCTTTATGCCCCAAGATATGGATGCCCTTCATGATATTCACTATATTAGGGATATTGTAGGATCTACAAATCAAATGGTTATATTTATGGAAGACGAAGAACTTCTTACTGAAGACAATCTCAGCTGGATGAGAGACATAAGCAAGCAAGCAAGAGCTGAATTTTCAAATAAGATTGTAGATATCAAATATATAGATAATCTTGTAGAAAACTTCTCTGATATAGAAGAAATAAACTTTGATGAATATCTGGAGATTATAGATAATGACATACCAGAAAGCCAAAGAAGGATGTTTATTAGCGATGAGAAGGATAAGGCTGTTATTCTTATGAATGTAGAACATATGGCAACAGCAGAGTTACAAGAGTTTGTGGAAGATATGAAGATTATGCTAGAAGATGCCCCTATAAAGACATCAATTACAGGGAAATCTGTTTTAGATGTTGAAATGGTTAAGGGACTAACAGATGGTAGGTTTAGAATGACCATTATAGGTTTAGGATTAGTATTTCTATCCCTGTTAATACTTTATAGATCCTTCTTCAAGGCCCTTGTAGCAGTACTTCCAGTTGTCCTAATAGTAGGTATGTCCGGTGGCATTATGAACCTACTAGGATTAAAATATACTCCAATAACAGCAACCCTTGGAGCCTTGGTCTTAGGGATGGGAACTGAAATGACCATAATGTTACTTGAAAGGTATTTGGAAGAGAGAAACGAAGGAAAAGATAAAAGAAAGGCTCTCTTTACTACTATAAAGTTTATAGGTAAGGCAACACTAGCATCAGGACTTACCACAGTTGGTGGATTTAGTGTTCTAATGACTTCAAAGTTTGTAATACTTAAGGATTTTGGTCTGATGACAGTAATAAATATATCCTTGGCCCTGATGGCAACCTTTATAATCCTACCAGCCTTGATATGGATTTTGGATAGGTTCATTGTAAGTGACAAGGTGAAGAAAGAAGCATATAAGGAGATACCATAAGAATAAGGAAAGAAGGGGGAATATATCTTGAAAAAAGGGAAGATAGTTCAAGGGGTTAGCCTAGTATTATTTATAAGTCTAATAATTCTTGGGAAAGTACAAGTTTGGATGGCCATCTTTGGTGGTAGTTTACTATTATCAACCTATTTTGGAAGATTTTATTGTGGCTATATTTGTCCCATAAACACTGGTATGGAGATAATAGATGGTAAAGCAAATAAAAAGAAAAGAAAAAGAAAATCTGTTCCAGATCTATTTAAAAAAGCAATTGTTAGGTATGGTATTCTAGCCTTATTTCTAGGAACTATGGTTATAGTTTTCAAAACAGGTAAGAAGTTGCCAGTATTGCCAGTCCTATTTTCTTTAGGGCTAATAATAACCTACTTTTACAGGCCAGAATTTTGGCATAGGTATCTTTGTCCCTATGGTAGTTTACTATCTATTTTTTCTAAGTTTAATAAGAAAGCATATAGGGTCTATAATGATGGTTGTATAAAGTGTGGTAAATGTGTTAGAGTTTGTCCAGCAGATGCTTTTATTTGGGAAGATAAAAAAGACTATCCTCTTATAATTAAGAATGAATGTCTTCAATGTGGAAAGTGTGTTGAAGCATGTCCTACTGATTCTATAAAATAGAAATAGATGGAGGAGGCGAAGATAATGATATCAGAAAAAATGATTTATGTAA
>CAZBAL010000063.1:0-4756 GCA_964489735.1 uncultured Clostridia bacterium | reverse complement strand
CGTTAATATGTCTAACATCTGTTACCAGTATTAAAAAGTCTAGTCCTTCTTCAAGATTTGATAAAGACCTAGAGTAGTATGAGAAATTAGTTTCTATGGGGTAAAGCCAACGGTCAGGGTTCCTTTTTCTCACAATGTTTGTGCCGTACACTTGTAAAAGCTGTCTAGTGGCATTGCTACGCTTATAGATGTCGATATCGGGATATTCCTCGGCATTTAGTATGATAGTTTCTAATTGTTCAAACTCTTTCATATCTAATGAATATATATCGCATAGAGTCTTGGCGGGTTCTAGTCCCGCCTTCTTCAGATTACTATAGTCTAGTAAAAAGCCTTCGAGTTCTACTTTCAATCGTTCGGCAAATGAAGTAACGTACACCATGCCGTCAAACTGCCTTATAATTTCATTGGCATAAGTATCCTTGCCGGAGCCACGTTTGCCACTTAACCCCAATATATAAAACATTAACGCTCTCTCCAGTTAAGTTCTATTGCGTGAAAATCATCCATGGCGTCATCTAGTTCCTTTTTTAGTAAATCTGCGACAAAAATCTTGTCCACTCCTTGTGGTGGTATGTCTACTTTAGTGATGAATACACTCCACTGAGGCTCTAGACCTTTTGTTAAGTCTAAGTAATAACCAAATTTTTCTTGCATATACAACTGAAGAATAAGCCAAATCTTTTCTGGCTCATCTTTTTCCATAAAGTAAAAAACAGTTCTATGTGTTTTACTTCCTTGATAGTATTCTAGTTCAACTAAATAATAATTCATATTTTATAATCCTCCTTGTTTTTCTTCCTACTATTATTATACAGAAATTTATGCTTGGTGTCAAGATGTTTATTTTTTTAACAAAAAAAGAGATAGGCTTATTTGCCTATCTCTGAATTTTATTTCGTATATACATCAAAATGATTACCGTAAGTTCCTCTGTCATAAACCTTGCCCATATAGCCAAATGGAGTTGGAATTACTGTTCCTTTTGGGGCATCATTAGCTAGTACGATATAACCATCTTTATCTGCCACATAACCATCTGCATTCACGTGTCTGCCGGGAATACGAAGTCCACCACCCGGAAGTACCTTGTTTTCTATGTGTGTCGTTAGTACACATACTGTTTATATAAACAGCTCATACTTTCATATGAGAGAAGACTATTTGTTTTACTGTTTTATACAAACAGTAATTGCTTGTTTCAGACTCACTTGAGCCTTACGGGGACACAATCCCCTAGTCGTTGAGGATATTTCCATTTTAAAGGAACTCTCCTGCTAAACAGCCATTGTTTTAGTCAACTTAGGATTTAACCTTATCAACATCTCTTTCATCTTTTCAGGTTTCCCAACGTGCCGTATATAGTTTCCTATTCCGTTTTGGTTGAAAGAGCTTTAGGCTTTACTAGCATTTTCGCAAAGCGAACATCACATCACTGTAATGTCGGAGCATTATACTCTTTGTGAATAGTAAGTAAACTTGTAGCCGTTCCAGTTAATTACACCATGGAATTGTAAATCTCTTAGTGAGTATAAATAGCTAGACTGAACTTTCTTATTTTCAACTTTCTTGTTTTCAGCTTGCTCATTTTCAATTTGCTCATTTTCAACTTGCTCATTTTCAACTTGTTTAGTTTCCTGTGTTTCATTTTGCTTAACAGCTATATTGCTTTCCACTGTTGAGAAAACAGAATATAATATGCCGTTATAGCTATTGACTATATCCTGTATAGGTTGATACTCATAGCCAGCTTTAATCAAGCTATCTTTACGTTTTTGTCCATTCCCCCAATCACCTCGAATAACTTCCATAGCAAGAGTATAATTACTCTTCTCTTCCCTTGGAGCGTTCGCTGCCATTGTTAAGGTTGGACTAGCGACTAATAGTGTTAATGCTAATAGTGCTGTTTGTATTAAATTGTGTGTTTTCTTAATCTTCATAAAATCTTCCTTTCTTTGTGCATATACATAAACGATAGGTGCTGTAAACTCATCTTGGAATAAAAAGTTACAAATTTCTTACAAAAAGATTACAAAAAGGTTACAGCACAGTCTATAAAAAAGAGAGCAAAGTCGCTCTCAGTTTTTAACGGAATAAACAATCATAGGTGCTGCCAGTATCGTAGTTATACATTTCATCACTCAAGTCTGATAAGTTCGGCACAAACCTAGCTATTATTGTGGGTTCATATTTTTTATAGGCTCCATCTTGAAAACCTATTTGCGAGTTAGACTCAAAGTAGTCGTAGTAACCACATTTAACGAAGTCATCTGGCACTTCATGGTCTTCTCCATAGCTGTCAATATAGTTATAATCCGTACCAAAGAACAGAGCTTCTTCTGAATATTTGATAGTTATATCTGTATTACCAGTTATTTCAGCTATAATATTAACTAAGGCATCTCGAATCTTCGCATTATAATTTCTTGGATAGGCTCCTTCAAGGACTAAAGTACGCTTAACTTCACCATTCGGCATAGAGCCATGTTCTTCTTTATAGTGGGCATAAGTTCTTTTGGTTTTATTGTCTATATCGTGGCAAAGCTTATCTCCTTCTTCCTCGTATATAACAAAGGTTATACCATTAGACATTAGTGCCATTGGTGTATTTCCATAGGATGACGCGTGACAACTAGACCAGTCATGGTCATTAACTGAAGCAGTTAGTATATCTTGTGCTTCTAAAGAGAAAATCCATTTAACTGTGTCTTTATACAGTACGTTCGAGGATATTTTGGAAAAGCTCTTTTCCAAATTATCTAATTGCCAACTAGATTTACGTTTCAGTATCTTCAGTACTTCTTCCATCATTAATTTGGCATTTGGAATCTCTATCTCCTTAAAGGCTTTGTGAGTAGAAGATAATCTTTCTATAATCTTCCTCGCATCTGATGTCGTATGTCTATTTACATGGTCTGCAGATATAAGCACTGCCAATGAGTCGGCATTCAGCCATCTTCTACGGAAAATATCCATTATAAATTTTATTTGCTTAACTAGACTGCTAATAGAATTTAGTTTATTTATTTCTGATTCAGTGATATTAAAATTAATACTATCTCTTTTCTTCATGAACTCACGAGTGTAAAATCTTTTTCTTGCCTTAAACGGCATCGCAGAATTTTCATCAGTCAGTATATGAGAGAAGTCGGAGAAGGTAACTTCTGCGTAGGTAAGTGCTGTATCAGGCTCAAATCTCAAACTACTTAAATCAAGAGCTTGATGAATCTTCTTAACTTCTTCTGTTCTATTTAAAAGTATTTGATAAGGAGAATTAAAATTTTCCACAAGGTTTGAGATATATTCTTCTTCTGTATCAGCCTGTAAAGATTGTACTCCTGTTGTTTCTGGTTTTGTATGGTATAAAATAGTAGAGGAATATAGAGTTACTAATGCAGTATATAGTTTATTATACTCTTCTTGAAAGTCAGCTATATTAATAGTTTGCATAACTTTTCGTGAGTTTAAGTGAACATAGAAGATTTTCTCGATATGCCCTGTTTCTTCATTTAGTTGCAGCATATATCCCCTGTTTTCTAGTACTCCATTTGTGTTAGTAGGCTCATCTGGCTTAAAAAGTGCAACATATTTTTCAAAATTCTCTTCTATATTATAGCAGGTAGCTAAGTAAGAGTTAGAGAGTGTTCTCTTATAGGCAAGTGCATCAATTACATCACCTTCCTCGTTAAAAATTCTATCTATGCTGTAACGATTTTTACCAACTACATCATAAACTTCTTTGAAGTTCTTTCCCTTTAGTGTAGTACCCCAATCACAACGTGCTATATCTTCAAAATATCTAAAAAGACTAACAAGTATATGATATGTTTCTGGCATCATACTCTCAATAGTTGTATCATTTTCGTTTGTGGCATTTAAGCCCTTATTGATAGCTGTATAAATGTTATTGTTTATCGCAGCAAAAGCGGCATATTCTAATAGCTGATATTCATTAAATCCCCTATGTTCAAGAAAGGATTCTTCAGTCATTTCTTTAGTAATATGCAAAGCCTTACGTTGTAGAAAGTTAGAAATGTTCTTTTCTTCTACAAAGTGATAAAAATTAGTCATATCGAATAACTCACCTACTTCAGCAAAAAGATTACGAATGTCATGCTTTTCTATTATTTTGGGCAAGTCATTCACTTCTAGTTCAAACTTAGAATTGCCGTTAAATAGTTTTGTGTTGGCTAGTTCTTCTTTTGCTCCAGAGTATGCTAAACGTTGCAATAGCTCTTCTCTATAATAATTAGAATTGTAGTCTCTGGATAAATAAAAACCATATTCATCTTCTTCATCTACATCTTCATCAATTTCATTAACTAGAAAGTTGTCGTAAATAGAATTTAATAATAGCTCCATGCCGTTATCGGCACACTCTGCTTCATTTTCGGCATACTCTTCATACTTTCTAATTGGCTTAACTTTGTAATTCATATTGCTATTCCCCCTTATAAAATATCAATTATTTTTTCTTATATATATATTATATATAAATTTTATTTACTAGTCAAATAATGTATAAAAATTCGTAAAAAAATAGCTACTAGCACAAAGGGGGAGTGGCTAGTAGCTGGACTGTGTACTTAATATCTAAACAGAAGGCAAAAAGAAGCATTTCCTCTTAGCCAGACTATAAATGTCTTTATTCTGTCACAAACAATTAATGGGCTAGATATAAGGAGCGACCGAATATCCTTCATTAACTTTCAAGGTTAGGTCAGGTATTTACCTGCAACTTTCAGAGTACATCGCC
>CAZBAL010000062.1:0-4817 GCA_964489735.1 uncultured Clostridia bacterium | reverse complement strand
CAAGGAGCCACTGGGTCTTCATGGCATATTTATTGTCACCTCAAGGCACGTTGAGGTGATCGTGAAGATTTTAAAAGCATAAAACTTAGTGATATCAATGGTTATAGAGGAGTTGAGGCATTGAATGTATATATGACATTCAATGCTTTTTCTGTTCTAGGGAATATGTCCATTAAAAATATGAGCATTATGAAGAAGTGGGTTTTCTTGTATTCAGAGGTGCTCCTGTTAATCTAAAAGCAAAGTATTATTTCAATTCAAAACTATGCATACTTAGAACAATGTGTAGATAGTTTTAGTTGACTCGATCTTATTTAGTATTTCAAGTGTTACACAGCTTACATGGTAGTAATATTAATAGCTTACAGTTAAAATTAGATATAGAGAATATGATGGCGAAGTTTAGGTCAACTAAAGACCAATTAAATTTCGCTATTTTTTATGTTTAATATGAAAATATACAAAAAAGTTATTGGCATATGTTCATAATCGCATATAATATAAGCATAAGGAGCATATGCCCATAACAAAAATAAGGAGGTGTAAATATGGCAGGTAGAGATGGAAGAGGACCAGTAGGAGTGGGGCCAATGACAGGAAGGGGATTTGGGCCATGTGGAGATGGATACTTTTCTCCCATATCTAGGTTTGGACGCAGACCTAGATATGGGGTAGGATTCGGAAGAAGATATGGATATTTCGGTTCATATTTATATGAATCTTATCCAATGGACGAAAGTATGGAAAAAAATCTAATGGAAAAAGAAAAGATAATACTTGAGGCTAGACTTAAAAAGATAAATGATATATTGGATGAATCAAAAAATGAAGATTAATAATAGCTGGGGAAAATAGAAGTCTCTATTTTCCTTAGTAAACCTTAAACAATATATTCTAATCACTAGAGTTTTATAGGGTGAGACTACATAGTTAAACAAGAATAAAGAAAGATAAGGCCAAAACATAGTTTTAAACTAGATGTGTTTTTGAATTGTAATTATATCATGTAATTTGTTTATGAAGGTGTTGATTAGATGGAGAGTTTAAATCTTTATAAAGAAAATAGATATTTATTAATTAAAGAATTGATAAAAAATGCAGGATACAAAATGACAGATCAAAGAAGTGAAATATTAAAGGAATTTATAAAAAAGGAAGGAGCACATTTAAGCGCCGAGAGTATTAGCGATAGTTTACGTTGTATGGGGATTGGGATTTCAACAGTATATAGAAATTTAAATCTTTTTGTAAATCTAAGGATATTAGCAGAATTTAAAATTGATGACATTAATTATTATGAATTAAAAATATATGCAAAGAAGCCATTACATATACATTTTAAATGTGAAAAATGTGAAGATGTCAAAGATATTGTTGATAGGGAAATAATTTTAGAACACTTAAAGATAAATAATTTAATTGAAGAAAAATATTCTATGGAAATAAATGATGTGGATATGATGTATCATGGTTTATGTGGTGAATGCCTTAAATAGGAAGCCAAAATTAAAGAAGCTAGAATATATGTTGTAAGAATATTCGTTTAAAGTAATTGATTATTTTATGATATCAAGAAATGCAGGTAATACGTTGGATACAGATGTAGAAGGTAATTTTGAAGATTCAGAACGTGTAGAAAAGTATCAAGAAAGTAGAAAAGATTTATGAACACCAGGGACATTATCACTGTAAAAAATCTAAGTAAGAGCTATGGAGACTTTTCTGCAGTGAAGGATATTTCCCTTACTGTCCAACGGGGAGAGATTTTTGGCTTTCTTGGTCCAAATGGGGCAGGAAAAACAACCACTATCAACATGATGATAGGACTTGCAAGACCTTCCAATGGTTCTATTCTCATTGATGGTATGGATGCAATAAAAAACGTCAAAAAGTCCCAGTTAATTATGGGAATTGTACCAGATGAAAGTAATCTTTATGATGAAATGGATGGCTTTAATAACCTTTGTTTCTGTGGCTCTCTCTATGGCATGAATAAAACTACACGAGAAGAGAGAGCTAGAGAGTTATTGGAGCAATTCGATTTAAGCAAGGTGGGAAATCGCCCCTTTAAGTCATATTCTAAAGGGATGCGACGCAAATTGACAATAGCAGCAGGTGTCATACACCAGCCAACAATTCTTTTTCTGGATGAACCAACTACTGGAATTGATGTTGAGAGTGCACGAGAAATTCGTCAACTTCTATTGAATCTAAGAGATGGTGGCACCACTATATTTATTACCACTCATTATATTGAGGATGCTGAACGTATTTGCGACCGGATTGCTTTTATTGTTGATGGTAGTATTGTGGCAAGGGGAACTGTTTCAGAGTTGATGGAAAGTATTTTACACGGATATACCATTCAGATTACTGCTGATCGTGATTTGCAACCATTTCAGAAAGAAATCCAAGAATATTTCAGTGACTGTACAGTTGAAATTAGGATGGGCCATGTGCTGACCCTTGTCTCTGAAGAACGAATAGCCCTTTTGCCTGTTCTGCAACATTTTGACAAAAAAGGTATTTCTGTATACGAGGCAAAAGAGTTAAGACCTTCACTTGAGGATGTATTTGTTAAAATAACTGGAATTGAGGCTGCTAAACTCAAAAAAGAGAAAGAAAAAGGAGGAATAGTTAAATGAAAACATGGATTGCCTTCTGGAACATCCTTAAAAAAGATATCCAAAACTATTATCTAAAACCTCCAAACATTAGTTGGGGGATTATCTTCCCCTTGTCATGGACATTGATGCAGTTGATTCGCTCCTCCGGAGGTGTAAATTTGTCCGATATCCAGGGTATGCTTCCTGGACTAATGGCCATGAGTGTACTATTCGGTACCACTTCTATGCTAGCCGTTACAATAACCTTTGAGCGCAAGGGACGTTCCTTCGAGCGGCTTCTGCTGGCACCGATTTCTTTGAGCACTATGGTAGCTGCCAAGTTGTCAGGGGCTATTATGTTTGGCTTGTTCAATGCCTTTGTTCCAGTAATCTTTGCAGCATTTTTTATAACTCTTAACGAAATCAACTGGGGTGTGGTACTGTTGGCAGTATTTCTTATTGCCGTAACTTCTACACTTTTAGGGCTAGTGATTGCTGTATCAGCTAAGGAGGTATTTGAGGCGCAGACCTTCTCTAACTTCTTTAGATTTCCTATGCTATTTTTATGTGTTCTTTTCATACCTATTAGCAGTTTGCCAGTGTTTCTACGTCCATTATCTTACTTGTTGCCCTTGACTTATGGAACTGATTTGCTCAATGGTGCAATCTTTAATACAAGCGTATTATCACCTATGCTATCTATTGTGATTCTATTAATTTTTGTAATAGGACTGTTTGCATTTTGTCAATATAATATCCAAAGGAAGTGGATATTGTAATAAGATTTTCTAATCAAGGCATTGTGAGGTTGTAACTCGAGAGGATAGTGGAAAAACACTCTTTTTGACCCTTAAAAATAGGTTGTTTGACAGAAGAGAAGGTGAAAATATGGCTGGGAGAAATAGAAGAGGACCAGTAGGAATGGGACTAATGAAAGGAAGAAGATGTGGATATTCTAGTTCATATATATGAATCTTATCCAATGGACGAAAGTATGGAAAAAAATCTAATAGAAACAGAAAATGAAGATTAATAATAGCTAGGGAAGATAGAAGTTACTATTTTCCCTGGTAGAATTTTACTAAATATAGAATTTATTTATAAAAGAAGGGTTTGAGAATTATGGAACGAGGTTATATAAGCGTTTATACTGGAAATGGTAAAGGTAAGACTACTGCGGCTTTTGGACTCGCAGTAAGAGCCATCTTATCTGGAAAGAAAGTTTTTATTGGTCAATTTATTAAGGATATGAAGTACAAGGAAACAAGACTTGTTGAATACTTTGATAATATTGAAATAAAACAATTAGGTAAAGGGTGTTTTATAACTAACTTGCCAAATGATGAGGATATAAAGGCTGCAAGAGATGGCTTGGAAGAATGTAATGAAAAGATGTCAAGTGGAGAGTATGACTTGGTTATCTTGGATGAAATCACTATAGCTTTGTATTTTAAGCTTTTAGATGTTAATGAGGTATTAAACGTATTGAAGAATAAAGACTATAATACAGAAGTTGTCTTGACAGGGAGATACGCTAGTAAAGAGTTAATAGATATTGCTGATTTAGTAACTGATATGGTTGAAATAAAGCACTATTATAGCCAGGGGGTTTTATCAAGGGAGGGTTATGATTGCTAGGGATAGGAGGGGAATAATGTGGCAAGACCAGTTAAATTAAGGAAGGTATGTAGTTTACCTGAAGATAATAAATTTGGACCTTTTGGTTCATCTTCAGATCATAAGGAATTAATAAATATGGAAGTAGATGAATATGAAGTCATAAGACTTATCGACTTGGAGGGATTTTCCCAAGAAGAGTGCGCAAGACAAATGGATGTTTCCCGTCCTACTGTTCAGAGAATATATACAGAAGCTAGAAAAAAGCTAGCAGAATCATTGGTAAATGGTAAAGTCCTCATAATTGAAGGAGGTAAGTATAGTCTTTGTGATGGATTAGGCAATGGTAATGGATGTGGTCGAGGTTGTAATAAACATAGGCAGAGGGGTCAAGGTAGAGGCCAAGGCAGAGGAAATATTTAAAATAACATAAGAAAGGAAGATTATTATGAGAATAGCAATACCAGTAGATAAAAATGATAAAAAAGCAAAGGTCTCCACAACTTTAGGGCGTGCACCATACTTTCTAATTTATGATATTGAATCGAAAAAAAGTTCTTTTATTGAAAATAGAGCAAAAGAAAGCAAAAGCGG
>CAZBAL010000061.1:0-5091 GCA_964489735.1 uncultured Clostridia bacterium | reverse complement strand
AATTTAATCCATTAATATTAAAATATTCACTTTACTGTCATGAAACTACTGCTCTACAATAACCATAAGTCTATTCGACTTAACCGCATCGTTCAACTGTCCAACAATATATGCAAAATCACCAGTCTTATCAATAGTCTCAATATCCAGCCCATTACTTATAGCTATTCTTTCTATCTCATTGATTCTTTCAGTATCCGATTTATTTACATAATAGAACCTGTCTATATTCACATTGTTAATTGTAAAAATATCACTGCCAGACTCATTAGCTGTGCTGCTTTCCACTTTAGATATAATTCCTCCACCAGAAATATCATATCCATCTACAATTACAAACCTACCTGTACTCTCGCTGTTACTGAATAAGTCATAGCTGATTTCTTCTTTTGTTCTTATTATTACTTCCGCTACATCATTTCTTTTGATTCCACTTTCATTACTGAGCTCCGACAAACTCGATGCATCTACAGATTTCAGTATAGACTCTATTTCACATTCTACTTCAGCAGTTCCTAGTTTTAATTTATATTTCTTATTCTTTACCAAGTTGTTGTTTCCAAGCCAAAATACATTAGCTCTGAATCTATTGCTATTTTCTATGCTATCGGACAGATTCGTAATCACTTCTCCCCTTTTATAGAAATACTCATCTTCAACAGTTATTCCTATACTTTCACCAGCAAAGACTTCAGACTTTCTGTCTTTTTCCTGCCAAAACTCTATGCTTTTGACAACAGTAGTCTTTCCATTTGGATGAATCTTGATCTCGTCTCCTACCTTAATACTTCCAGACTCAATTCTTCCTGCAATTATTCTCCTCTGATCAAACTTATATACATCTTGAACAGGAAATCTCAATTGTCCCTTTTCAATTCCACCTTTTTTTTCTATAAAATCAATCGCTTCTATTATTGATTTACCCTTGTACCAAGGTGTTTTTTCTGAAATACTAATAATATTTTCTCCTTCATATGCTGATATAGGAATGTACTCTATAGGACTAACACCAAGTGAGTCTAAAAAATTGCTGTAATCATCTTTCACTTTGTTATATACATCTTCTGAGTACTCTACTAAATCCATCTTGTTTATCGCCACGTATACGTTTTTAATTCCCAGCAGTGAAAGTATATAACCATGTCTTTTAGACTGCTCTTTAACTCCTTCATATGCATCTACCATGATAATTGCAGCCTCTGCAGAAGCAGCTCCTGAAATCATATTCTTTAAAAACTCCTTGTGTCCTGGCGCATCTATTATCACATAATCTCTTTTTTCAGTTCTAAACTGAAGCCTAGTTGTGTCTATAGTAATTCCCTGTTTCTGTTCTTCTTCAAAAGCATCCAGCAAATATGCATATTCAAATGCTTTTCCTTTTTCTTCTGAAATCTTTTTGACTTTCTCAATTGCTCCTTCTGATAGTGACTTGGTATCATAAAGAAGCCTTCCTATTAAGGTCGACTTTCCATGGTCAACGTGACCAACAACTACTATATTTAAACTTTCTCTTACATTACCCATAACACGCCTCCTTGTTTAATACTCAGACTTTAATATTAAAAAATAGTAACTTAAACCTCTACTTAAAACTAATATTACATATATCCATCTTTTCTCAGTTTCTCCATTGCATGAGAATCTTCCTGATCTTGAGCTCTTCCAGACCTTTCTGTTTCTTTTGTCTGTTTCAGCTCTTCTATTATTTCATCCAATGTTGAAGCATTCGAATCAATCGGAGCGGTACAAGGTGCACATCCAAGAGATCTGTATCTTTTACCATTCTTAGAAAAATATAAATCTATTATAGGTATGTTCTCTCTCTTTATATACTCCCAAATATCTATCTCATTCCAATGAAGTATCGGATGAACTCTAATATGATTTCCTTTTTTGAAATCTGTCTTAAATTGATCCCAAAGTTCAGGAGGCTGATCTGCATAATTCCACTCTGATTCCTCTGTCCTCTCACTGAAAACTCTCTCTTTAGATCTGCTTCCTTCTTCATCTCTTCTTATTCCCAGTATAAGCCCATCAAACTGATGATTTTTTACAACCTGATTGAGTCCATCAGTTTTAAGAGCTTTACAGCACTTCAGTCTCCCTTCATGAGGACCCATTCCAGATTTTATTGCCTCTTCGTTCGTATTAGCTATTAAATTAAGATTGAGCTCTTTAGCTAAGTTATCTCTATACTCTATCATTTCTGGAATTTTATGTTTCGTATCAACATGTATCAAAGGAAATGGGCAGTGCCCAAAAAACGCCTTCTGTGCAAGCCATAGCATTACCGTAGAATCCTTTCCTATCGACCAGAGCATTCCTAGCTTACCTAGTTTTTTATATGCTTCTCTTAATATATAGATGCTTTGTGCTTCTAATCTATCTAAATGATCCATTTACTCTAACCCCCATTTATATATAATTTCTTTATTTATTCTATTAAATAACAATTTATCCAATGCTAAACCGATTATTATGATTACAACCATAATTCCTGCAACCTGTCCAATATCCTGAAAGTCTCTTCCCACCATGAGAATATATCCAAGACCTGTTCTGGATGCTATGACCTCTCCTGAGATAAGTGCTCTCCAAGCAAACGCCCAACCTTGCTTAAGTCCTAAGAGAATTGTTGGAAGTCCTCCAGGCAGAATTACTTTTCTGAATAGACTTTTTGATCCAATTCCATTATGTTTTATTCCCATAGTTTTTGCTGCTTTAATATATAACGGTGAAACATTTGCTATAGCCTCAGATATTGATATGGCTATTGAAAATGTAGATCCCAGAACTATGATAAAAATAATTGCTTTTTCACCTATTCCAAACCAGAGTAATGCAAATGGCACCCAACAAATGCTAGGCAGTGATTGCAGACCTAAAATGAGAGGTTTTAACTTTTCACCAAATACTTTAAATCTATAAATGATGAACCCCAGAAAAAGTCCTGTAATAACTGATATTGCATAACCAACTATAAGCCTTCTTACACTATAAAATATGCCTGTAAAAAGACTTCCATCTTTCACAATTCTGACTAATGCTGAAACCGTGTTAAGCGGCGACGGAAATGAGTAAGGTTTCCATATCTTTAATACATCAACACCCAGTCTATATACCAGCTCCCAAATTATTATCAAAGTTATATAAAATAGTATCTTTTTCAAGACTCCACTCATTGTCAAATTCTTTTTTTGCAACTTTTTCCACCTCCTCTTTCAGCTCATCTATAATTTTTGCCTGAATATATCTGACATCAGAATCTCCTTCTTTTCTCGGTCTAGCAAGCTGTATATCTATATCTTCCTTAACTCTTCCCGGATGAGATGACATCAATATTATTCTGTCCCCCAATAGTACAGCCTCTTCTACATTGTGAGTTACAAAGATAATGGTTTTCCCTGTCTCCCACCATATTCTCTGTACTTCTTGCTGAAGAATACCTTTTGTCTGACTATCAAGAGCTGAAAATGGTTCATCCATGAGAAGAACATCTGAATCTAAAGTCAATGCCCGTGCTAAAGCGACTCTCTGCTTCATACCACCCGAAAGCTGATGTATATACGCATCTTTAAACTTTGAAAGATGGACCATCTTCAGATACTGAACCGCTTTTTCTCTTCTTTCAACTTTAGAAATACCTGCAGCCTCCATTCCAAATTCCACATTTTCCAAAACTGTAAGCCAAGGAAACAGACCTGACTCTTGAAACATAACAGCTCTATCTACACCAGGTCCCCTTACAGCTTTTCCATTTAGTATTATTTCTCCACTATCAGGTTTTATAAGACCCGCTATAATATTTAGTAAAGTTGATTTTCCACATCCGGATGGCCCTAAGAGACATACGAATTCACCATCCTTAATATCAATGTTTACATTTTCTAAAGGCTGAACTGTTTCGCCATTTCTATAGAAAGACTTCCTAATATTCTTAATCTCCAAACTCATATCCATCCTCCTTATCTGAAATATGTACAGCTATTTGTCAACTGAACAGAGTACTATTTCACAGTTTTAAATCGTTTTGCTGTATTTATTTCCATATATTATTTGTCAGTTTCTAAAATAATATTATTCAAATTATCTCTCTCTTTAATCATTCCTGATTCATTCTGAATTTTGAGCATATCCTGAAGATCTTTTTTGTCTATCTCATTAGTAAATACCATTCTAGTGAAAGCTTTTTTTACTAATCCATCACTCAACTTCTTTTTAGTGAGTATCTCCATCTCCTCAATCAGTGTGTTAACTGCCCACTCTCTATCTCTATTTATTCTCTCAACTGTTTCAAACTCAGCCGCTAAAAACTTTTCAGAAATCGACCTGTTTTTCTCAATATACTCCTTTCTTCCTATCAGAACAGTTGTAGGATACTTTCCACCTTTATAGGTTTTATCATTGTCTACTATTATTTTTGCATCTCCTTTTTCTTCTATAAGAGATCCCCAAGGCTCTACAATAAATGCTGCGTCTATATCCTTTCTATCCAGTAAACTTTCAACATCTGCATTTTTCCCTTGAACTATATCTATTCCTTCCATATTTTCCGAATCCATCATTCCTCTAAATGCAACCTCTTGAGTGCTTCCTGTTTTAGGAACTGAAACCTTTTTTCCGACTAAATCACTCAAACTACTTATATCTGAGTCTTTACCACTTATTAAAATAGCGCCACCTTCCGTTACACCTGAAACCACTGCCACATCTCCACCCGACTTCATATATGCGCTAATTGCCGGACCTGGTCCAATATATGAAAAATCAATCTCTCCAGCAAAAATTGCTTCCATTGCAGCTGGTCCGTCATTGAACTGTTTCCATTCGACTTTAACATCTTCTCCTAGCTCTTTTTCAATCAATTTATGATTCTTAGCTATAAGTGCCGGAGCATGTGTCAAGTTTGGAAAATAGCCTATTTTTAAACTTTTACTACTGACATTTCCTTCTCCTTTTGAAGCTTGAAAAATATAAGTTCCTAAAAAGAAAATCACCAATGTCAGATATATGATTACCTGTCTTTTCATTACATCCTCCTTAATATCTATTAGACTCCCTTTTGTCCACAGTTATATTTATAGTTTCTCC
>CAZBAL010000060.1:0-5250 GCA_964489735.1 uncultured Clostridia bacterium | reverse complement strand
TTACTCTATAGTTTTCTAGAAAGTCCATTATTCTACCTCCATAAAGATGGGTTTTCCGTAACGATATACTGGATGAGACCCGCCTCTTGATACATCGAATACATCCCCTTCAAACTCCCTTTTAAAGACAGATCCTGCTGCTAAGCTATAGAATTCTTTTTTCCGAACAGGGGATTCTGAGTATTCTTCTGAGGATATAAAACCTCCTCTTCTTTTTAGAATATACTTAGCTTCTTTCAGTACTTCCGCTTCCTCTTCTTTCGGAAAAGAGGTTGTTAAACTTATAAAATTACTGCCTGTTGAATTTTTTAACTTTTCTATTAGCAAGTCATTATTTCCTGGAATAATGTCAAACTTCCCAAGGCCAGAACTGCGTTTACCGCCTATCCCTGTAAGCCCAATTCCTTCTAAAACTTCCATGAAAATTTCAAAGGCTATGCTATTATTATCTGCACTAATAAAGTAAAGACCAGAATCTTTATAAAAGTGAAAAACGCCTATATGGTAAGGAGTTGCTTCCCCTTTTTCAATAGAATTACTAACCTTTAATTCGCTTTTGCCAAAAGTTGGTACTTCATAACGATCTAAATCAATTACCCCCTCTAAATAACTAGCATATTCCTTAACATCTATATACTGCATTTTCTTCAATATCTTGCGGTTCTTCATAAAGTTTTCTTCAGGAAATCTGACTGCTAATAAAGGTTTTGGTAAAAAATAACTATTTCCTTTGTAGGGAAAACAGTCTGTGAATTTTAGTTTGCCTTCTTTTACTTCCTCTACGAAAGCCCTTAACTTCTCCTCGCCCATAGAGGAAAGGATTTCTTTGCAAAATGCTGAAAAAAGTGTATCCGCTGATATAGACGAGCCGCTATCGGATAACCGCCCTTCTCCTAAATGAACACCTGTATTAAAAGATAACTTCCAGATATTATAGTTCATCATTATACTCCAAGACAATCGCGGCACTGCTCTTCTAGATCTTCATCTATCTCTCCGATAACTACATTAAGATCCAGATCTTCAATTCTAATTCTCCCATACCCCCGAGAACCATGACCGCCTAAATAATCATATTGTAAAAGGTCGAATCCTTCTTTTATCAGCTGAAAATCCTCTGCAGCATTCTCATCAGTCAGTTCGTAAATAATATATAAGGGAAACTCTGCCCCTGCGATAACTCGTTCAATTTGGCGTGGATTTGCTACTGCTGTCATCCTCTTGATTGAATTTTCTACTTTAACTTCTGTCGCTAAGGAAACACCCATACTAATCAATTCATCATTATTTGAAATGATCGCATCATGGAATATTAATCTACTTTTATGAATCCTGCCTTCGTTATCTTTTTCAGAAGAACCAAATAATCGTCTCACTTCTTTTGGATCTTCATCATGACTCTTCGAAAAAAATCCATCATTATATTTTCTAGATAATAAGTATCTCATTTTCCCTTTTATACTGCTTCCTGGAATCATCGGAAGCATTGTTAAGGTATCTCTAATTACAGGAGAATCAATGGCTCCTATCGCTGAGTAACTGTTGTTTGTTCCAATATGCATTCCAGTCACTACCTTTATCGTCCCTGTGATTTCAATCTTTGCATATGCCATTTTATTCTTGTCCTCCTTGAAACTTGTGATAAGCCACTAATGCTTCCATATATCTTGCAAATAATAAAAAGTCTTCTTTGCTATCCCCTATCTCATCAATGTATTTTAGTATTTTTGATTTTTCTACAAAGTCCCTTACATTTCCTTTTTCGTCTCGTCCGCTTGCATAAACGATCTGGAGTTTAAGATATTGTATATCGGCTTGATTCTTATCTGTTAGGACTGCATTTCTATTTTGATTCACATCGATATAAATCGAAGAAACTTTCGCCAAAACATTTCTTAGTTGAGAGGTTGTTAAATATATTTTGTTGTAGTTATTTCTTTTTAGATTTAATATTACATCCTCAGCTTCCTTTACATAGTTCTTTTGATTAAGAGATATCATCTCTTTCCCTCCTTAAATAAGCATATATATTTAATGCTGTGATTACATCTTTGCTATCTTCTTCTGTTTTCATCCACTGGTACATTTTCTTAGAGAACTCTCTAAACTGAATCTTATTAATCTCAGGCGCATTTTCACTTGGAGCTAATCTAGTTATTGTATATGCAAACCGAGCAAGATTTATTTTGTCTTCCCTTTGTATAAATAAATCTAATATTTTATACAAGAACCCTTTTCCTCTTTCTTCTGACTGATCAAAAAACTCTTGAATTGATTTGAACTTATTCTCTAATACTTCCTCTATAAAATACCCCCAATGGAAACAATGATCTTCATGGAATAAACATAATGAATCTTTGCTTGCTCCGTCAAAATCCTTTGCTTTTTCTTCCAAGTCGCCTGTTTCTCTGGCTATTACTGAAACAGGAAAGCTAGGCGGATAAATTCCTATTCCACCGCTAAAAGTGAGTGTTCCTCCTGAGTATTCTTTGAAACTGTTATATAAATCAATTGAAAACCCTATAATATCATCCCATGATCCTACGATAAACAGATCATCTCCCCCAGCGTAAATAACTGCCGCATTACGAGGACGACCTTTTTCTCTAGGATCTAAAAAATAGTCTCCTTTTTCCAACAATAAGTTAATATTATTTTTAAAATAGATGCTCATTTTTTTTGAAAAAGAAGCAGTTCTAGATAAAGTAGTATAATTATCCGATCCATCTTTCTGTTCAAAACCTCTTACAAAGCTATGACCCAAATTATCAACATCCGCACGCAAAACTCCTATTCTCTTAATTCCTGTCGCTTTTCCTGCCAACTTTTGAAATTCATTATCGCTATAATAATCTCCAACCCATAACTTGGTAGCTAACGATTTTCCTGTAAAGCCTGTATTTTTACTATAAGCACGAATATATTTTTGGTTCCCTTGTATTAAGTCTCTCTTTAATGCTTCTTCTGTTAATGAAACCATTTTCACATCCAATGGCAATGGTAAGTTCACACTTTCTGTTTCTTGATAGATCCCAAAAAAGTTGTCCTCCATAATTCCTTTAGATATTTTTTCAAAATTACTGCAAATCTGACACTTGTTTTCATCTGTTAATAAATCAATTCGATGACAGACACTACACTCTCTTTCGCCGTCTTCTCTGTCTCTTTTATTAAGTTCTATAAGAGTAGCTGCTTCATATCTATTTAGTTTATTCTCGGATATCATAGAGGTTACTTTCTGAAATACTTTCCTATACGCTCCACTAGGTTCATTAATTAATTGAGAACCGCTGCAAGAGCACCATCCCTGTGCATAAAAAATTTGAATATCGAAAACTTTCAAAAACCAGTTGTTAATCTCTTTCTCGAAAGTCTCCAAAACACTTTTAGTCCTAGATGTGTTAGATAGCAGCAGGTATGCATGTCCTCCCCCTGAGTAAATTAGGTTTGTTCTCGATAACTCTAACCGTTCCAACAGCTCGTCCGTTAAATGTTCCACTAGCATTTCTAAATAAAACGATCTGGAGCGAAGACCTTTCAAAGCTCCTTTTGTAGCGATATTATATATAAAGTTTTGAATTCCTGAAAGATCAAAAGAATACAAAATGAAGCTCTCTTTTTCTAAAAAACCTCTTCCTTCTAAGAATAGTTCCTCTCTCCAATCCTCTATCTCTTCTTCTATAAGATAATCATATATGCAAGCTCCATAAGCTGCCGTAAGCTTCATATGATCAAACAAAGAAATATCCCCTAGTTCTGAACGATCTGTCGATGCCGGCACATAAGATAGTGTTTCTTCTAGTACTTCTAATAGCGAGTTTAAATATTCTTTTGTCCATTCAAGCTGCTTAATATTTTCTTCGATCTGATGCACAATTAGTGTATAATCATCCGCTTCTAACTTTCTTTTTTCTCTATATGGATATATTATTTGTTGATTATTAAAATTATGAAATGGATAATATCTTTTTTCTTCATTAAAATTTATATTATTAAAAATACTTTCTAATGGAGTATATTTATCAAACCCTTGCTTTTCTTCTTTATTCTTTCTCCTATCTGTACCTGAAGAAATATTATCTGCAATATATGTAATATAGGCAGGATCCTGTTTCTCTAACTTTGCATTTTTCAAAGCTTTCGCATGATGATACTTAACTTGATTTAGTATTTTCGAATCGGAAATGCGATTCTTTTTCAAAAACTCTACCCCCGAATCAGAATGTTCTTTCATAATTCCGCTTCGATAGATCACTTTGCCGATATCATGCAATAATCCTCCTATAACGATCTTCGCTTTCTCTTCTCTCATTCTTGTCCCTTCTTCCAATTAACCCAAGAAACCGCACCCATTCCTAGAGCAGTTTTCACTCCTATCCCAGACATTTCACTAAACCCAAACAGCAAATTCGCTAATTGCACCAAAGGGTCTGGCCCCTTAATATATAACGACAGCTCTCCTGCAAATGAAGGGATCTTGCTTTTGCCTATAAAATACCTTGTACTCCTGAGTCTATAATTGTTTATAACTGTATATTTCACTAGATCATCGATAACATCTTCTGGATCAATTAAAGTCTCTTCTGCAAACTGATTAAATTTATTTAATAGACTTTGGTAAATTAGCCGAATATCTGGAAAGATCATGTAACTTCCTTCTCTCTTAAAACTGCAAGGTGTGATAAACTTCAAACATATTCGACGCTGTCCCCTTGCAAAGTAGTATTTATTTAGTAAATCATCATAGCTAAAAGACTCTAATCCCTTGCTGACAATCTTTATTCTTCTCTCTTTATTTACTAAGAAAATCTCCCTAAAATCCTCATCCATAAATTTTTCCATAAACCATTTCCCTGTTTTTTTATCAAGAGCCTGAACATTCCACACAGCCTTTTCTTTTTCTATCTGCAAATACTGAGAAAACGGTTTTATCTGGAGTTCATGAAACTCATCAACTTCAGAACTGGGTACATTCTCTATTACTAATCCATGAAGTGCCGTTGCAAAATTATAATGAAACTGTATACCTTCATCTTCAAGTTCTAGCTTTATACGAATCATTGGATTCTCCTAACATATACTTTCTATGGCACAAAAAAGTATCTTTATTTAAATATACTTTTTTGAAATATCACCTATTATAATTATTTATATTATACCAGAATCCTAGCAAGAAGACTCTAGAACTTATTTACTCCTATCTTTTAACTATGATAAATAATTACTATCGACAATCCCTAAATGATAATC
>CAZBAL010000059.1:0-5355 GCA_964489735.1 uncultured Clostridia bacterium | reverse complement strand
AAAGGGGACGGACTGTAAATCCGTTAGCTACGCTTTCACTGGTTCGAATCCAGTCCCATCCACCAAAAACCTGCGGGTGTAGCTCAGTGGTAGAGCCCTGGCCTTCCAAGCCAGTTGCGAGGGTTCGATCCCCTTCACCCGCTCCATTTATTACCTCTTGATTATTGAAATCAAGAGGTTTTTTATATTGTCTAAAAGTATCTTATCATCAATTGAGAGCAGCATAATATTTTCAGGAAGCCCTAGTCCATAGTTGTTTTTAGTTTGTGATAGATTGTACAGGTTAATATTTTCGGTATGAAGATCGAAGTACTGTCCCACACCATCAGAGCTGATTTTACATCTGCTTGTTGAAAGAGTTAGTTCAACTGTGCTGTTTTTTGTATCAATATTTAGAGTGTAAGATTCAGCAAATATTTGACAGGGCACAGTAGATCCGAGAAGCTTAGCTTTGATGTTTATGTTTTCGTTTCTTAATTTAACATTCATCATTTCTAAAAGAGTGACAGTGTTTTCTGACCTGCTATCTGATTCGATTGATATTATTGTATTCTCTTCACTTCTCAAGCTGTCCTCTAATTTCAGAATCTTGCTTAAATATAGAATATCTTCAAAATTATGCTTTAATATTGTATTTTCAATTCCTTTATTTTTCGTTTTCAAATATTCATTGTATAGAAGTACGCTTTCCTTTCCACTTATTGTATCTTCTCTATTTATCCCTAAAAGCCTTTCAACTGTCTTAAGTTTACAGTTCTCAAGTTTCAGGTAATTTCTATTCGCTCTAATTATTTTTATAAGATCTATATGTGGAATATTGAGAAAGCTATTATTGATTTTATAGTAATTTAACTTTTTTATTATAA
Organism: uncultured Clostridia bacterium; assembly: GCA_964489735.1. Classification (GTDB taxonomy): domain Bacteria; phylum Bacillota; class Clostridia; order Tissierellales; family Gottschalkiaceae; genus Andreesenia. The sequence continues at coordinate 4,489 of CAZBAL010000059.1, read as the reverse complement.
ATGGCATATCAAAGGTTGATCCATTATATGTGTAGATTACACTGATATTTTCACTATTTAGAATTCTGTTCATCTCTATAAGTAATTTCTTTTCATCTGATTGAGTATTAAGGTCTGAAAAAAGCTGTATCACTTTTGAACCTTTTCTTGATACGATATTTAATCCTATTAAGATTATTTTATTGTAGAAATGGCTCAGACCATCGGTCTCTATATCTAAGAAGCATATAGATTTATTTTCAGGTATATAGTCTGGTATATATTGCTCAACTTTTGAGTTTTCTATTATTTTTGTCTTCATGATTTCCTCCAATAAGATAACGTTAATAATATTATATCAGCTTAGATTCAGTTATGAAAACAATCAGTCAATTAAGCTCTAAACTAAATTATTGATTGAGGAGGTAAATTAAATTATTAGAATAAAATATGTTGTAAATTTAGAAGCTTGTTGGAATATAAAGTAATTACAAAGGAAACACAGATATGAAAAACAAAAAATAAAGTGGAATTGAAGTTTATAAAATTTTATTATTTAAATACACAACATCATAAAGGAAATTTATTACAAATTTAATATTACACTTGAAATAAAAAAACAGTATGTTAAAATCTAATACGATGTGTTGAAAACTAAACAGATTTATTCAACATATAGAATGACGATTGTTAAGGGAATAATAGAAAAATATTGAAAGGGTTTTCGGTGTATTATGGAGAAAGTGATGTTTAAGTATTTTAAAATAGTTGCAATAGCTGTATCGATATGTATCTCTGGTTCATATGGAATCGAAGCAATTGATATAGATACCATGAATGAAGAGCCAACTGCTCCTGAAATATCAGTTAGTCCTAAAAATGAAAGTACTGTAAGAGTTATGGAAAAAGTAGAGAATGAAAAAGGGAATGATAAAAGCTCTTCAGAAAAGTTGAAGGACATCAACGATATAATTGGCAAAGAAAAAGTTGTAGATGGCCTAAACAGTATAAACGATAAAGAGAGTCTGAATGAAATAAAAAGCGATGTCAATTCAACAGAAGAAATCAAGATTGATTCAGAAGATAGTGAGTTGAGCGATGATGAGAAAGCAGAGGCTGATGGTGAAAAAAACTCCCTATTGGGAGATACAGATGGCATAATTGATGAAGCTGGATATAGGCAGGCTATGCAGGACTCTAATACTCAGGAGGTTATTATTGGGAGGAGTTTCAGTGTTGATACAAACACACCTATAGTCGTAAACGGAAGTAAAAAGATTACTAAGGACAATGAAGCAGGAGATGTGATTATAGATTTTAAAAATGCATATCACAGCATGGAAAACTGCAGATCCTTAACAGTAGAAGCAGTAGGAATGAAATCTACTGTAGGTGGTGGTACTGCTCTGTTCAATAATACAGGCGGTACAGTTAGCATTAATAATGCTTTTTTTGAAGGAAATATTCTTCTAAAACAACAATCTGCTACTACGGTAAATCTGACAGGATCACAAGTTAAGGGTATTAGCGGCTCAAATATAATAGACTGTAATAGTATTTTAGTTAACAGTAGTGGCTTATCAAATAGTGCTAGTGTGTCAACTGTGTTTGCGAATACTGTTCAAATAAATGGATCAAGTAATACCAATTTTAAGTTCAATTTGAGAGGGACTAACAGCTCATTTACTACAAATGGTACTGTAACAGCACACTGCATTATGGACAGCTTTGTAAGTCTTAATGGGGTAACAGGTCAGTCGAGTTTAACATTTGGTGGGAGCACAAGTATAACAGGGTCCAGTTCAGTAAACTGTATTGATTTATCGCAAGGAGCTAGGAATGAAAATATACAGTTTAATATAAATGGTATTTTGGATATTACAGGTGGAAAAACAGGAATATACAAATATAGTTCCACAGGGAATTCATCTAATATAATTATGAATATACCTGGCGGTGCTTCGTTGAATTTAAAAGGATTTAGCCAAGCGGGAATCAGCTTTTCAAGCATTAACGAATACATACTTACTCAGAATGGAGATATAAATATTTCATCTTCAGCAGCTGGTGCTAAAGGAATAAATATAACTGGAGATATGTACACCAACTACAAACATATGCAGAGTTCAGGAAAATTGGATATAACAACTAATGGCATAGGTATAGACAACTACGGTCAGACGGTTGCCAATGTTTCTGGAAGTAATACGGTATTTTCGGTATACGGTGCTCAAGGTGCAATGAAAGTCAGAGCTGGAGAGGTCATTACAGAAAATGTTAAGGCGTTTAATGTGAAATCAGCAAATACTTTTCCTATGTATTTGTACAGTCAAGACAGTCAGGAATTTATGCTGAAATACAGTGGAAATACTAAGGAACATATAGTGGGAAATAGCAACAATGATCAGAGGTGGAATCTGAGTCAGAGCGAATTGATGTTTGATGGTGTTACGAATGATATAAATGTAAATCAGTCGAGTCCTAGAAATGTGGCTCAGTATATAAAGGATAACAGATCAAATATAGACTTTATAACTATAGGGGAGTATATAAATCTTTTACCTCCAGAGCCGGATATACCGATAGATGAAGAGTTAATAGATTTGATAGTTCCGAGCATAATTGATTTTGGAATAGTAAATATAAATAACAGTTCCATACTAGTAAAACGAAAAACATGTAGCTATCCTGAATCACATTCTGCATATAATAGTTCAGTGGGTAGAATGACGATAATGATACAAGATAATAGAAAAAATGACAATGGTCAATACTCTAATAACTGGAGCATAAAGCTAAAGGGAAATAGTGTTATAGAAAATGGAAATTATGAGTATAGACTCTTAGATAATGACAATCTGATTTTCAGAGAAAAAGACAGCAGTGGAGAATATACATACAGAGACTTATCCACTCAAATCGAGGTCTTAAGAGGTACAGTAAGTGATACGGATAAAACAGAGAAGCAGTATGATGTTGATGAAGGAATTATGGTCAATATATCGAAGGAGAAAATGCAAAATATAGTGACCGGAAGATATAAGACCGAGCTGCTATGGAGTATCGAAGATACTCCAACAAAATAATAGGTATTACCGATAAACTAAAAATATCGTTAATATATAAAAGTAATGATTTATGAAAGGGAGAAATTAGATGAAAAGAAGTAAAATGAAAAAGGTTTTTAAAAGAGGAATTGTTGTTGCATCCTTACTGGCTTTGACTATTCAGTCAGGAATAGCATCAGCAGATATTGTGGTTGATGAAAGTGCTGGAACAAGAACAGCTGAATCAGAGGCAACAATTACATTTACAAATCCAGAGAATCCACAAGATATTTTAGATCCGGAAAATCCAGATCCAAACAATCCAATAGATCCGGAAACTGATTTACCAGGTGGAGGTAATCAAACTGGTGATACAGGTCCACTGACACTGGACTATGTTACAAATTTAAACTTCGGAGAAAGAGAAGTTAGCATTGCATCTAGAGCTATATCGTTAAACGATGCAGTTCACACTAAGAGTCCTTTTGTTCAGATTACAGATCTTAGAGGAGATCAGTCAGGCTGGAACCTAAAAGCTTCACTTGCAGAATTCAAATTCAATGGAACTCAAGGAACTTCATTAGCTGGAGCCAACATTACATTAAAGAATGCAGTAGTAAAAAATGCAATAGGAAATGTTTCAACTAAAGCAGAGCCAAATACGGATATTACTCTTGAGAGTGGCGGTGCTTCTGAACTTATAGCAAATGCAGCTGAGAATACAGGGAAGGGAACTTCGCTAGTTGTTTGGAATAAAGACAATATAAAACTGAATACAGTACAAGGAACTGAAAAAGTTGGTTCTCACAAAGCAGCAATAACTTGGACATTATCGAATGTTCCTAATGAATAAAATAATTATACATGAACGACACTAGTTGCTGTTCATGTATTTTTATTTTAGTTTATTTATATTTTTTTAATTTTGGGGCATAAATATGCCTAATTTAATAAGAGAGGTAAAAAGTGATGGTAAAGAGAGTTTGCACTAGAGTTATCATGCTAATCATGGCTTTAATGGTTAGTAGCACTGTCTTTATAACTGATTCTTTAGCTACTAATGTCGGATTTTCCGTTGACACAAAAATTCCAAATAATCAGATAGATAAAGATGTAACATATTTTAATTTGAGAATGAAGCCCGAACAGAAGCAGACTATTTCAATTGATGTCTACAATTCGATTTCAGAAACTGCGGAGTTCCAGCTGGATCTTACAAATTCAACTACAAATTCCAATGGATTAGTGACATATGATGACCTTGATAGAGAAAAAGATGAATCTCTTAAGTATGGAATAAAAGATATTGCTAAGTTTAGTGAAGATGGCAAAACTTCAAAGAAAATCAAGATGGATCCTCTGTCAAAGAAGACGGTTAATATAGACTTGAATATGCCGAAAGAAGAATTTGATTAATTTATTGTCGCACACTCGTGACTTCAGTTGTGAGTAAGACAATGAGA
>CAZBAL010000058.1:0-5380 GCA_964489735.1 uncultured Clostridia bacterium | reverse complement strand
TCCTTTTTAGTAGTTGCTCCTGCTATTATATAATAAATGGAAGTTTAATTATATGCCGGTAGAAAAGAGAAAAACCAATAGTTGTTAAGATAAAATATTGACAAAAGAGAGTTCGTATACTAATATAAGATCAAGAAAACGTTATACACCAAAAATGAAACGTTTCAAAAGAGAGGTGCGTATGGCGACGATTAAAGATGTAGCAAAAGAGTCGGGTCTTTCGGTGGGGACGGTATCTCGTTATTTAAATGGGGGAAAACTTAAAAAGAAAAATGAATTATTACTGGAAGAAACGATTAGAAAACTAGATTTTAAAATAAATTACACAGCAAAAGCACTAAAAACGAATAAGACATTTACTATTGGGGTGGTGGTGCCGAGTCTAATTGATCCGTTTTGTAATAGGGTCATAGAAGGGATTGATGAGACTTTAGAACAAATGCACTTTAGCTTAATAGCATGTGGAGCTCGTAACAAGCCAAGTGTAGAAAAAGAAAAGTTGGAATTTTTGTTGGACAAAAGAGTTGATGGGATTATTTTGATGCCAATTTCAACCCAATCAGAGCATATTCAGGAAATTATTGATTCTGGAACACCGGTTGTTTTAATTGATAGGATAATAGATGGGATATCTTGCGATGCAGTTATCACTGATAGTTGGATGGGAGCAGCACAGGCTACGAAGTATCTTATCGATAGAGGACATTCACGAATCGGAATCATTTCCGGTCCGAAGAATATATACACTGCGAAGCAACGATTAAAGGGATACTTAGAGACTTTTCAAAAGTACAATGTACCTATAATTGAAGAAATGATAGTTTACGGGAAATATGAACGTGGAGGGGGAGATAAGGCAATTAAAGAATTATTAGCAATGAAAGAAAGACCTACAGCGATTTTTGCTACAAATTATGAAACAACAATTAGTGCGTTAAAGCATCTGCTAGAGATGGGAATAAAGATAGGTGAAGATATATCTTTTTGTGGTTTCGATACGTCAGATATTCTTCGTGTAATTACTCCAGCGATAACAACAATAGCACAACCTATGTATGAATTAGGAAGCAAGGCTATGAGATTATTAAATAGAAGAATCAATGGAGATGGAAAGGGATTTCCTATGATTCTTAAATTACCAACAGAACTTTTAATTCGTGATTCTGTAGCAGATATTAGAGAAAACAATAAAAACAATAAAAGAAAAGAGGGAAGCAAATGAAAAAAAGATTAGTAGTATTAGTAATGATGTTAGTGCTTGTTTTAACAGCGTGTAATTCTGGAGGTACTGAAAAACCAGGAGAAGGTAATGTTGAAGGAAAACAGAAAGTAATAGGTGCAAGTTTGTTGACTCAATCTCATCCGTTTCAAGTAGCGATTAAAGAAGCTATTGAAAAGCAAGGTGCTGCTGATAATATGAAGGTTGACGTTTCTATAGCGGATCAAGATCTGAACCGACAGATTGCAGCTATTGAAGATTTTATAACTAAAAAAGTAGATGCTTTAATTATAGTACCAGTTGATTCCGATGGTATTGCAGGAGCCATTAAAAAAGCAAAAGATGCGAATATTCCAGTAATTACTGTAGATATTAAGGCGAATGGAGTTGAAGTGGATTCTCATATTGCGACAGATAACTATTCTGGTGGGTTAATTGCGGCAGAAGCGATGGCAAAATATCTTCCAGAGGGTGGAGATATAGGATTGATAACTTATCCTGAAGTACAGTCAGTAAAGGATAGAATTGCAGGGTTTAAAGATAACGTTGTTAATCATCCAAATTTAAAAATTGTAACTGAATTGCCAGGAAGAACTCGAGAAGAGGCTAAAACAGCATCCGAAGATATGATAACAGCTAATCCTTCATTAAAGGGGGTTTTTGGATTTGGAGATGACATGGCTTTAGCAGCTACAGCGGCAATACAAGAACGAAATAAGGATGCTATTGTTATTGGATTTGATGGTTTAGAAGAAGCTCAGAATTCTGTAAAAGAAGACAATCCATTTAAAGCGGTAGTTGTTCAATTTCCTGATAAAATGGGCCAGGTTGCTGTTCAAAATGCAGTAAAACTTATTAATGGCGAAACAGTGGAGAAGGAAGTTCCTATAACACCAGGACTTTTCATTCAAGATAAAGGAATGGTAGACGTTAAGGTTGAAAATAAAAAAGTAACAATTACTGAATAGTAAAGTATGAATATGAATAAAAGAGAAGGACTACTTTGGTATTTCTTCTCTTTTTATCTAAAAGGAAGTGTGAGAGTATGACTGAAGTACTTCGAATGGAAGAGATAAGAAAAGTTTTCCCAGGTGTCGTGGCATTAGATGGAGTAAATATCGCTTTAAAAAAAGGTCAGGTCTTAGGTCTTATGGGCGAGAATGGAGCAGGAAAATCTACATTGATGAAAGTTTTATCAGGAACTTACCATCCAGATGGAGGCAGAATCTATATCGATGGTAGAGTGGTAGAGATAGAAAGTGTCAATGATGCAAAGAAGTTAGGGATTTCGATAATCTACCAAGAATTAAGTTTATCAGCTAATATGACTGTTGCAGAAAATATTTATTCTATGATAGAACCGTTAAAATATGGGCTGATAGATGATGATGAATTAAATCGTAAAACTAAAGAATACTTGGAGTCTATGAATATTGACATTAAACCAACAACATTAGTACAGGATTTATCTTTAGCAAATCAACAAATGGTAGAAATTGCAAAAGGGATTGTTAATAATCCTAAAATTTTAATTATGGACGAACCTACTTCTGCACTTAGCTCAAAAGAAACAGAAGCGTTGATGCAGATTATTCGTAAATTAAAAGAGAACGGGTGTGCAATTATTTACATTTCTCATAGGATAGAAGAAATATTTGAAATAACAGATGAAATTAGTGTGCTAAGAGATGGAAAGTACATTGGAACTCTAAAAACAAGGGAAGCTGAAGTAGATGAATTGATTTCTATGATGGTTGGAAGAGAGATGGAGGAAATTTATCCACCAAAAGAATATGAATATAGAACGGAGAATGTTCTTTTAAGTGTAGAAAATTATACGAAAGAAAGCTTTTATGAAGATATATCATTTACTCTACATGAAGGAGAAATTCTTGGGATTTATGGATTGATGGGTTCTGGAAGAACCGAAATAGCACAAGGGATTTTTGGGATCTTACCAAAAGATAAAGGAAATCTAACAATAAAAGGAAAACCAGTTAAAATTAATACCACACATCATGCGATAAAAAATAAAATTGCTTTTGTGACTGAGAATAGAAAAGATGAGGGTTTGGTTTTAACAGCAAGTGTAGAAGAGAATATTACTTTAGCTAATTTAGATCATATTTTAGGGAAGTTAAAGCTAATAGATGCTGCAAAAGAAAAAGATATAGCGGACAAATACGTAGATAGTTTAAGGATAAAAACTCCTTCAGTTTTTCAAACTGTGAATAATTTAAGTGGTGGTAATCAACAAAAAGTAGTTTTATCTAAATGGTTTGAAATAAATCCAGATATTCTGATACTCGATGAACCTACACGAGGAATTGATGTTGGTGCTAAATTCGAAATATATTCTTTGATTAATGAATTAGCTAAGAGTGGTGTAGGAATTTTGTTAATATCTTCAGAACTACCGGAAGTATTAAATATGGCAGATAGAATACTGGTGGTAAAAGATCATAGAATAATTAAGGTAATTAATACAAATGAAACTAATCAGGAAGAAATAATGGGATATATAACCAAGGTTGAAGCAAAAGAGATGGAGGAAAAGCATGAGTAATATTAAACAAAAAATACAACAAAATAGAACGATTAAAAATTATGGCGGTGTATTAATAGCACTTTTAGTGTTAATCGTTTTGTTTTCTATTCTTAGTCCTCATTTCTTGAATTCTAATAATTTACTGACAGTACTATCTCAAGTATCTATCATTGCCATAATGGCACTAGGAATGACTTTTGTTTTACTAATAGGAGAGATTGATTTATCTGTCGGTTCTATAGCGGCAATAAGTAGTCTAGTGCTAGGAATGGCATTAAAAGCGGGGATACCAGCTATTATAGCTGTTTTAATTGCCCTTATTTCAGGGGTTATCTGTGGGATGGTTAATGGAGTTGTAGGAGCAAAATTATCTATACCTACATTTATTGTGACAGTAGCTACGATGGGGATTTTTAGAGGGATAGGCTATGCTCTAACAGATTCTAAGCCTGTACCTATTATGAATGATTTTATTCTAACTATAGGAAATGGAAAATTTTTTGGAGTGATTCCTTATACTGTAATTATTATGATTATTCTTTTAATCATTTTTAATATTCTTCTGGGAAAATCACGCTTTGGAAGAAGAGCTAAAATGACTGGTGGGAATAAGAAAGCAGCTGAATATGTTGGGATAAATACCAAATCTTTACAAATAAAAATATTTATGATTTCGGGCTTAGCTTCAGCTATAAGCGGTATATTATTAGCGGCTCGACTTTATTCTTCGCAGCCAAATGTTGCGGAAGGATATGAGCTAGATGCGATAGCTGCTGCTGTATTAGGGGGAACCAGTTTGTCAGGAGGGTATGGAACCATTATAGGAACTTTTATTGGAGCGATTATAATGGGAATTATTAATAACGGTATGAATCTGGTGGGAATGGCTTATTTTTACCAGCAAATTGTAAAAGGACTAATTATTCTAATCGCAGTATATCTAGATATTCGAAATAAATCTAAAATGTTAGAAAGCAAAGGTGATTAGATGCCCGAAATTATTACTATAGGCGAGATAATTGTTGAAATGATGGCAAAGGAAGTTGGACAGACATTTGATTTAAAAGGGGAATGGATAGGTCCATTTCCCAGCGGTGCCCCTGCTATTTTTATAAATCAGTCAGCCCAAATAGGTAGTTCAAGCGGAATCATAGGAGTCGTAGGGGACGATGAATTTGGAAAATTGAATATTGAAAAATTAAAGGCTAGCGGCGTACAGGTGGATATGATTTTTGAAGACAAAGATTCAACTACAGGAGTTGCTTTTGTTTCATATAAAGAGGATGGAAGTCGCAACTTTATTTTTCATTTAAAAGATTCGGCAGCAGGAAAATTAGACGAAATGCACATAAAGGAAGAATACTTTGAACGGTGTAAAATTCTTCATATAATGGGTAGTGCATTATTTAATAATGCTATTCAGAAAGCTGTAATAAAGGCAATAGAAATTGCAAAAAGAAAGAAGATACTAATATCTTTTGATCCGAATATACGGAAAGAGTTAATGAAAGATCCAAAGATAAAGGAGATTTTAAGTTTTGTTTATGAAGCTTGTGATATCTTTTTGCCGAGTAAGGGTGAATTGTCATTATTTGATGATTCAAAATCACAAG
>CAZBAL010000057.1:0-5777 GCA_964489735.1 uncultured Clostridia bacterium | reverse complement strand
CGAACAACAGTCAAACTTGGATATGTTTCCGTAAACAAGAATTGATTTTATTACCCAATTTTTGACAGCTATGAATACCTCTCCAAGCATGTGGAGACGGTGGTATTGATGTCAAGGGTGGAGAAATAAACCCTTGACTGTATTGCGCAATACTTTATAATTAAGATTGAGTAGAATTAAATTTATGAGGTGATTAGTCAAAATGATTTTATAATCTTATCCACTGGGTTTTTAAGTTACAGTAGCATAGGTAGAATAGAGCATATCTCTTTATTTGGGGTATGTCGCTTTGTGCTGACCTAGACTACTATAAGTTTTGGATAGGATTATAGTATCAAACTTAATTATATTTATAGAGTGCTAAATGCTGTTCTCATTTATAGAATAGATTTTTAATAGATTTTGGTGCTAGACCTATATATTTTATGATACATAAACCTTTCCAAAGCTTAATAATTTGGAAAGGTTTTTTGTATTCAATTATAGCAAATGGACCTTATGGTAACTTATGGTTTGCCGAGGAGGCAAATAAGATAGGACAGTTAATCTACTAGAAGCACGAAAATATCATAAAAGATAAGCCTAAATAAGAAATAAAAAAAGTATGAAAGAGGTATGTTCTATGTTAGGACCAGATAAGAAGAAATTATATCCAAATGAAAATATCAAAACGGTTTGTTATATAAGTAATTTACCATCACGACCAAATGTAGAAATTGGTGAATATACCTATTATAGTGATAATAAAAAGTCTCCAGAGAAATTTTACGATAATATAGAGCATCATTATGAATTTCTAGGGGATAAACTCATAATAGGCAAGTTCTGTGCAATTGCAGAAGGTGTTAAGTTTATTATGAATGGTGCGAACCATAAAATGGATGGAATTACAACCTATCCATTTAATATCTTTGGCTGTGGATGGGAAAAAGTGACACCTACAGTAGAACAACTTCCTTTTAAAGGAGACACTGTGATTGGCAATGATGTCTGGATAGGTCAGAATGTAACTATTATGCCAGGTACTATAATCGGTGATGGTGCGATTATTGCTGCCAATTCAACAGTAGTGAAAAGTGTTGAACCATATACAATATATGGTGGAAATTCAGCTAAATATATAAAAAAGCGCTTTAGTGATGAAAAGATTGAATTTTTGCTGAAGCTTCAATGGTGGAATTGGAGCGAAGAGGAAATATTCAACAATCTTGAAATACTAACATCCGAAGCAGGGTTAGAGCAATTGATGAATAAATAAATGTAAATTAATTAACTGAAGGAGACACTTAAAGTGAATATAATTATTAGACAAGAAACTGAAAAAGATTATGAAATTTCGGAAATGGTGGTAGAAAAAGCGTTTAAAGAGGAAGCGCATAGTGATCATAATGAGCAATTTCTAGTCACAAAATTGAGAAAAAGCAATGTATTTGTACCTGAGCTTTCACTCGTTGCAGAAATTAACGATGAAATTGTGGGACATATTATGTTTACAAAGCTATTCATTAAAGATGGCGAATTGAAATATGAATCATTAGCGTTGGCACCTGTTTCTGTTTTGCCTGAATATCAGAATAAAGGTATTGGTAGTAAATTGATTCTTGAAGGTATAAAAATCTCAAAAGAAATGGGATTCCAGTCAATAATTGTTCTGGGACATGATAAATATTACCCACGATTTGGCTTTAGTTCTGCAAGTAAATGGAGAATTATACCTCCATTTGATGTGCCAGATGAATCATTTATGGCATTAGAGCTTGAAGATGGGAGCCTTGAGCATGTTTCAGGAACTGTGTTTTATAGTAAAGAGTTTTTTGAATAAGGCATAACCGTAATCTGCTGAAGCAGCATAGGTAGAATTTCCATAGTTCACTAGAAAGTTAAAGAAAAACAAGATGAGCTTTTGAGGGTGAGGAAGATTAAGAAAAAACAGAACGCATCAGTGATGAAATACTAAACCTTAGCTCTGCAATGAATGAAAAAATCTTATTGACTTAGCAATCATCACAAAGTACACTATGTATGAAAAGTATGATTTATATTACTTATTAAGGGGAGATTAAAACTATGCCCAAAAAGAATAATGGAACAACTAAGTTAAAAGTCGAGAATTCCGAAGAGAAAAAGAATCAGAAACTCGTGTTAATTAATAGTGATAATATGAAAGAAATGCTGATAAAAATTAAAGGTGAGATACTATGAAATGGTTAAAAATCATAATGATTCTTCTAATTGTTATTTTTATACTCATAGGTATATTTGCGTATAGGAATATTAATTACGACTATGGTAATGATAGATTCATGGAAAATAAAGGGAAATCAATCGGTTTTCAAGAAAAAACTTACCAAACAAAAGACGGAAATGAGATAGCCTATCTTGAGGGACCGAACAACGGTGAACCGCTTCTTTTGATACACGGGCAGATGGTTTCAAAAGAAGACTATGCAAAAGTTCTTCCTGAACTCTCAAAGAATTTTCATATTTTTGCCGTGGATTGTTACGGACACGGTAATTCCACTAAGAACCCACAAAAGTATAACATCGTTTCCATTCGAGACGATTTGATTGCATTTATGAAAGATGTGATTAGGGAAGATACGTTTGTGTCTGGGCACTCTTCCGGTGCTTTAATCAGTGCTGCGATTGCAGCAGAGAATAAAGAACAAGTTAAAGGTCTTATTCTTGAAGACGGACCTTTCTTTTCAACAGAACCGGGAAGAGCGGAAAAGACTTTTGCTTATCTTGGGTTCAAAACTATTCATGATTTTCTTTCACAGACAGAGGAAAATAATTATACGAGATACTATCTTGAGCACACTTATACTAAAGAACTTTTTAATAAAGATGGCAAAGAAAATTGGTCATTTATTGTAAAAGATCCTTTCTCAAAGAGAATAAAGGAAAAGAGTGGAGAAATGCCCATTGTATGGTATTATCCTCCTGAGATTGGGCTGAACGGGATGATTTTCCTAACACGAAATATGCAGGATGGGACAGGTGAATATGACCTTAGATTTGGGAATGCATTTTATGACTTTTCCTGGTTTGAGGAATTTGACCAGAAGGAGACTTTACGCGAAATTGAATGCCCAACAGTTATTCTCCATGTAGCTCCATCGAAAGAGACCGCTCCGAGCTATTATGATAAAAATGGTATATTGCTTTCTGCGATGGATGATAAGGACGCCGAGGAAGTAAAAAAATTGATCAAAGGAAGTATTTTAAAGTCAGGATATCAATCCATGCATGATATCCATGCAGACTTGCCAGAACAGTTTATTGATGCAGTTATGGAAATGAAAAAGTAAGGCTATATAATATAAGCATGTGGAACACCAACAGTAAAGGGGAAGTATAATGCTAGAAATGAAGTTAGATAAATTACTATCAAAAGAATCTAAAAAATTGAAAACCTTACAGTTTGGAATGAGTATCCCAGACAAAGACATTAAATATTACTACTCAAATACTAGCTTAGACCAGCAGTTTCACACGGCTAGTGTAGGAAAACTGATGACAGCAACATTGATTTTTATGGCAATTGAGAATAAGGGACTGACTCTTGATAGTCCTATCAGTGATTATCTGGACAAGGACCTACTCTCTAGTTTATTTGTCTATGAAGGGCATGATTATCAAGAAGAAGTGACTATTAAACATCTACTTAGTCACACTTCCGGTGTTAACGACTATTTTGAGAGCAAGACAATGGACGGCTCTTTATTTATTGATGAGGTTATAGAGAATAAGGATGAATTCTGGATACCAGAGAAGCTAATAAATTTCACAAGAACAAGACAGAAAGCTATAGCAAAACCGGGTGAAAAATTCATGTATTCAGACACCGGGTATGTTCTTCTGGGTCTTATAATTGAAAAAGTATTTGGTATCCCATTCCACTTGGCTCTGGAAACATATATTTTCAAACCTTTAGATATGAATCAGACGGGTCTTAGCTTCTATAGTGAAAATTTTGACCCAGCTAGACTAGCTCCGTTATATATTAATGGTACAGATGTACGTAATTTTACGAGTTTGAGTTGTGATTTTTCAGGTGGAGGTATTTTTACTACAACGGATGATTTATTAAGGTTCCTTAAAGCGTTTCAAGAAGGAATGCTCATAAGTAAAAATTCAATAGATGCAATGGCAAGATTTGAAAATCGCTTTCATAGAGGTATTTATTATGGACAGGGACTTATGGAAACGCGTTTTAAAGAGTTCTTCTTTCTACTTGGCAAATTGCCTAATCTTAGAGGACATATTGGTGTAACAGGAGCTCATGCTTGGTATGATCCTAAAAGTAAAGGAATGTATGTGCTAAATGTTGGAAACGTAAAAGATATGGCGAAAAGTTTTAGACTATTAATTAAGATTGTTAGAATGGTTGAAAAAGAAGATAATTAAGCATAGTGTATTTATTATTATAAAGGCACATGTTATATTTTGATAGAAATCAATGGCTTTTTTAACCAAACTATAGAGTTGTAAAATTTGACTACAAACTAAATTAACAAAGGACAGAGTAAACTCTGTCCTTTGTTAATTTATAAAAATATTCAGCTCATTAGTAAAGAATTTATTTTTAATCTGTTGCTTACTTATCTCCACTAAAAAACAACATCAAAGCTAGGGTATTCAGCACGATAACTATAGGTGTTAGTTCCATGAACTCCATTTTCAAAAGTAAAAGAATGTAATTTAGTAAGATAGCAATAGGGATAGATAGGATAGATAAAATACAAGCCTTTTTTCTATTCGTCATTGAAAACACCTCCATTCATTTATAAAGTTCGTATTATATTATCTCCATACCCGTTTACTGCATATATAAACTTGAGCATCATAAGCATATATGGAACATACGGTTTGAAAAAAGTTAACTTATTCAAGCTCAAAATTAAATAGACTTGAAAAGCAGATTATAATATAATTAAAATATAGAGCATCATGTAGAATCAATACAATGAGTGGAAAAAGGGGCTGATTTTATTAACTATATATCGGAAGTGAAAGAGTATATAGAGAAAATTAATGTTATTATTGCAGATATCAGTGAAAATTCACGTTTTCCCGAAACAGTTGAGTACATTCAGCATGGCAATGTCAGTGTATATGAGCACAGTATTGAAGTTGCACATATGAGCTGTTTTATAGCAAATAAATTTAACTTTAAAATAGATTACGATTCCTTAATCAGAGGAGCACTGCTACATGATTATTTTCTATATGATTGGCATAAGAATACTGGTATTAAGCTACATGGTTTTACACATCCGAAAAAAGCACTGATAAATGCTAGAAAAGATTTTCAACTTACATCCAGAGAAGAAAATATTATCTTACGCCATATGTTTCCATTGACTGTCATACCACCACTTTTTTTAGAAAGCTGGATAGTTTGTACAGCGGATAAATTATGTGCAATTAAAGAAACGTTTAGAATAAATGATATTCAAAGAAAAGTAGTAAGTCTGTTTTCTTGGATATAATATTTCCGATTCAAATTATTAGACTCATAAATCTCATAATTTGAGTCGGTTTTTTTATTTATTATTGAATAAAAATATGATATATTTATCAAAAGAGTAGAGGGAAAACGGGTTTAATATAAAAAGAAAGTAGGGATATATATGATTTTAATGACTTTAGCACAAGGAGATATTGAAAAGCCGATAGCTGTATTTGAAAGTGAAGCACAAGGGAGAAAGTTTTTAGAATTGATTAATTTATTGTCGCACACTCGTGACTTCAGTCGTGAGTAAGACAATGAG
>CAZBAL010000056.1:0-5839 GCA_964489735.1 uncultured Clostridia bacterium | reverse complement strand
CGGGACGCCCTGATTAAAAGTCAGGTGCTCTACCGACTGAGCTAATGGGTCATACAAATTTTGTTGTTTTTATTGTTCCTGTAACAACTCACTTGATTAGTATACTCTATTAATATATAGCTGTCAATCATTTTTGTGAAAATATATTTATTTTTTTAGATAGGGTCTTAAGCTGATGAATACTCAGTCGAGACCCTATCCATATTAAATTTAATTCTTGTTCATGAATATTTTTTCCCATTCACTCATAGAATGATTTATGGAAATATTCTGTGATTTACAATTAATTGACATTAATCTCTATGCAGTGAATAAACTCTTCATGTCTGATTTTATTACACTAGCTATAAGATCTTCTGCATCTTTTTCATTTTTTGAATCTTTCGAACTTTCTGCATTGTTATCTTCTTTTTTTGGTTCTTCTTTATCAGTATTAACTGCAGCTTCAGCTTTTGGTTCGTTTGATTTTACTATTATAAATTTGCCTTTTTCAATCTTATAATCGAAATTATTTGATCCTAAAAGCACATCTTTATATGCCCAGTTTTCATCATCCATGTCAGTGAACTTATTTACAAGTTTAGATGTATCAATCTTATCTGCTATTCTACCTAATCTTGTGTTTATTAATTTTGTAGCCTCTGATCTTGTTATTTCTTGATCTACTTTAAGACTTCCATCTGCATAGCCTTCTATATATCCAAACTTAGCAGCTCTTATAACAAACGAGAATGACCAGTGACTTTCTTCTAAATCTATGAAGCCTTTGACCTTATTTGTATTGCTATTCCCATCTTTTATAGATTTAGACACTATAGTGATCAGCTCAGCTCTTGTTATATTTTGATCAGGATAAAAGTTTCTATCAGGCTTTCCATTTATAAGCCCTTCTTTTACAGCTGCACCTATATACTCAGATGCCCAGTGCCCACCATCTTTTAAGTCTGCAAATTTTTCTATACCTTCTGATGTTTTTTCAATTTCTGTAGCTGCAACAAACATCTTCACAGCTTCTGCTCTTGTTATACTTTTTTCTGGAGCAAAAGACTTATCTAAATAACCATGTATAAATGGCTCACTTTTTTTAACTTCTCCATTACCATTTGCACTGCTTGCAAGTGAAGCCGTTCCTCCAACAAGCATAAGCCCTGCTAAAACTACTGATAATAATCTTTTCATATACTTTTCACCTCTGTTAATTCCAAAATTTGAATCTGGCTGGATTTCCGTGCTTAATTTTCATAAAAAAATGCACTGTATTGACACCCATTGAAACATTATATACCTTTTAAAGAAATAAATCAAAATTTTTATAAAAAACATATGCCCATTCTGTTTTTAACTGATATAATTGGGTAGTAGGTAAATAAAGTAAGAAATTTTTACCAAAATAATATAATTTTGTTCTAAAGGAGGACATTGAAATGAGTAAAATAGTTATAATTGGATCTAACCATGCAGGAACTGCAGCAATCAATACACTGCTTGATAATTACAGCGGTAACGAAGTTGTAGTGTTTGACAGAAACTCGAATATAAGCTTCCTAGGATGTGGAATGGCCCTTTGGATCGGAGAACAGATCAGCGGACCGGAAGGACTTTTCTACTCAAACAAAGAGTTGCTGGAGTCAAAAGGTGCTAAAATCAACATGGAATCTGAAATAACTGATGTTGATTTCGACAATAAGGTTGTAACAGCAATACTTTCAGACGGTTCGGAAGTCAAAGAATCTTATGATAAGCTCATATTAGCAACTGGTTCTAAACCCATAATTATTAATATTCCAGGAATTGATTTGGAAAATGTTCAACAAGTAAAGCTCTTCCAAGATGCACAAGAAGTTATAGATAAGCTAGATAGTCAGGAGTTTAAGACTGTAGCTGTTGTTGGAGCTGGCTACATAGGCGTTGAGCTTGCTGAGGCTTTCGAGAGAATAGGTAAGAAATCTATACTTATAGATATAGAAGAAACTTGTTTATCTGGTTACTACGATGAGGAATTCAGTAAGCTTATGGAAAATAATCTTAAAGAACACGGTATACAAACCCAGTTCAATGAAAAGGTTGTATCTATAAATGGTGATGAGAAAGTTGAGAGTATAACTACGGATAAAGGTGAGTACCCTTGTGATATGGTAATTCTCGCTACAGGTTTTGTACCTAATACTGATCTGGCAAAAGATAAACTGGAAACATTTGATAACGGTGCCTATAAAGTAAACAAAAAGCAGGAAACCAGTGTAGAAGATGTATATGCTATAGGTGACTGTGCTACAGTCTTTGATAACTCAATAGATGATGTGAACTATATAGCTCTTGCAACAAATGCTGTAAGATCTGGAATAATCGCTGCTCACAATGCAGCAGGTACTGAACTTGAATCTATAGGTGTTCAAGGCTCAAACGGACTTTGTATTTACGGTCTTAGAATGGTATCTACAGGACTTACAGAAGCTTTAGCTAAAAAGCATGGCTTTAACGCTATTTCTACAGAGTTTGAAGATCTTCAAAAACCTGCATTTATTGAAAATGATGTAAACGAAGATGTTAAACTTAAAATAGTTTATGATAAGGATACCAGAGTTATCCTCGGAGCACAGATGGCTTCTAAATATGATATGTCTATGGGAATTCACATGTTCTCACTTGCAATTCAGGAAAAAGTTGCGATTGATAAACTGAAGCTTTTAGACATATTCTTCATGCCTCACTTTAATCAGCCTTATAACTATATAACTATGGCAGCACTTTCTGCAAAATAGTAAAATGAAAATCCTTTGTGAAACTGAAGAGCTGACGGCTCCCTGATTCACAAAGGATTTTTTTCTAAACTTTGATTTTTCTAAGCTTTGATTCTATCTAAGCTTTTTTTATTTCATATTTTACATCACTGATTTTTATAATTATATAATTTAAAATATTGCTGATCAACACTGTAGAGCCTAAAATCGCAAGAATATGTCTTCTGCTCTTACCATATAGTATGAAATCAATATACTCTGAGATTCCAAATGAAATATTGAGTCCTCTTTTTGCTAGAACCAGTATAAGGAACGCCGCAATAAATATGAGCCATATTTTAAATCCATATTTACTATTAAGCCCAACCAGCAGATTTATTACAGATATGAACGCCAATATCATAAGGAAAAGAATGGCAATTATAAAAAACACATTGTCTTCAGCTAAATTGAATACAACGAAATTATCTCTTGAGGTTTTACCTAACATATCTATTATTATAGGGTCAAGCTTGAAAAGTATTCCTTGAATAACAGCAAATATAACTGATATTATCAGAGAATTCAATAACATAGCAAAAAAGAAGTTCTTTCTAGTAAGTCCATAGCTTATCGAAATAGGCAGTCCTTCTGAAAATATTATCATGCTATTAGTAATAAAATAAATAATAAAAGGAAGAAGGTTTATAGCAACTACACTCAACTGCTCTGTCTGACCAGAACCCGTTACAACTCCGACGGAAGTATTAGATGCAATTATATTAGCTAGAATTGCGAGCAAATCAAATATTAAAGTCAAAACCCATGTAATGATAATTCCTTTTTTAAGACTGAAGTTTGTTAGATTAATTGCTCTATTCAGACTCCCCATCGATATCCCCTCCTTCTTCAGTATTCGATTTCGCATCAATATCCGAATCCAGTATTTTAATTCTATCTGTTCTTTCAATATCCAATTCTTCTTCAACTACTGCTTTATCTTCTGTCAGATTCAATATAGTTTCAGATTTAGAGTGCTCGGAAGCTATATCAGTTTCAGCAGTATCAGCCTCTTCTACAGCCTTAGGTGCCGGCTTTAGCTTAATAACCGGTTCAGATTTTCTCACTGGCTCTGACTCAATTATTTCTTCATCTGTTTCCACTGCATTAATATTTGCATCTGCTATAGCAGGTTCAGGTGAAACATCATCTGCTTTAGGAGAGTAATCCATTTTAAGTACTACATCAGCTTCCTCATCTTTTTCTTTCTCTATGGAATCCTCCGTAAAATACTTGTAACCTCTATCAAAAGGCATTTTGCTTATGCTAAGGCCCCTTGCTTTATAACCGATTTTCTCCTCTTCAGTCACTTCATCATAGATACCCAAAACTATCGTATCTCCGAAACTCTCTTTAAATATTATCTGCTTATACGCTTCTATATCATCCATCTTAGAACCGTCTCCCGATATATAAAGCAGCTTAGATTCAACCGTATCCATAGACTCGTCGAGAATTATTTTTCCATCTCTCATAACTACTATATTATCGAAAAGTTCAACCGTTTCATCTACATCTCTGTTTGAAATAATTACAGTCCTAGGATTATTTTCAAGATCTCTTTTTAATATTTCACGGAATTTCATAGCATTGGTTTTGCTAAGATCAAATGACAGTTCATCGAACATAGTCCATTCCGCCCTAGAAGCCAGTCCTATTATTATGCCTACAAGATTCTGCTCTTCTTTTGACAATTTATAGAATCTCGTATTAGTATCCATTTCAAACTCATTCACCAGCAAATTCTTGAAATCCTCATCCCAGTTTTTATACGAAACAGATGCCATGTCCATCATTTTTTCTATCTTCAGATCGTCAATACCAATCCCATCTTCTCTTGCCAAGGATATCATCTCTATAACCTTCGAATTTTCATATATTCGGCTGTCATCGAGCGTGATCTGACCATTATTAGGCTTTATCTGACCAGCGGCCAGCTTCATGAGCGTACTTTTTCCTGAGTAGTCTCTTCCTAATAAACCATAAACCTTTCCACTCTCAAAACTAATATTGATATTTCTATTTGCCTTATTTTTTCCATAAGACTTATCCACATCTTTAAATATCAGCAAAATTTTCCCTCCTTTTATCTTTATGTACATTAATTAATATCACTATTTACCCTAATATATATTTTATAACTCTTTTTGTCAATATTATGAGTTTCTTAAGTATTTTAATAAAAATAGGGTAACTATATATGTGAGCTATAAAATACGTTTGTGAGAGGTGACTACAATGAAATTTTATACAGAAATTGCTAATTATTACGACGAAATATTTAAACAGGATGAAGACCAGATAAAAATGCTTGAAGAGCTTGCCGGAGAACCGATAAAGAAGATATTAGACGTGGCAAGTGGTACGGGAAACCCTGCGATTCATCTGAGAAATATAGGCCATATGGTCACAGCTATAGATTTAAATTCTAAAATGATAGACACTCTTAAGTCAAAAAACCTGAAGGTTCTGTCATATGTTATGAATATGCTGAATATCGACAAGTTGAATGAGCAGTTTGATCTAATATACTGTGTTGGTAACTCTTTAGTTCATCTAGAAGATTACGGCGAAGTCGAATGCTTTTTAAAAAGAGCCTACAACTCTTTAAGCAGAGGCGGTAAACTTATGATTCAGATAATAAATTACGATAGAATACTCGATAAAAATGTAAAAAGTCTTCCTACGATTGAAAATGAAGAACGAGGACTTACATTTGAAAGATACTATGACTATGAACCGGATAGAGACAAAGTTGCCTTTAAAACAGTACTGAAAACTCAGGTGAGTGAATATGGAAACAAAGTCTACCTGCTTCCAATAAGAAAGGACAAATTGGATGAGCTATTTAAATATGCAGGCTTTAAAGATATTAAATATTATGGCTCGTTCAAAAAGGATGAATTTGACAAAGAAAATTCTTTCCACCTAATAGCAGTAGCTGAAAGAATATAATCCATTATAAAAAACAAAATATATCACAGTCAAAACCGTCAGTTTTACGTTTTACCGCTCAATTTTGAGTTATAATAGTATTATAGGACTATTATCATAAGGAG
>CAZBAL010000055.1:0-6101 GCA_964489735.1 uncultured Clostridia bacterium | reverse complement strand
GAGAAAAGGCAGTATCACCTAATGTAGTGAAAGAATTAGAAAGTATGATATTTTAGAAAATAATTAAATGAATAGACACTAATAAAAACTGCCGCAGAGTTTTGCGACAGTTTTTTTGATTTAAAGAGCATTATTTTGTTTTCCGGCCATAGCTTGTGAAATTTCATACATAGGCGGGTTTTTTCCTGAGAATTCATCCATAATTTTGCCTTCGTACATAACAATAAGACGATCTGAAACTTTTAGAACTTCATCTAAGTCTGCAGAAATCATTACGATCGCGCAGCCGGTATCACGTGCTTGAATCATGCTGTCATGAACAAATTGTGTAGCACCGATATCCAGTCCCCTTGTAGGGTGTACTGCTATTAATGCTTTTGGTTTTGCATCAAGTTCTCTTGCTAGGATTACTTTTTGCTGATTTCCTCCGGATAAATTTTTAGTAAGTTCTCCAATAGTAGAAGATCTAATATCGTATTCATCTTTCATTTTTACGGCATAATCTTGTATGGATTTTTTGTTAAGTTTTAATCCATTGTGTGATGAAAATTCGTCAGAGGTTGTAGATTTTAGAATTAAATTATCAGATATAGTCATATCGCCTACTAAACCCATTCGATTACGATCCTCTGGAATATGGCCGATTTTTTCGTTGATAAAATCTATGGGCTTAAAATGATCAACTTTTTTTCCGTGTAGGAATAATTCACCACTTTCAGGCTTTATTAATCCAGTAAGCAATGAGGCCAATTGGGATTGTCCGTTACCATCTACTCCTGCTATACCTAGTATTTCTCCAGGGTGTATTTTTAGAGAGATATCTCTTAAACTATTATGTTTCGAGTTAGAATTGAAGTTTATATTATGAAGCTCGATAAATGAATCATGTTGAGGTTCAACTTTATTGTACTTGCTGGTTGTTAATTCCCTTCCTACCATTAAATTTGCTAATTCTTGAGCATTCGTTGAATCTATAGATAAAGTATCCACTGCATAGCCCGCACGCAATATAGTTATACGATCGCTTAGATGCATAACTTCTTTCATCTTATGAGATATAAAGATAATAGATTTACCTTCTTCTTTAAGTTTGTGGATAATATCATATAAACCAGCAACTTCTTCATCCGTTAACACAGCAGTAGGCTCATCGAGTATGAGTATCTCTGCACCTCGATAAAGAGCTTTTAATATTTCAACTCTCTGTTGTTCGCCAATAGAAATATCAGTAAGTTTTGAATCCAAAGCGACATGTAAACCATACTTATCACTTAATTCTGCTATATCTTTTTTTAGTTGTTTTTTATCAATAAATATTTTCTTATCAGCAGATCTTCCAGTTTTTCCTAAGATAATATTTTCGAAAACGGTCATATTTTCTATTAACATAAAATGCTGATGAACCATACCAATCCCTAAGGAGACTGCTTTTGATGGGTTATCGATATCTACTTTTTTTCCTTGGATATAAATACTTCCTTCAGTGGGTTGATATAGTCCGCATAAGCAATTCATTAAAGTACTTTTGCCAGCGCCGTTTTCTCCCAATAGTGTCAGAACTTCACCTTTATCTAAGTAAATACTTACATCAGTATTTGCTTTGAAACTGCCGAACTGTTTTGTGATATTCCGCATTTCCATTAAATGTGTCATAGCTGCTCCTGATTTTTATTGAGGGTTATCAACGTCGAATTCGCCTGCTTTAATTTTTTCGACTAGAGTATTAAATTCTGTTTGAGCTTCTTCCTTTGTGCTCTCACCAAAACGTCCGATAGTAACCACGTTATTTCCTAAACTTCCTTCGATTATTTTATTGCCGTATTCGTTGTTTTTAACTTCTTGCATTGCAAGTTTTAACAATTCTGTATTACTTGTTACAATACTTGTTAAAATTACCTGTGGATCATCATCAAGGAAATCATCTGGTTGAGCGATAGACCATCTATTTTCCATATCACGTATACCTTCACGTACTCCTGCATCGATTGCACTGGCGTGTCCGTAGAAGACGTCTACATTATTGGTAGAAACCATTGATGCAGCGATTTCTTTTCCTTTTGCAGTATCATCGTATGAATTAGCCATAGCAGTGGAAACTTTTACATCAGGATTAACAAATTTTGCACCTTTTTCATAATATTCCATCATAGTAACAGTAGGAGTAATTTCCATTCCGCCGACAAATCCTACAGAATTTGTTTCTGTTTGAAGACCTGCAAGGGCACCTGCAATAAAACCGATTTGTTTATTATTAGGTAATAAAGAAGCTACATTTTCTGCGTGAGTATCCCCATTCAAAATCGCGAACTTAGTATCTGGAAAATCTTTCGCAACTTCTAACACTGCATCTGTAAATTCGTTACCAGGAGCGAAGACTAGATTGTATCCTAAATTTGCATATTCTCTGATAGTAGTAACATAATCTGTTTGTGCGACATTTTCAGTATATGTAGTTTCAAATCCTTCTGCTTCAGAAGCGGCAACCATTGCGTTATAAGCACTTGTATTCCAACCACCGTCTGCTATAGGTGCATTAGTAATCATCGCTACTTTATATTCTGTATTACCAGCATCATCGCCCGAGGCTTGATCATTTGAAGTTCCGCCTCCGCAAGCAGTTACAAAAAGCATTAAACTAGCTAATAACAAACAGCCTATCCATTTTTTAGAATTTGTTCTCATTTTCTTACCTCCATAGTTTTTGTTGTGTTATTAATTAAACTTTGTTAAACTGATGATAACGTTAAATAGATGATAACTTAATAGGATGGTTATGTCAATAAAATATTAGTTAATAAAATCGTTATACTTGTTGAAAATACGACGTTATTATCGATTAGTTTTTTGTGTGACTTAATAAGATATTCACTTAGGAAAATACTTTCCCAAGTGATGAATGGAGGTTGGAAAAGTGTTTAAAGACAAGTCGCTCTCTGTTTTGATACCAATTGTTTCGATAATTATGGCTTTCATTGTAGGAGGGATTATAATGGCAGCTACAGGACAAAATCCCTTAGAAGCCTATGGTTTTTTACTTAGAGGTGCATTTGGAAGTGTTGGTTCAATCGGGGAAACTTTTGTAAAAGCAATCCCATTAGTATTTACAGGGTTGGCAGCAACGTTTGCTTATCGTTGTGGAATATTTAATTTAGGAGGAGAAGGACAGTTCATTATGGGGGCTGTTGCCAGTGCTGCATTGATAACAGTATTTACAGAGACTATGAATCCAGTAATATTGTTAATAGTCAGTTTAGCTGCAGGTATAATAGCAGGGGGACTCTGGGGAGTGATACCAGGGATATTAAAAGCCTATTTTTCTCTAAATGAGATGATTATTACTATATTATTAAATTACATAGCGATACTATTTATGGATTATTTATATTCTGGTCCTTTGAAAGAAGCTAATATTCCGCAAACTATGGCAGTAGCTCAAGAGTCGCAATTAGCAAAAATATTTCCAGGTACTCGTATCCACTTAGGTTTAATTATTGCTATTATTGTTGTTGCCGTGTTATATTATTTTCTTTTTCATACTGCGAATGGTTTTAAATTGAGAGCAGTTGGACTAAATCCTGAAGCTAGCAGAGTTAATGGTTATGATGTTAAAAAAATTCTTATTCTGACGTTTATTATTTCAGGCGCTATCGCGGGATTAGGAGGAAGTGTAGAATTACATGGAGCGCAATATCGACTAATGGCAGGTTTTGGTGACGGTTTTGGTTTCGATGGTGTAGCCATAGCGTTAATCGGACAGCTAAATCCTATAGGAACCTTGCTTGTAGCTTATTTCTTTGCGGTTCTTAGAACGGGAGCAAATGCGATGCAGATAGCTACCGGGATTTCCACTACTGTTGTTGATATTATTCAAGCGTTGGTTATTATATTCGTTATAGGATCTTCTTTCTTTACTTCTCAAAATATACTTCCTAAATTTTTCAATCGGTTTCATAAAGGAAAGAAAGATAATACAGCAGAGGAGGTACTATGATGACAAATATATTATTTTCTCCAGAGTTTATAACTGAATTACTTGTGGCTACCATTCGTATGGCTATTCCCCTTCTTTTAGTAGCATTTGGTGAAATGTACTCAGAAAAGGCTGGACTCGTTAATATCGGACTAGATGGAATAATGACAGTAGGAGCGCTTTTTGGGTTTTTGGGTACTTTTTATTCTGGAAACCCTTTAATTGGTGCGCTTTTTGGAATAGTAGCAGGGATTATATTTAATATGATTTTTGCTATTATGACCGTATCATTAAGATCAAACCAGATAGTGACAGGGATGGCATTAAATATCTTAGGACCTGCAGTTGCTACATTTATATACCGTCAAGCTTTTGGAATTCAATCTTCATTGGAGAAAGTTCCGTTATTTCAGAACGTGAAGATTCCCTTATTAGGAGAACTTCCTTTTGTTGGGGAACTGCTGTTTAATCATAATATATTAGTATACTTCTCTTACTTACTAGTGGTATTTTCAGTAATTTATTTTAATAAAACGAAATCTGGACTGAATTATATCGCGGTAGGAGAATTTCCCCACGCTGCAGAAACTTTAGGAATTGATGTCATGCAGAAAAAGTATATAGCATGCATTATTTGTGGAGCATTATCTGGTCTAGCGGGTGCTTATTTAACAACTAGTTATATCAGCTCGTATTCGGATGGTATTGTTGCGGGTAGAGGATTTATAGGGCTTGCAGCGGTAATATTTGGAAGATGGAAGCCAGTTGGGGTATTATTAGCTACAGTATTGTTTGGTTTTGCAGATGCATTACAATTGAGATTGCAGCTTATAAATTCAGATTTGCCTTATCAAATACTGGCGATGCTACCTTATTTGATGACCTTATTTGCGTTAGTATTTTTTGGAAGAAAAAATGCAGGACCGAAGTCAAATGGAAAACCTTATTATAAGGAGGCTAAATAATGGATTACATTAGTTTACTAAAAGAAGCAAATAAAGAGGCTATTAAATCTAAGGAGAGTGGTAATCATCCCTTTGGTGCTGTTTTAGTCAATGAAAAGGGAGAGATACTCCTTCGCCAAGGAAATTTAGAAGTAACTGAAAATATTTCAATCGGACATGCTGAGACGATGCTTATGGAAGCAGCGGGAAAAAAATACTCCAAAGAAGAATTATGGAATTATACCATGGTTACAACTTGTGAGCCTTGTGTAATGTGTTGCGGAGCTTGTTACTGGACAAATGTCGGACGAATTGTATATGGTTTGTCTGAAGCGATGTTGTTAAAACTTACAGGTGATGATGAAAGAAATCCAACTTTTGATTTATCGTCAAGAGAAGTTATTTCAAAAGGTCAGAAAGAAATAGAAATTGTAGGTCCTTTTCCAGAGTTGGAAGAAGAACTTTTAGAGGTGCATAAAGGATATTGGAACAGTTAAGGAGGTTTCCTTTGAAAGTAATTGGAAGAGAAGTTATAGAACTTTTAGCGGAGAATGAAACAAAGGTTGGAAAGTTGTATGAAGCAATTGCTAATAGTAGTCGCATGAACATTGGATCAGATTTTTTTGTAAGCTTAGCAAAAGATGAATATATGCATCATAATTATTATAAAGAGATGCTGGCAGATGAAGAAGGAGTAAAAGCTTTAGATGTTGAATTGACAGAAGAAGAGAATTCATATCTACACAGTATTATGGAATCTAATGTAATGAAATATCAGGATGAGTTGATAGAAAAGGCTAAAGTTATTTGGAAAGAAGAAGACGCTTTTATTATTGCAGATAAAATTGAAAGAGAAACAATTCTACTTGTTTACGAGATCCTTCAATTATATCCAGACTTTTCGCCAGAATTAATGGAAAAAATTTTACGTGAGGAAAAGCGGCATTTATCGAAAGTAAATAAAGCATATAGTGAATATAGAATGAAATATAATATATAATTCTGCTTATATGAAAAACTAAATTCATAATAGTATGATTAAAATAAAAAATCGAAGATGGAATACTTACTGTATTCTCCTTCGATTTTTATTACGTAATTATTAATAACTCCCTATTTTTTTCTCTTAATTTTCTTCAGAGAACTCCATTACAAAAGCAATCACTTTCTTGACTTTCGCATCGCTT
>CAZBAL010000054.1:0-6330 GCA_964489735.1 uncultured Clostridia bacterium | reverse complement strand
CCCGTTGCACTGATTAGAAGAGCCTTTTTCTTTCCCTGCTTTCTCAATTTATCCAAGGAACTGAGTGCTTCTATCTGCATCTTGTTGGGTTCCAAAGTATAGGTTTTCAGCCTATCTACTTTACCTTTTTTTCTAACCTCTCTACTTTCTTTATAGACCTCTTCATATCTGCTGATCCAGTCAAAGTCAAGAATTTTAGAATTTTCCCACATATGATTAAACTCTTGTTCCACGTTACCTATAACTTCACCATCTTCTGATGATGTGACGAATAGATTCCATTCCTTATTCTGCTTCAATGCATATTGGGTCATATTTGAACTTCCAATCATAAACCTTCTCATATCTCCATCATAGAACATATAACCTTTTGTATGAAACTTCTCCTCAGACACTCTGACCTCTATATTTCTGAACTTAAGCAACTCTCTCATCGCTCTAGGTGAGCTGAAGTTTAGATAATCAGTCGTAAGTATCTTGCCTTTAATATTCTTCTGCTCTAAGATTCTTAGCTGATTTTTAAGTGTAACTAGTCCACTATCGGTTATGAAAGCAACTGAAAACCAAAAGCTGTCACAGTGCTCTAATTCATATTGAATTTTAGAGAGCACTGTGCTTCCTTTTTTCACATCATTGTAGATCAACTTAGCCCTCAGGTTTTCTGTTGAGCCATAATCTTTATCTATATAGCTCGTTTGGAGCGCACCATTGAGCTTGTCAAAAAAGTTAATCATATTTATCTCTCTGTTACATATAACTCGACAAGGTTTGCCTGGTCAGTTATATCTCCATATTTAAAATAGAATAGTGACTGCTCCTTTGTTTCAGCAAAAGTCTTTATCATATCTGATATTTCTTCAGATGTCAGGCTTAAAGAATCTCCAGTATAAGTAGATGTCAACTCATGTACCTTCCCTGGATACTTCTCAACCAATTCTTCAGCGTATTCAATCCATCTGTTTCTTATCTGTTCACCTGCTGATACCTGTTCTTCTGTTCCCTGTAACTTCGGTAGTTCTTTATTGCTCATCATAATCCTCTCCTTTTTATGTTTCAATCTGATTTATCTTCTATAATATACATTATATCAAATACGCATAAGTTTAACAGTTTAACTATGAAGCGCTCTTCGTAATGAGAAATGTCTGAAAATCACTTTTTATATAAAAAAATCTCTTAATTAGCAAGCTGACCTAAAACTAAGAGTCGCAGGTCAACAAGCTATACAAGAGATATTAATAATCTACTGTGTTTTGTTATTTGTTTATTTCTTTTCTATAACATTACCATTTTTAGGATCAATCTTGTACTCTACTTTATCTCCATCTTTTCTGATTTCGACTTTAAGTACAAACTGATTGTCATCTTCTTCTACTTTCCATTCATCCAGACTATATCCATCATTTTCTGAAAGCACATTTTTTACATATTCCTCAACTTCCGACATTTCACTGAAGTTAAACAGAAGATCATCATCGTCATCATTATCCGTATCTGTTTCATCTTTAATAACCGATAAATCTTCGGCATTTAGTTTCAGTTCATATTCCTCATTGTTTTTTCTTCCATGGAATTTGTAAACAAACAGGTTGTCATCTTCTTCTAAACTCATTTCTTTCAAGCTAGATTCCGGATGTTTCTCCTGATAAACATTATATGCTTCTGCTAGCTTAAGATTCGCTGGTGCCTCTGGTGATGGCTTTGTACTAGTATCCACTTCCATTTTTCCATCATCACTCTTCTCAAGCGCTTCTTTATTTTCTTCCATTGTTGTTTTCTCATTAGTAGTTTTTGAACTGGTGTCTGTATTTGCATCATTGCCTTTCTGACATCCAGTGAACACTAATCCTCCAATAGTTAGAACTGCTAAACTTTTAATCATAAACTTTTTCATATTTTATCCCTCCGATTTTACATATTTACCCACTTTCAGGTCAAATATTCATACTTTAACACCTGTCCCAACCTACTGGCAAAGAGTCAAATATGAACTTGCTCAGATATATTATTCACTGTAGAATATAATATACAAAGCTAAATGGAGGTGAGCACATAGTGACCGGTTCAAATAATCCATCAAATCAGTTGAAAATAGAACCTCTAAAACTTTTAACTATTAATTTATCAACTTTTATAGTATTTCAGTTAATAATACTTTATTCATTGATGCTCTTAAGCCTATTTAGGGGAATAGTTGTTGAGTTTTTCAAAGCACAAGCTAATGTGAACATATTAGTCCAGGACAATCTCAGTAAAATATTTAAAAGTCCATCTTCCTTAATAATACTTATCATATTCATACTTATAGAACTGTTTTTCTTGCTTTTTGCACTCATAGGATATTATAAAATTTATGGATATAGCATAAAAGGTGAAAAAGTTAAAACCAGAACAATTATCAAGGAGAGTATTTACGCATATTTAATACTCTATACTCCGAAAAGAATAGCTATCCTTCCAATTATTGTTTTCACGATGATATTCAGTTTTTTGACCATGTATCCAAGCACCACACAAAATTTACAAATACCTGATTTCATACTAGACTGGATAAATCAAAATAAAATTTCTATGGTATCTTATTGGGTATTCCGTTCATTAATGACAGTTGTCTGGGTTTTTTCTCTATTTATTACTACTTCAATGTTAATATATGATAAAAGTTTTAAAGAAGCCCTGACTAAAAACTCAGAACTGATTAAGAGAAACAGATTTAAATATGTTTTATTTGTCATATTGCTAGGGGCATTTATACCGTTACTTAATACGGCTATTTATTTTATTTCCATGCTGTTAGTCTATTCGGTTGGTTTAATCTTACCTAACTTGACAGCTGATGCATTTTTCAAAACAAACTGGAGAGCAAATATCTTCATTCCCATTATTGCTGATATCATAAAAACCGGAATAGTGGTAACAGCTTACTGTACCTTCCATAGAATTCCAGTTGAATATAGTTCTGAGAATTTGAAGTCTGGAAATAATAAGAAAGCTTTATTTGTTAAGAAATTCGTTAAATCTGCAGTACCATTATTCATAATGATATTACTGATTGAATCTTACTATAGCTACTACAGTCCTAATATTGTATTTATGGATAATCAGACTAAACCCAGCATTGTTGCACATAGAGCTGGTGCTACATTTGCCAGTGAAAATTCAGTAGAAGCTCTAAAAAAAGCTAGAGATAGTAAAATAGCTACCGCAGTAGAAATAGATGTACAGCTCACTAAAGACAAGAATGTCATATTGAACCACGACCCAACACTTAAGAGAATGACTGGAAACTCTAAAAAAGCATCTGAAATGAATCTGAGTGAAATTAAAAAATTAAAATTGGTACATCCTCTTAAGAAAAAGCGAGAAAGCAATGTTCCAACTCTTGATGAGTTTTTAGATAACGCAAAGAACATCCAGGTAATGATAGAATTGAAACCAGATGGAAACAACGGAGAAGAGCTTCTAAGCAGAGTTTTAGAGATAGTGAAAAACAAAAACTATTCAGAAAAGTCTATAATTTCCTCTTCAAATAGAAAATTACTTAAATTATCAAAACAAAAGGAACCTAAAGTGAAAACAGCTTTGATAACCGTAGTATTACTTGGAGCAGAGTTTAGCGAAAAATACATTGATATTTTCAGCATTGAAGCGAAAGGACTTTCTCCTAATTTAGTTGAGATTGCTCATCAAAGTAAAAAGAAACTATATGTATGGACAATTAACTCTGTCAAACAGTCAAAAAAAGTATTGAAAAGTCGTCCCGATGGACTTCTTACGGATAATGTCTATCTTGTTGATTATGCTATGAATACAGTGGAAGATAATATACTATTTCAGAATGAAATATTTTTGTTTTTCTTAGATAAATTGGATACCCAAAGTGAAAAATCCTCCTAAGGGAATAGGAGGATTTTCTTGAGTTTATTGTGATTTGTTAGGAGTAGTTAGATTGGTTCCTTCACTTATATAATACAACTTTTTAATATTAAGTTTGTTATCTGTATTATTAAGTGTTGTTAAGTTTTCTTTAACACTTCTATAATCTTTACTGATTTATTTATTCTATATTTAGTTCATCACCCTTAGGGAATAAAGAAATCCCCTATATTATAGGGGAATCTCTTTTGAGCTTATTATTTTATGCTATTTGTTGCTGCTATTACATCTTCATATGCCCAGTGACCAGCTTTAACATCATCGAATGTCTTCAAATTCGGTAACTTCATTATAGCTTCTTTATCCTTCTTAAGCATTCTGTTAACAAGAGTCACAACTTCAGCTCTCGAAATATTATTTTCAGGCTTAAAGCTTCCATCTTTATAACCTATTATATAACCTTTTTTCCCGATGCTTTCAATAATTTCTTTTGCCCAGTGATCTTTTATTACATCCTTGAAATTATCCATAGTATTATCTTTATCATATCCATCTATATTTGAAATAATTGAAGCAAATTCAGCTCTTGTTATTTTATTTTCCGGAAGGAAGCTCCCATCTTTATACCCCTTGATAGCATCTACACTTTGCATGTAATTAACAACATTTGAATACCATGAATCACTTGGTACATCTGTAAAGCTTCCTTTATAGTTCTTGTCCTTATCAAAATCATCCGTCAATGCAACTGCTAAAACCTTTGCTGCTTCAGCTCTTGTAATATCATTATCTGGCTGGAATACATTCCCATCATATCCATCAATATGAATTCTATTAGAATCATACTCTTTTCCTGGCTTAGAATCTTTTATAAGATCTCTTATTACTACAGATATCTGAGTATTGTCAAGATATTTACCTCTTACTTTGTCCTCTTTATCAGCTAGTTTTTTAAGCTCCTCAGCACCTGCTCCTTTTGCATAGAATGGTATTAGCTGGTTTGTATGATCAGTGCTATTCCAAGTCATAGTTGGCATTTTATTTTTCCCATTATTGATAACTTTATCATATTTCCCTTTTGTTCCTGTAAGATAACCTGTTTCATGGTCACCTGTAACAACAACTAGAGTCTCATCCCAGCTGCTATTCTTATCAACCCAGTCACATACTGCATCAACTGATTTGTTGAAGTCATCTTGTTCTTCTATAAGTCTTCCACTTTGATTTGCATGGCCTGTCCAGTCAACAGCTCCACCCTCAACCATTAGGAAGAAGCCTTCTTCGTTATTGTCTAGAACATTAAGAGCCCCTTTAGTCATAACTTCTAAAGTAGGTACATTTTCATTGAACGGAACAGTGAATGCATCCGCTTTATCATCTCCACTTCTTGATTGCTGAAGAGTTGATGCAACCTGTGGAACTCCAACAACTCTGTCTGGAGTATCTCCTTTTACTAATTCTTCAAAATCTTTTTTAGTTTCAATCAGCTTCCAGTAATCAACTTTTCCATCTCCATTGGCATCATTTCCAACTTTACCATCTTTCAAGTCTTTCCAAGTTTCTTCTCCACCAACATATTTATATTCTTTTTCTTCCCTTGATTTTCCATCGTCATCGAAATCAGGATGCCCTGCACCCATTATCAAATCCGTTGCTGATTCTTTAAGCATATAATTAGCTAGCTCACTGTATTCTTTCCTGCTCTCATTGTGAGCAACAAAACTTGCAGGCGTCGCATGGCTAAACTGAACTGATGATATAACTCCAGTAGATCTTCCCATCTCTTCAAAATCTTCTACAACGTTTTTCAGCTCATTTATGTCCTGATCCACACCTATAGCAGCATCATACGTCTTAACTCCTGTTGCCATAGCCGTTCCAGCTGCTGCTGAGTCAGTAGGATTGTTTTTGAACAGCTCAAAATTATCCCATAAACTAGAACTGTATACCGAATCATAATCATCTTCTTTATTTTTATCTCCTAGTGAGTAAGTACTCATAAAAATATTCGTTGGGAACTTCTCATAAATTTGACTACCAGCACTACCTGTCATAAAGTAGTTTGTAGCTAAGATCTGATTTTCACCCCATCCATCAGAAATCATTACTATAACATTTTTTAAATCTTTTTCTTCTGCTTTGTTAGAACTACTATCTGTAGCAAAGCTTGGCGCTACACTGCCCGCTACAAGTGATCCTGTCATCAGCAGTGCAGATACAGCTGAAACAAATTTTCTTTTCATAAATAATCTCCTCTCAACCCATTGTAAATATTTATTACAATTAAATAGTATCAGTAGATTATAAAGTTTAGATTTAGTATGTATATAATAAGTGTTAAGTTAGTATTTTATTTCTGTAAATTCATTATTTCACAATAAAAAAGACCCAGAACTTTGTGTTCTGAGTCATCTAATTGGCAACTTCCTACTCTCCCGGGCCGTCTCCAGCCAA
>CAZBAL010000053.1:0-6892 GCA_964489735.1 uncultured Clostridia bacterium | reverse complement strand
TATAGTATTTATCAATTTCCCTGGAATAATATTTCCGGGGAAATTGTTTATAAGGAAGGAGATATTTATGAATATAAAAAGAAGATTATTATCAATTGGTGTAGCAGTATCAGTATTAGCCGGTTCAGCACTTGGCTTGGTAGATTACAGCTCTTATGCAGCAACTAATCAGCTTCCTGTAGATGATGAATCAGGAGCAGGGTCTGGAAGTGGAAGTGATCTTCCATATGATTTTGATGCTAATGGTTCAACTATAAAAAATGGAGAGACAAATGTGCCTCTTGACTCAATTTTGATGTTCAGATTTCAGAAAGCTACAGGTCATCCTGATGTAATTGAAAAAAATGCAAAGAAGGTTTATGTATTAGACAAAAACGGTAACAGAGTTAATATGAGAGTGACGACAGTTCCAGAAGGTATGACCATACCACCGATTTATCCTAATATGGACTCATTTATAAACGCTTATAGAAGATATTTAACTGTTAATATAGTTGGTGGACTGAAAGCTAATGAGACATATACTGTAGTTTTAGAAGCTGGTATAGAGGCTAAAAACGGCAGAGACAAGACTGAGAAAGAATACAGAATTAAATTCTCTACAATAGTGGAAAAAGAAGAAACACCAGATCCTGAAGATCCAAAACCAAATGATCCAAAGCCAAATGATCCGAAACCAAATGATCCTAAGCCAAGCGACCCGCAATTGCCTGACCCAGAGCCTGTTAATCAGGAATTCACTGATATATCGGAACACTGGGCTAAGGAGTATATAAATAGAACAGCTGAAAAAGGACTATTCAAGGGTACTTCTGAGACATTATTTTCACCAGATGTTGAGATGACAAGAGGTATGTTTGTAACTGTTCTAGGTAGACTTTCAAATGAAAAGAGCACATATATAGAAAAGTTCTCTGATGTAAATTCAGAAGCATATTATGCTAATTTTGTAACTTGGGCTGAGAAAAACGGAATAGTTAAAGGATACCAGGATGGAAGCTTCAGACCTGATAACAATATAAACAGAGAAGAAATGGCTGCTATGATATACAGATATATAGAGTATAAGGAGATAGCCATAAATGACAAGCCTATGATGGCATTTTCAGATATTCAGGATATAAGTGAATGGGCAGTTAATTCAGTTGAAAAACTTCAGAGATCTGAAATAATAAATGGTAAACTAGACAATAAATATATGCCTGCAGACTTCACTACAAGAGCAGAAGTTGCAACAGTACTAGATAGACTTATTAGAAACTATATAAACTAATTTAACCCTATATTTCCTTTGAAAAAATGTTCATTTTATGATATATTTACTATAGATTACAGGTGTCTTGTCAGATGAAATAATGACACTATTAGTTATAAGAAGAAAGCAGGGTAGATATGTCAACGGAAGATTTAATTAAGGAAATAGAGGAGTTAAAATCAGAAAAAGGTGCATTCATTCTTGCACATAATTATCAGATACCGGAGATTCAGGAAATTGCTGATTTTGTAGGTGATTCACTGAAGATGGCCCAGGTGGGAAAAGACTGTGATAATGATATTATAGTTGTAGCTGGAGTCAAGTTCATGGCTGAAAGTGCAAAGATACTGTCACCTGAAAAAAGAGTATTTCTTGCTAATAGTTATGCTGGTTGTCCTATGGCAGATATGATAGACACAGAGAGTCTCAGAGAGTTCAAGAAAGAGAATGAAAATATACCGGTTGTGACCTATGTGAACTCATCTGCTGCTGTAAAGGCGGAATCGGATATATGCTGTACATCGGCTAATGCACTATCTGTTGTGAACAGTATTGAAAGTGATAAGATAATATTCACACCGGACAGATGTTTAGGTAACTATATAGGAACTCTGCTTCCAGATAAGGAGATAGTTCTATACGACGGTTTCTGCATAACTCATAACAGACTTTTAGAGTCTGATATTGAAAAGGCCAGAGAAGAATATCCAGGAGTTAAAATTCTAGTTCATCCTGAGTGTGACCCCAAAATAGTTGAAAAGGCGGATTTTGTGGGCAGTACTTCTGCTATAATAGCTTACTGCAAGAACTCGGATGAAGATAGATTTATAATAGGAACAGAGGAAGGAATTCTTCATCAGCTGAAAAAGGACAGTCCTGAAAAAGAGTTCATATTGCTTTCAGATACACTTGTATGTGAAAATATGAAAAAGACTTCGCTCGATGATATCAGGGATGTTCTAAAGACAGAAAAGAATGAAATATTCATAGATGAAGATGTAAGAGCATCTGCTTTTAATTCTTTAGATAAGATGCTGAAAGTCTAGAGAAATGGTAGAATTTTGAAACTAGATATAAGAAGAAATGGAAAACTAATAAATAATCATATGCCCCGGAAAGTTAGGCTGAAAACCTAAAATTCTGGGGTATTTTTTATAATAGAGTAAAAAACTGGTATAAGTACACTCAAATCAACTGTGACACAGGGTAAATCTAAGGTAAAGCTTAACAAATTCATGATAGTTGGATAAATTTGTGTTATTATATTATGAAGGGGTAATATATTCATAGAGAGGTATATACTTATTATGGAACATGAAATACTTAGGACTTTAACTGAAAAAGTTGATGATGGAATGACTGTTGCTCTGATAACTTTAATTAGGAGATCAGGGACATCACCTTCTGTGCCTGGAATGATTATGGCGGTTCTTGAAGATGAAACCTATGGAACTATAGGAGGAGGGGGTCTCGAATATCAGGCTGTACTCAAGGCTAGAGAATGTCTCAAAACAGGAGAAGATTCTATAGAGTACTTTGAGAACAGAAAATGCACAGATGCGGACAATAAGGTTGGAAGTTCCGCTGAAGTTTATATAAAGATATTCAAACCGAGAAATAAGCTGTTGATAGTAGGATGTGGCCATGTAGGAACTAATATTTATAATGTTGCCAGAACTCAAAAATTTAAGATTGTACTTTTTGATGACAGAGAAAGCTTCTGCAATAAAGAGAGATTTCCAGATGCTGAGATAGTGTTTGGAAATGTAGTGGAAAATCTTAAAAACTATAATATTGGTAGTGATACATATATTGTAATATCCAGGCATTCGCATGATGCAGATGAAAGGGCACTAGAGGCTGTGTTAGGAAGAAATGCCGGATATATTGGAATGCTGGGAAGCAGAACTAAGATAAAGAAGATTACCAATAATCTAATTTCAAGAGGAATAAGTGGGGAAGAGATTGAAAAAGTATATGCTCCAATAGGAATAAATGTAGGTACAAATTCACCGGATGAGCTGGCTGTCGGCGTTTTAGCTCAGATACTTATGGTGAAAAATGAGTCAGAAAAAAGCGGTTAGGAGAAACAGGATGAAAAAAAAGATTATTGCAGTCATTCTGATTGTCGTAGGTTTAGCAGCTATAATCAATGCCATAGGGCTTAAAGGCTATACTAAATATAAAGAGAAAAGTCTGATTGATGAATTTGAAAAAGAACTGGAACAAAAAAATCCAGAAGAACCTGGAGATACATCACAGCCTGAGGAAGCTCCATCAGAACCTCCAAAGGAGGAAGATTTAAGACCTATGCTTGGTGGTGAAAAACTGGCTATTATTGAGATACCTGTACTTAAACTGAAGTCTATAATAGTTGAGGGAACAGATATGAACCATCTTAAATACTACGTAGGTCACTTCACCCAGACTAAGATGCCGGGAGAGTATGGAAACTTTGCCATATCAGGTCATAGCAGTAATGTTTACAATGAAGTATTCAATGGTGTAAACAAGCTTAATAATGGGGATCTTATTAAGATAATCACGCTTTATGGTGAGTACGACTACTACGTGACAAGAGTATACAATGTAGATCCGTATCAGTCTGAAGTGCTTGATGATGAAGAGGGAAAGAGAATGATGACAATAGTCACTTGTAATGAGCTTGGAGATAAGAGGATTATTGTTCAAGCTGAAATGAGAGAAATCCCAGAAAATCCAGAAAACCAAGAGAGTCCGGATAATCCGGAAGTTACGGAAAATCCAGAAATAAATCAGTAATATTAGGAGATGAGAGATATGAAAAGAAGAATTTTAGTTAAATCAGCGGCTGCATTGTTAGCATTTGGTATGCTGTCAGTCAGTTCTGTAGGTGTTTTAAATATTGATGAAATTCAAAATGTTTCAATAGCTTCAGATGCAAGCACCAAGTATGATCCTATGGGGCTTATTCAAAAAGGTGATGGTTTTGAACTGAGTCTTGATCAGTTTAAAGTGTTGACTGGATATACGGGAGATCATAAAGATCTTGCAGGATTCGGTGTGAAAAGTGTAAGCATTAAAGAGGTTAAGATAACTGATGAATCGGACGCTTTAGACGATGCAAAGTCGAATGCGATAGATGGAGGAAAGAAGCTCGCTCTGTTCGTTGAGAAAAATGACGGAAATAAAGAGATTTTCATTATGCTTTCAGAGACAAAATCGGGCGATAAGCCTGCAAGGATTACGGAAGTGAAAGATAAAGATGGAAATATCAGCTACGGCGTATCAACTGTAAAAGCAAAACTTGGTGAAGAGGAAGAAAAAGAATATCCAGGTGGTATTAAAATAAGTTTAGGAAATACAGTGACAGTTACTGAAGCAGAATATCCTATAGAAGTGAAAATAGGGTTTAGAGCTGAGGGTGCAGATACAGCTGAAGTTAAGGATAATAAGATAGTATTTTCAGGAAATAAGAAGCTCGAAGTAAAATTCCCTGCAGCTGAAACTCCACAGGAGACACCTGCAGAGCAGAAAGTATATAAGGTTCCTGTAAAACTTATGAAGCCTGATAAAGAGGAACTGGCAAGAGGGGCTAGCTCGATAGTCACTAATGCCATAGTTGTAGAAAAAGAAGGGAAATCAGAAATATATATTGATACTGTGCCTCAGGAGAATAATGGTGAATATGCATTTATTATTAAAATGAATGTATATGAGACAGATTTAAACTCTGCAAAAGCAGAAGCCGAACTGCATCAGACAGCTAAGTATATAGATAGTGAAGATTCTGGGAAAGAGAATCCAGAAGGTATAATAAAGCCTAAGACTTATCTTATAAAGAGAAATTCAGTTCAGGAAAAGCAGATTTTTGTTGAGGTACTTTCGGATGTAAATGATATATTTGACACTCAAGCAAGATTGGTATTCGATTACGATAAGAAAGTCGAAGCAAAAAATGATGATATACCTAAAAAGGTTACAGTTGTAATGACTAAGAAAAAGAAACCAGTTGATGATCCGGCTAAAAAGCCTTCAACTACTTCAAGCAAGCCTGCTGCCAAAACTACAACTACTACTCCAGCTAAGACTGGAACTAAACTTCCACAAACAGGGAATCCAATTAACACAGCAGTATTGATAACATTAGGAATAATCTCTGTTGCGGCGGGTACGTTTATTTATAAAAAAAAATAAAAAATAAGCAGTAGAAGATAGAAAAATTATTAACATAATAGCATATATAATGAGAATAATATTTAAAATAGTGGTAGAATATTAATAGAGGGAGCCTTTAAAGGCTCCCTAATATTTATTAGAGGTGAATATAAATGATATATCTTGATAATGCGGCAACAACTTTTCCAAAGCCTCAGGAAGTTTACGATAGAATTGTAGAGGTTATGACTCAGTACAGTGCAAACCCAGGAAGATCAGGTCATTCACTTGCACTTGAAGCTGGCAGGATAATATATGATTCAAGAGAGATAGTTGCTAACTTTTTCAATGTTAAGGATCCTATGCAGATAGCATTCACTCATAATACTTCAGATGCACTGAATATGGGAATAAAAGGGGTGCTGAAACAGGGAGATCATGCAATAACTACGACTATGGAACACAATTCAGTATTAAGACCTCTTAAAACTTTAGCAGATAAGGGTATTATTGAACTGACAATAGTTGAATGTGAAACGGATGGAACCCTAGATTTAAATAAATTGCAAGAGTCTATAAAGGATAATACCAGACTTATAGTTACGACACATGCATCTAATGTATCGGGAGCCATATTTCCAATTGGAGAAATCGGAAAGATTACTGAAGAAAGAGATATAGTATATATAGTAGACGCCGCTCAGAGCGCAGGAGTGTACGAAATAGACGTTGAAAAGATGAATATAGACATACTATGCTTCGCAGGTCATAAAGGGCTTCTAGGGCCTCAGGGGACCGGAGGTATTTATGTGAGTCCTAAATTACACCTGGATACTATAATAGAAGGTGGAACAGGAAGTCAGTCAGCACTTCTTACACAGCCTGAAATGATGCCAGACAGATTAGAGACTGGAACTCCAAATACTGCGGGTATTGCGGGTCTAGCTGCTGGAATTGAGTTCATAAATAAAGTTGGAATAGATAATATAAGAGAGCATGAGGATATGCTGGCTGAAAAGTTCATCAACGGGTTAAAAGAGATGGATATAGTTAAGATATATGGACCAGAGGATATGTCCAAAAGAACATCAGTTGTATCTATAAATATAGGTGAAGAAGACTCATCTGAGGTTGGATATATACTTAACTCGGTATTTGATATAGGAACCAGACCGGGATTACACTGTGCGCCACTTTCTCATAAAACTATGGGAACTTTTGAGCAGGGTACAGTAAGATTCAGTTTTGGATATTTCAACACTGAAGAAGAAGTTGATATGGCTTTAGGCGCAATAGAGGAAATAATATCTAATATAGTATAATAAAATACTTCGAATATATCAGTGTATATTAATAATATATATTAAAGCATTTGAATATATATGAAACTGTATTAACAATATGAATTTAGAAAGCTTCTTGAAAAGGAAGCTTTTTTTCTTTTTTAAAAAGAGGGTTATAGAAAATTGTTCATAAAACTATTTATAAAAAGAGATGAAG
>CAZBAL010000052.1:0-7086 GCA_964489735.1 uncultured Clostridia bacterium | reverse complement strand
GACTTTTATCATCAATTCAAAAGCATATGCAAAAGAAGTTAGAAGAGTACTTCTAGCAAATGGGGTTAAGGAAGATGATGAGATTGTATTTTATGCATTTAGGCTTCATTTTCATGCTGGTGCAGCATATTTTCTAAAGCGTATGTTTAAAAACTCTAAAACGGTTGGTAAAGGCCATGGATATGACTTATACCATTATAGATGGGAAACAGGATATATACCTATGCAAAAGATCATCATGTCAGACATAGACCATCTATTTGCTATCTCTAAGCATGGCGAAAACTATATGAAAGAAATACTAGGTAAAGAGTCAACAAATGTTGGACTTAGCTATATGGGTGCAGTTGATCATGGTGTAAAAGATTATGTTCAATCAGACAGATTAAGGATTGTTTCCTGCTCA
Organism: uncultured Clostridia bacterium; assembly: GCA_964489735.1. Classification (GTDB taxonomy): domain Bacteria; phylum Bacillota; class Clostridia; order Tissierellales; family Gottschalkiaceae; genus Andreesenia. Next base: position 6,680 of record CAZBAL010000052.1, on the reverse strand, counting down.
AGAATCGACCCTGTAAAGCGTATCGAAAAGATTTTCGAAGCCGTTGAGAATTCTAACATACCTATACATTGGACACATTTTGGCGGGGGTCCAAATTTAGAAACATATATTGAAAGAGCGAAAAGATCATCTAATGATAAGACGCAAATCGAGTTTTTAGGTGAGATGAATAATGAAGAAGTACTTCAAAATTATCGTAAACATGATTTTGATTTGTTTGTAAATGTAAGTGAGTACGAAGGCCTTCCAGTATCAATTATGGAGGCGATATCCTTTGGCATACCTGTTATAGCAACGGATGTTGGAGGGACATCAGAAATAGTTAGACCAAGTAATGGTTATTTGATTCAAAAGGACTTTACAAATACCGAACTAATAAAGTTACTAGAAGATTATAATAATCTAGGATTAGAAGATAAGTTGATGCTAAGAACAGGCGCTAGAAATGTCTATGAAGAAAGCTTTAATGCGAAGATAAACGGAGAAAAGTTTATTGAAAGCATTATGGACTAGGAGGCAGGATGAATACAAAACTTAAAAAAATATTGGGAATACTTGGAGTGGTACTGTTATCTATATTCGTAGTAGTATCTATCGTCCAAAAACAAAATATCTTTTTTTCTACAGCTATTATCCTTTGGGGAATTATCTTTTTGTATGGATTTTACAAAGAAGAATATTTCTTTCTTGGTTTTTTAGCAAGTTTCTTTGCGTTTTTGCTCGGAGGAGAGCTATTAATCAATGTTTTTGGATTAAAAAATACATATGTTTTTACAGAGAAAGTGAATCAACAAGCATATATACTTGTTAATATTGCGTTATTGGGTCTATTTATAGGATATTTTATACTTGATTTTTTGAAAGGGAATTTTACAAATAAAGAAGAGAAGAAACCGATTAAGTTTACTGGTAAATACCTTAAGTTAGTCCGAATTATTAGCTTATCTGTGTTTTTCGTATCTTTTGTATTAGCTACGATTAACTTAGCAGAAAAGGTATACCATATTATGAATGAGGGCTTTTTGATAACATATTTGGGCTATAATTCAGTATTACCTGGATTTATGGGGGCTATGGAATATATCATGGACAGCTCTTATGTTCTTTTCTTGGCTACCATGCCTAAGAAAAATACATTTGTAAAAGTTACGATATTTTATCTTTTCTATTCGACATTTACACTAATGACATTTCATAGAATATATTTTGCTGTAAACTTTTTAATGATCTTTTTATACATTCTTTTTAGAGAAAAGTTTTCAAAAGCTGAGATAAATACATCCAAGTCTAGTAAAAAAGCTATTTGGCTAAATACAAAGACTGTTTTGGTAATGATAATCTCATTTGTTGTGATAATTCCTCTTATGAATAAAGTAAATGATATAAGATTTTTACCTAATAAAAAGTTGGTTGAAGAAATAGAGGTTAAAGAGCAAGAAGTTCTTAAACTTGACACAAAATCTAAAGAATTGAAAAAAACAGAAGCAGATTTAAAAAATAAATTAGTAAAAATCGATAAGCCTGAAGAAAAAAAGAAAATAGAGCAAAAAGTTACTGTAATCGAAGAAGAGTTAAAAGAAGTAGAACATAAGCTAGTTGACTATAAGAAAACTATTAAAGAAACTGAAAAGATTATTGAGGAAGAAGAAGAGAAAATCAAGGAAAAAGAAGAAGAAAAAAGTGATGTTGCGATCGTTGAACTTGGAAGAAATCAAGGATTTTCAATAAATGCAGTTAAGTGGAGCATAGTAAATCGAGAAGAACTTCCAAATAAAAACTATGTATTTGGAAATGTGATAGACTATTTTGAATATGGCAGCTTTGCGCAAAAATTCTTAGGAAAGACCAATGACTGGTATAGAGAAGGTAATTCAATTGAGATGGCTACTCAAAGTAGAAAATACTCACATGCACTAACCTATAAATTATTCCCGGAATTTTACCTAAAAGGAAGGGGAATAGGTAGTAGCTATATAGCAGAAGCTTATCATGTATATGGAAGCGTAGGAGTATTTGCTATTAGTATGCTAGCAGGCGTGATTATGTATATATTCTATAGAAGGCCAAATTTATTTACTTTCTTTGCAGGGCTTTTGATATATAGGATAATATTGATAATGCCAAGGGGACCTTTCGATACATTTATTCTTGAATTTATAAGCTTGAAAAATATAGCGCTTTATGTATTAGTTTTTGGTGGAGCTTGGGTTTTGACTAAACTAAAAGGACCGATGGTGGATAAAGTTTTTGAAAAACTAAAAATATGAAAAAGGTTATCTCTTAGAGATAACCTTTTTATTTGATGTTTTCAATGTATATCTATAGCTTTATAAAGTCAATATCATTTTTAGTCAATAACTCAATCGCATACTCATCCATTCTATAGCCTTCTTTATAGTAGATTTTAGATATACCGGCTTGAATCAAAGCCTTCGTACAGTTCAAGCAAGGAAAATGAGTCACATAGCAAATAGCATCCTTTACACTTATACCTTCTTTAGCACAATACAATAGCGCATTCATCTCAGCATGGATAGTTGCTATACAATGTCCATCTCTCATGGTATGTCCCACTTCATCACAATGCTTATTGCCAGAAATTGAACCATTGTAGCCAGTCGTTATTATCCTATTGTCTTTGTTTACCAATACGCATCCTACATATGCTCTATCACAGGTACCTCTTTCAGAAACACCAACAGCTAAATCCATAAAATACTGATTCCATGTTTTTCTCATATTAACCTCCTTATTTACTTTATTCTAACAAATTAGAGTAAGATTTGCCACAAATGTTAATTCTAGTTATATTCAAGAATTAAATCTTTAAATATGGTATAATTAATGAGTAAATTTATGTGTTAGGCAAATACAAATAGATTCAAATCCGCAAAGGATAATGCCTAAATTTAAACATAAATATGCAGCTATTTTTAACGAGGGGGTAAAATGGAAACATTGAATAAAAATGACTTTAGACAAGAATTTAGAGTCAACGTGGAGAAGTTGTATGGTAAAAAGTATGACGATGCTTCCAAAAGAGAGAAGTATGGTGCTTTGTCTAAGACAATAATGGAAAAAATCCAACAAGACTGGATTGAGACAAACGAAAAGAATAAAACTAGAAGAAATGCATACTATTTATCAGCTGAATTCCTTATAGGAAGATCAATGGGAAATAATTTACTAAATCTTGGAGTTTTAGATGAAGTAAAAGATGTCCTAAAAGAATTAGATATTGACTTTGATGAATTAGAAAATTACGAAGACGATGCGGCACTAGGTAATGGTGGTTTAGGTAGATTAGCAGCTTGTTTTATGGAATCAGCAGCTACTGAAGGATTACCACTACAAGGATATGGTGTTAGATATTCACAAGGTATCTTTAAACAAAAATTCGATAAAGGATTTCAGGTAGAAGAAGGCGATAATTGGACAGAGCATGGAGATTTCTGGTCAATTAGAAAAGAAAGTGAGATGCAAGTAGTAAGGTTTAAAGACTTTGCTGTTAAAGCAATTCCTTATGATGTGCCGATAGTTGGATATAAAAACAATGTAGTAAATACTTTGAGATTATGGCAATCAGAACCTTATGAAAACGGAGGATTTGACTTTAGTAAGTTTAATAACTTTGAGTATGACGAATCATTACGAGCTAAAAACTGGGCAGAAGATATCACAAGAGTACTTTATCCTAATGATATGCAAAGAAGAGGAAAGCTTCTAAGACTTCTTCAACAATATTTCTTTGTATCAGCAAGTATGTTAGACGTTATAGACAAATACAAAGCTAATAACCCAAAGGATGTTAAGTTTAGTGAATTCCACAAATATCATGTATTTCAGCTAAATGATACGCATCCAGTAATAGCAATTCCTGAATTAATTAGGATATTACTAGATAGGGAAAATCTTGGATGGGAAGAGGCATTTCAGGTAGCATCAAAAGTATTCGCATTTACAAATCATACGGTACTTCAAGAAGCGCTTGAAAAGTGGTCACTTGATCTAATTCATGAAGTGGCACCAAGATGCTTAGATATCATTAAGGAAATTGACAAGAGATTTCATGGAGAATTAAGCATTAAGAACTACTCACCAGAAGAAATCGAAAGCTATAGAATCATTAAGGGCGACCAAGTAGAGATGGCTTTCTTAGCAACATATATATCAACTAGTATCAATGGTGTAGCAGCTATCCATACTGAGATATTAAAGAAAGATACACTTAAACAATGGTATAAATTAGCGCCTGAAAAGTTCAATAACAAGACAAATGGAGTAACTCCTAGAAGATGGCTTCAATATTCAAATCCACAACTAACAGCACTTATTGACGAGCTATTAGGAAATGAAGATTGGAAACACGATATGATGCTATTAAAAGGTCTTGAAAAATTCAAAGATGACGAGACTGTTTTAAGACGTTTAATCGACATTAAAAAGCAAAAGAAAGTTGAATTAGCAAAATATGTTTATGAACATGAAGGCATCGAAATCGATCCAAACTCTATATTTGATATTCAAATTAAGAGACTTCATGAATATAAGAGACAATTGCTAAATGCACTTCATATAGTAGATTTATATAATAGAATTAAGAAAAATCCTGAGCTTGATATAGTGCCAAGAACATTTATTTTTGGTGGAAAAGCTGCTCCAGGTTATTTTAGAGCAAAAGGTATCATTAAATTCATTAATGAGATAGCAAAACTAATAAATAATGATCCAGATGTTAATGGCAAGATAAAAGTAGTTTTTGTACAAAACTATAGAGTAAGCTATGCAGAAAAACTTTTCCCTGCAGCAGATGTTTCTGAACAAATCTCAACAGCTGGAAAAGAAGCAAGTGGTACTGGAAACATGAAGTTTATGATGAATGCAACACCTACACTAGGAACTCTTGATGGTGCCAATGTAGAGATTTTCGAAGCGGCAAGCCTTGATAATAACTACCTATTTGGTGCTAAAGAACATGAATTAGAAGAAATTAAAGACAGTTATGACGCAAAGTGGTATTATCATAATAACAAGGATATTAAACATGCTGTTGATATCTTAGTTAATGAAAAGAAAATTACAGATAATGGGACTTATCATTTCCTAGATATTTACAACGAGCTTGTAAATCCTCATAATGGAGATAGAGCAGATAGATATTATCTACTAAATGATTTCGAAAGTTATAAAGAAGCGCATGATAGGGTAGATAAAGATTATAGAGACGAACTAGCATACGCTAGAAAAGGGCTAATGAATTTAGCTAACAGTGGAATTTTTTCATCTGATAGAACAATAAAACAATATGCAGATGAAATTTGGAATATCTAAGGAGGAATAAATGATAGTAGAAGCAGGTGCGATGCTTAGAAAAGCATTAGAAGGAAAATACGCGGTAGGACAATTTAACATTAACAACTTAGAATGGACTAAAAACATTCTAATAGCAGCTCAAGAATCAAATTCACCAGTTATCTTAGGAGTTTCTGAAGGTGCTGGTAAATACATGGGTGGATATAATACAGTAGTAGGTATGGTTAATGGATTAATCAAAGACTTAAACATTACAGTACCAGTAGCAGTACACTTAGACCACGGTAGTTATGAAGGAGCTAAAAAAGCTATTGAAGCTGGATTTATGTCAATCATGTTTGATGGTTCACATTATCCGATAGAAGAAAATGTTCAAAAGACTAGAGAATTAGTTGAATTAGCAGATAGCAAAGGCATCTCAGTTGAAGCAGAAGTTGGTTCAATTGGTGGTGAAGAAGATGGAGTAGTTGGTAAGGGTGAGATAGCAAGTCCTCAAGAATGTAAGATGATTGCAGATTTAGGAGTAGACTTCTTAGCAGCTGGTATCGGTAATATCCACGGTGTTTACCCAGAAAACTGGGAAGGCCTAGATATGAAAGCTTTAGCTGAAATCAAAGCAGAAATTGGTGACTTACCAATGGTTCTTCATGGTGGTACAGGTATCGCGGAAGATATGATTAAAGAAGCTATATCTCATGGTGTATCAAAGATTAACGTAAATACTGAAATTCAAATCGAATTTGCTAAAGCTGTTAGAAAATATATCGAAAGCGGAGCAGATCAAAAAGGTAAGGGCTTTGACCCTAGAAAACTTTTAGCTGGTGGTAGTCAAGCGATTATTGATACAGTTAAAGAAAAAATGGAAATATTTGGTTCAGTAAATCCAGCATAAGTACAGTTAAGAGGTAGACTTGTCTACCTCTTTTTACCTATATGCTACTAAGAGGTGAGAGATGGATAGCAGTGTATTAAATGAAAAAAAACTGACTGAATTAAGAGAAATGGCTCAAAAGCTAGGTGTACATAAGATTACTAGTTTTAATAAAGCAGAGTTAATTGAACAAATTCAACAGCAAATTGAGATTAACTCAAAAGAAAATGAAGTACTAAGAAATGATAATCAAGCTAATGATAATCGCAACTTAGATAATAGAAATTTAGAAGATAAAAATTCTTCACAAAGTGACGAACAAAAAGAAACAATCGAAGGTATATTAGATGTTATGGATGATGGTTTTGGATTTATCCGACATGATAAATACGATTCAGGTGAAAATGACGTCTATGTATCACCAGTACAAATTAGAAGATTTAGACTAAAAACAGGAGACTATATCAAAGGTCTTATCAGAAAAAATAAAGAGAAA
>CAZBAL010000051.1:0-7286 GCA_964489735.1 uncultured Clostridia bacterium | reverse complement strand
GTCACGTACAACAGCCAAAGCATATGCTTTTTGAGCTAATGTAAGTTCGTAACCTGCATCTTCGATTACTTCAAATGCAACTTTGTACTCTCCAGATGCGTAAGCCACAAGTTTACCGTCTGCTCCAGCAACCAAAACGCCACCAACAGCAACGTCTTCTGGTAATAGGTCAGCAGTCAATGTAACGATATCTCCATCGTATAGACGGTAAGCACGAGCGATTCCTTCTTCTTTATTTTCGAAATCATCAAGTTCTTTCTTTTCATCATACATCAATTCTGGGCTAATAACCATCAATACTTCTTCACCTGCTACATCAGCTGTAGTCAAATGAGCTTCCTTAACTTCACGACCATATTTATTCAAATCTGCCAAACCATGTAGGGTTACTAGAACTCCATTGCTGTAGTTTCCAGTAGCATTTGTAACTACTACAGATTCAATATTTCCATTGTAACCTGCTAAAGTTTTATCTCTTCTTACAATTCCCATTATTTGTTTCCTCCTATAAAATATATTTTTTATTTAATTTTTTCAAATAATCCTGCATATGGAACGTCATCAGTATTTTCTGATGTTTCAATGCTGAATTTATTTGTAACTTCTTCTTTTTTGCTTTCAGAAGCTTTTCTTCCAACGATTTCATACAACTTAGCCTCAAGTGAATCAATACTCATCTCATGAATATTCAGCACTTGTACATCTTCATCTTCAAGACCAAAATTCTTCATGAATTTATTAATCAATGAATTTGCTTTGCCTTCATGCTCTTTCTTTGCATATTCTTTTACTTGCTCTTGAAGAGAATCAATAGTGCTCTTAGCCTCTTCTAACTCTTCCTCAAGTTTTTGAATTTCCAAACCATAATCTACACTTCCAGTTGTATTAGCATCAGTAACTTGTGTACCGTCTCCGTCATCAGTTGTCGTATTTTCAGTAACCTCAGTATTTGCATCGGTAGCTACTGCATCAACAGCATCAGCTGTGTCAGCTCCCCCACCGTCTACTGCACCTTCGGTATCTCCGCCAGATACATCTTTAACTACTTCGTTTTCAGCCATATCTTCAACGTCTTTATCGTCTTCAATTTGACCGTCACCCATAGTTACTTCTGTAATTTGTTCATCAGGCACATCAACTTTATCTTCTTCATCCTCTTTTTCAAAAACTTCTTTGATTTTCTCTTCTAAATCAGATTCGGATTCAAAGTTTTCAATATTGATACCTTTGGCTTGTAAATCTTCAACAGTTAGAGAGTATTTCTCAAGCAGTTTTTCAAGATTCAAACCATTAACCCCCTTTTCTTCTTGACCTAGAGAAAACTTAAATTCTTTTAACATTTCATTAAGTTCATCTCCAAAATCCTTATTATTATAAGTAATAATTTTGGCATTGCTAAATGCAGGCTCTACATGACCTACACCGTCTCTATCAATGCCAAGAATGCAAAATGCAGAAAATGCGAACTCTTTAATATCATAAGCATTTTCATTATCTACCCATTCTCCATCCATAATTTCAATTTCCATTGATTGACCGTAATTGTCTTTTTTAAGAGCAGATACTTCTTTTTCATATCTGTTCCATATATAAGCACCATCTACAACTAAATATTCTCTTTCAATATCTTTGCTATCTTTTACAATTTCCCAATAAACATTAGCTGACTCTGGAATTACACCTAGAGGAGATGTAGTGTGGATAAATTCGATATCTCCATACTCGTCTAACTCAAGTGCTCCACCATGACCTTTGAAATTCTCTACTTCTTTAGAAAATTCTCCAACGATTGGAATATTTTTGATAGTGTGAATATTTCTTTCGACAGCATCTTTAGAAATAATAGTTCCGTTAGGATTTTTACCATGATACATAACAAAAACTTTCGCTCTGGAAAATAATGGATTCTCTATTTTATTTAGCTCAAAAATTTGTGGTTTGCTTTTAATATTTGCTTTTGTTCCCAATTTATTTCACCCCCTTACAATTTCTATACAGTTGAGTCTGGTTTGTCTCTATCTCTCAGACCTTCATCCGACAATTCTTCACCAGATTCTTCGGCTGTAGGTCTACCAGTCTCTCCATTGAGAACCTCATTACTAGACATTGTGTGGGATGAAGCTAGTGGAATAAATTCCTCGTGAAGCTTGAATATGTCGTTTTCTAATTGAGTAAGTCCTATCACTTGGATAGGTTCTAGACCCATTACTGATGCAACATGGAATTTCAATGGCATACCATAAGTACTTGCACTCAGTAGAGTGTCATATGTATCCTTTTTGCTAAAGTAAGTTACATGCAATATATTTATATTGAAATTACTCTTTTTAAAGTTATAGTAGAGATATCTATTAATCCACTTTTCTATTTGATTCAATACATTAAATACTACTTGTTCGTCATTTTTAACTGACATAACTATTCCTTGAGAAGTATTAGAATCTGTAGAGAATAAAGCTTGTGAAGTACCGTTTCCAGACCAAAAGTCTCTTTCAGCCTTGGCAACTCCGTCATTATCCACTCTATCTTTGTCAAATCTTACAGGGTCAATATCCATAGGACTCGTGACTACTCCTACGTTATCAGGAACATTGTTTGCAACCATATTATGAAAATATGTCATCATATCTAAGTCAATAGCAAAGTCATTATCATTATTTGTATTCTCTCTAATTGGAACTTTCTGAGATAGCAACATATAGTTGTTAATTTCTTCTTTGTTTTTTCTCAAATCCTTAAAAGCTTCAATATCAAATATAGAATCGAATGAGCCTGCGAATGGAGGAAATGTCTCTATGAATCCTTCATTTATCTTGATACAAATTGTATTTTTGCCATCAAGCTCTACCCAGTCGCCAATTTTCTGTCCGCTACCTCTATTTGTTTTTTGAGACTTCCAAGCATTGTACTTGGTTTGAACTTCTCTAGGGTAAAATGTTAGCTTAGTTTCATCTCTTTCAAAAACAGTCATATTAATGCTGAAATTATAAACACCATATTCAATACTAGAAATCTTACACATACTATGGTCAAACTTCTGAATATGAAAATCGTCTTTTGTTTTATGAATATAACCGTAGAAAACATCTGTCTTAAATGCCTCTTCTAGTACTTTTGTGAAAGTATGTTTTATATCCATAAGACCTAGAAATTCAGCAACTTCAAAATAATCATCTTGTATTTGCTCTGGATTATCAATAGCCAATCTCTTCTTTGGAACTAGAACATAGGAGAATAATGCCATATACGCATAGTATTGAATTAATCGTCTGTAGTGTGGGCTTTTAGCATATAACATTTCCGAAATACTTACTAGGTTTGCTTGGTTTGCAGGAGTCTTAAAGCTCTCAACCATAGTTCTTACATCACTCTGTGTATAAGACCTAATGACTTGTCTAGAAGAATTTCCTATATCATTAATCACTAGTTTTGCAAAGTTTTCTTTTGAAAACCTTACTTTTGCACCCTTCTCAAACTTACTGAAATATTCTGAATTACTATCGTTAAAATTTTGCAATACTGGCATCAATTCACCTCCCTTAATTAAATACCTTATATTTAGGTTTTTTTATTTTGAAATACTCTTTTACAGTGCCATCTGTTTTCTTTTTCTTATTTTTATTTCTCATTTCTTCTAGGTAAATGTAGAATAATCCATAAGCTAAAGCCGAGTATCTGTCTTTTTGTATTTTTCTTGAAACTTGCTTTACGGTAGAACTGTTTCCTTTTTGAACATATTCTAAGTTCATTATTTCATCAATCATTCTGTCTGTTTGAATGAATGGCATTAACTTATAAGCCATTTTAGCTCCATCAGTTTCTTTTATATCTCCTCTTGCACTAGATTCAGATTTCAACATTTGAACATCATGATTAGCTATGGAGGTCATAAACTGGTTTACTATAGAGTCATTCTTTGTTTCTCTTGAGTTTGACTGGAAAGCAAAAACCATAGGAATACTATTAGGTTTTTTATAGACATCAAAACGTTGGTCATTGACAACTGAATAAGGGGGATTCTCATCAATCTCCAATACCAGTTCATCAGTAAGTCCTCTACCTAGACCGTTGTGGTCAATACATAGAATTGAAGCACCATATTCAGCAACTTTTTGCTTTAAGAATAGGGCTTGTTTTCTAAAGTGAGTTCCTTCCATTGTGAATATATTTACCACTTGTTTTCTATAAGTTCCATCGCCACGATTAGTACATTTTATAACAACCAATGAACTCTGTGCGTTAGCATTTCCCTCTGCACGAGCAACGTCATAACTTAAAACATACATTATATTAGGATTGTTTTTATCTTCTTTAGTACTTCTAAACTCTGGTTTGTCAAGAACTCTACATGCTAATATATCCTCACTTGAAACTAATGACCTTTCACTAGAACCTGTAAACACGCTACGATATTCTCTATCGAAGCTGAGTGGACTATAGGTATTATCTTGTTCTTTTTCAATAACATCCTCTTCATCAAGTGTTCCAAATCTAACACCCATCTCATATGATGTTCCTAATACAATGGTAGGCTTTCCTGCCTCCATCTCTTCATATAGGTTTTGGAATTTCTCGTAACAGTATGATTGTTTATTTGAAGCTGTAGTAACATATGCTTGTGTCTTTGAATACTCGTTCTTAAAATCAACTCCATGAATAGGAACTCTTCTAGGTTGTGCTAGAATAGGCAGTAGAACTTCGTTTATTGTAGCTCTGTCCATTCTATCATCAGTAATCTCTTCAAGAGAAATTCCTTGAGCACGAAGACCACGTGAAGATTCCCCTACGGTAAGTGTGTCCAAAGTAGAACCATTCTTAAACACTAGTTTAATATAATCCTTTTCAAATCTACAAGCACCTATGATGAGTTCATTTTTCAATAAAGGATAGTCTCTCCAGAATTCATCTATCTTCTCTTTAACAACTTTCGCTGATTGTTCTTTTGTTGGCATTGCAAGACATAGATGATTATTTGGATATAGTATACATTTTAAGTAATGAGCCATAACATTTATATATGTCTTAGAAATACCACGACTTGCTATGATGCCTACTTTTTTGAATCTAAAGAAGGCTCTAAGGTAAACTCTTTGGAATGGAGTTAAATCAAACATTGTACTTTCAGTTTTGATATAATCTATAAAGTAATCTGGATATTCTCTGAATAGAGAAATCATCTTTTCAAATTCTTTAACTGCTTCCTCTGCCATTACACTCGAAGTATTATTCTTATTGCTCATCTTCATCACTGGAAATACCAATTTCACTCTCTAGTGATTTTATCGCTTCTTCTGCATAGCTTCTTTCAGCGTCTGCAATATTTTCAGCTTCGTCAACAGCTATTGTATCAGAATCTAAATCAACTTGGTCTCTCCAATCTGGGTCAACCTCTATGCTGACTTGTCTATCTGTAAATCTTTGAACCCACTGAATGTAATATAGCAACATTGCATCAATATCATCTTTCTCATAATCAACAAGCTTAGGAGGTATAAAACCTTCTTTTTCAACTTGCTGAACTATTTGACCAAACGATGTTATTCCTGCTTCATCAAGACTACTCTTTCTATCAATTGGTCTGAAACCAGCATCTTTCAAAGTGTTGTTAAATACCGCACTTATATTTTTATAGTCATTATACTGTCTTTCAGCCAATAGCTTTTCTTTCTCAATATTTAATCTTGCTAAGTCAATTAACATCTCTTCATGAGCAGGTGTGCTGATATCATAAGCGTATCTCATATTCCTATAGAATTTTTCTAACTTTAGGTAATCTTCAGTAGTATAAGAGTACTGCGTTCCCCATTTAGTCATTAACTCTTCGTCAATATAAATTGATTTACCAGCATCATCTTTAATTGTCTTAGTTTCTACTGCACTAGTAATAGAATTACTATCCTTGTATCTCATATCACGATATTTCATACCATGCATAATTCTAAGATACGAAGGAATTATCTTATCTTTATCATTTTTTAGTGAAGCTTCCCAAACATCTGAAATAAATGGCATATCCATTTGTCTTAAAAAATCATTTGCAATACTTATATTTGTGAAGTCAATCTCTTGCTTTACGCAATCACTACACATATTAAGTCTTCCGTCTGGGAATAACAATGTGCTATTTGTTTTATAGAAATGTTCAGATAGCTTGCTTCTTCCGCAGACTACGCAATTCTTTCGCCCAGAAGAGCTACTTTTACTCCTAGTCACATTGAACCCCTTCCTTTCTTGTGAGGTGAATAAAAAAAATATTTTACCCCTTCATATATTATACAACTTTGAACGACTAAAAGGGTACTTTTATTGAAAATACTCCTTTTAAACCATTAAATTGGGAACATTTCTAACAAATATCCCCAATTCGTTAGGTTTTATAGATTAATCTTCTTAATCTCAATCTCTCCACTTTCACTAACAAATATTACGCCTTGACTTCTTGATGCTGATGTGTTTAAGGTTTTTAAGGTGTACTCGTCTGAACCTTTGATAGAGCCAAATGTTACTTGATACTTATCTTGACCCACTTCAATTACTCTAAAGTGATGTACATGTCCAGATACAATCATATCTAAATCCACACCATAAAGCATTGATTGTTCCGCCAATAAACTTGTCTTATTCAAAGGCACTCTATCTCCATGCACGAATAAAATCTTTCTTCCGTTTACCTCATGAATGTAATGGTATACGTCTGACTTCACCATTTCAATATCTGCATTTGAATATTTTGCAAAAGTATCAATTATTTTATTAGACACAACAATTGCCGAATCTCCAAAGATAGAATCATTTTTATTTCCATTAATTCTGTCATGATTGCCAGAAATAGCTGTATACTTAATAGAAATCTCTTCTGATAACTTAACTAAGAATTTTATAATCAATTCTGATGCATCTGCAATTTGTTCAGCATATGTTTTCTCTGAGCTATATAGATTCTGAGTTCTCATATAAAGACCCTCTATCAAGTCACCCAAGTTTACAACATGCGCTTTTACAATATCATTATCTTTAGCCAACTTCATCAATTTGTCAGCATAATTCATTAATAGCTTCTCTGCAATTTCAACATCATACTCATGACCTTCAATGTCAACAATAGCTCCATAATGCAAATCTCCCAAGGAAATTATCATTTCTTTTCCTTGCTTGTTCTCTGAAATTTCTTTCTTTTTAGGAATTTTAGTAAAATCTTTATTCTTCAAAGATTCTTCAATTCTCTCAATCAACAAGACTTCATCTGTCAATTCTCTTTTAAGCTTGTTTAACTGTCTAAAGCTATT
>CAZBAL010000050.1:0-8030 GCA_964489735.1 uncultured Clostridia bacterium | reverse complement strand
CTGAAGTGACAATAGGTCCAGCAGATGATGTAACAGCACCTGAAGCGCCTAAAGTAGATCCTGTAAAAGCAGGAGATACTAAGATCACAGGAACTGCTGAAGCGAACTCTAAAGTTGAAATAACATTACCAGATGGAACAGTATTAGAAGGGACAGCAGATGATGAAGGAAACTTCAGCATACCGGTTGACCCATCGAAACTTCCAGAAGGTGGTAAGATTAAAGCGACAGCAGAAGACTCAGCAGGAAATAAATCACCTGAAGTATCAATTATAATTGGAGCAAAAGATATTGATGATCCAGGAACTGTTGATCCAGAGCCAGTAGAGCCGGATATATATAAACACAAATTGTATATGCTGGGATATCCAGACGGTACAGTTAGACCGGATGGGAATCTAACAAGGGCAGAAGCAGCAGCTCTATTCAGCAGATTGCTAGAAAACACAGACTCTGTAGTAAATAAAAACAAAGCAAAATATAATGATATTTCAGATGGATGGTATGTGGATGTTGTAAACTATGTTACAGAAAAAGGAATAATGCAAGGATATCCAGATGGTACTTTCAAGCCAGATAATACTATTACGAGAGCTGAATTTACACAAATGATAGCTAATTACGATAGCGATAATGATGCAAAAGCACCATTTACTGATATTAGTGGTCATTGGGCAGAAGCAGCTATTGATGAAATATTTGGAAATGAAAGAATTGAAGGATACCCAGATGGTACTTTCAGACCTGATAGAAATATTTCTAGAGCAGAATCGGCTAAAATATTTAATCACTTCTTTGAAAGAGGAGTAGACAAAGAAGGTCTTAAAGGCTTAGAAAATCCTGAAGAGATTAACACATTTACAGACTTGCAAGTTGGTCATTGGGGTTATTATTATATAGTAGAAGCTACAAATAACCACGATTATACCATAAAAGCAAATAAAGTATTAGAAAGCTGGATTAAGATAACAAAATAATTTAATCAGAGCTAAAAGTTATTTTATGTTGTAGGAAATGAAAAATACTCCCTGTCAATTTGGCAGGGAGTATTTTAATATTAAAAACACTCTCTAAATTAAAAGCATTTTAATAATATCTTGATTGATCTCAGGATATTACAAAATACAAAAATTGTGATACAATATAAATATTGTTATTTAGAATACTTAAGAGGTGAAAATTGAATTTATGGAAGTTATTTTAACAGATAAATTAGTTGAGATATTAGGCGAAGAAAAGCTTTTAATAAATGAAGATATGAAAAATCATACGACTTTTAAAGTTGGAGGACCAGCAGATGTAATAGCTATACCAGAGACATCAGATGATGTAAAAAAAGTTGTAGAATTTGCTATAGAAGAAGACATTCCTTATATGGTAATAGGTAATGGTAGCAACTTACTGATCAGAGATGGCGGTTTAAGAGGAATTGTTATTAAGATATCAGACAATATGTCTGATATTGAAATAGAAGGAAATACTGTAAGAGTTCAATCAGGTGCTATGATGAACAGGGTAGCAATGGAAGTAATGGAAAATAGTTTAGAAGGCTTTGAATTTGCAAGTGGAATTCCAGGCACACTTGGAGGAGCCATAACTATGAATGCTGGAGCATATGGTGGAGAAATAAAAGATATAGTGACAAAGGTTAAATGTCTTAATAAATCTGGAGAGATAGTTGAATATTCAAATGAAGAAATGCATTTTGGATATAGACACTCAAGAGTACAGGAAGAAGGCTTAATAGTGCTTTCTGTTGAAATGGAGTTATTACCTGGAAATTATGATGAGATTAAGGCAGCGATTGACGAGTTAACAGTAAAAAGAACTACAAAGCAGCCGCTTGAATTAGCTTCAGCGGGGAGCACATTCAAGAGACCAGAGGGTTACTATGCTGGAAAGTTAATAGAAGATTCAGGATTAAGAGGGTACAGATATAAAAATGTTGGAATTTCTGAAAAACACTGTGGATTTGTAGTTAATTATGGAGACTCTACTGCAGATGATATTATTACACTTATAAATATGGTCCAAAAAATTGTATATGATAACTATGGAGTTAAACTCGAAACAGAAGTTAGAATAATTGGAGTTGAATAATATGAAATTTGTAATAGTTACAGGTATGTCGGGCGCTGGAAAAAGCCAGGCATTAAAAGTTCTAGAAGATCAGGGTTATCACACTATTTCCAATCTACCGCCAAGACTTCTAAAGGGCTATGTCAGATTGTTTCAAGATAATGAAGTAGAAACAAAGAATGTAGCTTTAACATTGAATATCAGCGGGACAGAACTTGTAAACGAATTATCAAATACGCTTAAAGAATTAGATGATATGAATATTGACTATGATATCTTGTATTTAGAAGCATCTGATGAAGTTCTTCTAAAAAGATATAAAGAGCTTAGGAGACCACATCCTTTCAATATTGATGGGAGTATAGTTGATGGAATAAATTTTGAAAGAAGAGAGCTTCACAACTTGAAAAAAGAGGCGGACTTTGTAATAGATACATCTGACTTGACTATAGGAATGTTAAGAGAAAGACTTCTTAATATATTCTTCTCGGATATGGACATTGTTGAAAGAATGAGCATAAATATAATGTCATTTGGATTTAAAAATGGAGTACCACCAGAAGCGGATTTGGTTTTTGATGTGAGATTTTTGACTAATCCTTATTATATTGAAGCATTGAGACCATTAACTGGTAATGATAAGGAAGTTAGAGATTTTGTAATGAGTAAAAATGATTCCAGGATTTTTCTGGAAAAGCTTGAAGATATGATAGAGTTCCTTATTCCCAGATACATTAAAGAAGGAAAATCTCAGCTTGTAATAGCATTAGGGTGCACTGGTGGCCAGCACAGATCAGTTACTATTGCAAACTGTCTATACGAGTATTTGCTCAGTAGAGATTATAAAGTTAACCTTATTCACAGAGAACAGGAAAGAAAACGTTGATTAGTAATATAAAGTTAAGTGACAAATTCTCAGGTGTAAAAAGGTGGATATCACTAACAGTACTGGGACTATTCATGTTTGTTCTAGGTGTAACTCTTTTGATTCAAGATTATTTCAATATAATAGATATAGCTTTTTATCAGAAGATATTATTGATTATTATTGGAACAGTGTTGACAGTAATAGGTGTAAGGAATGCACTTATAGTTATACTCCAAGTCACATCAAAGTATAAAAACTTTGAAAAGTATGATAGATCATCAATAAATGAAATGCTATACATGGATAAGGTTCAAAGCAGGGGACCAAAAATTGTTGCAATAGGTGGAGGAACGGGTCTTTCTACTTTGCTCAGAGAGCTTAAAAATCATACGGGAAATATTACTGCAATAGTGACTGTTGCAGATGATGGTGGTGGCTCAGGGGTACTGAGGGAAGAAATGGGAATACTCCCACCAGGTGATATAAGAAACTGCATAATGGCGCTTGCAAATGCAGAGCCTTCAATGGATAGACTATTGAATTATAGATTTAGAGAAGGTAGATTAAAAGGGCAGAGTTTTGGTAATTTGTTTATAGCGGCTATGAACGATATGTATGGAGATTTTAATATTGGTATAAAGGAAATGAGCAATGTTTTAGCTGTAAAAGGCAGTGTTTTACCGATGACAATCGAAAATGTAGCTTTGGGTGCTAAATTAGAAAATGGTGCAGTAGTTGAGGGAGAATCACATATTCCAGAGAGCTCAATAAGACAGAAAAGTAGAATTGAGTCAGTATATACTATTCCGAAAAATGTTAAGGCGATGCCGGGAACTATTAAGGCAATAAAGGAAGCAGACTGTATAGTTATCGGACCAGGAAGTCTGTATACTAGTATAATGCCAAATCTTCTGGTTGAGGAAATTGTAGATGCTATAAGAAGTTCAAAGGCCAAGAAAATATACATATCCAATATAATGACTCAACCTGGTGAGACGATTGGATATTCAGTTATTGATCACATTGAAGCTATAGAGAAGCACGCAAATAGTAAAGAACTGATAGACTTTATAATTGTGAATAATGAAAAATTGAATAAAAGGTCTATTAGGAGATATTTAAAAGATGATGCTGATTTAATAGCTATAGATGAAGAAGAGATTAATGAAATTGAAAATACAAAGAAGATACAAGTATATAAAGGTAATCTGGTTAACATAGTAGATGGCAGTATAAGGCATAGTCCTAAGCTTGCAGAGATGATTATGGATATTTACTTCAACCATTCTCAAAAGATTTACAAGAGAGATTAGTTTTATATCAAAAAAGAAGGATGGAAATTTTCCTATTATTTTCCATCCTTCTTTTTTATTTATTTTTATAGTTAATCTGATCTATATCCGACAGTTCAATCTACATGCTGAATATTAACTTGTATAGTCTTCTATATATACTATCTATATTTGTTCATTACCGGTGCAAATAGCTCTGAGTTACTAGGAGGGGTATAAGTTATTGCATTTGCTCCTGCCTCAAGAGTAGCCTCTATAGTGAATTCGTTTGGTCCACCTGTTGCGATGATGGGTATCTCAGGATATTTTTCTCTTATAGATGAAACTATATCTATAGTTCTAGGTCCACCTGAGATATTAAGAATGCTCGTACCAGATTGAATTCTGCCATCTATATCAGTATCCTCACTCCCAACAGTGACTATAATCGGTATGTCTATTGCCTCATTTACCATTTTTATAACTTGATTACTAGTAGGCGCGTTCATAACTACACCAGAAGCACCCTGAAATTCTGCATGCATAGCAAGATTTACAGATCTTACTCCAGTTGTCAGTCCACCACCAACACCGCAGAACACAGGTATTTCAGAAGCAGTCATTATAGCTTGGTTAATTATAGGCTGAGGAGTAAATGGATAAACTGCCATAACTGCGTCAGCATTTATATTTCTTATAATTGCAATATCGGTTGAAAACACAAGTGATCTTATTAGCTTTCCGTTAACACGTATCCCAGATGCTTCATATATTATATCAGGAATATATATCATGTTTCCTCTAAGAGAGCTAGATATATCAGGTATTCTAGGTTTCATTTCTTACCTCCAGCAAAAAAAGTTATATTATTAATATAGCATAACAAGAACTATATAACAAACAGGATTTATTGGTAAATAATAGAAATAGAATAAAACAGCACCCACTAACTAGAAATAATCCGTAATATCTCTACGAAAAAACAATTAAAAATATCCAGAAAAAGTAATAGTAATAATTATGGACATATATCATATTATGAAAAAAGCAATATACAGATATGGTATAATGATATATGAAATAAATTATTATAATGAGGGATGACTATGATTTCTTTTTCAGCTATGACTAAAAATGAGCTGTCAAAATTAGAAATTGAAGATTTTGAACTAGCAAGAGCCGAACTTTCTGCCATAATTCAGATAAGCTCAAGTATAAGTTTGAGTGGCTTTAATGAAATTGAAATTGAAATGGGAACAGAGAACGCATCGATAGCTAGAAGAATTTTCAATCTGCTAAAATTAGTTTATGACATTCAAGCTGATATTATAGTTAGAAAAAATAAAAATTTAAAGAGAACCAATAGATACATTATTCTTATTTCAGATAATGACTCTGCGAAGAAAATATTAACAGATATAGGTTTGCTTAAAGATGGTGAGTCTACAGTTTTTGGAATGGAAAACAGAGTATCTAAAGACTTTAAAGTTAGCACTGAAATAAAAAGAGCATATATAAGAGGGGCTTTTTTGGGAGCAGGTTCTATAAGTAATCCAGAAAAGATGTATCATCTTGAATTTGTAACAAATGATGAGGACTACGTAAATGACCTATTAGAAATGATCAATTCTTTTAATTTAAATGCCAGAGTTATTGAAAGAAAAGAAGCCTATATAATTTATATTAAGGAAGGATCAAAGGTTGTTGATCTACTTAACATCATAGAAGCGCATAACTCACTGTTTAAACTTGAAGACATCAGAATAATGAAAGAAATGAGAAACAACGTAAATAGAGTTGTAAATTGTGAAGCTGCTAATTTAGCTAAAGTGGCCGATGCTGCTATGAGACAAGTTTCTAATATTGAATATATTAAAGAATCAGCAGGACTAGACTTTTTACCTGATAATTTGAGAGAGACCGCTGAACTGAGACTTCAGCATAGAGATATAAGCCTTAAGGAGTTAGGACAGCTTCATAATCCTAAGGTTGGAAAATCAGGGGTCAATCACAGATTGAGAAAACTTGAAGATATTGCAGAGCAGCTTAAAGAGTCAAAGTAATTAATACTGATGATGCATGTCGACTAAACAGTAAATTTGATAACAACTAGGATAATAAATACATTAAAATATACAATAGGAAGGAAAATAGCATAATGGTTAGGAAAACGTTTGAGATTAATAACGAATCAGGTTTGCATGCTAGAGTAGCTGCACAGTTTGTTAAGACAACATCTAGATTTCAGTCAGATATTTGGATTGAAAAAGAGAATCAAAAGATAAATGCTAAGAGTATAATGGGGATTCTATCGATTGGAATTTCTCCAGGTGAAGAGTTTGAAATCGTTATAGACGGAAAAGATGAAATCGATGCAATGGAAGAAATTGGTAAATTATTAAGCAGTTTGTAAAATGTGTACCATTGAATGAAGGTGATATTATGACGAAATTTGCACATCTGCATGTTCATACGGAATTTAGCTTATTAGATGGATCATCAAGAATACCGCTGTTATTAGATAAAGTAAAAGAGTCGGGTATGGACTCTATAGCTATAACAGACCATGGAAGTATGTTTGGAGCTGTTCAATTCTATAAAGAAGCTAAAAAAAGAGGAATCAATCCTATATTGGGCTGTGAAGTATATGTAGTGGATGGGGATAGAAGAGAAAAATTGAATAGTAAAGAATCAAGTTTCTACCATCTCATTCTCTTAGCTGAAAACAATGAAGGTTATAGAAATTTGATAAAAATTGTTTCGGAAGGGTATGTTACAGGATTCTATTACAAGCCTAGAGTAGACTATGAAGTTCTTAGAAAATATTCAAAAGGTGTGATTTGCACAAGTGCTTGTCTGGGTGGAGAAGTACAGAGATATATCTTGAATAGAGATTATGAGGGAGCTAAGAAGAAAGCTCTTCTATATCAGGATATATTCGGAGAAGGAAACTATTTCCTTGAACTTCAAGACCATAATATCGAGGAACAGAAAATGGTAAATCAGAACTTACTTAGGATATCAAAAGAGACTGGAATACCAACTGTGTGTACTAATGATTTACACTACATTAATAAAGAAGATTCAACGGTTCATGATGTTTTGTTGTGTATACAAACTGGGACTACTGTGAATGAAGAAAAAAGAATGAAGTTTCCATCGGATGAGTTTTACTTAAAAACTCCGGAAGAAATGAGTTCGATTTTTCCGCCTAAATCCTTGGAAAACACAGTAAAAATAGCTGAAAGATGTAATGTGGAGTTGGATTTTGATACACTTCACCTACCAGAGTTTAAGCTTCCTGAAGGATGGGAAGACAAGAATGCATATTTCAGACATATATGCGAAGAGGGTCTTTTAAAAAGATATGAAATTGTAAACGATGAAATTAGGGATAGATTTGAGTTTGAAATAAAAACGATTGAAAATATGGGTTATGTAGATTACTTTCTTATCGTTTGGGATTTTATAAAGTATGCTAAAGATAACGATATAATGGTAGGACCTGGAAGAGGTTCTGCGGCGGGAAGTATAGTATCTTATGCGCTAGAAATAATAGATCTGGATCCACTTAAATACAATCTTCTCTTTGAAAGATTTTTGAATCCTGAGAGGGTTACAATGCCAGATATTGATATTGATTTCTGTTATGAGAGAAGAGAAGAAGTAATAGATTATGTTGTTGAAAAATATGGAGCAGATAGAGTTGCACAGATTGCTACTTTTGGTACTATGGCAGCAAGAGGTTCGATTAGAGATGTTGGAAGAGCTTTAGATATTTCGTATGGTAAAGTTGATTCAATAGCGAAGCA
>CAZBAL010000049.1:0-8606 GCA_964489735.1 uncultured Clostridia bacterium | reverse complement strand
GTTGGGAATACTAATATAGTTTTTGGCATATATGAGGACAGAAAACTTATAAAAAGCTGGAGACTGTCAACTGACAAGAATAAGACAGCAGATGAGTATGGCATCTTGATAAGACAATGTTTTAATTACGATGATATTGACTATAAGTCGATTGATTCAGTAATTATCGCATCGGTGGTTCCTAATGTCATGCATTCACTTGAAGGAATGTCAGAAAAATATTTGAATTTAAAGCCACTAGTGGTCGGTCCGGGAATAAAAACAGGACTTAATATAAAGTATGATAATCCTAAAGAAGTTGGTGCTGATAGAATAGTCAATGCTATAGGTGCATATGAGAAGTATGGTGGGCCTCTAGTTATTGTTGACTTTGGTACAGCGACAACATTCTGTGTTATAGCAGAAAATGGAGATTATCTGGGAGGTGCAATAGCACCTGGAATAAGCACTTCGACTGAGGCACTGTTCACGCATGCTTCAAAACTCCCTAAGGTGGAGCTGATAAAGCCTGACAGTGTTCTTTCTAGGACCACTACCAAAAGCATACAGTCTGGAATAATATACGGACAGATTGGTATGGTTGACTATTTGGTAACTAGGTTAGAAGAAGAACTTGGTCAGAAGCTTAAAGAGGTAGTTGCTACAGGAGGACTTTCTGAGCTTATTGGTTCTGAATCAAAGAAAATAACTGTAGTTGATAAACAGATAACTTTAGAAGGTTTGAGAAAGATATACGAAATTAATCAGGTTCAGAGGGGTTAGCTCCTCTGAACCGATTTTTGATTATAGACAGGAAAGGAGCATTATAATGAAGATAGGGAACTTTCAAACAGATACTAATATATTTTTAGCTCCAATGGCGGGAGTGACAGATTCTTCATATAGAAAAATATGCAGAAGAAAGAATGCCGGTCTTATATATACAGAAATGGTCAGCGCCAAAGGTTTATATTATAATGACTTAAAGACTGAGGAAATTATGAAAGTAGACGAAGAAGAAAAGCCTGTAGCTCTTCAGATATTCGGCTCTGAACCTGAGATTATTAAGAACGTCATATATAATAAATTGAATGACAGAAAAGAGTATGAAATTATAGATATCAATATGGGGTGTCCAGCACCTAAAATAGTTAAAAATGGAGATGGAAGTGCCTTAATGAAAAATCCTAAATTGATAGGAGAAATTGTGAGAGCGGCCAAATCCGTATCAATTAAGCCGGTAACAGTTAAGATCAGAAAAGGATGGGATGGTAGTCTATTAAATGCATTAGAAGTTGCTAAGATAATAGAGGATGCAGGAGCGGATGCTATTACTATTCACGGTAGGACTAGAGAAGAGTATTACACTGGAACTGCAGACTGGACAGTTATCAAGGATATCAAAGCAGCCGTCGATATACCGGTAATTGGAAATGGAGATATTTTCAAGCCAGAGGATATAAAAAAGATGATGGAATATACAAAATGTGATGCTGTTATGATAGGCAGAGGAGCAAAAGGCAATCCATGGATCTTTGATATGGGATATAATTATATAAGTACTGGAAAGTATACAGAGCCTGGCGCGGTTGATAGAGTTGATATGTGTCTAGAACATCTCGAACTGTTGACTAGAGATAAAAGTGAAAAGATTGGGAGTATGGAAATAAGAAAACATGCAGCCTGGTATTTGAAAGGACTTCATGGTTCTTCAGAAATCAGAGATAGAATTAACAGAGCACAGAGCAAGGATGAGCTGAGAGATATTATATTAAAATACAGAGAACAGTGGATATAGTAGAGCGTTTACTTGACAATGAGCTGATGCTAACATATAATATCGACATATATTTATATTAATTTATAATTAGTTGGGAGAAGTGAAGATGGAAAAAGAGACATTACTAACCAGTGAAGGTTTAAGAAAAATAGAGGAAGAATTAGAAGAATCAAAAACAGTAAAGAGAAGAGAAGTTGCTGAGAGAATAAAGCAGGCACTAGCTTTTGGTGATATTTCTGAGAACTCAGAGTATGATGAAGCAAAAAACGAACAGGCTTGGCTAGAAGAGCGTATTTCAAAGCTAGAAGCACTTCTTAGAAATGCAAGAGTAATCGATGATGATGAAATAACTCTTGATGTAGTTAGTGTCGGATCAAAAGTTACAATACTTGATACAGAATTTGATGAGGAATTAGAGTACACAATAGTTGGTTCTGCAGAAGCTGACCCATGTGATGGTAAAATATCTAATGAATCCCCGGTAGGACAAGCATTATTGGGAAGAGAAGTAAACGATCTTGTATCAGTTCAAGTACCAGATGGGGTTGCTGAGTATAAAATATTATCTATAGATAAATAAGAGTCGGAGGGGTTTAAAGAATGTCAGAAGAAAATAATTTAAATGAGATGCTTTTGCTCAGAAGAGAGAAGCTTCAAGAGCTGAGAGATGCAGGTAAAGATCCGTATGAAGTGTCTACTTACGATGTTTCAGAGCACAGTGCAGAAATAAAAGATAATTATGATGAATTTGAAGGCAAGGAAGTTTCTTTAGCCGGAAGGATTATGTCAAAAAGAGGGCATGGAAAAGTAGGCTTTGTAGATCTTCAAGACAGTACAGGAAGAATACAGCTGTTCATAAGAATAAACAACTTATCTGAGGAAGCTTATGAAGAATATAAATCATATGACATAGGAGATTTAATAGGTGTAAAGGGAGAAGTATTTAAGACCAAAACAGAAGAGATATCTGTTAGAGTAAGTGATGTTAAACTGCTTTCTAAATCACTTCAAATCCTGCCTGAGAAATTCCACGGTCTAAAGGATCCTGACCTTAGATATCGTCAGAGATATGTTGATTTAATAGTAAATCCTGAAGTTAAGCATACATTTATTTTGAGATCTAAAATAGTTAAGGCTATAAGAGAGTTTTTAGATGACAGAGGATTTCTTGAAGTTGAAACACCAATACTTAATACAATAGCAGGTGGAGCTACTGCAAGACCTTTCATAACTCATCACAATACACTTGATATAGATATGTATCTGAGAATTGCGAATGAACTATATCTTAAGAGACTAATAGTTGGTGGATTTGATAAAGTTTATGAAATGGGAAGAATGTTCAGAAACGAAGGTATGTCTATAAAGCACAATCCTGAGTACACTGCAATGGAGCTTTATCAGGCGTATACTGATTACCATGGAATGATGGAGATTACAGAAAACTTAGTTGCATATGTTGCTGAAAAAGTAATCGGTTCTACAAAGATAAATTATCAGGGAAAAGAGATAGATTTTACTCCACCATGGAAGAGAATAAGCATGCAGGATGCTGTTAAAGAATATGCTGGAGTGGATTTTGATAAAATTGAAACTGACGAAGAAGCTATTGCGATAGCTAAAGAAAAAGGAATAGAGCTGACGGCTTCAAACAGAACAAGAGGGCATATAATCAATGAGTTCTTTGAAGAATTCTGTGAACAGCATTTAGAGCAGCCTACATTTGTTTTACACCATCCAGTAGAGGTTTCACCTCTTGCTAAGAGAAATGCAGAAGATAAGAGAATTACAGATAGATTCGAAGCATTCGTAAATGCATGGGAGATTGCAAATGCATTCTCTGAGCTTAACGACCCAATAGATCAGAAAGCAAGATTTGAAGATCAGCTTAAAGAAAGAGAACAGGGTAATATAGAAGCTCAGATGATGGATAAAGACTTTGTTAAAGCGTTAGAAGTAGGACTGCCTCCAACAGGTGGTCTGGGTATTGGTATAGACAGACTTATAATGATTTTAACAAATCAGACATCTATAAGAGATGTTATACTGTTCCCAACGATGAAACCAATAGGAAAAGATGTGCAGGAAGATGAAGTAGCTGAAGAGGATGCAGAATAAAAGAAGCTTATAAAAGTGAATTTGGATAATATAAAGTTAATATAATAGTTCAGGAAGACGATAGATTACTATGTAATTCTGTCGTCTTTTTGCGTATTATAGTTAAGGCCTTGGCTTGAATTGAAGAACTACCGAGTAAATAAATGGTAAATAAAATTAAACTATTTTGATTTAATATAATTTATGTGGGTATACATCATATTATTAGAATATTATTTGGAGGTTGATAGATATGTTTAGTTCTTTAAAAAATAGAAGAAAGAAGGAAGTTAGAAAGAAAGCTGCGGCAGGAGTTGCAGTAGGTGGTCTTTTAGGAGCACTAGGTGGTATTCTTTTTGCACCTAAAGCTGGAAAGGAAACTAGGGAAGATATTGCAAAAGCTGCAAAGGATGGAGCTGACAAAGCTAAACAGGGTGTAAAAGATTCTGTAGATAAAGTTAAAGATGCAGCAGAAAAAGCTAAAGAAAACCTGGATGCAAAAAAAGAAGAGCTTAAGACTAAAAAAGATATAATCGCTGATGGTGTTAAAGAAACAAAAAAAGATATCAATAAATTAAAAGATGATGTTGAAGAAACTTCTGAAGAAGTAGCAGAAGAAGTTAAAAAAGAGACTAAGTAGGTATAGATGTGAACAGTACAATAATGGTAGGAGATTTACTACAGTTTATACTTTACTTTTTAGGAGCAGTGTTACTTGTAGTTCTGATACTGTTTGTTAAAAACTTAGTTGGCGTGGTAAAAGGTGTAAGAGAGATAGTTGAATCAAATAGGGAAAATATAGATCTCATTTTAAATGATGCACCTGAGATCACTTCAAATGTCAACAGAATAACATCAGATGTTAAGTACACTATAGAAGAAGTTCAACCCAATATACCTAGAATAACAAAGAATGTTAGTTATATTACTAGAGATGTCAGTGAAATCACAAACAATGTGAATGAGATCAGCAGGACTGTAACTAGAGGGGTTGAAGACTTAGGCGATACTGTAGAAGTCATAAGAGAAAGTGCTATAGATACCAGCAGCAGTATTAAAGAAAATATCCAGGGCATATCTCATTATATTGAGATTGCTGGAGAAGTAATAAAAGCGATCAAGCGCTATTTCAAATAAAACTTTCAGATGTCAGTTTATACTGGCATCTTTTTTATGCCCATGGGAAAGAGTAAAGTAATTTCATTAGCATTGGGAACACTTTTTATGAGGCGAGTATTAGTATAGTCAATCAGCACTGCTTTGACCAGGATAAAGTTGAATTAAAGTGGACTGATTAAATCGTAATAGATAATATAGAAGAATGCCTCTCAACATGGCATTTTTCTATATATTTGAGTTTATTCTATAAGGTGGTAATAATAGCAGTAAATGGCATGAATCAGCTGAAAATTCATGAATTCATTTATACTTTTTAGGTTATATCCGAATGTTTTGGGTATATTGTAGTTAGTGAACTTTATACACGGGGGAATCTAATAATTCGTTTGTGTGAAGTCATACGAGTCAAAAGGAGTTAAAAACTCACTATAAGAACAGAGATACTATTGGAGGGGAAGAAAATGAATGACAATTACGATGAAAATGACTATGGGAATAAGGATGATATTTTGAGGGATGATGACAATTGGGAAAGCGATTTCTCTAAGCCGAAGTCGGAACCAGATATCGGTAATGATTCTGATAAGAAAGGGCTAGGTTATGACAGTCTATTCTTGGGAAATGAGTACGAGGTGCCAGTACCTAAACTGTCAGAAGAGATGGAAAAAGATGCAGCAAGAATGAAAAATGGGGAATACATATTAGACTATGTTCATTTTTCTATAGCTATGAGCATGTCAAGAGGGCAGGCTTTTTATACAGCAGTAAATATTGATGGAAATAGTCTTATATCTATAAATAGAAAAGGCGATAAGTGGAAGTTCGATCCTAGAATAAGCGAGAAGTATCAATATGGAAATGAAGTCTATGCTAAAAATGATTTAGACAGAGGACATCTGGTTAGAAGAAAAGATCCTAACTGGGGAGACAAGAAAACAGCTGAAAAGGCTAACGAGGATACATTTCACTTCACAAACAGTTCACCTCAGCACAAAGATTTGAATCAGAAAATATGGCTGGGTCTAGAAGATTATATTATAAATAATGCGAATAACCACAGACTGAAGGTATCGGTTTTTACTGGACCAGTTTTCAGAGATGAAGATAAAATATATAGAAAAATTTATAAAATACCCGAAGAATACTGGAAGGTAGCAGTTATGGTAAAAGATGATGGGCAGATATCGGCCACAGCTTACCTGCAGTCTCAAAAATACATGGTAGATGCTTTAGAATTTGCATATGGAGAGTATCAAACCTACCAAGTTCCGGTAAGTAAGATAGAAGAAATTACCGGGCTGGATTTTGGAGAACTGACAAAATACGATCCTGTTGCAAGGATTGAAACTGATGGAATTATGATTAGTGAATTAGAAGATATCAGAATTTAACAAACAAGTGGACTGTTCTAACTTATATAATTAGAGCAGTCCATATGATTGATTCAATCAGAGGGGGAATTAATATGTTAAAAGGGATCGTAGAGAAAGAAATTTTAGCTGAAGTGAAAAGTCAAGATATCACAAGAGAAGAACTTGAGTCGGAAAAAGAAAGAATAAATCATTTAGCTTTAAAAAGATTTTTGGAAGCCTCCGAGTCCCAGGATGATGAGATGTCCGAAGAGGATACGAGAAGCATATTGATGAAAAGAGAAGAAAAACTGAACAGTTATGACATCGGTTCTCTTGAGAGAATTATAGGGAATAGCGATCTTTTTCCTATTTCATACTTAAAATTGGGGATGACTGCTGGAGAGTCAGTATGCCGTATATCTATAAGAGATGATAGAGGGAGAATCCAAGGTTATGGAACTGGTTTTTTAGTGTCGCCATCGGTGATACTGACTAATAATCACGTTATCAAATCTGAAAAAGTGGCTATAAATTCTTTAGCTGAATTCAATTACCAGGATGATGAGTTTTTCATGCCTTGTGCTACTTATAATTACAGATTAGATCCAGACTCTCTATTCATTACAGACGAAGATTTGGACTTCACATTAGTAGCTGTGAAAGAAAATATTATAAATGGCAAGGGAATTCAAGATTTTGGATATTTGGAATTGATTCCTGAAGAAGGAAAAGTAATAGAAGGGGAATGTGTATCTATTATTCAGCATCCAAAAGGGGGACCTAAGTCTGTTACTATCAGAGAGAATGAAGTAAGATCGAAGACAGATGATTTCATTCACTATTTGACTGACACAGAGCCGGGTTCATCAGGTTCACCAGTGTTTAATGATCAGTGGCTAGTTGTAGCTCTTCATCATTCAGGTGTGCCGGATCCGAATAATAAAGGTGAGTGGATCGCAAACGAGGGTGTGAGAATAAGCTCTATAGCTGAGTTTGTTTCGAGCGTATACGAAGACTTATCAGAAGAAAAGAAGATGTTGATTGATGAAATATTTCCTGGAAATAAGAATGAAGATTAGATTATAGAAAAACACAATATAACTATCAGAGTGTGATGAATAGAAAACTGATAATGATTAGATTAGGGGGAAGAGAAATGTTTGGAAAGTGCAGTATATATGATGCTTATGGAAAAAAGAAGTTCAGGAAAGGTCTTAAAGCTGGAGAGCCCGTTGGAACAGGTTGGCTGCCACCTTTACCTGATTTGAGAGACTATTCAGATGATCATCCTGAAATACTTAAGATGGCTAATAAGCTAGGAGTTGGGGACAGCGAAAAAGAAGTTGACATTCCTGCATCTGTAGATTTAAGAGAATGGTGTTCTCATATAGAGGATCAGTTGGAGTTGGGATCTTGCACTGCTAATGCAGCTGTTGGAATTGTGGAATATTTTCAAAGAAGAGCATATGGAAACCACATAGAGGGATCCAGACTATTTGTTTACAAAGCTACTAGGAGACTGATGATGTCTGAAGGTGATTCTGGAGGTTGGCTTAGACAGACAATGGGAGCTTTGGTGCTGTTTGGAGTTCCTGATGAGAAGTACTTACCATATACATTAGATGGGAAAAGGGTAAATCCTGATTGGGATAAAGAACCTGATAGTTTCTTATATTCTATGGCTCATAACTATACAACTTTAAACTATTTCTGTCATGATCCTCAAGGAGTTAAAAATTCTAAGAAAGAAGTTCTATACACTGTTAAAAAGTACTTAGCAGCTGGAATTCCATCCATGTTCGGATTTTATGGTTTCCCATCTTTTGAAGATGCGGATATTCCGGGTGGAATACCATATCCATGTAAAAATGAGCAGGCTGAATGGGGACATGCAGTAGCGGCAGTTGGATATGATGATAGCAAAGTTATTGTGAATAAAAGATGCGGTAAGAAAACAGTGGGAGCTTTACTTATTAGAAATTCATGGGGAACAAACTGGGGAGAAAATGGATACGGCTGGATACCTTATGACTATGTACTCGATGGACTTGCTGAAGATTTCTGGTCTATTATTTCAATGGATTGGATTGATACAGAACAGTTTGGGATTTATAGATAATTTATAGAAAGACATACTTATGTTTTGTTTGAAACTTGCATTGTATATAAAGATTACAAAGTTATCGAAACATTTATAAAGTATTTTAAATCAAGAAAAACATAATTTATAGAAAGGCATATTTATTATTTTCGTTTTAAGACTGCAACGAAAATAAAAA
>CAZBAL010000048.1:0-9017 GCA_964489735.1 uncultured Clostridia bacterium | reverse complement strand
ATCTCTACACGCAAGTTTCCTTACGTGCTGACTGTCTCATTGTCTTACTCACGACGGAAGTCACGAGTGTGCGACAATAAATTAATCAAATAGAGAATCGACAATAGATGTTCTAGTAATATTACCTACTAACTTATGAGTTTCTTCATCTACAACCGGCATATTTCTATATCCTAAATCATTAATATAGTAAATTACATCTCTGATTTTTGTATCAGAGTAAACATACATCCCTTCCTCAATCAACTGACTAACAGGTTTATTGACATTGATTTTCCTGTTAATATTAAAAAGATCGACATGTCCGTAAAGAATATCATCTTTATCTACTACGTACAAAATATCAACTCTGTTTTCGAACATAATCTTTACAGCATCTTTAGCCAAGATATCTTTGTCAACTTTGATATGATTCTTGTTCATAATCTTGCTAACAGACTCATAGTCAAACTTAGCTTGATTAAGTCTATCATCTCCAAGCAAATTCTCAACAAATTCATTTTTTGGATTCATCAGTATATTCTCAGGGGTGTCAAACTGTATGACTTTTCCCTTGTCCATAACTGCTATTCTATCTGATAGCTCTATAGCTTCGTCCATATCGTGAGTGACAAATATTACAGTCTTTCCCATATCTTGCTGAAGTCTCTTTATAAGCTTTTGAAGTGTCTCCCTCGTAATTGGATCGAGTGCACCAAACGGCTCATCCATTAAAATAATCTCTTGGTCAGCTGCCAGCGCTCTTAGAACGCCAATTCTCTGTTGCTGTCCACCAGAAAGCTCAGATGGATAGCTGTCTAGGTAGGAAGCCGATAGATCGACTCTCTCAATTAACTCCTTAGCAATCCTATTCATTTTATCCTCCGGCCATTTCAAAAGCTTTGGAACCATTACGATATTTTCATATATCGTCATATGGGGCATGAGACCTATCTGCTGAATTACATATCCTATTTGTCTTCTCAAGTCTACTTCATCCATCCTTGATACATCTCTTCCGCCAATCTCAATAGTTCCTGATGTCGGTACGTTCATCCTGTTTATCATTCTCATAGCAGTTGTCTTACCACTACCAGATGTACCTACCAAGCATACAAACTCTCCCTTATTGATTAACAAATTCACATTATCCAGGGCTTTAATATCTCCTGGATAAACTCTACTCACATTCTTAAACTCTATCATTTACTCACCTCTTTTAATTCTGCTTTTATCCTTTTAAAATAGTTAAAATATGCCTTGATTATTAAAGGAGCAAACAAATTGCAAAAAAGTAATCATGTAGATATTATTTTGGAATGTATACAAAGTAATATTTACTGTGAGTATACATAATATGAATTCTATTGTCAAATCAAATAACAAATAATACCAGATAACACCAAATAAAAAAGACCTCTTTTCGGAAGTCTTCTTTATATTTCTAGTATTATATTTTCTCCTTCAATCAAGCTGTCTATATCATATCCCACAATGGATGGAATATTTCTTTCTCTCAGTAAAATTGAAAAATGACAGAGTACAGAACCCTCTCTAAAAATAAAACTTATATTTTCATTATCAAATTCTTCAATTATTTTCAGAAATGATATATCAGGATATCTGCTATAGAATACGGTCTTTTCAATAGTTTCATTTTCATTTTTTATAGAATCTAAAAAATGTACATCAATAGAAGATTTATCAGAATAGTCTAACTTCACAAGCTTTCCTTCTATAGTACCAGGACAAATAATTCCCTCTTTTATTTCCCTAATACAATCTTCAGTGATTTTCTTATCGCTCTTCATACTAAATGTATCTATTAAGTATGGTTTTAAGATGCCCGAACCATCACTTAACACCCCAAACTCAACTAATAAGCCATCCTTATAGAACTTGCTGAACTTTTCAATTATCTTATTGAGCTCACTTATATCGAGTCTTACATCTCTTTTATCACAAGGTAAATTTTCCTCATATACATACCCTTCTCTGATTGACAGTATTTTTTCCTGCACATTCTCTACCGAATCCAATATTTCACCATCTTTTATTATGTACCTAGACATTGGCAGAATACCTTTTGACGCAAAGTGTCCTCTAGCTATTTCCACAATAAAATGCTCTTCTGATCTGTTCATAATCCCTGTAAATTCCGGTTCATATATTTCCTGGATTATTATAGCTATAGTCCAGTATGATTCTTTTGCAATGTCTGCAAATGATTTTATGCAGCTGTTCAAATCTGAATATTTAGGATATGAAATGACTTTTTCCATTAAGTCTATATCCAGCTTATTTGAATCTCCAACGAATGCTCTAATTATCTTTCCATCAATATTCTGTGGAGAAACTATGACTGCACTGTATCCAACACATCTGTCAGATCTTTTTATCTTGCTTATAAGAAAATCTATGGACTTATCTAAATCTTCTTTTTTCATTGAACAATCTAGTGTAGCAATGTATGCATCTGATATGAAAACATCCGACTTTTCTGCCTTTAGTCTGAGCTTTACCTTATCACTATCTATCAGTCTTTTGTTTAGCTTATACATGTTTTCCTGACTAACAAGATCAATTCTATTTTCTTTCAAAATAAAATTATTGATAGGTCTAACCTGTATTATTACTATTTCTCCTTCTTCATCTATGACCCATTCTATATCTACCGGATAACCAAGCTTTGCTTCAATCTCTTTAGCTATAGACATTAGCTCTACTATCTTATTCATGATTTCATCTTTATTTATATATTCCGGCTTTTTCAACCGAGAAGATTGATTATAAAAATTAAAGTTGAACTGGTTAATCGATATCTTTCCACAATCCAGTTTCACCACAATATCCTTGCCTGTTTCAACACCGGACATAAGTTTATCTCCGAATCCCTCAACAATACTGAATAAAACTTCTTCTTTAGAAAAGTTCAGCGGATTAGACGAGAAAATGACACCAGACAAAATCGGATCTATTAGCTCTTGAACAATTACACCCATCTTCCCTTCATCATCTAAAGCTTGTGATTCCAATACCTTTAAATAGTTTTCCTTAAACTCTTCTCTATCCATTTCGCCTAAAAAGGATTCAAAGTTTCCAGCTTTACTCTCAGAGAAGCCATCCTCTATAGTGGAAGATGACCTTATAGCTAGATTCAGCTTGTTCTCAGCATTTGAAGCATGTTCTTCTTTATTATTTCTGTAGTTTTTCACACAGAAATCGAATAATCTGTCCATTTCCACTGTCATTTTTTCGTCTTGTTGAACGGACAGTTTGTTTGAG
The DNA here is from genome assembly GCA_964489735.1 of uncultured Clostridia bacterium. Classification (GTDB taxonomy): domain Bacteria; phylum Bacillota; class Clostridia; order Tissierellales; family Gottschalkiaceae; genus Andreesenia. Next base: position 5,753 of record CAZBAL010000048.1, on the reverse strand, counting down.
ACAAAATAGCTCTTGGGAATATTATATCCATTGGCATATAACCAGTTAATCCAGTAAGCTTTTCCGCCATATATTTCGCTGCTGATATCCTCAGAATTCTGTGAAAATCCGGATATGAATTCAGATTCATAATTATCTAAATAGTTAGTAGAAGCACTCATTATTCTTCAGCCTCTCATCTATATTATTCTCTTTTACATAATTGTACATGTATTTTGGAACTAAATGCTCCCATTCCATTCCCGCTCTTATCCGCTCTCTGATTTCTGCTCCCCTTGTAATCCTCTGATTATAGTCTCTAACCCACATAACTTCAACATCAAAGCCCATATTCCTGAGGATTTTTTCTTTCTGATAGCCCCAGTCGTCATATATAGTAACAAAAAACTTAGTATTTTCTTTGCTTCCCGGTACAAAGTTGCATATATACTCAGGCCTCTCTATTGGAAATGGAACTATATCAAACTCATTTCTATCGACTCCATTTTCTAGCAAGCTTCCTTCTATTATTTTATATCTCTCATAAAAAGTGAATGGATTACATTCCTTCTGATTTCTTTTCTCATCAAAATCGTTAAGCTTCTCTATATTCAAATAGGGTTCGAAATTGGTTATACCTATGACAAGATGTTTACATCGTTTCTTTCCTTCAAGAAGATACTCTATATGACCTAAATGCAGACCTTGAAACCTGCCATGTATAACTCCGAATTTAACCATAACAATTCACACCTTCAGTAATAATTAATTTAGAGGGGCATCAACTTTGCCCAATACAGCTACACATGATTTTACAATTTCATCTTCTGGAGCAATCGAATGAGCTTTTTCAATGTCCTCAGTAGCACCATCAACATCTCCAAGCTGAAGTTTTGCCATTCCTCTATTGCATATAATTTCATGATTGTTTGGATTCATCTTTACAGCCTTATCAAAGAACTCAACTGCAGCTTCCATGTCGCCTTGGTTTGCTTTGCAAAGACCCATTTCATTGAGTGTATCTACCTGAGCTGGATTAACTTCCAACACTTTCTTAAAGTGGTAAATTGCTTTTTCAAAAGCTCCCAGCTGTCTGTATCCAACACCAATAACAAAGTCCAGATTCCACCAATTTTTGAACTTCTCTGTAAGAGGAAGTAACTTCTCAACTCCTTCTTTAGGATGTCCTTCCAGTACTAAACTATATCCCTCTTCGTACTGAACATCATCCTCTATACTCTGTAAAATCTCTCTCACTTCATCTATCTCTTCTGTATTATCAGTTATTTCAATAAACTTTTCCCAAGTTTCTTTTGCTAATATGAACTTATGGAATGCTTTATAATAAAACCCAAGCTTATAATAAGCTAGTGGAAACTCTCTATTTTCGTCATCATCTTTATCTCTCACTTCTTCCATCTTAGACATAGCTTCCTTTAAAAACTCTGTTCCAAGCTTCTTATCATCTTTCTCATAAGCTATCTTAGCTCTCTCTTCAAGCGCTATAGAGTAGTTATAGACAGCAGGAATATTGTCTTCATTAAGCGCATATACTGCTCTTAGATAGATCATAGCTTCATCTACTTTATTTTCTTTCATGAACTCCATTGCAGAGTAAATCATATAGTTTTCAATTCCCTCATCATATGCCTTCAAGATTTTTTTATATTCTTCAGCATGTGGAAAATCTGAATCTATGCCTATTGTGTAAATCATACCATTTATCATGTTTACAAACTTGATCTCATCACTATCATCTTTTACTTCTCCAACTAAATCATCAACCAGTATTGGTAGAGGTGTACCTCCTCCAACTTTATAACTGTTTATATCTACAAAAGCATCTGGCTTCAACTCTATAAATGATATATCTTTGGTGTATTTCTTAAAATAATCTTTCAAAATTATTCCTCCTCAATCATAAAAGTAATGTCCTTTATCTCCGACTTCACTAATGCTCTCTCCGGCTTGTTATACATGAAAATATACAAGCTCTCACTTTCTTCATCTTTATCATTCAGTATATCATAACTGAATCTCTCTAAATGGACAAATCGAATTATCCTGTTCATATCTCTCTCTTGAATATGTGGAAAATATTTATTTCTGTTTTTGTCATCTGAAATAAATTCTCTTCTTATGTCTCTTATATCGAATTCTTCTTCAGATTTCAAGAAATTCGGTATATTAGGCGATCTTGTGTTTCTGGCAAAGTCAAATCTGAGCATATCCTTAATTAAAGTCTCATTGATATCAGTATTATCCGTACAGAATTCATATAGATACTTGTACTGAGTAACCTTTCCTCTTGCCGCATCATAAAACCCTTTTTCTCTACAGTATTCAGCGAATTTTTCATAGAAATCAAAAGGCGAATCATATTTTTTTAAGATATACTCCAAACTCTTCTCAAAGAACGTTTCATTTCCGTAGATTTCCACCAATTCCTCAATATCTTTTAATCTTAACATCTCTTCATAACTCAAATATTTGGTCTCTAAAACTTCATAAGGAGCCTTGTCCAAATACTTAAAGCCGTGCTTATACGTTTCAGCTCTCATCTGCGAACCTTTCAAAAGCTTCAGAAAACCAAGCTGAAGCTTATCCGGATTTAAATTATAGACGTCATTGAAAGACTTTTTGAAAGATTCATAACCCTCATAAGGAAGCCCTGCAATAAGGTCTAGGTGCAGATGAATATTCTCCAGTTCTTTTAGCTTTTTAACTGCAATGCTGAGTTTTTCAAAATCAGTAGTTCTGGCAACATCCTCAATTGTCTTCTCATTTGTAGACTGAACCCCTATTTCAAACTGAAAAAGACCTTCTGGCATATTCGAAAGGTAATCTATGAATTCCTGATCAATAAGATGAGCTGTGACTTCAAAATGAAAATTACTGACTCCATTGTCATTCTGATAAATATACTCCATTATCTCCTTTGAATAATCAATCCTTGCATTAAACGTTCTGTCTATGAATTTAACCTGCCTTACTCTTCCATCTATAAAAGTCTTAAGATCTTTTTTCACTCTCTCGATCGGAAAAAATCTCAGACCATCGATAGTCGATGATAGGCAGAATTTACAGGTAAAAGGACATCCTCTAGAACTTTCATAATAGATTATCTTGTCTTCGTACTCGGATAAATCCGATGAATATACAGATGGGATATCTCCTAAATCCTTCATAACTTTTCTTGAAGAATTTATAACTATTTTCTCGCACAACTCGGCACCTTTTTCCTCTCCTGCTGATATGTCTGCTTCTTTCTGCCTATATGCAATCCCTTTTATCCCATCTATATCTTTCTTGCCCTCTTTATACTCTAAAAACTCTGAAAAAGTCTCTTCTCCTTCTCCATATAGAACATAATCTATTTCTGAATTTGATTCCATAAGCTCCTTGATTTCAAATGAAACCTCAGGACCACCCAGCACAATCTCTATTTCTGGGTTTACAAGTTTTATAGATCTGACTATATCTAAAGTCTCATTTATATTCCATATGTAAACCGAAAAACATAGAATATCTGGCTTTTTCCTATACAATTCTCCAGTAATATAGTTAATATTCTGATTTATTGTGTATTCCGCTATTTCTATATCTCTATTCACATCCCATTTCTCTGCGTAAGCTTTTAAATACCTAAGAGAAAGTGCTGTATGAATGAATTTCGAATTTAAAGTGGATAATATTATTTTCACAAAATCCTTCTTTCTGTATCTAATATATTTTTATAAAACAAATCGTAATCTCTATCCTCTATTATATAATATATCCAGCTTTAGGGCATTATAAAAGCACTAAACAGTTCCCAGAATTGTGCTCTGGGTTCTGTTAGTGCTCAACCCTACAGTCCTCTCCTTAATGATTTTTATTTTTTCTATAATATCTTATTTTTTGTGTAATCACTTGCTGCTCCATTTTGTAATTTAGAGTTCTTGCTAATATTAGAGTTTATTCTTTTTGTATTTCTCCATATTTACTTTAGCAGTTTTCTCAACATATTTAACTTTCCTTCATATGGAGCATATCTCAACTTTATATCCAGCCATAGTCCCTTTTTAACTATTCCTTTTGTATGACTGAAAGTATCGAAAGATTTTTCTCCATGATAAGAACCCATTCCACTGTTTCCAACTCCACCAAATGGCAGTTTATTATTTGCTATATGCATTATTGTGTCGTTTATACAGCCACCGCCAAATGATACTCTATTCAACACTTTCTCTTCATTGTTTTTTGATTTTGTAAACAGATAAAGTGCCAACGGCTTAGGTCTTTTATTCATTTCTTCAATAATATCATCAATCTCTTCAAACTCAATGATCGGAACTATAGGTCCAAAAAGTTCTTCGGACATCACAGGACTGTCCCAGTCCACATTATCAATAATTACTGGAGCTATCTTCCTCTCCTTGCTGTTAACAGTTCCGCCCTCGACGTTTTCACTTGCCTCTATAAGTCCAAGCAGTCTTTCAAAATGCTTTTCATTTATTATCTTTGGATATTCTGGATTTTCTTCAGGTTTCTCACCGAAAAACTCTTTTATATACTTCTTTATCGATTTCTTAAACTCTTCTTTTATACCTTTGTGCACCAGAATATAATCAGGTGCGATACATGTCTGACCTGAGTTAAGAAGCTTGCCCCATACAATTCTTCTTGCCGAAAGGTCCACATCAGCAGTCTCATCAATAATACACGGACTCTTTCCTCCAAGCTCAAGTGTAACAGGTGTTAAATATTTTGAAGCTTTTTCCATAACTATCTTCCCAACTGTAGGGCTTCCAGTAAAGAAAATATAATCAAATTTTTCATCAAGCAACTGCTGATTTTCATCTCTGCCGCCTTTTACCACCGCAATATATTCATCTGAAAATTCATCTAAAATCTTTGACAGTATCTCCGATGTTTCTTTAGAATATGCTGATGGCTTAACTATAGAACAGTTTCCCGCCGCTATAGAACCAATTAAAGGAAGTATGGCTAGTTGAAACGGATAATTCCAAGGTGACATTATCAAAACCACTCCATAAGGATCGCTGTATTCATAGCTCCTCGATGGAAAGTTTGTTATGGGAGAGCCTATTTTTTTAGGACTAGCTAATCTCTTTAAATTTTTCTTCATATATCTTAACTCATGATAAACTATTCCAAGTTCAGTAAGATATGCTTCATACTCTGATTTTCCTAAATCGTTATAAAGAGCTTTCACTATATTCCTTTCATATTTCCTGATCGTTCTTTCCAATTTATTCAACTGGTCTCTTCTAAAAGAAATGTCTTTTGTGCTATGAGAACTGAAAAAGTTCCTTTGTCTATCTATTATATCTTTTATTAAACTCATTTAACTCACTCCAAAATAACTATAAATTTATCCTCTCACTGTCTAATACAACTACAATCAATATAGATCACTGCAATAAACTTCTATATTTACAGCCCACTATATTATAATAGTTGTACCCATTTATCATTAATGTAAGCTCCGAGTGAGATACCATTTGTTATAGTAAATCCAATAACAGGATATTTCCATGGGTAATCAGTAACCATTTAAAATTAAATATTATTTAGTAAAAAGTATGTGAAACCACTAATGGCGAATATCAATATCCATTAGGTGGTTTTTTAATGTGGTCTTACTACATAAAATTATTACAGAAATTATTTCAAAAAAATTAAAATTTTTCTCTTCATATTGATTCTTTTGGGTATAAAAATAACAGGGGAAATTAAGGGAAAGGAATGATTAAAATGAAAAAGAAATT
>CAZBAL010000047.1:0-9133 GCA_964489735.1 uncultured Clostridia bacterium | reverse complement strand
TTAGATCGCCTCCATTATACGAGCTAACTCGTCAATTTCTTCTTTAGTTCTTTTTTCTGTAACACAGATAAGAACACCATTTTCATACTCTTTGTAGTCTTTTCCTAGCTCATACCCTCCAAGTATTCCATTTTCAAGAAGCTTTTCGTTTAACTTTTTGATATCAACATCTCCAGTTATAGCGAACTCTTTGAAGAATGGCTTTCCTGGGAATAATGGCTTGAACTTTCCGCTTTCAGTTAATTTATTGAATGCGTAATGAGCTTTTTGAGTACTTTGAGTAGCAACTTCTCTAAGTCCTTTTTTACCCATTGTGCTTAGGTAGATAGTCGCCATAAGCATGATTAATCCTTGGTTAGAACAAATATTTGAAGTAGCTTTGTATCTTCTTATATGCTGCTCTCTAGCTTGAAGTGTAAGAACGAAACCTCTGTTTCCTTCTGTATCTTCAGTCTGTCCAACAATTCTTCCAGGTATCTTTCTAACAAGTTTCTTTGTAGTTGAGAAGAATCCTAGGTATGGTCCTCCAAAGTACATTGGAATTCCTAGAGGTTGTCCTTCACCTACAACTATGTCAGCTCCACAAGCTCCTGGTGATTTAAGAAGACCTAATGAAATAGGATCTACATTTACAACCATTAACGATTTTTTGTCTGCGTGTGCAACTTTTTCAACTGCATCTAAGTCTTCTACGATTCCGAAGAAGTTAGGGCTTTTTACAACTAATCCAGCTGAATCTTCCATAAGTTCTTTTGCTGCTTCTAAATCTGTAACACCATCTTTAAGTGGTGCAACTACTACTTCTATTCCTTTAGTCTCACTATTAGTTCTGATTACTTCTATAGTATCTTTTCCTAATCCCTCTGAAACAACGATTTTATCTCTTCTAGCTTGGTCACATGCCATTGCAACAGCTTCAGCTGTAGCTGTAGGACCATCATACATAGATGCGTTTGTTACATCCATTCCTGTAAGTCTTGACATCATTGTCTGGAACTCAAATATTGCTGTAAGTGTTCCTTGAGAAACCTCTGGCTGATATGGAGTATATGCTGTAAAGAACTCCTGTCTTAGCGCTATGTGGTCTATAACTCCAGGTACGAAGTGATCGTATGCTCCTGCTCCTAGGAAACAAGTTAAATCTGATGAGTTCTTTTTAGCAAGATCTCCTAAATATTTACGTACTTCAAGCTCAGATTTTGCTTCTCCTATTTGAAGATCTCCTTCAAATCTAAGATCTTTCGGTATATCTGAAAACAGATCGTCTACAGAACTTGCACCAATGCTTTTTAACATTTCTTCTTGCTCTGCTTTAGTGCTAGAAATATATCTATGCATTATTTTTCCTCCTTAAATTGTCTCTATGATTTTTTATAGCGACCGGTCACAAAGATATCTCGTATGACTTTGCAACAACGGCCGCTATAAACAATTTTAATTTCTTAAGTTTTAAGTTTTTTAATTAATTACTTGTTCAATTAATTACTTTGCAGAGAATTCTTCGTATGCTTTAGCGTCCATTAGTTTTTCAACTTCTGACTCATCGCTTAACTCAACTTTAGCAATCCAGTTAGCATATGCATCTTCGTTTAATGCAGCTGGGTTGTCATCTAAGTCTTCGTTAACTTCAATAACTTTTCCTGATACTGGTGCGTGTAGGTCTGAAGCAGCTTTAACTGACTCAACTACTCCGTAGTCGTCTCCTACTGATATTTCTGAGTCTACATCTGGTAGCTCAACATAAACTATTTCTCCTAGTTGGTGTTGTGCTTCGTCAGAGATACCTATTGTAGCTACTCCACCTTCAACTTTTACCCAATCGTGATCTTCTGAATAGAATAATCCATCTACTATTTTGCTCATTAAAAATTCCTCCTATGTTTTAAATATTAATATTTCTAAGTACCTTTAATTTTATAGATACTTTAGATTTTAGTCAATGATTTTAACACTTTAGTTAAATAAATTTTCGCTATATTTTATGCAAATATATATTCAAATTTTAAAAACACTTTTTTATATCAAATTATTTTGATTTGTTGTGTCTTTCTAGGAACTTTCTGCTGATAACTTTAGCTTTAGCTTTTTTCTTTCTGATAGCTATGTCAAACTCTGTTCCTAATTCAGCATACTCTATATCAACCATTGCAAGTCCTATAGTTTTTCCAACTGTTGGAGCTGCATATCCTGTTGTAACATATCCGATTACTTTTCCGTCTACTTCAACTGGATAGTCAGTTCTTGGAATTCCTTTATCGATCATTTCGAATCCAACAACTTTTCTTTTTAATCCTTCTTCTTTTTGCTTCTTAAGAGCTTCTTTTCCTATGAAGTCTGCTTCAACGTCAGTTTTAACGAAGAAACCGAATCCAGCTTCTAGTGGAGAGTTAGTTTTTCTTAACTCATTTCCATATAGAGGAAGGTTAGCTTCGAATCTTAGTGTATCTCTACATCCAAGACCAACTGGCTGAATACCAAATTCTTCTCCTGCTTCAAACATAGCTTCCCATACTTTTATAGCATCATCATGTCCGAAGTATACTTCGAATCCATCTTCTCCAGTATATCCAGTTCTTGAAACTAAACAGTCTGCTCCAGCAACTTTAACATTGTCTTTGAAGTGGAAGAACTTGATCTCATCTAAATCAAAGTCAACTAGTTTTTGAAGAGTTGCTTGTGCTTTTGGTCCCTGAATAGCAACTTCTGATACATCTGGTGAAAGGTCTGTAACAGTTACATCAAATTTAGATGCATGCTCATTTATCCATACTAAATCGTTATCGATATTAGCAGCGTTAACAACTAGTAGTAGGTGCTCTTCGTTGTATTTGTATACTAGTAAGTCTTCTACAATTCCTCCATCTTCCTGACAGAAGAAAGTGTATATAACTTGGTTTTCACCTATTGAATCTATATTGTTTGTAGATAAGTATTGAACAAACTTTGCAGCTTCTGGCCCTTTGATTTCGATTTCTCCCATGTGAGATACGTCGAAAACACCAACTGCGTTTCTAACTGCTTCGTGCTCTTTAACTAATCCAAGACCTTCAAAATCACTTGAAAGTTCCCATCCTGCATATTCCACTATTTTCCCGCCATGCTTAACATGCATATCATATAGCGCTGTTCTTTTTGCCATTTAATAATTCCTCCTCATTTATTAATTTTTTGTATTATTTTAATGCTAAACCATAATACATCAAAAAAGTTTGGTCTTTCATAAGAAGCTACTTTTCTTATGTACTGTCCTAAGTCCATAGTATACTATAATTCAAACGTTTTCAACCATTGTTAAAAAAATAACTTCAACACTTTAGTTTATTCCATAGCTACTATAGAACATTGTCTTACACCGTCTATCTCCTTCAGTTCACTAACAAGTTTATCGATAGAATCACTTAGTGACTGATTTTCAAAAGTTATATTGACAGATGCTATGCCATTTATCGGGATTTCCTGATTTATAGTAAGTATATTGGCTCCATTATCAGACAATGTCTTTATGACTTCAGCCAAGACTCCCTGAGTATGGCTCAGCATAAAATTGATTATTGCTTTTTTCGATACATTCTTTTCTGAAAATCGAAAAACCTTATCTTTATATTTATAGAAAGTACTCCTGCTGATATCTGCCTTCTTCACAGCTTCTGTTACCTCTGTGCATTCACCAATCATCAGCAGCTCTTTTGCAAATAATACCTTTTCAAATACCTCAGGGAGCACTTCCTTTTCTATTATCAGATATTTATCCTGCATTTTTGAATATCCTTTCAGTTGATGAGCTCTACAATTCTACCTTTGCGCCTCTATTGTCTATAAAAAGCTCTTTAATTTCCCAAAAATACTTCAGGCTCTCAACATGCTTTCTTATTGCTGAGTAAACAGCATTATCATCCTTATCTACAGCTATGAGTATAGTAGGTCCTGCACCACTTAAGAATGCTCCATAGGCTCCTGCTTTTTCACTTACCTCTATTATCGAATCATAACCATCTATAAGCTTACCTCTATACTGCTGATGGAGTCTGTCTTTACCTGCCACCTTTATGAGCTCAAACTCACCATTTGACAATGCAGATGTGAGCAGTGAAGCTCTGCTGAGATTATAGACAGCATCTTCAAACGAAACTTCTTTAGGCAGAATTTCTCTAGCCTTTTTTGTTGCAAGCTTAAAATTAGGTATAAGTGCATAAAACTTCATTCCCTCAGGAACTTTTATTTTTGAGTGGTAAACCTTTTTATCATCAGTCACCGCTGTAATGCATCCTCCTAAAAGCGCTGGAGCAACATTATCAGGATGTCCCTCTATCTCTGTCGCCAGCTCTAATACTTCCTCTTTTGTAAGCTTATTTCCTACTAATGCATTTGCCCCTAGTATTCCTCCTACAATGCAAGTTGCACTGCTGCCCAGACCTCTGGAAAGCGGAACTTCACTCGTAGCAGTTATCTTCAATCCTTTTGGGGTATATCCAACTTTTTCAAAGCATCTCTTCATAGATGTGTATATTAAATTGTCTTCATCATCAAAGCTTTTTACATTGCCCTCTACTATAAGCCCTTCTTTTATCTTTTCAAATGTAAATACATTGTATAAACTCAGAGCAATCCCCATGCAGTCAAATCCTGGTCCTAAATTGGCACTTGTTGCCGGTACTGTAACTTTTATCATGATCTCACCTACATTTTCAACAGTTTTTTTATTATCTCTTTCATCTCATTTTTTGAACAGAGATTGTCATGGAGGATTTCTCTTTCCTCTATCTTATATATGCTTACTGGTATTTTAAGTCCCGATTTTTCTGACAATTCGTAAACAAGCTCAAAATCTGACTTGTTCTCAGTCTCTATTCCTAAAGCATCAGAAACCGATCTTGTGAATTTAAACGGTGATGCTGTAGACGCTATTAAAGTCTGTCTATCATCTCCTGTTTCCTTTTTGTACTTCTCATAAACATCATAAGCAACGGCTGTATGTGTATCTATCAGATATCCATATTCATCATAAACTCTCTTAATTGTCTCCTGAGTCTCTTTTTCATCCGTATAGTTTCCATAGAAATCGCTTAAGTTTGCTTTTATATTTTCATCTACTTCATATATACCTTCATTTGCAAGACTATTCATAAGCTCTTTTACTTTTTCAGAATCCTTCCCGCTAACTTCATATAGAAGTCTTTCCAGATTACTGGAAATCAGTATATCCATAGAAGGAGAAGTAGTAAGCTTAAGTTCTCTGTTTCTATCATATTTCCCTGTTGAGAAGAAATCGTAAAGCACATTGTTCTCATTAGATGCAGTAATAAGCTTGCTTATAGGAACTCCCATATTCTTAGCATAGTAAGCAGCTAAAATATTTCCAAAGTTTCCTGTCGGCACTACAACATTTATTTCTTCTCCATCTTTTATCTTTCCTTCTTTTAGTAGATTCAGATATCCATACACATAGTAAACAACCTGAGGAACCAATCTTCCTATATTGATTGAATTAGCTGATGAAAGTCTAAAGCCTTCGCCATTAAGCTCCTTATTGAACTCGATATTGTTGAAAGCTTCCTTAACACCGTTCTGTGCATCATCAAAGTTACCGTCTATTCCCACGACAAATGTATTCTCACCTTCCTGAGTTATCATCTGTCTCTCCTGAACCTGGCTTACACCAGCTTTTGGATAGAATACTATAATCTCAGTTCCTTCAACATCTTTAAAACCTTCGAGTGCGGCTTTTCCAGTATCTCCAGATGTAGCTGTAAGTATAACTAATTTGTCTTTCTGATTCAGCTTTTTAAGCGATGTAGTAGTAAAATATGGAAGTATAGAAAGTGCCATATCTTTAAATGCAAGTGTAGCTCCATGGTAAAGTTCTAAGAAATTAGCCTTATCACATGATTTAATAGGTACAATTCTGTCATCTGTAAATTTCGAATCATAAGCTCCATACACACAGTTCTTCAGTTCTTCTTCTGTGAAATCAGGAAAGAACTTTCCAATTACGTACTCTGCAAGCTGCTGATAGTTCAGTTCTTTTAATTCAGAAAAGCTCTTATCTATTTTTGGTAATTCAACAGGAACATAAAGACCTCCATCTTCACTTATTCCCTTAACTATTGCTTCTGTACAGCTTATCGGTTCGCTGCCTCTAGTACTTTTGTATTTTAATTGCATATTGTCCACCTCAGATACGACAAAAACTCAGTAAATAAGGGATTATCATATAATCAGAAAAGATTAACATAGATTTAATATTATTTACTAAATTCCTGTTTTATTATTTCATAATCTATGATATAATGTTTTTCAGTAAAAGACAAGTGTTTTTTCTGTGTCGACATATAGTTTTTGAAAGGAGATATGTAAATGATTAATATAGGACTACTTGGGCTTGGAACAGTAGGCTCAGGAGTATACGATATAATAAAAGACAGACAGGATAAATTGAAAAAAGCTACGGGGAAAGATATAAAAATATCAAAAATCCTTGTAAGAGACAAAAGCAAAGACAGAGGACTGGGTGTAGAAGACGGAGTACTTACTGAAAATGCAGACGATATACTTAATGACGAAAGCATAGATATAGTAGTAGAAGTTATGGGCGGAATCGACCTTGCATATGAGTACATGAAGAGAGCTCTTAGCAGCGGAAAATCTGTTGTAACAGCAAACAAAGCAGTTATTTCTCTTCACCTTGATGAACTTAACAAACTGGCAAAAGAAAACAACTGCGGACTTATGTACGAAGCAAGTGTTGCAGGAGGAATCCCTATAATAAAAGGACTTAATGAAACACTGAAAAAGAACAATGTCAACAATATAGAAGGTATACTTAACGGAACTACTAACTTCATACTTTCAAAAATGTATGATGATAACTTAGGTTTCGAAGAAGCTCTGGATTTAGCTCATAAATACGGATATGCGGAAGCAGATCCTACAGATGATATAGAAGGTTTCGATGCTGCTAGAAAAATATCAATACTTGCAGCTCTTGCATTCGATGCAAAAGCAAGCATAGATGATGTTAAATGCTTTGGAATCACTTCAATAAAGGCATCTGATGTTGTTCAGTTTAAAGAAATGGGTCTTGCACCAAAACTATTAGGATGCGCAATAAAAGAAGGAAATGAATTCTCACTTACAGTTGGACCTATACTTGTTGATGATACAAGTCTTTTCTCAGCAGTTAAAGATGCATTCAATGCTGTAAGCTTAGACTGCGATATAGTTGGACACCTTCAGTTCTACGGTCAGGGTGCAGGAAAACTTCCTACAGGAGATGCCGTAGTTTCAGATATTATAGATATAATAACTGAAGAATATAAGAAGTTTGACTATGAACCGAATCCTGAAGTTGAATTAGGTAAAAACAGTCTATTCAACGGGCTTTACTACCTGAGAGCTTCACTTGAAGAAAACGATAAAGATAGAATACTGAAAGAGTTTGAAAATGCATCTGTAAAAGTTAAGTCAAAAATTGTTGATAATGATTTAATAATTCTTACAGAAAAAATCTCTTCAGAAGTTATAGAAGAAGTTGTAAAAGAAAAACTTGTTCTTCCACAGAGCTCTTACGCTTATTTGAGAATTGAGAGCGAAGTAATAAATGAATTAAATGATGTGGATTTTTAATTAATTTATATTTTTAATTAATTTGGAGGCTAATTATGTCCGATATAGTTGTACAGAAATTTGGAGGCACTTCAGTTGGTAATACTGAAAGAATATTAAATGTTGCTAAAAGAATAATAGCGACTAAAGAAGAAGGAAACAAAGTCGTAGTAGTCGTATCTGCAATGGGAGATACAACTGATGAACTGATTGAAAAAGCTTTTGATGTGAACATAAGACCATCAAATAGAGAAATGGATATGCTTCTTTCCACTGGCGAGCAGATATCTATATCTCTGCTTTCCATGGCAATCAATGGATTAGGCCATGATGCAATCTCACTTACTGGACCTCAGGCTGGAGTAAAAACTACCGATGTTCACAGAAATGCAAGAATAGAAGAGATTGATACTGAAAGACTGAAAAAAGAGATAGATGAAAAAGGAATTGTAATAGTAGCCGGTTTCCAGGGAATCGACAGCAAAGGTGATATTACTACACTTGGTAGAGGCGGATCGGATACATCTGCAGTAGCATTAGCTTGTGCGTTGGAAGCTGACAGATGTGAGATATTCACAGATGTCGATGGTGTTTACACGACAGACCCTAGAATAGTGCTTGAAGCTACTAAAATAGATAGAATATCTTATGATGAGATGCTTGAGCTTGCCAGTCTAGGTGCTGGAGTACTTCATCCGAGAGCAGTAGAGCTTGGTAGAAAGTATAATATGCCTATATTTGTAAGATCGAGTATGAACAATAATCCTGGAACTGAAGTTGTGGAGGTGTCTGCTTTGGAAAAAGCAATTGTAAGCGGTGTAACTAAAGATGAAAATATAGTAAAAATATCTGTTCTTGAAGTTCCTGACAGACCTGGTATTGCGTTTGGACTTTTCTCAGCACTTGCAAAGAACAATATTTTCTTTGATATGATAATTCAGAACGTAACTCAGAGAAATGTAAATGATATAACATTTACAGTGGCATCAGATGATTTAAATGATGCTCTTGAAGTTACATCAAGAGTAAGTGATGAACTTGGAGCTAAAAAAGTGATCTACGATGAGTCTGTTGTAAAAGTTTCAATAGTTGGAACTGGAATTGCAGGAAGTGCTGATATAGCATCTGCCTTCTTCCAGACACTTTCTGACCTTGGAATCAACCTTCAGGTTATAAGTACTTCTGAAATCAAGATATCTTGTATAATTGATCAGGAAGATGGAGAAAAAGCTCTTAAAGCTCTTCATAAAAAATTCTGTGAGTAATATATATAATATGTAAGAAATATGGTTCTATGATATTCGGTGCTTGTACTTAGTTTTAAGTATGAGCACCTTTTTTTATGTGAAAAGGCATCAAGCAGACTTTTAGGTTATCCAAAAAGTTTAACTTGATGCCAAGATGATTGTGAAATTTTTTTACAAAATTATTTTTTCAAAGTTATAATACTTTAAAATTTATAATGCTTCTAACTCCTCTTCTTCTGGAGTTTCTTCTTTAAGAACTATATTTAATATAAGTGCTACAACTG
>CAZBAL010000046.1:0-9826 GCA_964489735.1 uncultured Clostridia bacterium | reverse complement strand
CTCATTGTCTTACTCACGACTGAAGTCACGAGTGTGCGACAATAAATTAATCAATGCTGTCAAGAGGCTTTGTTTGCACTGATTTTCCCGCATCACCTAGTGCATCAAGAGCATAAACTGTGTGGTTTTTAGAGAAAATCGGAATGTTTGAAATCCACATTGGAGTTCCAGAACTATGTCCAGGAATCAGTAATACGGGAATACCATCAGAATCACCCCATCTGTAAACTCGTACTTTTCCAAATGTAGTTTCAACATCGTGTATTTCTTTAGGAGGATCAATGGTTGCTAGTGCTTTATCATAGGCTTTAATATAACTCTTGTACTGACGTTCACTTTTAAAGTGTCCAATATTCTTTTTTTCGGAATAAGGTGTATCAGTAATATCAAAACTTCATTTCTCTGACAAAAATATCCTGAAAATCATCTCTTAATGACAATTCAGATACAGATATATTTTTTGCAATGCAACTCATCATATCAATAGCATCACCATTTTTACATGCCAGCACAGCACCTTTTAGCGAAGTGTTACCAGCAAAAGAGATGGCATTTTCATATTCTTTGGGAATAATACCTACTCTTAACAGATTATATGGATCCAGGTGATATCCAAAAGAACCAGCAACTATTACTTCATCAATATCACTGATGCTTAAGCTCAAGTCATTTAACAATATCTTTATTCCAGATGAAATGGCAGCTTTTGCAAGCTGAACTTGTCTAATGTCTTTTTGAGAGATATAAACTTTATCAGTTATATGAAACTTTTTATCGTTAAAGTTTGCTTTAAAATGCTCAGGCATATCTTTGTTAAAGCGACCAGAATCCATAACTATATCATTTTTGAGCAGTTCTGAAACAATATCTATAAGTCCGCTTCCACAAATAGACTTAATATCCATAGGGGTATGAAGGTCTTTGAGATCTTGTGACTCTATTTCGGTATTAAGCACAATTTCTGAAGAACATTCACTGTGAATAACGGATAAAAGAAATTTACCGTCAACAATCTTAAACTTCTCTATAGCACCTTCCGTTGCTCTTGAACCACATTCAATATTCATTCCTTCAAAAGCTGGACCTGCTGCGGCCGAAGAACCGTAAAGCTTACCATCTATATTGATTACAATTTCTCCATTTGTTCCGACATCAATAAGAATAGAGCGGTCTTTTCTTTCATGCATTTTTGTATAGTACACTCCAGAAACGACATCCGAACCTATATACGATGATGCAGACGGGAGCAGAATTATTTCTGTAGAATCAGGCACCGGTAACTTTACATCCTTATTATTTAAAGTCTGCTTTTCAAGAAAAGCGGCTTTAAAAGGATAAACAGAGATACTATAAGGATTTGCTCCGTATATTATGTGAAGCATAGTAGTATTTGCAGAAAATACAACTTTTTTAATATTTTTTATGCTTTGATCGTCCAAAGTTTCCAAAATCATATCTGATATTTTATCGAACAGAGAGTTTCTTGCAATATCCATATTATCAATATCTCTGCTGACAAAATCAATTCTGCTTATCAAATCATTTCCGTATTTAACCTGAGGGTTGAGAAAAGATTTTGAAGCAAAGACAGAATCAGTTTTATTATCAATGAAGTTCATAGATACACCTGTAGTGCCCACATCTATTGCAATGCTCACAGATTCCGTAGCAATAGAGAGTTCATCGAATATTTCATCCGCAGTTTTTATCATCTCTTCATTGACAGGCAGAAACTCTATCTCTATATCTTTGTCTACATGATAAAAACAGGAGAGCACTTTTTGAAAGCTGTATTTGTTATTTAACGGTCTGATATTCAAAGAACACACCCCACAGATACCCATTCCATTACATGGCATTTCAATGGGTAAGTCGTTCTGTTTAAGTGCATCAGTTAGAAGAGTATCTTTATCAGCTTCAATGAATCTGTTTAAATTTTTTATATAAATTTTAACTTTCAAAATTATCCCTCCTGTAAATTAATGTTCATGGTCCATTTTTATAAGGAACGATCTGCAACCTGGATATCCTATGATAGGATCTAATACTTCATTATCCACCAGCACATTCGGGTTTTGATCTTTTGTAGATTGAGGAATAGATATAGTATTAGGACATATTCTATCAGATACTCTCGCTATCATCTCAATGCTACCTCTTGCAGAAGAAATAGTGACCAAGTCCCCATCGTGCTTGTGAAATTTATCTAATACTGCAATATGGGTTTGTGCAACCTTCTGCTTTGTTCCGTCTTCCGCTATTTCGGCTCCGGCAGCTCTGGTTCCGGTAGTAGCTGTAAATATGAACTCAGGGTTGTACTCTGTAGTCATCATACTTTCTTCAGGCTCTTCAAAAACCGGTAAAGGCTCATACTCATACTTTTCTAATAAAGAAGAGTAGAATTCAGCCTTAGAAGAAGGTGTGTTAAAAACCAATCCGTTATTGTAATCAGAAACTTTTATCATATTATCTTCTGAGAATGAATCAAGACTATAACCTAAACCACTCAATTTATGATTTAGAATTTCTCTGTCATTTTCAAAAGGAATCTTATCCTTAACTCCTATCAGTTCAGCTAGTTTTAAGAAAAATTCTGACTCTGGCATAACTTCAGGCTCGAGTATTCTTTCAGATAAAGCTAAATAGACACCGTCTGTAGCTTCAACAGTTCTAAGTGAAGTTTTTTCATATATATTTGTCATAGGAAGTACCACATCAGCCATTTCAGCAGTTTCAGTTATTCTGTTATCGATAACTACTAAAAGATCCAATTTTTCAAGAGCTTCAAGAACTTTATTCGTATTAGGTAGATTTAGAGCGGGATTGCTGTTGTGAACGAAGAATGCTGAAATACGATATGGATCCTTTTCAAGAACAGATCTCGTGAGCCTGTTTATCTGAGCAAGTCCGTAATATTTGCTAAGTAGAGGGAATTCATCATATCCCAGAGGTTCAGAGTCAGATTTAAGTTCTATTTCATTCAGCTTTAGAGAAGGATATGAAAGATTTCCTCCTTTTACATTAAAGAATCCAGCTAACATATCAAGAGCTACAATTGCTCTGATTGATTGTACAGCATTAGTCTGAAGCTCAATAGCCACACCTATAGAAGAGCAAAGAGATTCAGAATTCTGATATATATCGGCCAGCTTTTCAATATCCGAGCCGCTAACCCAAGTAGTAGTTTCCACTGTTATAGGGTCGAATTTTTTAACATATTCCTTGAATTTGTCAAATTCCAATGAGTTTTCTGCCCACATTTTCTCATCTATAGCATTTCTTTCAAAAAGCAGATTCAGAACTCCTAGAGCTAAAGCTCCATCAGAACCAGGTCTAATCTGTAAATAGAGGTCAGCTTCCTGAGCTAGATTGTTTTCAACAGGGTCTATGACAACAGTAAGCGCTCCGTTTTTCTTAGCCTCTTCAATTTCTTTAGCATATCTAGGTGTTGATGATCTCGGATTACTGCCCCAGAGTACCACCGCTTTCGAATTCTCAAAATCAGACTTGGTCGAAGAAAATCCATGGTTTAATCTGTTGGCAATATCTCTTGCCAGATTACAGTAACTACCGGAATCGGAATAGTTTGGACTGTCTATTGCATTTAAAAACAGTTTAACCATATCTGAAACATCATGGTTATCATAGTTTTCACCGGAATGAAAAGCAACCGACTTACCACCATCCTTCTCTATGATATTTGATAGTTTATCACTTATGAATGCAAGAGCATCTTCCCAAGTTGATTCAATAAGTACGCCATTTTCATTTTTTATCAAAGGAGAGTTGAACTTTCTATGTTCGTGAATATTATTACCGTAGGAAAGACTCTTCCTGCATATAAAGCCTTTGCTGAAAGAATCAGCATCTCCTCTAACATCTATCACCTTATTGTTTTCAACCTCGACTTCTATACCGCAGTTGCAAGCACAGATTCTACAATTTGATTTAACAAGCATATATATTTCCCCCAATTTTATTTATAACTAAGTATTCAAAGTTTAATTTATTATTATATTAAATTCGTTACTAATATTATATAACAAGCTACCTACTATTTGAGAGATTATAGGTTAATTCAGAAAATAATTATCACAAACCATATATTTACATTCGCATGAAACAATAATCAACACATTTATAGAAGAATACTATACAAATAATGGTATTCATAGATAAATCAAATAACAAAATGGGCATATAGGCTTTAGAATATAAGTAAGGGAGTTTTGCAAATGTTTAGACGAGAATATAGATTTAAAGCTTCGCTGAAAAGTTCTGATTATAGACATATAAAGTACAGACATTTTACAGATGAAGACTGGAGTCAAAAAAAGAGAGAAATATATTTAGGTAAAGAAGAAGTATTTTCACAGCAGATAATAATGAATGCGCTGAATGGAGATACTCTGTATTCGATTACCAGAGATAATGTAATATCATATAAAGGTTTAACTAAGAGAATAAGAATAGATATAGATGGAGAGTCTGAAATTGCAGATAATCTGAAACTGGGTTTTATGCAGTATGTTGAAAATGATTTGAGAACAGAAGTGGCAGAACCCATATCTGAAACAGATTCTTTAGAGGCAGAAGATGGAATAACTCAGGCTGTAATCATAGAAGGGAAAGTGCCGAAAAGCTATAAGAAAAATAACAGCTCTGTAAAGATAAAGTTTTTTCTTCAAGAAGATTATAATGATGAAGTATTAGTAGAGGAGCTGGAGCTGGTATTGAATATTTCAGACTTCGTATTTGAAAGCCCAAAAGATTCTGATGCATTTTTACTTGACCTCTGGCAGCATCCTAGCTCATGGGCGAGATATTACGAGGTTCCACTTTGGTCAGATGACCATTTCACTATAATAAAAAATATGCTTGAAGAGCTTGCAACTTTGGGTAATAAAGTGATAACTCTTATAGTATCTGACTTTCCTTGGTCAGGTCAAAGATGTTACGAGGAAAAGATTAATCCTTCGAACCTCTTTGAATACAATATGATAAGAGTATCAAAAGATGAGAATGGTAAATTCATATACGACTATTCAGCAATGGATAGATATATTGAAGTAGCTATGGCAGCTGGAATTAAGAATGAAATAGATATATTCGGACTTTCAGGAGTCTGGGAAACTGATATGGGTTCACCGCTTGAGAGCTGTCCAGAGACCATAAGAGTAAACTACCTGGATAAAAAGAGCGGAAGCCTTAAGTATATGACTAAAAACGAAGAGATAGCAGATTATATAAAATCACTTATGGATCACCTATCTGAAAAAGGATATATGGATATAGTGAAGATAATGTCGGATCATCCAAGCAGTGATAAAGTCTTTGAAGAAAAAATGAAATTCATAAAAGATGCAGCTAAGCCTCATGAATTAGGTTTTAAATCTGCGGTATTTCTAAAAGATATCGTGAGAGATCACTCTGAGAAATTAGATGAACTTTCAATCTGTTCATCAGCACTTTTAAAGCTGGATAAAGAAGGAAAGATGACAGAGATCAAAGAAGAGATAAATGATAGAGATGGGTCTGTGACATGGTATGTATGCTGGTTTCCAGAGAGACCGAATAATTTCATAGAATCACCGCTTCTTGATAATAGACTTATAGGTTGGTTTACTTATCTATTTGGAATGGACGGTTTCCTTAGATGGGATTATGCTCTTTGGACAGAAGATCCTTGGAAAAATGTAAGATATAAATATCCATATTGGAAAGCGGGAGATATGTTCTTCGTATATCCGGGTAAAAATATGAAGCCACAGAGAAGCCTTAGATGGGAAAACTTGAGATACGGAATTCAGGATTTCCAGATGTTCAAAAAACTAGAACAAGTTGGCTACACTAGAGAAGAAATACTGAATAGATTTGTTCATCCGCTATTAGGTGAAATAACGGACTATGAAGTAAATCATTCCAGAAGTGTAAATATCAGATTCAATGAAGTGCAGGAAGAATATATGAAGATGAAAAAAGAAATGCTCGAAATATTAGGGAGTGATAATAGATGGATATGTTCGGGAAAGCAAGATCATGTAAAAACAAGTCAGAGTATTTGTCTGGAATCGAGCTTATAAACCACGTATTCAGACATACCAGAAACTGTGCACCGACAATGCAGTTCGAATTTCCTTATTTGCTTTCAGAAGACAATATGGAAAATATGATGATAGTAAAAGATGGTGACCGAGTAGTCTCAATAGCATCATTTTTAAAAAGAGATATCTTGATAGAAGGTAATCCCATAAAAACAGCATCAATAGGAGCAGTCTGTACATATGAAGAGTACAGAGGCAAACAGCTTTCATCAAAAGCGCTAGATAGTGTAGAAGAAAAGATGAAAAATGATGGAGTAATGCTATCACTTGTTTCTGGAACTAGAACACTCTATACTAGAAGAAAATATGTTGGGCTTGGCTCAATGATCAGATACGAATATAGGTCGGATGAGTTAGAAGGTATTATAAAAAATGGATTGAATAATGGATTTGAAATATCCGAATATTCGGAAGAGGACACAGAACAGATCTTAGAAATCGCTAGAATGTATAATCAGAAATCAACCAGATTTATAAGAGATATAAACGAGTTTAAGACCATAATAAAATCAAGACCTTTTACATGGGGAGATTTAGATTATAGAGAAATAGTAATTAAAAAAGATGGAAAAATTATAGCCTACCTGATACTCCAGACTGTTGAGAAAAAGCTGGGAGTAGTTGTGGAAGCAGGTGGAGATAATCTTGCAATTGAGTATGGAATTTCACATCTTACTAAAGAGCTGAATTTAGAAAAAACAGTATATGATATGCATATAAAAGAAATTTCGAGCAGAATGGACCGTGAATTTCAAGAGAAAATAGACAATGGCGGAACAGCTAAGATAATCAATTATGAAATCTTAATGGAAAATTTAAGACCTTATTTTGCTCAGTACTATGAAGATGCAGATAGATTGGAATTTGCTGAGATATGTGCAGATGAAAACTCAGAAAATAGAGCAGATGAGAATATTTACAGAATTAAAATAGATGATGAAGAATTAGATGTATATGGAATAGATAATATCACTAAACTTATATTTGGTAACTATGATGAAGTTATTAGAAGCACTGAAGATAAACCGAAAATTGCAGAACTTATAGAAAAAGCACTTCCGGTTCCAATTCCATATACGGAGAATTTGAACTATCAATAGAAATTAAGATTTAAGACTCGGGTTAAAAAAGAGTTGTAATTTCAGTAGTGTAAAGCAGTGCGAAGTATTGAGAAGCACTGAGAAGCATTGAAAAGAATTAAGAAGTGATGTAAACAAATAGAGAGTGAAAACGGGGTAATTGTGTTGCTTAGCATAGCAGCACAGTTCACCTCGTTTTTATTATGCACAGGGAGTGTTTTTTATCATATCAACTCTGATATAATAAGAGTTAGAGAAATTCTTTAAAAGGAATTATAGGAGTGGTAAAATTGAAAAAAATAAAAAGGCTTCTACTCATGATAATGATAGTCGTAGTAGGAGTTGTAGGCTGTGATTTTTTCATCATGAAATATAGATTTCGTTCAGAAAAGGGAATCCAGATGAGTGGAAATAGTTCAGAGCCTTTGTTCAGTGATATAGGTTATAACAATGAGATTTTAATGGATGTGGCACCTAGAGAAGTTGATGTTACAAGAGTAAAAGATGGATGGCGAAAAGTAAACGTAGATGGAATAGTTGGTTGGTTGCCTCCACAGAGTATAGAGTACAATAACGATGAAGCTGTGATAATTGACTTGCCAGTCACATCTCAGTTTCCGGAATTCCATAATGGATGTGAAGCAGTGTCGGTAAAAATGCTTTTGGATAAATTTGGGTTCAATCTTACTAAAGAAGGTGTAGTGAATGAATTTCCATTAGATGATACAGAAGTTCAGTTTGATGAATATGGGAAAATATCAGTCTGGGGAGATCCGGACAAAGGTTTTGTCGGCAGTATGGTAGGTCAAGAAGATATTGGATTCAGCATAAATCCAGGGCCAGTAGTTAATTATCTAGGAAAATATTTTGAAAATCCAGTTGATTTAACAAATGTGGATAGTTCAGTACTTGAGAGATATATAAGAGCAGGTATTCCTGTAGTGGTATGGATTACAGTAGGATTTAATGATGTAAACAGTAGTGTTAGCTGGATGACACCAGATGGAAAAGAGATAAACGGTACGTTTGATACCCATGCGATGACATTAGTCGGTTTTGATCAGAATAACTATTATTTAAATGATCCGTTCACTGGCACTCAGAACACGCAGGTATCAAAAGAGAGATTTGTAGATGCTTGGGGGCAGCTTGGAAACAAAGCAGTGTCCGTACAATAAGAGCATTCCTTTTTCTATGATAAGAAAAAAATGAGATTGCTAAGTCATAAGAATGTAAAAATAGAGGCTAAATAGTTAGGGGATAGAAATTTGAAAAAGAATCAGGAAATAGAGATAAAAATAGAAAAGACAGAATTTCCAAATAAGGGAATAGGTTATTTTGAAGGCGAAAGAGTGATTGTAAAGGGTGGCTTAGAAGGGCAGAAGGTAAGAGCTAGAATTTCAAAGAAGAGAAAGTCTAAGATAGAGGCAAAAGTGCTTGAAGTATTGGAAAAGTCTGAAAAAGAGATAGATTCAAACTGTCCTCACTTTGGAGTTTGTGGAGGCTGTGCATATCAGAATCTACCTTATGAAGAACAGATAAAAATGAAAGAAAAACAAGTAAAGGAGATATTGGATAGAGTTGATTTAGGAGACTATGAATATCTTGAAATAGTACCATCGCCAAACTCAAATGAGTATAGAAATAAGATGGAGTATTCATTCGGAGATACAGAGAAAGACGGACCTCTAGCTCTGGGACTTCACCAAAAAGGAAGGTTCTATGAGATAGAGATAACAGAAAACTGCAATATTGTAGATAGTGATTTTTCAAAGATTCTTATGGCAACACTGGAATATTTTAGAGAAAAAGGAACTCCGTATTACAATAAGAGAAAGCACGAAGGAGTTCTAAGACATTTAGTTGTGAGAAAAGCCATAAATGGAAAAGAGCTTTTAGTTAATCTTGTAGTAAGCTCTCAGGAAAAGCTTGAACTAGAGGATTATGCTGAGAAGTTAAAAAGGCTAGAGTTGGATTCGGAACTTAAGGGAATACTGTTGACTATAAACGATTCGCTATCTGATGTGGTTCAGAGTGATGAAACTATAGTATTATATGGACAGGACTATATAACAGAAGAACTGTTAGGACTTAAGTTCAAGATTTCTCCATTTTCATTCTTCCAGACAAA
Source organism: uncultured Clostridia bacterium (assembly GCA_964489735.1). Taxonomy (GTDB): domain Bacteria; phylum Bacillota; class Clostridia; order Tissierellales; family Gottschalkiaceae; genus Andreesenia. The sequence goes on along the minus strand of CAZBAL010000046.1, from coordinate 512 downwards.
CACAAAAGGAGCCGAAGTGCTCTATTCGAAAGTGAGAGAATTTATAGGGGAGACTAAAGATAAGACCATATTTGATTTATACTGCGGAACAGGAACAATCGCTCAGATAGTTGCGCCAGTAGCTAAAAAAGTCTATGGAATAGAAATAGTTGAAGAAGCAGTTGAGGCAGCAAAAGAAAATGCAGAACTCAATGGACTTACAAATTGTGAATTTATCGCAGGGGATGTTATGGAGAAAGTAAATGAGCTGAAAGACAAACCTGAAATAATAGTCTTGGATCCGCCGAGAGATGGAATTCATCCAAAAGCCATACACAAGATAATAGATTTCAATCCGGAAGTATTCATATACGTGTCATGTAAGCCGAGTTCATTAGAAAGAGACCTTCCGGTGTTTGTTGAGAGAGGTTATAAGTTAGAGAAAGTTCAGTGTGTTGACATGTTTCCGATGACACCGCATGTGGAGACGATAGTACTTTTGTCCCACAAAAACCCACAAACATCTCCACCGT
>CAZBAL010000045.1:0-10007 GCA_964489735.1 uncultured Clostridia bacterium | reverse complement strand
AATTGCTGTGTGTAAGAATTTATGGTGATATTTTAAGAATTATATTCTGTAGTCATCTTGAATTTGGCCATCGACTCTAAATCTTTCCTCATCCTCAACACCCATTCCATTCTCTGATATTAACCATTCAATATTATTGTAGTTGTCCCTAATATCGATTCCAATATCATATACCGCATCCGGGTAAATCTCCCATCCTCTATATGGATTCAATCTACGACCAGGCATTTCATATGGTAGGTAATAATTTGTTGGCATAAATATTGCATCATCCAATAATCTATATGGCATCTGTCTAACCCTTAGTGGTTGATAGTAATTAACCCCTAAGAATTCAACGGTATTTTCTTCAATAATTTTTAACTCTTCATCTGTATAGTCAGGCATTAGATTTTCTGACTTTATTACTTCAACTAACTCTTTTGGGTATTTACCAAGTACAGATGGATCTAAAAATGATTTTTTGGCAAATAATTCTGCATATTCAGCCGCCTTAACATCTTCAGGATGATTGGATCTTGGGTACGCTGGAGTAAGGTTCAAAATTATCCCTATTTTTGCATTGATTTCCATCTCTTTAAATACCTTTATCGCTTTTGCTGATGCTAATTGTGTATTAAAAGCAACTTGAACTGCTTTTTTTGGGTTTACTTCCATAGGATAGTGATATTGAAGCAAATATCCACACTCAACATGAACAATCGGTTCATTAAATGTAAACCATCTATCTACTAGATGTCCAAAAAGTTCAAATGCTTTTTTTGCATAAGAAACATAGTATTCAACAACTTGCTTATTATCCCATCCACCAATTTCTTGAAGTGATGCAGGCATATCAAAATGATATAGATTCACAAATAACTCAATTCCTTCGGCTTTTATTCTTTCAAAAACGTCTGTATAAAACTCAACTGCTTTTTGGTTTATCTCTCCAAAACCATCTGGAAATAGCCTAGACCAGCTAATTGAAGTTCTATATGAATTATGTCCCGTTTGTTTTAACAATTTGATGTCTTCTTTATAATTATCATAAAATCCACTAGTCTCATCTGGACCAATTTGATCACGAAATTTATATGGTTCTAACTCATACCATAAATCCCAAATATTTTGTTTTTTCCCATCTTTTAAGCTTGCTCCCTCCGTTTGAGTAGCCGAGCTTGCAGATCCAAATAGGAATCCTTCCGGAAATCTAATCATAGCTTTTCCTCCCTATCTCTCACATATCCGTTGAATGCCGCACCTACTATACCCGCATCATCAGCGTATTTAGCAAGCTTTAGCACTATTTTATCTTTTAATCCCTCATAGACTTTATTTTTTGTTCTATCTTCGATTTTGTCTAAAAGCCATGAGTTATTAGTTATTACTGAACCTCCAAGGTAAAATACCTCAGGCTCGATTATTTGAAGTAAGTTTGCTATCGCTCTTGAGAAATGTTCCACCCATCTCTCAATTATCTCTAGAGCTATTGGATCATTTTGTTCATATCTAGTAAATAGTTCTTTTGTACTTACACTTTCCCCATATCTTCTTGTTGCCTCAAGAGATAGAGCTGTTCCAGAACACAGACTTTCTAATGTTCCTGGATAAAGCTGAGAATGCTTTCTATCTTCATCAGATATGATCATCGTGCCAAACTCACCAGCATATACATGCTTACCTTCAATTAATTGTTGTTTATAAACTATGCCACCACCTACTCCTGTACTAACAGTAATAAATACTAGCATCTCATGATTATCATCTATCGCTTGAGCAATTGCCGCAGCATTTGCATCATTTGTTAGATATACATTTTTACCAGTTGCTTCTTTGATCCTATCCACAAAAGGTTTATTTCTCCATAATGGTAGATTTGGAGCATCCAGTATCATGCCTTGTTCTTTATCTAAAGGACCAGGAGAACATATACCGATTACATTTGATTTATTATCTGGGTCCACTTTTTTAATAATTGCAATTATAAGATTTAATATATTTTCGAATTCAACATCTTTAGTTTGAACAACCTCTTTTTTCAAGATATTGAATTTCTCATCTAAAAGTGCAACCCTTGCATTCGTGCCGCCAATATCAACACCTATTGTATACATAATTTTCTCCCTTCTTTAATACTCTTCATTAAATTCGCATATGCGCCATATATATTATTATCATTAAAATAAGTTACATTTCTTAAATTAATATCTGCTTCCTTAAATATTCCTTCTTCCAAAGTTTTTCGAAGTTCTCTCATATAATCTTCAGATTGGCTTATGGCTCCTCCAATATATATGACTTCTGGATCAAAGGCATATTGAATATTGTAGAGACCTATACCTAGAAACTTATACATTTTCTTTACTTCGCTATAATAAGGCTCAACTTTTTTAGCAAATTGATTCATTATCTGATATGTATTTGCTACTATATGATACTTCTCTTCTAAAATCCTACTAACATTTGGAAGTGTAGCCAACCTTGAAAAGTTTTCAAGTTTTCCCTCTTGTTCATCTAAAATCATATATCCAAATTCTCCAGCCTCAAGTCTACGACTCTTAATAAGCTCGCCATCATAAATAATGGCTCCACCTATACCAGATCCTATAACAACAAATGCTATTGATTTTTCTTTGGGCTTAGCTAGATGTATCTCAGCTAGAGCCGAACAATTTGCATCATTTTCAATAGCTACAGGCAAATTGAACTTTTCTTGAATATGATAAGCAAAGTTATATGTATGAATATATTCTAGAGCACTAATCCCTCCAACTTTTCCAGTAATAGGGTCTACTGTACCTGGTGATGAAAAACCAATTGCCTCTACATTAAATTCTTCACTATGTTTTCTAACTTGTTCTTCTAGCATATCAAGAAAGCTTTTCAAATCTTTTTTAGCTTTTAATTTATTTTTTTTAATAATATTGGAATTTTCGTCTAAAATAGCTATTTTCGTTGACGAACCACCTATATCAAAAACAAGAAACATAAATTTTCTCCTATGTGTTTTTTTTTTTGGTTATGCTATACTCTTATTGAGGTGAGAATATGAGCAATAAATCGTACGACTTCATTATGAATATCGTGTCACGCGATCGTATAAAATTATCAGGACTAGAAGCAGGCATACTTGAAAGACTTAAAAATAGCGATGTCAACATAGCAGACATTGATATCAATGAGTTTGCTTCAATATTTTATATATCAAACTCAACTATCACTAGATTTTCTCAAAAGTTAGGATTCAATGGATTCCTTGAACTTAAATATGCATTACATAATGAGAAAAATTTAGTAAAATACATCACGCAAAACAGGTACGACTCAATAATTCAATCGGTCACGCCGCTAGATTGTGATATAGTAGAGTTTATTAAAAATCTAGATTCATTCAAAAGAATAGTTATCATAGGAATAGGTTCAAGTGGTCTATTGGCAAATGAATTTATTTATAAGATGGGTGAACTTGGTCTATATAATACAGACTATGCCAAAGAACCTTATAAAATTGATTTGCTAGCCAAGAGTCTTACCGAAAAAGACTTATTGATTTGTCTTTCTCTTTCAGGTGAGAACTCAAACATTATCGATGGTGCTAAATTCGCATACGATAATGGAGCTACCATCCTGTCCATTAGTGGTGGAGATAAGACTGTACTTAGAGAATACTCTAATTACTACATAAAAACACCAAACTATTCTACACATGGATACACTATATCAAAAGCATTTCCTATTCTTTTGTATATTGATATTATCTGTGAGATTTATTCAAATAAGTAAACTAAGCCCTTTGTCCTAGGATAAAGGGCTATTCTTTTTACTAATCTTTCTTTATCATCTCTAATCCCAGATATCTTAAAACCGTTTCACAAAACATTGAATTTGACCATGAGAACCACTCTCTTGTAAATTCTGTAGGATCGTCCTTATGAAATCCTTCATGCAGTAAGTTTGTTCCTGCATCTGTAGTCTCAAAATATCTAAGTATTTTTTCTACTTCTTCTATATCATTTGAAGTCATGGCTTGTATAGATAAAGCAATATGCCATATATAGTCAACTGGAGTATGATCTGAACCAACTCCCTTTGCAGCTTTTCCTTCAAAATATAAATGGTTTTTTTCTGATAAAATAGCTTTTCTAGTCGCTAAATAAAGACTATCTTCTTTATCCATATATTCTAAATATGGCAGAGATAAAAGACTCGGTACATTGGCATCATCCATAAACAATTGGTTGCCCAAACCATCTACTTCATATGCTAGTATCTTTCCAAATTTTTCATCATCCATTATGCCAAACTTATTGATACCATCTTCTATCTCATCGGCAAGTTTAGCCATCTTTTCTCTTGTATGCTCAACCAAACCTAATTCATCAAGGACTTTTGCAAGTCTTCTTAATGAAACTACAGCAAAGGCATTTGCAGGTATATGATATTGATAAACACAACTATCATCACTTGGTCTAAAACCAGACCAACTCATACCTGTATATCCCACAGGAGTTCCATCCTTACCGCCTCTAAGTGTATCACTTGGAGCCCACGCTTTTGGTCTCTCAAAATAATAAGGTGATTTTGAATGATCTTGCTCTAAAATTAGTTGGTCAACTAATATATCTAAAACTCTTAAAAAGTCTTCATCAGCAAATGATCCATCCTTAGTTTTTTCATAATATAGATGAGCTAATTGCATGATATACGCGATAGAATCAAGTTCATATTTTCTTTCCCAAACCCATGGATTATGGTCCGTGATATCGTATTTATTCCACTCTGCACCACTGGCAGTTAGGTTAAATGCATTGGCGTAAGTATCTTTTTCTACACTAAACCATTGTCTTTTTATAACTTTCTTAATTAAATCATTCGCCTCATCTGAATTAATGTAAAACAAAGGTCTTATTTGAGCACTTGAATCTCTAAGCCACATAGCCTCGATATCTCCAGTAAGTACAAACGCATCGTCTCTATCAGTAATCTGAATAGTAGTAGTAAATGTATTATTAATAGCATTTTCAAACATCTGCTTTAACTTATCGCTCAATTTATCTGATGCTTTAACTACATCAATAAGGTCTTTAACTATATTTTTCATTAATCCTCCAATTTAATCGTTCTTATCTCATATGGATTTAAATATGATGAATTGTATTTGTCATCATGATATTCTGATTGTCCAATAATATCGTAAAGTGTTCCTTTAATCTCTCCAATCCTATGAGTCTTATTGTCAGGATTATATAATCTTAGGATCTTTTCTCTCTTTTCATTTCTATATAATGTTGAAAAAATATTTGATCTAACATTTATATCAATTACTTGATTTGGAGTGATAGGTCCATCATTTTTATCTATCTGAGTTGTAAAATACGGTACCCTACTACCTATTACTCTTTGTTGAGATGAATAGTAATCTTTAGCAAAGAAATCTAGATAGAATCTAAATCTCATCTTTGTAAGCATTTGAGAATCTTCAGTTGGGAAATATCCCCAGTCGCCCATCTCACCAACAGCTCTAAATAGTGTTAAGTACATACCTTCAGGTTTATTCTCATACTCTTGGACTCCTATGGTAGATACAGTAAATCCACCTTCTTCGTCTCTAACTTGAATAAATCTATTTAAGTTTTGAGAGTAGTCAGGATTAGTCCATGATTCCATAGGTTTAACTGGTCTTTTTACCACTTCAAAGATACTTTCTGCATATACATGATCTACGTCCATATCATGACCAAACAATACTCTTAATCTATGGTCTTTAGCTTTATTTTTTAGGTCAATTCTGATATCAATTGTCGGTGAAAGTTTATCAATTAAAATCTTCTTTTCAATAATAATTTCTTTCATCTTCTTTGATCTACCAGATTTTCTATCTCTTATCTCAATAAGTTTCTTTTGTTCTTCTTCTAAAAGTTCATCTGCTGATTTAGGAACCATTAATGATTCTTTAATCCTAATAGCATATCTCTTAGTTGTTTCTTCCTCAATTGAGCAATCAATCATCTTTGAACTAGTAACGACTTTTCTATCATATGATTGAGTATAGATATATTCATTACCAATATCTCCACTATCTTCAAGCATCAAAATGTTTTTATAAACTCTATTAGTTCTTTTATCTGTGATATCTAGAGTAGCATTATCATTTACTTTAATCTTATAATAATCTGTCTCAAGCTTTCTTGTATCATAAGTTTTTGGTTTTTCTTTTTTATCTGGATTTTCAACAAGTCTAAAAGTTCTTACCTCAAAAGGTTCTAATTCAAGATTTATCTTAACTAATATATCTCTAGAATAATATCCCTTTCTAAAGTACTCTTTTGGTAAGTCATATCCAAAATTAACTCCCAAGTCTTTTACATAAGTCTCATAAGTTTGTTCATCATCAACTGCTTGTAGTTTAGGAAGTTTAACTTTTTCTAAGTCTTTAACTATTTGGTGATACTCATAACCAGAGAAGAATCTCTTATCATAATTTATGAAAATCTTAGCTTCTTTTCTTTGATGATATGCAGTTGTATTCATAACGGTAAAAGCTATGTCATCTGAATCATTTTTAATATTAGCACGCAAGTAAATCTTAGCTTCATCCTCAAGATAATCAAGAGCTTCCATACAGTCCTTAAACCTTCTCACATTACCATCATGGACACTATCAATAGAACAACCACAAATACTGTCATGTGGATGATTTGTCATAAGATGGCGATATATATAGTCAATCTTATCAAAAGGATAATCTTCTTTATTAAAGAATAAAGTGTATAGAGGTTGGATGACTTCTTCTAGTCTCATCTCTATCATTTTATTGCAGTTTTTCAGGTCATATCTTGATGAAGAAGTACTTGTTAGAGTTCCCCACCCATCAGTAGTTTGAGACCTTAGTTCGCCTTCTATAACAGCTAGCTCGTCTTCATTAACCACTTTATATACTTCATTAGCATAAGTCTCCAAATCAGAATGAATAAATTTATAATCATCATAAAGAGTATTTGCTAGTTCGATAATCTCACCAATATTTTGTTGAACAGGTGAATGATCACATCCATTCATTAATAAAAGATGATTAGTTGAAGCATATTTTTCCATATCGGAAATCTTTTTATCTAAATAAGTCTTAAGTAGATCTCTATCACTAGGCATATCCACTCCATTACAATACCAGTTAGCAAATAGTATGCTTAGTACTTTTGAACCATCTGGAGACTTCCAGAACAATTCAGAATTTTTAGATGTAAAGTCTTCATAAACAACATTTGCAAATCCAGTAGCCTTAACTCCTCTACCATAATAAGCATTGTTTATACCTGCTTTTTTAAGGATTTGTGGCGCTTGTCCAATGTTTCCAAATGTATCAGGAAAATAACCTATCATAGCTGGTCTACCAAGTTCTCTTGATTTTCTCATACCTATTTCCAAGTTTCTAACATTGGATTCACCAGATGTTAGGAATGAATCTTGTAACATATACCAAGGTCCAACCTTTATAATTCCTCTTTTTATTAAGTCATATACCTTATCTCTATTATCTGGCCTTACTTCTAAGTAGTCTTCGATTGGCAATACCTGACCATCCATTTGAAAATTTATAAATCTATTATCTTTAGATGCTTCTATAATCCCATCGATTAAATCGATTAGTCGCATTTTATGGTTTTCAAGGGGCATATACCACTCTCTATCCCAATGCGAATGAGATACTACATGCACGATTTTTTTCATTCCATCCTCCAAATATTTTATAAAGTATTGCAACAAGAATCAATTTGATGTCACTCTTGTTAAAATACTTTATAAAAAAGGGCTGTTTGCACAGCCCTTTAATATATATATTATTGTCCTGCTTTCCAAGCTTCGAATTCTGTTGTTAATTCTTTTACTATATCCTCGACTCCTGCACCTTTAGCAGCGTCTACCATTGATTGTAATTGTCCAATTCTTCCGTTTTGAACGTCAGTCATTATATCAACTACTGCTGCATCTACTTGAGCTATCTTTTCTTGTAATTCTGTTGAAGGAACAAATCCTAAGTCAACAGAAGGGATAAGTGGTGCGTTATGAGCTTTAATTCTTTCTACCATTTCTGGTGAATCTAAAGCTTCTCCTGTTATACCAGGATATCTAACATCATTAGACCATTGATGTTGCCATGGATTCCAGATTTCTTGTCCTTCTACCCAAACAGCTTTTCCATTTTCGTCTAATTCGTAAGTTTCTCCTTCAATACCCCATGCTAAAATGTTTTGAATTTTTTCATCAAATTTAATTTTAGAAATTAGGTCAAGTCCTTGTTCAGGATATTTTGTATGTCTATATAGAGATGTCAATTTACCTTGAACTATATTTGAATATACAACTGTATCATCAGCAGCTGGCGTAGTATAAACATTAACTTTTTCTTGATCTGCCCATACTGAATAAGCTCCTGGTTCGCCTTCTGATTTAAATACTAACCATTGGTCAGCTGGTTTTTGAGCTTCAGATGCAACTTCATATCCAGCTTCTGGATGTAAATAACCTTTTTCTAAGTATTTAGCTGTTACTTCGAATTTTTCTTTTAACCAAGGTTGATCATATACATTTGATATTTCATATTTTCCATCAGCAAATGTAGTAAGTAAATTAATTCTTCTAAATGCTAATCCGCCGCCACCTCTTAGTGGATATTTTTCTGGGAATTGAGCTTTGTATTTTTCTAATATCGGTTCTAAACCTTCAATCGTATCAATGCCTTTTACATCTTCAGTTGTTAAACCGATCTTTTCTAATTCTGGAACATTCCATCCATAATAGTCTCTTGCCATAGGTGTTCCATCAATTATTGTTTGAATACCATAAAGTCCACCGTTGATTGAAGCACCCTTGATTGAAGATTCTGATAATGATTCTTTTAATTCAGGTTCTCCATCTAAATAAGGTGTTAAGTCTAATAAAGTTTCTTCTCTTATTAATGTTTGGTAAGGTCCTAACCATGAAGCTGTAGTTGCTAAGTCGAAAATTTCTTCTTCAGCAGCTGCGCCTCTTGCAGATAAACCAACTTTTTCAGCATAGTTGTCCCATCCATAAACGATAAGTTTAACATGGTAACCAGCTTTAAGTTCATCTAATCTAGCATTTAATGCTGTTTCGATTTTGTCTACGCCTGTTCCGCCTGATAATACCATATATTTAAGAACTGGTACTTCAGCTGGAGTTTCTTCACCTGTTGAAGGTGTTTCTTCGCCTGTAGCAGGTTTTTCTTCACCTGTAGCAGGTTTTTCTGGTTCAGTTTTGTCTCCACAAGCTGCTAGAGCTAAAACCATAGCTAACACTAATAATAATGTCAACACTTTTTTGAATTTATTCATATGTTCCTCCTTAAAATTTATAATATATGAAAACTCATTTATTACCTAAAATTATTCTTTTACTGCTCCTAAAGTTAAACCTTGTACGAAATATCTTTGGAAGAATGGATACGATAATGCTATCGGTAATGTAGTAATAACTACGATAGCCATTCTTACACCGTCTGTAGGCAGTGTAGCCATAGCATCCTTAGCCGCAGATCCCATTTGGTCCCCTTTAAGTATTACATTTTCTATCGTTCTTTGAACCTGTATCAATAAGTATTGAAGAGTGGTCCATTCAGAATTTGTTTCCAAATACATCATCGCATTAAACCAGTCATTCCAGTAAGCAAGTGTTAGGAAAAGTCCTATAGTAGCGATACCTGGTAATGATATCGGTAATACTATCTTGAAGAATATTTGAAACTCCGATGCTCCGTCTATCATCGCTGCCTCTATCAATGAGAAAGGCACGGAAGTCTGGAAGAAGGTCCTCATAACCACAAGGTAAAATGTATTGAATAGTAATGGTAGTATCAAGGCTAAAGGATTATCTCTTAAGCCTAAGAATCTAATCATAACTATATAGTTTGCTACCATACCACCTGAAAATAGCATCGGTATGAAAGCATAAGTATTAAAAAACTTTCTATAAGCAAAGTCATTTCTTGACATCGCATATGCATATGT
>CAZBAL010000044.1:0-10589 GCA_964489735.1 uncultured Clostridia bacterium | reverse complement strand
CTCCTTAATATCTATTAGACTCCCTTTTGTCCACAGTTATATTTATAGTTTCTCCGTCATGTTTTTTTACCGTCCATATCAAACATAACCCATCGTCTAAAACACTCATTTTTCCTCCTGAACCCCCGATTTGGGGAGATAGAACATATGATATAGCTGAGCTTTTACATTCTTTTATACAAGCAGTACATCCCCAGCAGTCCTTCGGATATTTTATATAAGCCTTACCATCTCTGTTCTCATATATTAAATTACCAGGACATATACCTATGCATTTTCCACATTTAATACATTTATTCTGATCAATTTCTATGCTCATATATTACATCCTTTCCAATATGTTTCTTAGTATATACATTTATTTTCCCATCTGAATACTCGGAATTAACGTATAGATTATCGTACTTACTATCCTTTCCGGGATATGATAGATTTTCATGATATGCATTCCATCTAGTCTCTTTCCTGTATATCATATGGCTTATCAGAGCTTTTGAAAGTAAAATTCTGTCAAGTATATCAAATATATTCATCAGGCTATGAGTATCATCTGCATTTAACTCCTGAGCAACCAACTCTATAAACTCCAATTTATTAAGCGCTTCGTTGAGTCTTTCCTGATTATATCTGTAGTCTGTAGAAATTCCACCTGCATATTCATCCATAACCTTCTGCATAGCTTCTTCAACCGACTCAATACTCTGTTTATTCGAATTAGAGTAGAACTTCTCCACTTTTTCAAGAAAACCCCTCTCATATTCATAGATTTTTGAAGATGTACTTTTATCTCCTTTTTTTGATATCTCTTTAATATATTTAATTGCTGACTCAGCTGCAATCTCTCCCTCTACAAAAGAACCTGTTGCATATTTTTTAGGAGATCCCCCAGCAACATCTCCAGCTGCAAAGAGTCCATCAACCGTTGTGGATCTATCTGTAGCTACCCAGTAACCAGCAGCAGAGTGACCTCCAGTTATATACGGCTCTGTTCCTTCAATCTCTACATCATGCTCTGAGGGCATCCTATCCTCGTCAATCCATTTTACAACTTGACCGGGAGACATATTAAGATATGCCTTGATCAACTGTTCTTCCATTTCACTATCTATTCCTGAAGTCTTGAGATAACAAGGACCTCTACCACTTCTATTTTCTTCTATTGTTCTTTGAAGTCTTTCAGATGTGCTCATCTTCCTATCTATATAGACTTCTCCTTTTGAATTCACATGTTCAATCTTACTTCCCTGAGCTATTGTACCTGTCGGCGCTATAGTATCCTTACATCTCAATGCTATAAACCTCATCTCGAGCGATGTCATCTCTGCACCAGCACGAATCCCCATTGCATACCCTGTTCCAGTATTAAATGGAGAGTACCACATTTTGTGACGAGAGCTATTCGTATTGTTAGGCTTGTAAAGTCCCGCAGCACCTCCTGTAGCGCATATAACTGATTTTGCTTCAATAACATAAGCTTTTTCTTCTTTTATAGAAAAACCTATTGCACCTATGACTTTACCATCATCAATCATATACTCTGCAATATTTACATACTCAATTAACTTGAGTCTTTTATTTCTACTTATAATATCTGTGTTCAATTCAGCAGTTTCCATCAATGCCTTTGCTAGTATAGGCTTGATATTCTCACCATTTATCTTTATACTTCTTTTTCCTCTAGATATATATTCTCCATCTTCATCTTTTAATATAGGCAATCCCCATTGTTCCAATTTTTTTACAGTGGAATTCAACCTTTTCGCCATAGTATAGATTAGATCATCTCTAACTATTCCATTAAACTCCCTTTTAACATACTCAAGGTAATCTTCTTCAGTTTGACCTGGATTTATATAGGCATTTAAAGCATTGATTCCAGCTGCAAGACAGCCACTCCTTCTGATATTAGCCTTGTCTACAATAGCTATATCTATATCAGAGCTTTCAAGAGCTGTTATTCCAGCATATAAACCGGCTGCTCCGCCTCCTATTATCAAAAGATCTGTTTTGACCTTTATAACTTCCAATTAAACATCATCCTCTTAATTTATATTTAACTCCCAAATTCTTAACTTGAATAAAATATTTTTTTCTATTTGTTCAAAATATATTTAAATTAATCTTCTCTTTTCCAAATAGCCAATTATCATTTCCGCTGCTTCTTCTGGCTGAACACTCTCTGTTTCGATTGTCACTTCGGGAGAACTAGGTTCTTCATAAGAGGAGCCTAACCCTGTAAACTCTTTAATCTCCCCTCTAAGAGCTTTTTTGTATAGCTTTTTAGGATCTCTCTTTTTGCAAGTTTCAATTTCTGCTTTTATATATACTTCTATAAAGTCATCCTCTATTTTTTTTCTTATCATCTTTCTATCTTCTTCAAAAGGAGAAACGAATGCGCATATTGTTATAAGTCCAGCATCAATTAATATTCTTGCCAACTCTCCTATCCTTCTGAGATTTTCTTTTCTATCTTCTACAGAAAACTGAAGATCTGAATTAAGTCCATGTCTTATATTATCTCCATCTAAAATGTAAGTCAGTTTTTGTCTCTCGTAGAGTTTCTTTTCTAAAACAGATGCAATTGTAGACTTACCTGAGCCAGAAAGTCCTGTCATCCAGACCACAAAAGACTTCTGATTTAAAAGCTTTTCTCTGTCTTTCCTTCCTTTGTTATACTGGTGCCAAACTATATTTTCATTATTTTCAATCAAATTATATTTTTCCTTCATTTTTCTTCTTCCTAACTCGGGCTGTATTTTTTCAGAATTTCCAGAATTTCATTTTCTTTTTTCTCTGTAAATTCTTTTAAATCTTCAATTCTCGACTCATATTTTAAAACTATAAGTTCTCTTATGAAATTCGGCAAATCTCTTCTCAGAACATTTCCTTTAGCTACTCCTATGCTTGCCGGTCCCTTTGAGTCTTTGAGTTTTCCACCCAAAAACAGTGTAAATCCCTGCTCTCTATTATCACCAGTATTTATAAGTCTGCCTGAAAAAGATATGGGATTAATCTGGTGCTGTCCACATGATGAGGGGCATCCTGATATATGGATTCTAAAACTCTGTCTTCTTATCTCTTCGGGTAATTTATTAATTTCTTTTGTAATCTCTTTTAGAGTTTCTGATGACTCACATATTCCCGTTCTGCAGATTGAACTTCCAACGCATGAAACAGAGTTTAAAAAATCAGAATCTATCACTTCTTTTTCCAGAATTCTCCTTAACCCTTCGACATCATTATCATAAATATTTCTAAACAATATTTCCTGTGAAGGTGTTAGCCTCATGTCCACCTCATAACTTAACTCGTTTAAAAATTCTATAAGTTCATGATGAAGCTCAATTTCAAGCCACCCTCCAATCGGTGCTACTTTAACTGCATATATTCCATCAATATTTGTCTTTTCTATAAAATGTGATTTAATCTCTTTTCTGTCTTTTGGATCTTGTTCTGATAAATTTTGCTCAAATGACTCAATACCTGCTTCGTGCAGCTTTTCTTCTACAAGAATCTTTAAATCTTTTCTGAAAGATTCTTGTAAGTAGAAATTGAATCTCTCTTTGAATTCAGCTTCACCATACTTTGAAAGCATATGTCTTATTCTTGCTTTACCTCTATTTTCTCTGTCCCCTTCATTATAAAAAAACTGTTTCATCGCATCTATATAATATAGTACATCTTCAGCTGCAATTTCTTTAGCTAACTCGATCGATACTCTAGGCTTAGGGCCAAGTCCCCCTGCACCTACAACGTTGAATTTCCTAACTCCATTGCAATTGATTGCAAAAAATCCTAGATCCGCAAAGCTTACGCTCCCAGTATCGTTTTTAGTAGATGAGAAAGCCACCTTATATTTTCTTGGAAGATTTAAATTGGTTTCATCCTCGGATAGAAATTTTCCTGCCTCTTTAGCGTATTCAGTTATATCAAATTCTTCTTCCTCATATAATCCCGAAAGTGGTGAGGCTGCAACATTTCTTGCAGTATTTCCACCCGTTCCTATAGTGTATAGGCCACTTTTATAAAGTTCCCTCATCAGTTTTACCGTATCTTCCAATGTAATATTATGAAATTGAAAATCCTGTCTGGAAGAAAGCCTTATATTCGAACCTTTATATTTTTTTCTTATCTTGTAAAGATTTTCAAACACTTCAAGACTAAAAATTCCACCAGTAGTTCTCGGTCTTACCATGAATTTATCTGATTTTCTCTGTTGGTAAACTCCCGATGGAGCTCCAAATGATTTAAAATTTATCTCGTTGCCAAGATCATCTTTTCCATTGTTTTTTATGTAATTGTTCACATTGTTCTCATATTCATCAATTTTTTTCAGTATATTCATGTGTATCCAGCTCCTTCTCTATTAATATTCAATTTCCTCTCTTACTGATATTACTATCATAATTTGATCCGCCGCAATCAATATCGTTTATTCCCATCTGATTACTTGGTTATTATATTAGCATTTATATTTTTACATGTCAAGACAAATAGAGATTAATATTTACAAGATTTAATATCCATAAGAGAAATCCTTTTCTATTCACTTTTTAGTCAATCTCTAATATACTATTAATAGTAATATTAGACCCATTTATTAATTTATAATATTTTTTCAATAAACGCAGCACAATTTAACAATAGGAGGACATATTCTTGAAAAAGATTGAAAACTTTATTGGCAATACTCCATTAGCAGAGATTGTTTTTAAATATAAAGGCAAAGAAAAGAGAATATTTGCAAAAATGGAACACTATAACCTTACTGGAAGTGTTAAAGATAGAATGGCATACCATATATTAAAAAATGCTTATGAATCCGGGGCAATAAAGCCTGGAGATTCGATAGTAGAAGCTACTAGCGGAAATACAGGGATTGCTTTTTGCGCACTTGGAGCTATGCTCAATCATCCTGTAATCATATATATGCCCGATTGGATGAGTCTGGAGAGAATAAATATAATTAAGGGGTTCGGTGCTGAGATACGACTAGTGTCCGCCGAAGAAGGTGGTTTTATAGGAAGCATAGAAAAAACTGAAGAGTTTGCAGAAAACAATAATGATGTTTTTCTTCCTAGACAGTTTGCAAACAGCGACAATCCTCTAGCTCAATATAAAAGCTTAGGAAAAGAAATAATTGAAAATTTAAAAAAAGTTGATATAATACCCGATGGCTTTGTGGCTGGAGTTGGTACTGGCGGGACAGTTATGGGTGTGAGCAAAGCTCTTAAAGAAATAAACCCCAAAGTAAAATCATTTCCTTTGGAACCTAAGGAGTCTCCTACTCTATCAACTGGCGGTCAAGTAGGTCATCATAGGATAGCCGGAATATCTGATGAATTTATTCCTGATATATTGGAACTGGATAAGCTTGATGAGATTATTTCTGTGTCTGATGGGGATGCTATAATAATGGCTAAAAAACTCGCATCAAAAGGTCTCGGTGTTGGAATCTCTTCAGGTGCAAATTTTATCGGTTCTGTCATGGCCATGGAAATTTTAGGAGAAAACAGCAATGTAGTAACTGTTTTTCCTGATGATAATAAAAAGTATCTTTCTACAGACCTTTTTAAAGATGAACCTTCTAAAGAAAGTTATATTTCCAAACATATTGAAATCGTTGATATTATATCGCATAGATTTTAATTTCAAATAGATTGCTTATATGCAAAGCGACAACTTATAAAACTCTCGATAAGCTAAGTCTAAGCTGTTGAGAGTTTTATTTTTTGTTAATAAAATCGTTATCTTTAATTTATTAATATTTATACACCTCCTATGATATAATAAATAAAAATAACCTCTCAGATGCTTTTACATATCTTGTAACATGCCATAGTAAGCCGATATACACAGATGGAGTATTATTTAGAAAATCTATCTAATGCATAATTAGTTGGATTTATACATACATAATCTCAGTGAATATCGTAAACTGACTATAATGTGTATCTGAGTGTATTTGGAGGGATAAATATGAAAAGAAGAATAAGTATACTATTCACAACCAGTGCATTGATAACAGCTTTATTACTGTCTGCATGCACTGGTCCATCGAATAACTTAAAAGATAACACCGTCAATGGAAAGAATACTACTGAACAGACTGAACAAATCGAATCAAAGGATAATGTTGAAAAAACTCAATCCAAACAGAAACTAATTAAAGAATCAAAACTTCAAGATGACTTCTATAATCATGTAAATGCAAAAGAACTAAATGAAAAAATATCTAAAAATGGTAGTGAAGGCAAGGATCGTTTCTCAGAAGCTACTGATAAAATAGATGAGAATGTTAATAAGCTTGTTGAAGAAATAGCAAAGGAACCTGAAAAACATCCTGAAGGCAGTGCTGAAAGAGCTATCGGCTTGTTATATAAATCTGCTTTTGATCATAAAGGGAATGAAAAAGCAGGACTTGGTCCTCTAAAGCCTTATATAGATTCTATTCAGTCCGCTGATTCCATTCCAGCATACTTAAAAGCTATAGCAAAAGTAAAAAAAGAACTGGGTAATTCAAGCCTATTTACGTTTGAAGCTCAACCTGATCCAAAAGATTCCACAAAACATTCACTGCTTTTTGCTCAGCCTTATATGATGGGTAAAAAAGAAGATTTAGAACAAGAAAGCATGAAAAAAGATATGTCAGACTACATTGAAAAACTGATCAAAGCTGATGGAACTGATTCAAAAGATAAGAAAAAAATAGTAGAAAAAGTTGTGAATTTCCAAACTGATCTAGCTAAAGCTGCTCATACAAAAACAGATAGCAACAATATTGAAAAAATTCTAAACTATAAGACTATGGATGAAATTCAGTCAGAAATTCCAAATATGAATCTCAAGGAGTATTTTGATGAAGCTGGACTAAATGGATACTATGCTACTGTTGTTGAAAATCCAAAGTCTCTATCAGTTATAAATAAATATCTGACAAAAGATAATCTGGAAATGCTTAAAAAGTATTCGATTTCTGCACTATTAGATGACTATGGCGAATACCTTAACAAAGATATCAGAAATGCTAAAGCTGTTTTTGAACAAAGAGAAGAAAATGATGATGAAAATTCTCTAACGGCTGTTAAAAAACTTGCCGATATGGAAATTGGTGAAATCTACGCAAAAAAATATTTCTCACCAGAAAAGAAAGAGGCAGTAGAAAAAATGATTGGTGATATTGTAGGAGCCTACAAGAAAAATATAGAAAAATTGGATTGGATGAGTCCAGAAAGCAAGGCTGAGGCAATAAAGAAACTGGAAAATCTAGACCTTAAAATAGGATATCCTGAGACTTACACTAGTCATCTTAAAGATGGTACAGTAAAATCTGGAGCTGAAGGTGGTAGCCTCATAGATAATGCTGTTGCCATAAACAAATCAAAAGCTGCTCAAGAGCTTACTAGAGCATCCTCTCCTGTAAATCGTGGAGAATGGGGTATGTCATCTCATACTCTAAACGCATATTATGATCCGTCAACAAATGGAGTTGTATTCCCTGCTGCAATACTTCAGTCTCCATTTTATGATGAAAAAGCTAGTTATGCTCAAAACTTAGGAAGCTTAGGAGCTGTTATAGCCCACGAGATAACACATGCTTTTGATGACCTTGGTTCTCATTATGATGAAAAAGGTAATTTAAGAAATTGGTGGTCAGATACGGACAGAAATGCATTTAAAGAAAAAGCACAATCTTTCATTAAATACTTCGGAAACTTCGAAGCACTTCCAGGGCATAAAGTTGATGGTGAACTTACACTCGGAGAAAACATAGCCGATTTAGGTGGTATATCAGTTGTAACCACACTATTGGGTGATGATAAAGAGGCATTGAAAGAAATGTATATAAGTTATGCTAAATCATGGGCAAGCCTGAGCAATGATGAAGATATTATTGAACAGTTGAAAAGCGATGAACATGCGCCTAGCAAAATCCGTGTTAATGCAGTGCTTAGCTCAACAGATAAGTTCTATGAAGCATTTGACATTAAACCTGGAGATGGAATGTATGTTAAACCTGAAGATAGGGTTCATATGTACTAGAATAGAAAAAACAGATATTCTTCAAAGTACTGAAGATCCATAAATTAAAGACCACTCAAATGAGTGGTCTTTATATATCATAATTTAAAAATCTATTTTTTAATATTTTTTCTGTTCCTGTCCAAAGTATAGCAAGTTCTAATTATATATTATTAGTAACAGTGAGCTTCTTCTCGATTTTATTCAATATTAAGTCTATCAATACCGCCATCAGAGCTGTTGGAATAGCACCTGCCCATATTATAGAACCACCATCTGTTACATTAATTCCACGGGATATAATATCTCCAAGTCCTCCTGCTCCTATAAAGGTTCCAATTGCTGTAACCCCTATAGCAATGACAAGTGCATTTCTTATTCCTCCCATTATGAGGTTTAGTGATAGTGGAAGTTCCACTTTCAATCTAATTTGATTTTTAGTCATACCAACACCTTTAGCTATATCTAAGACTGATTTATCAACATTATTTACGGCAGTATAAGTGTTTTTCAAAATTGGAAGCAGTGAATATAAGAATACGGTCACCACAACTGTATTAGGTCCAAGACCTAATACTACCATGAGAATCGAAAGCATAGCTAATGAAGGAATTGTCTGGATTATATTTGCAATGGATAACAGAAAACTGGCCATTCTAGTCCTTCTTGCAATCCAAAAGCCTAGTGGAACCGCCACTATAGATGCAAATAAAACTCCATATATCGATATTAAAAAATGTCTTATAAACTGAGACATAACATATCCTCCGTTTATCTGATAATACTTTAATAACTCTGACATCTAATTCCCTCCTTCCAGAGATACAATATCACTTATGACATCTCTGTATATAGGTCTGTCTTTCAATCTTATTACATCCTTGTTTTCGAAATAATTATTTTCTCTTAAAAAATCTCTCGCTACAATATTTGGCTCTATCTTTTCCTCATCAGCTTTTCTGTTCAGCTTCTGCATCACTTCTGAAGGAATCTCACCTTCCAGCTTCAGTATTATTTTCTCAAGGTCAGGATATTTTCTTATAAGATCCTTCGTCACGACAGGACTCGCATCATATGGCGGAAAGAGATTTAGGTCATCTTCAATTATTACCAGATCATACGCATCAATCCTTCCATCAGTTGAATATCCCAATGCAAGATCCATGCTATCACTGTTTATCGCATCGTAGACAAGTCCAATCTCCATTGGCATAATCGTATCAAAAGAGAAACCATAAACTTCTTGAAACTGATCATATCCATCTCCTTGCCTGTCGAGCCAACCTGTATCTATACCCACTCTGAGTTCATTTGACAACTTTTCTAAATCACTTATTTTTTCAATACCATGCTCTTCAGCATATTTTCTCGATGTCATAAAAGCATAAGTGTTTTCAAATCCATATGAAGGGAACCATACCATATCATACTTTTCACTGTATCCCTTTACAACCTTTTTCATTGCCTCTTCAGAATCTGTGGTCGCTTCCATCTCAAGCTCCCCAGTTAATGAAGTTCCTGTGTACATAGTACCTGAAATGTTTGCATCCTGTCTTTCCATAGCCTGAATTATCAGCATACTCGAACCCAGATTATTGATTAAAGTGGGTTTACCTTCAGTTAAATAGTGGTCTATCATTTGAGATACCACCTCTGAGAGTATCTGTCTCTCTGTGGTATTTCCACCTGCTACTATTATCCCATCATTCTTAACCCTTGTTCCTAATCCTGGTAAAGTACAGCCAGACAGAAGAGCTAATGAAACTAGTAGTGCAATTATTCTATATTTTTTAAAATTCACTTTCTATCACACCATCTCTAAAAGTTCTCGGCGTAAGTCTGTTTTTCAAGACCCCCAGTATCCACTCCAACAATAAAGCTATAACTGTAACCGGTATAGTCCCACTCAAGATTGCATAAAAATTGTAATTATTCAATCCCATAAAAATAAGGTCACCAAGACCTCCTGCACCAATATATGAAGCTATCGTAGTCCATGCTACAAGGTATACTGCAGATAACTGAAGTCCTGACATTATTACAGGTATAGCAATTGGAAGCTGAACTTTTTTTATAATTTGCAACTTTGTCATTCCCATACCTTTCGATGCATCAATCAGATCTTTATCTACTCCCGTCATTCCAAGATAAGTATTTCTCAGTATCGGAAGCAGAGAATAGATTGCTAGTGCAATTATTGCTGGTTTTCTTCCCACCCCTACTAATGGCACCATGATTGCTAGTAGTGCGAGTGATGGAAGTGTCTGAAGTATTGATGCTATGGAAATCACTACTTGTGATATTCTCTTTGTTTTGGATAGAAGGATTCCAAGAGGTATGGCTATTGCAGCACCAATAAGCAGTGCTGTTATTGAAATAAATAGATGTTCTCCAATTTTCTCCAGTATCCTCACCCAGTTTTCTAATATCCAGTTATACATCGAACTCCTCCTTAAGTGTCGATGTCTCATCAATTTTACTATCATCTTCTGGCTCATAATCACTCCACAACCCCTGAACCTCTCATGACTAAAGTCACGAGGTTCCTGTTTCATAGAATTCTGCAT
>CAZBAL010000043.1:0-11909 GCA_964489735.1 uncultured Clostridia bacterium | reverse complement strand
GATGACTCAGAGCATATAGCTCTGAGTCTTTTGGAATTTTTTAATAAATTTCAAATCAACTCCGAAAAAACCCAGAACTATATGTTCTGGGTTTTTCTTTTTGTTCTTTTATTGTTCTTTTATCTTGATGTCTTATAGCTTAATGCCTATCTTCGTTATTCATATTAATCGCACACAGAAGAATAAGTCTATAAATATTTCCCCAATTTATCACTATATTCCTCTAGTACTTTAATAGTTTCTTCACGATTATATTCTTTACTGGTTTGTATGTTTTTTGATAAATATTGACAAAGTGCAAGTGACATATTTGGTTCAACAGCTTCCATAAAGTGACCTTGCTTATTCATGTTAAGTATTAATGTACTCGAATTCATTCTACTGATATACCCCGTGGGATTACTCTTATGATTTTGATAGACTATGACATTATAGTTTTCAAATTCTTTAAGATAATTAACGATTGAATCTAAATGCTGTTTGAATTCACTCACTGTATAAATTACTTTTTTATTGAGTAAGGTTATAGACTCTGGTAAAAATATTTGTGTTGAAAGCACTGATTTAATGTCTGGTAGCAGTATGGCCTCTGTATAAGTGTTTTGCATTATCAACTCTTTAAATGATTTTGACAGAGAGTTATAAATACTTATGATTGATGAATCTTGTGTTTTCCCGATCTTTGCTGCAATTTCTTCAGGCATAGTTGAGATTGATGGAAATAGACCATATACATAAGTGTTTTCAAGAGTATCATAATAAGAAATATAATGCTGTAAGTAGTCACTATCTTCTTTCTTATCATAAGAGTTTATAGCAGATACGCATAATTCAAAATAATTACTATATTCTATGAATAGAGAATTAATAGCCGCTTTATCAGAAGTATATAAACTCATCATGTCTTCAAGCTTATCCTTTACAGATATAGAACTTATCGCAGAAATACCAGGTGCTATAAAAAGAGTTCTTCTGTAGATATCGTCTCGAATTAAAGGATAATAGTAAGACTCAATCTTACCAGACAAGTAGACAGGAATCCAGATATTTAGAGCTTGGCTAAGTTCGTTTAGGTCTCTATCTACATTGTGTATGATTTTTATTTTATAGTTTTTACTAAGAAGCGCTTTCAGCAATGAAGATATTTCTATATTAAAAATAGGATCTTCATAGAACCATTTCATGCTTTCTTCACTATATAGGTATATTGTGGTTGGATTTTCAGAGCTTAGTATATCATTTAAGAATCTAATAGAAGCTTCTCGTTTGCCTTCCGATCCATAATAAAAATGACAAGCACTGTTTGCAATTTCATTTCTCTTAACCTTCTTCTCGCTAAAACTCATTAATTTCAATGAATTGAGTACAGAATCATTGGTTTCTATTGCTAACCATTCATACATAATCTCACTTAATTCAAAATTGTTTATGATTTCAGGACTGTAGTAGAGCGAAATCACATTTAAAAAATCTTCTTTCATCTTTTCGTTTTTTTCAATAATATTTGAAAAATATTCTACAATTGATGCCAGAAAATTTTGTTTATTTGGAAGTTTTCTTTTCCCCCTTCTGAGCCTGCTGATATATGATGGATCAAGCAGAGCTACTCGTGCTAATGAACTATTGGTAACTTCCGTTAAGTTCATAATATAATCTAGCTTTTCATTAAACAGTTCAATCATTCCCCTTTTAATAATTACATACAAACCGTCATGATATACGAATTGTATAGTATAGTGATGGACTTGTCAATACTGTGACAGGAACGGTCAATGACAAAGCAGAAAATGCGATTAATTCTTGATAAAACTGTGTATTATATAATATGACATGAAAGATATAAATTGTTAAATTAGAGTTATGGGAGGAATACTAAAAAGGGAAAGGGGGAACTTGCATGAATATTACGAGGAAGATATTAGCTTATTTTGTTTTTATATCTGTTCTACTCTTTACATCAAATATATCGAATTCTGCTGACTATAGTTATTCTGTTGATCCTGACTATGAGTATCTAAGTGTACAGCTTGGGGAGACTTCGATAAATGATCACACTAGTCCTGTGCTTATGTGGTATTTTGAAGGAGAAATATATATTGCTGTTAATTCAAGTCATCCATTAAACTACATGGAAATTAATGGATACAAGATATATGCAGCCGATGGGGATGAGTATGGACCTGATGACAGGATAGTTGTTGATGGTATTCCGTATTTGCCGAATCACCACATAAAACCTCATCAAAATAATCACTGGACGGTCTTTAAAGTGTTGAAAGAAAATATAAACTTACAGGAGAGTAACTCTTTAAGTATTATTGCTCACACTGGGCAAGGACATTGGGTCTTAGATAATACTTTAGAGATAATAATTCCAAAAGTAACTGTGAATGTGGAAAAAACCTGGATAAATGGACCGAAGACAGCTGTAGATGTGAGTCTAAAAAGACATACAACTGATCCTGATGATAAAGAGATAGTAGAAACGGTTACATTGACACCAGGTTCAGATGATAAGGCAACATACACATGGACAGGCCTCAGCTACACTGATACTTACGGTGCAATTTATAAATACAGCGTTGAAGAAAGTGATCCAGGGGAAGGATACACTGCGACGCAGACAGAGTATAGTTATGATGAAACTAGCAAGACTTATACAATAAAGATAGAGAATGACTATACTAGTCCTACTATATCAGTAACAGCAAAAAAAGAGTGGATGATTGATGACCCAAATCAGATGACAGATGTTTACTTTCAGTTATATAGAAATATAGAAGGTGAAAGCAAAGAGCCGGTAGGAGATTCTGTTCTTTTAGAAGCTGGAACTTTAAGTTACACTTGGGAAGGTGTACCAAAAACAGATATGAATGGTGAAGATTATATATATTCTGTTGATGAGGTTTCAGTGCCAGAAGGATTTAGAAAAATTGTCTCAGATGATGGTTTAACAATAACTAATATGCTGAATCAGGAAATGCCTCCTACAGGTGGAAAAGGTATGGGGATTATGAATAATTTGGGTATGATAATTGGAATTTTAGGTGGTACTGTCGGTATATTCAGTATACTGAGAAAACATGTTAAGTAGTATCAGCTTCGCATAATATGCAGAGCTGAATAAAATAATAATAAATTAATTGTGTCAAAAGACAAGGGGGAATTAAAAATGAGTAAGGGAAGGAAAGTGCTAAATGGTTTATTAGCTGTAGTTATGTTAATAACTATGCTGATACCTGTAGTATCTAATGCGGTTAGTGAACCAGAACCAACTACAGGTAGTTTCACAATTCAGAAGTTTCGTCCGATAGAAGCGGGTGATCCTAACTATGGTCAACCTATAGACGGAATAGAAGCAGGAAAATATCCTGTAGAAGGTGTTGGATTTAAAATTAAACAGACTCACAGTTTCACAGTTGAAAATGGGGTAATTAAGACTGTGTCACCGGTTACAGGAACTGAGGAGTCATACTTTACTGACGCCAATGGGAAAATAGTTTTAAGCGATTTACCGATAGGTAGATATGAATTTACTGAGTTTACAGAGTCAGATTATACTGATGCAGGTAAGCCGTTACCAACGGGTATAACTATACCTAGTAATCCAACAAAATATACGGTGGAAATACCTGGTACGAAACCTGATGGAGAGTTATTCTATGATGTCTTTGCTTATCCAAAGAATGATGATAAGTCAGGACAAGTAACAATTGACAAAAAAGTTAAAGATCCAAGTGTAGATCCTGTAACTGTTACAGGACTTGAAGGAGCAACGTTTGGACTATATGCTTCAGATAACGAAGATTCAAGAATAACTGTTAGACCTATAGATGGAGTAGCTTATCCAAATGATGCTGTTTTCACATCTGGAGAAGGTGGGAAAGTTACTATAACTGGTCTGGAACATGGGAAAAAGTATTATTTAAAAGAGCTTAGCTCACCAGAAGGTATTGTTATAGGAACTAGAGAGTTCAAAGAATTTACAGCTGGAGACGATGTAACAGTTGAATTTATGAATAATAAATTAGTAAAAACAGCTACAGAAGATCCATCTATAGAGACAGAGTATGAATACAAAGTTTACTCAGTAGTACCATCAGACTTATCAGAACTGGCTTACTTCACTATAAGTGACGATATACAGCAGACAGATGGACAATATGTTGCGTATATGACAGGTGAAATAACACTGACAATTGGTGGAGAAGTAATAACTATTCCAGCAGATAAGATTGAATGGAGAGAAAATCCTATCAGTGGAAATGTGAATGGATCACCAGTAGCAGGAAACAAAAAAACAGGATTCACATTAAATCTTAAGGAATTAGCAGCTGGAAAAGAAGATGAGATTATTAAGATTGAATATAAAGCAATACTAACTGATGCTTCAGTTGGAAAGATTGTAAATAATAAAGTTCAACAGAAAATACCAGAACATGACAAAACAACAGAGGCGCCAGTATCATCTAAGAATGGTAAATTAGTTCTAACAAAAGAGGATTTAGAAGACTCTAGTCTGAAACTTGAGGGAGCAGTTTTCAGTTTAGAGAAAAAAATTGATGGCAATTGGGTAGCTATACCTAATAGTCAAAAAACAACTGATGAAAATGGTAATATAACTTGGGAAAATTTGGGTGTAGGAGAATATAGAGTTGTTGAAATTACTCCTCCAACATACACAGATGAGCATGGTGAAGTTAAAAATTATATTATCATAGATAAAGAAAAGGAAGTTACAGTAAATGTAGGAAACAATGAAGTTACAGTTAAAAACCGTAAAGGAAAATGGTATCTACCAGGAACAGGTGGTGCAGGATATTATATATTCACTGCTTTAAGTGCAATACTATTAGCAGGTGGTTTAGGACTGTATGTTTATAAGAAAAAAGAAGCAAATACAGAACAGTAATAAAATATAATAGAAAATATTTATGGTTTAAACGGTTATAGGGAGAGGGTCACCTCTCTCTATAATTGTTTTTAGTCAGAATAATAAAGATATATTTATGAGTGGTGAAAAAGATATGACTGAAAGAAAGTTTGATATTACTACTGTTATTATGATAGTATGTCTTGTTATGGCCTCAGTTCTATTTTTCTATCCGAGAATAAGTAATATTGCTATATCTCACTATGCTAATAGAGAGCAAAGAAAGTACAATGAAGATATGAGTAAATTGTCGGAAGAAGAAAAAAATGAGAAAATAAGCGAGTTAACACAAGTTAATGAGGAGTTGGCTAGTAGATATACTGACCTTAATGATCCATTTTATTTGGGTGCCAAAGAGGGAGACGGAAAAATTATGGAAACTAGGATTGGCGATATAGATCCAATTGCTAGCATTGCAATACCAAATCTTAATATCTTTCTTTCAATATATGAGGGAACAGATCCAGAGATTTTAAAATATGGTGCTGGTCACATGAAGAAATCTTCCTATCCAATTGGCGGATTAAATACTCACTCAATAATTACTGCACACACAGGGTTTCATTCTGCTAAGCTTTTTACAGATTTAGATAAGATAAAAATCAAGGATAAGTTCTATATAAAAAATCTAAATGGAATTCTTGCTTATGAAGTTGTTGAAATTAATACCGTGCTGCCTAATGAACTTCAGTATTTAAAAATTCAGAAAGATAGAGATTTAGTGACTTTGATGACTTGTACTCCTGAAGGCTTGAATACTCATAGGCTTTTAGTACTTGGAGAAAGGATACCTTATACACCAAATTTAATAAAGGAGTATGAGAAGGGCATAGAGGATATTGAAAAGGAAACTAAAAAACGTGATATTTATACGGCCTTAGGTGTTATTGTATCCATTACCATAATTTTCTTCCTGACTAAAAGGGTAAAAAAGAGGGTAAAAAATGATTAGAAGAGTGATAGCTATTATAATTATTATGCTGAGTTCTGTTGTTATGATGTATCCACGTGCTGTAACAGAATATAATAGATATGTGTTCCAAGAAAAAAATACTGAATATGTCGATAAAGTTAGCACCATAACTTCCGAAGAGCTGAGAACGAATATTGAAGAGATGGTAAGCTATAATGAAAGGATTCGTAGGGAAGCGCACGAGTTAATATATGAAAGTTCAGATCCATTCGTGAGTATAGAGTCAGGAAAAAAGGAGCTTTCTTTTATAGGAGATAAAGATGTATTTGCATATATGATTATCCCTAAACTGAATGAAACTTTACCGATATATCTAGGAGCTACTGAAGAGCATTTATTTGATGGGGTAGCTCATATGGCAGGCACTTCACTGCCTATAGGAGGTGTGAGTACACATTCTGTAATTGCTGGACATAGAGGATACTATAAAGCATTGCTTTTCAGACATATAGATAAACTTGAAAAAGGAGACAGATTCTATATTTATGTATATGGAAAAAAGCTTAGCTATGTAGTAGATAATATAAAAATAATTTCTCCTACTGAGCTGGATACGCTTAAAGTCATTGAAGGTAAGGACTTAGTATCTCTTTTAAGTTGTCATCCATTTCCGTATATGAGTCACAGAATTATAGTACAGGGTGAAAGAATCCAAGATGATAACTATACTTTAGAAGAAGATTATGAGTGGGAGAATATAGAATATAAAACGAATTTAAACAGTGTAGAAGTGGAAAAAATCTGGAATGAATTGATTCCGGAGACTTCCTATAGAACGATTGAGGAAAATATTATAGAAGAAAAACAGACAGTTCAGAGAGAAGAAAAGGTTAATCTGAATGAGGAGTTGCCTGAGATTAAGAGGATGAGAACTCTAAATTACTTTATAATATTTTCTTGTGTAGCTATATTATTAGTAATGACAATTTTATTAATCAGAGAAATTAGAAAATAAATTTTAACATTAAATTACCACACCATTAACATAATTAATAATTTGTAGTTGTATTATGGATATAGAGAGATATTATCAATTAAATAATATTCGAAGGATGGTGTAAATATGGTAGTTTATAGGATGCAGCATTTCAATATTTACAGAGCAGGAACTGGACACATAGTCCATAATACAAAACTAGAATTCGAAAAAGGGCATACTCACATAAAGAGTTTCAATTGTGCTAAACAGTTGATATATAATGCCTATTACAGGAAGAGACCCAAAACTCACAATATGTATCTTCTAGAAAGTCACAAGAGGATATCCGATGACAAAAAGTATGTAGAAATGATAGATGAGTTAATGGTCAAAAGAAGAGAGAGAAAACAGTATTATATAAACATTAATAAAGGAAGAGTAAAAAGTTAAAATATTTAACCAGAGTGTATCTTAAAAATACTACTCTGGTTTTTCTATTCGTCTACTTTGCTAGTTTAAACAAGTACACTAGGTTAAATAATATAGCTGCCTGGAAGAGTGCATATGTCTGTTTTGTCTTTAGGCATCTTAATATCTCCCATAAGGTTAGCAAAAGTAATACTTTTATTTCCAAACTTTTTTCTGATTTTATAGATTGTTTTATCTAAATCCTCATCTTTTTGAACTTTCTTGTAATCTCGGAACAGGTCAATCTGTACAGGTAGACTGCTGCTTACTAAATTTATAGCCCTTACAGTAACGGATCTTATAGGTTTTTTCCATTCATAATGTTTTTTAAAAAGCTCCATAGATGATTCTGTTATGATTCCACAGCTTGCAGTGCTGTAAGGTAGAGAAGACTGATACTGGGTGGTAAAGAGAGTATTATCTCTTATTGATATCTGCACCCCTCTTGCTGAAATACAACTGTCTCTCATTCTCTTTGATACGTTTAAACTCAATTCATGTATGACATTTCTAACATCTCTATTATTCAAAAGATCTTTTCTGCATGTGATACCATTTCCGATTGTTTTGACAGGTGACTGGTAGTATCTATCTTCAACTTTGCTATCATCTAGACCGTTTACATAATTCCATAGTTTGAGTCCGTTTATTCCTAGATTTAATTTTAGTATTTTAGGATTGAATTTTGCAAGATCCCCAAGAGTCGCTATTCCATATTTCAGCAGCTTTCTTTTTGTGGATGAACCTATTCCCATCAGATCGTCCGTTTTTAAAGGCCAGACTTTATCACGATAGTTTGTTCTGCTTATAACTGTTATGCCATCTGGTTTGTTTATATTGCTCCCCAGTTTAGCAAATATTTTATTGAAGCTAACACCGATAGATACGGTGATTCCGAGTTCGCTCTTCATGCGCTTACTGATTATATCTGCTATTTCTACTCCACTTCCAAAAAGAGATGTTGATCCACTTACATCCAACCAGCATTCATCTAGACCGAAGGATTCAACTTGATTTGTATAATCATAGTAGATCGACTTTGCCCACCTGGAATATTTCAGATACTCATCATAGTGTGGAGGTACTATTACTAAGTTTGGACATTTTGCCTTTGCCTGCCAAATTACTTCACCTGTTTTTACACCCATTATTTTTGCTTCTTGTGACTTGGCAAGAACAATTCCATGCCGATTTTCAATAGAGCCACATACCGCTATGGGAACACCATGTAATTTAGGGTTTAGAGCTCTCTCTATTGATGCATAACAATTATCCATATCACAATGAAGAATTATTCTATTCATTTTAAAAAAACTCCTTACAATAATATATTTATCTCAGATTAATATGTTGACTATGTATGAAAGATAGGTTAGTATAGTATGAAAGATATCTTCGTAGATACAATTATATGAATTTAAACTGCGCATGTCAAGTTAAAATACGAAACAATATGAAAAATAAATTCGTAAAAGGTGATAATATGGAATTTAATGATAAAATCAAAGAATTGAGAGAGAAAAAAGGAATGACCCAAACAGAATTAGGAGAGAAAGTGGGTGTTTCTCTGAGAACTATACAAAACTATGAAGCTGGGAAGAGCTACCCTAAGCAAAATCATATGTATGACAAGTTGGCAGAAGCTTTGGACACAGATGTAAACTATCTTCTAACAAGAGGAGAGCATTTCATAGCCAAATCCAGTGAAGAGTTCGGATATCGTGGAAAGAAAGATGCTGAGGAGCTTATAAATAGTGCTAAAGCGTTGTTTGCCGGCGGAGAACTCACTGATGAAGATAAAGAGACTGTCCTTATGGCACTTCAAGAGGCATTTTTTGAAGCTAAGAGGGAAAACAAGAAATATGGAAATAGAAAAAGGGAAGATGGGCATGCATAAATTTATAGAGAAGATATCAAACAAGCTGGTTTCTGAAGTTGGAACAAGGAATCCCTTTGAAATTGCTAAATATAGAAATATAAAAGTCAGACCTTTTGCAAAGCCTACTAAATTATTAGGCATGTATGCAGTTATAAAGCGAAATAGATTTATTTTTTATAATCCTTATGTGGATGAACTGATGCAGAAAATGGTAGTTGCACATGAGTTAGGACATGATATTCTACATAGAGATATTGCAACAGAGACACCGTTTCAAGAATGGGCACTATTTGATGTAAGAAGTATTACAGAGTATGAAGCTAATATATTTGCATCTCATCTTCTTTTAGATGAAAAGGAGATCATAGATTTGGCAGAGCAGGGATACAATGATGTTCAGATAGCTTCGCTTTTGAATGTTAATATCAATATGCTCTTATTTAAGCTGCGAGAGATGAATAGAGCCGGAGAAAATATAAATATTAGAGCCATACCGGACAGTAATTTTTTTAATGGGATAGATGGAAAACAAAATAATCAATAATTTCAAATAATGAATAGTTCACAAGATAGAAAGACCCAGGAAGTAAATTCTTACCCCAGGGTCTTTATTTTATTCCCAAATAGATTTGATTGAGAGTAGATTTATTAATTTGCAAATCTTAACATTAAATTTGATAACAAAGCCAGATTTGTTTTTGTTAGGAGTGCTTAACTTTACATATTGCCTGTGTCATCGTCCCCATAGGACAGTATACACACCATGATCTTGGCTTATATAGTGCCATAGTTATCAGTCCTAAAACTGTTGATGTCAACATCACGGAGTAGAATCCAAAAGCGAACTGAGCTATCCAAGGAAGAACTGTATTCTGCGTATAAGCCCAGTTCCAAGGAAGCTTAAATGTCCATAGCAGAGTAACAGCCTGTCTTAAACTCTCTGTGCCTGAAAAGACCAGGTAGGTTGAAAATATCATGTTTCCAAACATTGTCATGAAAAATATTAGGAATCCATATCGGAAAGCTTTACTCCTTAAAAATGGAGGAATAGATTTCTTTCTTGATAATCCAAAGCTTTTTCCTAAAAGGTCAAACAGTTGACCTCGACCACAGTATTTATTGCAGTAGGACTTATTTCCTTTTACTGCAGCTATTATGAGTGGAATGAAGAAGCATAATAAGCCGAGCCATGCAAATAAAATATTAAAAAAACCTAGTATTAAGTATGTCAGTGAAGCTATCCAAAGATACTCATACCATTTTTTATTACTTGATTTCATATACTACACACCTTTCTATGTTTTGCTTTTTACTCTATCTATAATTTTGATGCTCAATTTATTTTTCAATCATAGTTATCACTGAGGCAGGACATTCCGTGCTGCATTTTCCACATCCTACACAGCTGTTTCCTATATGTGCATAGAGTCCTTTTTCTATGTGTATTGCAGATACAGGACAAACTTTTACGCATGCACCACATGAGACACATTCATCTATATTTACTGATGCAAATTTTCTTTTTTTCAAAAAAATCATATCCTTTCTTAATTATTAAATGCTGAAACCGGTTGGATGATTCACAATCCATAAATATTCTTACAATAAAAGCTTTAAAATAATAAAACACAAAATGCATTGTAATCTGATGAACTTCTTGCTAATCTCTATCTGATAAATTAGAATTAAAAGAGTAAAGATCATATTTGTAAAAGAAATAATCTGAAAATATGATATAAAATAAGTGAAAGAGGATTATATAATGAAAAACGATTATATAGATGCACTTCCATTTTGGAGTGATTTAACTTTGGAGCAGCAAAGCATATTTCAGAAAAATTCATCTTTAAGATCTGTGCCTAAAAATTCAGAGCTATCATCTTTTGATTACAATTGTACGGGCCTTCTATTTGTAAAAAAAGGCTCTTTGAGAGTCTATATCCTTTCTGATGAAGGAAAGGAAGTCACTTTATATCGTGTCTCACAAGGTGAGGTATGTGTTCTATCAGTATCTTGTGCAATAAGTGCTATAAATTTTGATATTCATATATCGAGCATAGAGGATTCTGAAATTGTTCAGGTAGACTCTAATGCTATAAGAGATATAATTGATCAGAATATTAAGTTTGAGCTATTTGCATATAAAGCTGCAGCAGAGCGTTTTTCTGATGTTATGTGGGCTATGCAGCAGATACTTTTCATGAGTTTCGACAAGCGATTAGCGATATTTCTTCTGGATGAGTCCTTGAAAAATGATTCTGACACCATTAAAATGACTCATGAAGAAATTGCTAAATATTTGGGTAGTGCTAGAGAGGTAGTGAGCCGTATGCTCAAATATTTTTCAGACGAGAATATTGTTGAACTGTCCCGAGGAAAAATAAATATAGTTGAAAGAAATAAACTGATATCTCTAACACAAGAATAAGTATAGCAGTTTGAATATATATATTCTGTGACTAAGTTACACAAAGTGGGAAAAGATTTATATTAGACAGGATTGAAATAGGATTGAAAATCGAGACAACAAAAAAAGACCAAGAGATAATTCTCTGGTCTTTTACTTTGCCACAAATCAATAATTATTAAGTTGTGGGATAAAATGGCGCACCCATGAGGAGTCGAACCCCAAGCCTTTTGGTCCGTAGCCAAACGCTCTATCCAATTGAGCTATGGGTGCATATGGAGCGGAAAACGAGATTCGAACTCGCGACCCTCGCCTTGGCAAGGCGATGCT
>CAZBAL010000042.1:7861-11943 GCA_964489735.1 uncultured Clostridia bacterium | reverse complement strand
AGACATTTTTGATATCTTTTATAGGATCATCATTACCAGCTATCCCAATAATTTTCTTAATTGGCTTTGTATTTA
Organism: uncultured Clostridia bacterium; assembly: GCA_964489735.1. Classification (GTDB taxonomy): domain Bacteria; phylum Bacillota; class Clostridia; order Tissierellales; family Gottschalkiaceae; genus Andreesenia. The sequence goes on along the minus strand of CAZBAL010000042.1, from coordinate 11,868 downwards.
AGCTATTGAGACATATAGGATTTTTCGATAGATTAATCACAAAAATATCAGAAAAAACATTAAGTAAAAAAGAACAAATAGATAAATATGGATATATTGGTTTATGGTTATTTGTAGCTATACCATTGCCAGGAACAGGCATTTGGACAGGAAGCTTATTGTCACATCTATTAGGCATGAAAAAGATCCCATCATTAATAGCTGTTGTTTTAGGAAACTTAACTGCCGGATTTATTGTATCAGCCATATCTGGTGGCATCATGTTACTATTTTAAGGTGCTGTTATGATTTTAGAAACTGGCGATTACAAATTATTTATTGATGAAGACCTGACAAAGCAAAATTACGAAAATCTTTCTATCAATGATACTATCGTTAAACTGCATATACCACAAGCTGTTATAGATTATTTGAACGACCTTCATATAGATTATTTAAAACCACAAAGTATTTATTACTATAAGACTGAAGGTATCTTGGATTTCTACCGTGGCGTTTATTCACTTGATGGATATATGCTTCAAGGTCCTCAGGCATTTACATTAGCTAATGTAGAAAACGGAATTGAGACTTATGATTTTACCGGTCAGATAATTGATGCTCATGAACATTTTCAATACTTTATTAATGAAGAAAGTCCGGATCAGATATTTTTAGAGTTCAATTTAATAGTTCAAAGAAATAAATAAATGAAGATTACTTCATTTATTTTTTTATATAGAATTTTAGGAAAATTCACTAGAAAAATCAATTTCTCAAAAACACGTCTAAAATCGATTAAATATCTTCGATTTAAGGCCCATTAAATAAATTAAGCAAGTATTTGAGTGTCTAAACTTAAAAAATCGCTTAAAACGCAAATAAACGCGTCTAATAGGGTTCTAGTTGATTTATCGCGTTATTGAATGTATTTTATTGGGATTTTTAGTTAAAATGAGCATAATTTTGATATTTTACTATAATACGAGATACAAAGCTATAGAAAGTAGAGCTAATAATTAAAGCTTAGATCAAATAATAAATTGTATTAGTAGAATTGGATAAGAAAAGAGTAGATAATTTATTACAGCTTATTTACTAAAAAGATAGTGTAGGTTCAAAAATATTATAGAGCTTAACGAAAATATTTTTCGCATCTACAAATATTAAAAGATGACTAACAAGAATTAATGGTTGGAAAATTATGGTAGTAAATCTTCTCAAAAGCTCTTGTTGGCTGATTTTGTTTAAAGAAGAGGCCCGCTTCCGTTTCGGGGTCTCTTTTGTCACAAAATTGATATTTTGTGACAAAATTCATTTCACTCAAATATACCCTATTTTTGCTTTTAATGTGATATCTCCCATTTATTTCAAATTCAAATATGTTCACCTTCTACCATTTTTGAATCTTATATGTTATCATTGAATCTACAGATACATTAATTTGGAGGTTATTATGAATAAAGCAATTTATCTCAAAATATATGAAGACTTGAAAAACCAGATAAAATCAAACATGCTTCTTCCTGGTGATACTATTCCATCCGAAGCTAAGCTTAGAGAGATTTATAATTGTTCAAGAGATACTGTAAGAAAAGCAACCTTACTTCTTGAGCAAAAAAACTACATCAAGAAAAGTCGTGGTAAATCATCCATCGTTCTTGAAAATAGACAATATCTATTCCCTACATCAACTTTAGAGAGTTTTAAGGAATTGGCTATAAAAAACAATTTACATTATGAAACAAAAGTAGCATCTTTAGAGATTAAGGATAAATCAGAGATTGATGATATCGAAGATATAAAGTCAGAAAAAGTTATTGAACTTAAGCGCGTCAGAAAGATCAACAATGATTCAATAGTTTTAGATATTGATTACTTAGATACAGATATTATCACAGGACTTACTAAAGAAATTGCTGAAGATAGTATTTACGAGTATTTTGAAAACGACTTAGGCCTTCATATATCCTATTCTAAAAAAACAGTAACAGTTGATAATGTAAACCCAGAAGATCTTGAACTTCTAGATGTTACCGAAGATGACCTTTTGGTTATGGTACGTAGTTCAACTTATTTGGATAATGGTGAATGTCTTCAATACAGTATATCGCGTCATAGATCAGACAAATTCATATTCACATCATATGCCTCTAGATAGCTAGAGGCTTTTTATTTGTAAAACTCGAAATAGTTTTCTTAAAAGTTGCTATTTAAAAATATTACGGGTATAATAAACATGAACGTACAAGTTTAATTTAAGGAGGAAAAGTATGTCGAAATTTACAAATGATGCTAAAGCATTATTAGAACATGTAGGCGGAAAAGAAAACATCAAAGCAGTAACTCATTGTGTTACTAGAATGAGATTTGTTTTGAATGACACAAGTAAGGCTGATATCACTGCTATAGAAGCTCTTCCATCTGTCAAGGGAAGTTTTACACAAGCTGGACAATTCCAAGTAATCATTGGTAATGAAGTTGCTGATTTTTACAATGAATTTTCTGCTGTATCAGGTGTTGAAGGTGTATCTAAGGATGCAGTTAAAGAAGAAGCTAAATCTAATCAAAATCCTTTACAAAAATTAGCTAGTAACTTAGCTGAGATTTTTGCTCCATTAATTCCTGCAATTATCGTTGGGGGTTTAATCTTAGGTTTTAGAAACATCCTTGAAGGTGTAAAAATGTTTACAGATGCAGGTGCATTTGACTTAGTTAAAGGAACTAAGACGATTACTGATTTGTCTGTATTTTGGAAAGGTGTTAACCACTTCCTATGGTTACCTGGTGAGGCGATATTCCACTTCTTACCTGTTGGTATCACATGGTCTGTTACTAGAAAGATGGGAACTACACAAATCCTTGGTATCGTACTAGGTTTAACTTTAGTATCTCCTCAGTTGATGAATGCATATGGAGTAGCAGGCGCTGCTGAGATTCCATTCTGGGACTTCGGATTTGCAAAAGTAAATATGATTGGATACCAAGCACAAGTAATACCAGCTATGTTGGCAGGTTTCGCACTTGTATATCTTGAAAGATTCTTTAAGAAGATTATCCCAAGTGTAGTACAAATGATATTTGTACCATTCTTTGCCCTATTGATTTCAATCATATTAGCACATACAGTATTAGGTCCTATCGGTTGGACAATTGGTGGATGGATTTCATCAGTAGTTTATGCTGGATTAACTTCAGCTCTTAACTGGTTATTCGCAGCTGTATTTGGATTCTTGTATGCACCATTGGTAATCACAGGACTACATCATATGACAAATGCGATAGACTTAGAACTTATTAATAAGTTTACTACAACATTATTATGGCCAATGATCGCTTTATCAAATATAGCTCAAGGTTCAGCAGTAGTTGGTATGATTATCAATAATAGAAGAGATGAAAGATTAAAAGAAGTAGCTGTTCCATCAGCAATCTCATGTTATCTTGGAGTTACTGAACCAGCGATGTTTGGTGTTAACCTTAAATATGGCTACCCATTCGTGGCAGGTATGATCGGATCTTCATTAGCAGGATTATTCTCAGTATTAACAAATACAGGCGCATTATCAATCGGTGTTGGTGGTATCCCAGGAATACTTTCATTCCCATTACAAAAATGGCCGACATTTGCAGTAGCTATGGTTATTGCGATAGTAGTTCCTATAGTTATTACAGTAATCTATGGAAAGAGAAAAGCAAATGCAAAATAAATTCAAAAAATATACTATCTATCAGATTTATCTAAGATCATTTCAAGATAATAATGGTGATGGCATAGGAGATTTAGAGGGAGTCATTCAGAGACTCCCTCTGATTTCTCAACTAGGTATTGACTTAATATGGTTATCTCCATTTTATAAGTCACATCAATATGATAATGGCTATGATGTGGATGATTATAAGTCAATAGATCCCCTATTTGGTGATTTTGAAGTGTTTGAAAGATTAGTTAATAAAGCAAAAGAATTAAATATTGGCATCATGTTAGATATGGTGTTTAATCACTCATCCACACATCATGAATGGTT
>CAZBAL010000042.1:0-7761 GCA_964489735.1 uncultured Clostridia bacterium | reverse complement strand
GGATTTAGATTTGACGTAGTCAATTTAATAAGTAAACCAGATGTTTATGAAGATGATTTTATTGGTGATGGCAGAAGATTCTATACTGATGGTCCAAATGTGACTAAGTATCTATCAGAGCTATTTGCAAGAGCAGGCATCGAAGATTGTGTTACTGTAGGTGAACTTTCATCGACTACGATTGAGAAGTCAACAAACTATACTAATCCTAAAAATGGAACTCTTGATATGGCCTTTAACTTCCACCATTTGAAAGTTGACTATAAAGATGGTGACAAATGGAGTGTTGGAAATATGGACCTTGAGAAGTTCTTTAGTCTCCTTGATGAATGGCAATCTAAAGTACAAGCTGGTGGCGGATGGTCTGCATGGTTTATGAATAACCATGATCAACCAAGAGCACTATCTCGTTTTGGAGATGATATAAACTATCATTATGAATTAGCAACCTCTCTAGCTACTCTTACCCATCTGATGCGTGGTACTCCATATGTGTATCAAGGCGAAGAAATCGGTATGAGAAATCCAAACTATGATGATATAAATGACTATAAAGATGTAGAAAGTTTAAATTACTATGATATATTAATTAAACGTGGATATAGCAAAAATGACGCTATATATACACTAAAACAAAGGTCAAGAGATAATGGAAGAACCCCTATTAGATGGGATGATTCTGAAAATGGCGACTTTAGTGATGCTACACCTTGGATTAAAGTAAATCAAGATGCTTCTATTAATTATTTAGATGCATTAGAAGATGAAAATAGTATATTTTACTACTATAAAAAGTTAATTGATCTAAGAAAATCTCACCTAGCTATTCAAGATGGTAAATATGAAAATATTTACTTTGATGATAAGATATATGCTTTTAGTAGATCTAAAGATGATGAGAAAGTCATTGTATTGATGAATTTTAGTACGGAAGAGCTTACTCTTGGAAATCAAATAGTTAAAGTTCTTAATGATAACGAATATGAAGTTCTAATAAATAATTATGAAGAATTTGATAATACTCGATTAAGACCATATCAATCAATCGTGCTTTTACGAAGATAAGATATACAAAAAATATTGAATAATACTTGCATTTTACCTAAAATGGTGTTAATATAACTTATTCGTAGGGTAGTAATTAGAAGGTATCTAATATTAGAACTCAATGAACTTAACAGAAAGATAATAAAGTAATATAAGTAATATTTAGTATTGGGGGTAATTATGACAAATACAAAATACACAGATGACGCATATCAATTATTAAAGAATGTTGGAGGAAGAGATAACATTCGTTACGTTAAACATTGCGTGACAAGAATGAGATTTTTCCTTAAAGATCCAAATATGATAGATCCAAAAGAGATCAATGAGCTTGATTCAGTTACTGGAAGCTTTACACAAGGTGGACAATATCAAGTAGTTATTGGTGAAGAGGTGCCTGAATTCTATAATGAATTCATGCAAATCTCGGGAGCAAATGACTCTTATGAAGATGATAGTGTTGAACAAAAATCTCTTAAGAAAATCGCATCTAAAGTAAAAGAATTAATATTTTCATAAGATATTATAAATGGACTATAAAAGTCCATGATACATAAAAAGGAGTTAGATTAAATCTAACTCCTTTTACTTTTAAAGATTCAATTACTTAGCGTATTCAGCCGTTCTTGTTTCTCTAATAATATTTACTTTAATTTGTCCTGGGTATTCTAGTTCTTCTTCGATTTGAGTAGCTATTTGTTTTGCTAATATAGTTAACTTATCTTCTGAAATCTTTTCAGGTTGAACCATAATCCTAACTTCCCTACCAGCTTGAATAGCGAAAGATTTTTCAACTCCATCATAGGAATTTGCGATATTTTCAAGATTTTCAAGTCTTTGAATATAACTTTGTACAGACTCTCTTCTAGCTCCAGGTCTAGCAGCTGATATAGCATCACTAGATTGAACAATCATAGCTTCTAATGAAGCAAACTCAATATCTCCATGATGAGCTTCTATACAATGGATAACTTCTTTAGATTCCTTGTATTTTCTAGCTAAGTTAATACCTATCTCAACATGAGTACCATCAACATCATGGTCAATAGCCTTACCTAAGTCATGTAATAACGCTCCCCTTCTTGCTACCTTAACATTGGCACCAAGTTCTTGAGCTATCATACCTGCTACATTAGCACATTCGATAGAATGCTTTAATACATTTTGTCCATAAGAAGTTCTATAATTTAACTTACCTAATACTTTTACAAGTTCAGGATGTAAATTGTGTACTTTTGCAAGTTCACAAGCTTCTTCTCCAGCAATCTTTATCTTTTCATCAACTTCTTGTCTTGCTTTTTCAACTAGTTCTTCTATTCTAGTAGGATGAATTCTTCCATCAAGCATTAGTTTTTCTAATGCAACTCTAGCGATTTCTCTTCTGATTGGATCAAAAGATGAAAGTACTACAGCTTCAGGAGTATCATCTATAATTAAATCAACGCCAGTAAGAGTTTCGAAAGCTCTAATATTTCTACCTTCTCTACCAATGATACGACCTTTCATATCATCATTTGGAAGTTCTACTACTGATACGGTGCTTTCTGCCACATGATCTGCAGCATATCTTTGTATAGCTGTTGTAATGATTTCTCTAGCAAGTTTTTGTTGATTTTCTTTAGTCTTAGCTTCAAATTCCCTAATAGCTAGAGCTGATCTATGTTCGGCATCTTCACGAACTTTTTCAACTATTAGTTCCTTAGCTTCTTGTCTTGTTAACATAGAGATTCTCTCAAGTTCAAGTACTTGTTGATTAACAAGTTCATCTTGTTGAGCCTCTTTTTCTTCAAGACGTTTCATTGTTTTGTTGATAGTTTCGTTCTTTCTATCTAACTTTTCAATTCTCTTATCAAGATTTTCTTCTTTATTTTGAAGTCTTTTTTCACTTCTTTTTAATTCACTTCTACGTTCTTTATCATCATCTTCGATTTGTTGCTTAAGTTGAAATATCTCATCTTTAGCTTCTAATAATGCTTCTTTCTTTTTAGTTTCTGCTACGAAACTAGCATCATCAATCATTCTTCTTGATATTTCTTCCGCAGAATTTATTTTATTTCTATCGGCAACCTTTTTCATATGAGAAGTTATTACATATGCTAAAAGGGCTCCCACTATTAATCCAATTGCGCCAAATAAATATTCCATTTCTACTCCTTGTTATTCTATGATATCACTCACAGTATTATCATCTAAATCCTCTGGACTTGGAATAGAACTGATTTTTTCTCTTATTTTATTTTCAACTTCATCTAATACATCTGAATTTTCTTCTAAATAAGCTTTTATTTTCTCTCTACCTTGGCCAAGTCTCTCACCTTCATAGCTATACCATGAACCAGCTTTATCTATGATTTCTAAATCTACTGCTGTATCAAGTATAGTGCCAACTTTAGATATTCCCGTACCATACATTAGGTCAAACTCTGCTGTCTTAAATGGAGGAGCTACTTTGTTTTTAACAATCCTAACTCTTGTTCTGTTACCAATTACATTATCTCCATCTTTGATTTGCTCTCCCCTTCTAATATCAAGTCTTACACTTGAATAGAATTTAAGAGCGATACCGCCAGTAGTAGTTTCCGGGTTACCAAACATAATACCAATCTTTTGTCTTAACTGATTTAGGAATATAACTGTCGTATTTGATTTAGCAACTATAGCTGTAAGCTTTCTTAAAGCCTGACTCATAAGTCTTGCTAATAAACCAATATGACTATCTCCCATATCTCCTTCTATTTCTGCTCTAGGAACTAAAGCAGCAACTGAGTCTATCACGACAATATCAACTGCATTTGATCTAACCAAAGATTCTGTGATAGCTAATGCTTGCTCACCAGTATCTGGTTGAGACAATATAATATTATCGATATCTACACCTAAGTTTTTTGCATAGTAAACATCTAATGCATGCTCTGCATCTATAAAAGCAGCTATGCCACCTTTCTTTTGCGCCTCAGCTATACAGTGTAGCGCAAGAGTAGTCTTCCCTGATGATTCAGGGCCATATATCTCTACTATTCTTCCTCTTGGCAAACCACCGATACCTAATGCTATATCAAGGTTTATAGCTCCTGTTGGTATTGAACTAATATGTTCTTTAGGCGCATCACCTAAAACCATAATAGAACCTTTACCATAAGTTTTCTCAATTTTTGATAAAGCCAAATCTAAGGCTTTCTTCTTTTCTGTGTCATTAATCTTGAAGTCTGCGATATTAAACACCTCCTTATATGTTATCTAAATCTAACACTCCTTTGTTTTTGTAAAGATATTCTATACCTGAGATAATTGTAGTAAGTACCGATATATATAGTAAAATGACGAATACTATATCTGGCACAGACGATAGAACACCTTTAAGAAGATATGCAATAATCGCTAAAAATTGTGTGATTGTCTTTACCTTTCCATAAACTGAAGCGGCAATTGTTACATTATTTGAAGCCGCAATAGTCCTAAGACCTGTAATTAATAATTCTCTAAATATAATAACTATAACTACCCATGCTGGTATCAAACCCGCAGCTGTCAATACTACGTATCCTGCTTGAGTTAACACTTTGTCTACCAACGGATCCATAAATTTACCAAAAGTCGTAACTAATTTATATTTTCTAGCAATATATCCATCCAGAAAATCAGTAAAAGCTGTCAAAGCAAATACTATAGCCGGGATGGCATTTGTCGTGCCATAAATATTAAATACGATTATAAATACTGGAACCATTAGCAATCTAAGCATAGTTAGCTTATTCGCTAAATTCATCTTCAAAATCTTCATCAACCAATTCCTCATCTTGCATATCACTTTGAGTTAAGTAAGATACATCCTTTAATACTTTTCTAGGCTTACTTCCCTCATGTTTTCCGACGATTCCTAAACTTTCCATTTGGTCAATCATACGTCCAGCTCTACTATAACCGACTCTAAAACGTCTTTGTATAGCTGAAATGGAAGCCTGATCTTCTGTAATAACAAATTCGATAGCCTCATCTAAAAGCTCATCGCGATCGTCTAATTTGTCATCTTTCATTTTATTATTTTGTTTTATTGCTTCATTAAAATCATCAGTTTCTTCTATTATGATATCTTGATTCTTAATATAAGTAACGACTCTTTCAACTTCTTTATCACTAACAAAGGCTCCTTGAACCCTCATTGGTTTTGGAAATTTAGCAGGATAGAAAAGCATATCCCCTTTACCTAATAACTTCTCAGCTCCAGCCATATCTAATATGGTTCTAGAATCTATCTGTGAAGATACTTGGAATGAAATCCTACTAGGAATATTTGCTTTAATAACTCCAGTAATAACATCAACGCTTGGTCTTTGTGTCGCTATAATCAAATGAACACCTGCAGCTCTACCCATCTGAGCTAATCTAGTAATATGATTTTCAACTTCCTTAGAAGACTCCATCATTAAATCTGAAAGCTCATCAATAACTACAACAAGATAAGGCATTTTCTTTTCTCCACGTTTTAAGACATTCTCATTATATGATGATATATCTTTACATTTAGATTTAGAAAACTTCTCATATCTATCAATCATTTCTCTTACGGCAAAGTCCAGTGCATTTGTAGCTCTTGCTGGATCCGTAACTACTTTTCTACCTTTTAAGTGTGGTATTCCATTATATATACTCAATTCAACCATCTTAGGATCTACCATAATAAATTCAACATCATCTGGTGAATACTTATAAATCAAACTCATAATGATTGTATTGATACATACTGATTTACCTGCGCCAGTTGCCCCAGCAATAAGGACATGTGGCATCTCATTTATTTTTGCATAAATAGGTTTACCAAAAAGGTTTTTACCTAATGCAACTGTCAAATCACTATCTTTCTTTTCGAAATCCCCATTAACAAATAAATCTCTTAGTGAAACTGTATCTTTGTTTTGATTTGGCACTTCGATACCTACATATGGCTTTCCTGGGATAGGAGCTTCTATCCTAATACCAGAAGTCGCTAAAGATAATGATAAGTCATTTGATAAATTTACAATCCTGCTAACCTTAATACCTGCTGATGGCTTTACCTCATATGAAGTAACAGTTGGTCCACTGTTAATATTAACAACCTCAGCTTCGATACCAAAACTTTGTAGTGTCCTAACTATTATCCTTCCCTTTTCTTGTAACACATCACTGCTATCACTTTTGAAGTTTCTAAGGGCTTTTGATAAAAGTTCTATAGGAGGATATTCATAATCAATTTCTTCATATGGTTTTTCAACCATCTCAAATTGACCTTTATCTCCTTCTTTAATAACTTCCTCAATAGGTTCAACCACAGCATTTGGTTCAATATCTGTATCAGGTCTATGAAAATTAATCTTAGGTTTTCTTGAAGGTGTTTCTACAACTTCCTCTAAATCATCTTCAAATTTAGGCAGATACTTTTCTTGTTTTCTCTCAAATTGCCTCTCCTTAATCTTTTCTTTTGCATTCTTAGCTCTAAATATCCAATTATGAACTAAGGTATTAAAAGATACATTAAAGAAAGTCAGATATGCAAAAAATATATTAACTACTGTTAATATGTAAATACCAATATTTGCGATTAGTTTTTTAATAGGATAGTGTAACAATACTCCTAAAAAACCTTCTCCTGAGTAATCATTCACTGCAAGACTATAAGAGTCTTTAATCCTTTGACCAAAACTTGCATCACTTTCAAAAAATATTGAGATAATTAATAAAGCATTGATCCAAAGTAACACTATAGATAAATACTTAAACTTATTATCATTATTAATCAATTTTTTTGATATAACGAAGTAAAATAAAAGGATTAGAAGAGGTGCTATATAAGCTGTCAATCCAAAGACTATAAAATAACCTTGAGCCACTATATTGCCAATAAAACCAAGTCTATTCTTTAATAAGACCATTAGAAATGACAATATAAAAATAGCTAAAACAACCATATTTCTATAAAATACACTATTCTGTTTTTTTACAGTTTTTCTTTTTTTACTTTGGGCCATATTTCCTCCAATAACTCCTATTAATTATATCATAAATCTTGAGAATTGACACATTAAAGACACTAAATATATTAAAAATTAAGTCCTTAAATCTTTATCACAGTTTAAATCTCAAATAAAAAACCAGAGAATAATCTCTGGTTTAATAGTCTATAAATATAGTTATTTATCATTTTCCCACTCGACAATTGTCTTATCTAGGACTTCATCAATCTTTTTGATTGGATCATCTAAAAAGATTTTTTTATTTCCTATTGGTAAATCCCAACTTATTCTAATAGAATAATCATAATCGCCAATTCGAAATCTAGTTAATGTAGTTTTTTGATTCTCTATATTAAAATCGTCTCCTGTAAGGAAGTAATCCTCCCTGTTGTATTTATGCTGTGAATCATTATCAATGCTGACTAGAGATGAATGATACTTATCATCAAGCTTTTCAGACAACTGTATAAAAACATAAGGTTCATTTAGGTTTCCAATTTCTTGAGCACTGTATGTGTCGCTATCTCCTATAGGAACAATCCCTCTAAATTCATATCTTTCTTTCTGATGGTTTAATATCGAATAGTTCTTATGTACACGTCTATGCAAATCATATTCAATCTTGTTTTTAACAAGATTTTCATCAGTATCACTATGAATTAACAGTGTACCTATCATATCAAAATAATTATTATAGTCTAAATAAGCCCAGAAAATAATAAGT
>CAZBAL010000041.1:0-12883 GCA_964489735.1 uncultured Clostridia bacterium | reverse complement strand
TATATTCTCAGCTTTTTATTTTTTATTAATTATCATATTGACATCCATCTATATGTTCGCTAATATTATACATAGATGTTCATCTATATGAAGGAGTGAAAATTATGAATAATATCGACATTGCTTTAATATGTAAGGCCATGAGTGATAGTAACCGACTTCAGATACTGCATATGCTTCTAGATGGAGAGAAATGTGCCTGTGAAATCCTAAATAGCTTTGAAATTACACAGCCAACACTTTCTCATCACATGAAAATATTATCTGAGTCTGGGCTAGTTAAATCTAGAAAAGAAGGAAAATGGTCCTACTATACAATAAATTGTGAAGTTATGAAATCATTTAAAAATTATATCGGGAGCATGACTTGTAAGAATCAAAAGGAGGTTTAGACTGTGATTTGGGACTTTATACAGGATGAAATTCTAGGAATGCACTGGCTGAACCGGCTAGTAGGTAATTTTCTAGAATCAGTTAATATTAGTTTGAATTCAAAACTAGGTGGAAGTTTACAGTTTTTTATATATGATGTTATAAAAATTACTATACTATTGTGCACTTTGATTTTCCTAATATCATATATTCAGAGCTACTTCCCACCTGAAAGAAGTAAGAAAATTTTGGGAAAATTTAAAGGAATCTGGGCAAATATTATCGGTGCACTGCTTGGTACAGTTACACCCTTCTGCTCATGTTCATCTATTCCACTATTTGTTGGCTTTACAAGTGCTGGGCTTCCATTGGGTGTAACTTTCTCTTTTTTAATTTCTTCACCTATGGTCGACTTGGGAAGCTTCATACTGCTAGCTAGTATTTTCGGAGTTAAAATAGCTGCAATCTATGTAATAGTGGGACTGATTATTGCAGTAATAGGCGGAAGTATAATAGAGAGAATGAAAATGGAAAGCTATGTAGAAAGTTTTATTTTAGAAGCAGATAATATTGATATCGACTCTCCTACCTTAACAAAAAAAGAACGAATTGAATATTCACGTGAGCAGATGACTTCTACTTTTAAAAAAGTCTTCCCTTATATTCTTGTAGGTGTAGGAATTGGTGCCTTTATCCATAATTGGATTCCAGAATCCTGGATAGAAAACTTACTAGGAAGTCATAATCCACTTGGAGTAGTTTTAGCCACTTTAGTTGGTATACCTATGTATGCTGATATTTTTGGAACAATTCCAATTGCTGAAGCCCTGCTATACAAAGGTGCTCAGCTAGGAACTATACTATCATTTATGATGGCAGTTACTACACTTAGCCTTCCATCTATGATAATGCTTAGAAGAGCTATCAAACCTAGATTGTTAGCAACTTTTATTGCTATTTGTGCTTTAGGAATTATTATAGTCGGTTATTTCTTTAACTTTATTCAATCATATCTGATGTAATAAACATAAGCACCTATACTGAAATATATGTTGATTTATTCTTAATATTATATTGAAAGCGAGGAAAATACATGAAACTTTTTAAAAAATTTAAAAAAGATAATACCACTTGCAACTGCTGTGGCAACAGTGACTTAAACGAAAAACTCAACATACAAACTGATTCATCAATAAAAATTCTAGGTTCTGGCTGTAAAAAATGCAATCAGTTAGAAGATGCCACGAAAGAAGCTCTTAATATTCTTGGCATGAAAGATACTATAGATCATGTTCAGGATTTTGCAGAAATCGCTGCCTATGGTGTTATGTCTACACCAGCTTTAGTAGTTGATAATAAAGTATTATCATATGGCAAAGTTTTAAAAGCAGAAGAGATCGTTGAATTGATTCGTAAAGCAAGAGGATAGTGTTGTAAATAAAGATAGCTGAATACTCAATAGAGTATCGATTTGATACTGTGAAAGGATGGTTTAAGTATGAGTAAACCTAAAGTGGCCTTTGTCTGTGTTCACAATTCATGTAGAAGTCAAATTGCAGAAGCACTAGGAAAAAAGTTTGCTTCAGATATATTTGAAAGTTATTCTGCTGGAACAGAGAGAAATACTATAATTAACCAAGATGCCGTTCGACTTATAAAAAGTATTTATGGAATAGACATGGAGAAAACACAGTACTCAAAGCTGGTTACGGAAATTCCCGAAGTGGATATAGTAATAACCATGGGGTGTAACGTTGTATGTCCATTTATTCCAAACAAGCATCAAGAAGATTGGGGCCTAGAAGACCCCACAGGTAAAAGTGATGATGAGTTCATAAAAACTATAAAGCAAATCGAAAAAAAGATATTGGATTTGTCTAATATGATAGAGAACTCAAAAATATAAAGTATACTATAGAAAAAAAGAGTGGAGATTTAAACTTGCATCCCACTCTTTTTACTATTTATTACCTTTCTCTCTTCTCCTAATCCCCTCATCAATTGTAACTTTTCCACAATAACAGGCATGTTTTGAATCTGCACCGTTTAAATTTGGTCATATCATACTACCATATTATAAAGTAAAGTTCTTTTCCTCATAATCTATAAATTCAGAATAATCAGTTGTTCTGAGTTAGAATCTCTTCTCTAAGAATATCCTCTCTTGGCATTTTTCTAAATTCTCCAATCATAAACGATACAGAAAGCACAAAAGCTAAAAAGTCTGCTACAGGAGTTGCTAATGCGATTCCATAAATCCCAGTAAAGCGAGGCAATATAAGCAGTAATGGCATTAAAAATATCATCTGTTTAGCCAATGCCAAAAATGCTCCCTTAAATGCTTTTCCAATCGCAGGGAAGAAAGTAGTATTGGCTATCTGAATTCCTGTTATGAAAATAATAGCTGAATATGTTCTCATATACCTAGTTGCAAATTCATAATATAACTCATTCCCATCTCCGAACAATGAAATTATCTGCCTAGTGAATATTTGAAATATGAGAAAAGCGGTTACAGATATTATAAAAGTCGACTTAAGAAGCAATCTGGTTGCACTTCTCACTCTCCCATATTTTTCCGCCCCGTAGTTAAATCCAAAAATGGGCTGCGATCCCTGAACTATTCCTATTATTATGGACGTGAAGATGATATTTATTTTTATAACAATGCCCGCTACAGCTATCGGGATATCACTTCCATAATGAGATACCCCACCATAAGTTCTCAGGAGGTTGTTGGTTAAAATCAGTATAAGCATATTTGAAAACTGAAATACAAAAGATGTAATTCCCAGAGCAACTATTACTTTAATTTCATGGAATCTTGGAACGAAATCAATAAGCTCAAATTTAACAGTCTCAAACCTTGGAAAATAAGATGCTAACAAAACAGCTGAAACAATCTGACTGATTACAGTTGCCCAGGCTGCACCCGAAATACCCATATCAAACACAAAAATGAACAGCGGGTCCAAAATAATATTCAATACAGCCCCTGTAACAACAGCAATCATAGAGTACTTAGCATTTCCATCCGCTCTGACTAGTGGATTTATCCCTGTTGAAAACAGAAGAAACGGAATTCCAAATGCCGTAATCCCAGTATATTCCATAGCATAATCAAGTATCCTATCAGTAGCACCGAATGCTATCATGAGTGGTTCCAAATTGAGCCATACAAATGCACTTAATAAAATACCTGCTATTAAAAGTGATGTCGCAGCAGTTCCAGCAACCATCCTGGCTTCGTCAGGATTCTTACGGCCTAATTCCAAATTGAAATTAGCGGCAGATCCCAAACCAGTCATAAGTCCTATAGCCAAACAAATTGTTGTAAGTGGAAAAGCTATATTAGTCGCTGCATTTCCAAGATAACCAATTCCCTGCCCAATAAAAATCTGGTCAACAATATTGTAAAGCGCAGTAATAACATTAGCTATAACTGCAGGAATAGCTAAAGACAACATGAGCTTGGATATAGGTCTGTACCCCAGAGGATTTTCCTTGATTGATTGTGTATTTGTCATAAATTATCCCTCTCTCTATAAAAACAGCTTATGTAATTACATTTTTTTCAATTATCTACTATTCCATTATACAACAACCACACTTTTTAGGCTTTCTCAATCTCACACAATAATGCTTTATATACTGGAAATCCAGAAATATAATCAACATTTTCATTATCTGTTAAGAAGTTAGTATTCGAGTTTCTCCATCCTTCAGATTGAAAAGCAGCTCCACCACCCATATTCAGTTCAACTTCGCCTTTTGGTATTCCATCCGTAACATTAGCACGGAACTCCACACTATCCCTCTTTGTACTTACAACTACCTTATCTCCATCTGATATTCCTCTACTTTTAGCATCTTCCGAATTTATCATAACTTCTGCAACAGGCTGATATTTCAGAAGTCCTTCAATATTTAAATGCTGAGATCTGAAAGTCGTCTGTATTCTAGTCCCAGTGTTAAGCACCAATGGGTATCTCTCAGCTAGTTTTGAATCAGATACTGGACTTTCAATAGGCTCAATGTATTCTGGAAGACCTGGGTATCCAAATTCCTCTAATAGTCTTGATTTAAGTTCTATTTTTCCTGTCTCTGTAGGAAAATTAAACTTTTCATACTCTCTATCCGGATGTTCTATCTTAAAACCTTTTTTATTTTGCAAAAGTTTCTCATATATATCCTTTCCATAGGCTTTTTTCAGAAGTTCTTCTTCATCTTTAGGATAGAGTTCACCATAACCCAGTCTTTTAGCCAACTCATGAAGTATGAAAATATCGGTCCTTGCTTCTCCTACAGGTTCAATTACTCGCTCTCTCATTCTCAAAAACCCACCATATTCAAAATACGATTCATCCTCAAAATATGTTGTAGAAGGCAGAACAAGATCAGCATACTTTGTATCTTCCGTCATAAACCTATCTATCACACATAGAAAATCCAATTGCTTTAATGCTTTAGCAAATAGTTTCGAATTAGGATAAGAAGTTATTATAGATGAGCCGATGTTAAGCAATCCTTTTATTTCATAAGGCTCTTTCTCCAAAACAGCTTTAGGAAAACTCATAAAATGAGCTATACCTAGCAAATGGTGAAATAATGGATATTCTTTTTCACCTAAAGCTTCCTTCTTTGAGTCAGCTGGTGGTCTATGGTAGTGCTCAATATTCTTTATCTTCTTTCTATCATTTATTAAAATTCCACCTTTTCTGTCTATTCTATCCATTATTGCCCATATGGAATACAGTGCTCTTATAGCCTGAGTTCCTGAGTTTGAGTATTCAAGTCCAGTATAGGTGAGTAGAGTCGACATATTCTCTTCTGTAATCAACTTAACAAGCTCCTCTATTTCCTCTATGCGAAGCTTAGTAATTTTCGATACCCTATCCAAATCGAAGGACTTCACATATTCCTTCAGCTCATCAAATCCATAACAGTGATCCTCTACAAACTTTTTATCGTACAGTTCTTTTTCTATTATCTGATTTATAATTCCAAGCAGTAGAGCTCCATCCGTACCTGAGCGTACTAAATAATAGTTATCAGCTCTTTTACATATGTCACTCTTAAAGTGGTCCACAGCAACTATTTTCAGACCTCTTTTCTTCTCTTTCAAAAGTCTTTGAAACATAAATGGAGGAGAGTCAGTTGCAGGATTAGATCCCCATACAAAGATTGTCTTCGCATTCTCCACATCTGGAATAAGCTTTGATCCAATTATCCCAAATAGAGTAACCGGTGCGAGAACACCGTAAGCATTGTAGCAGACAGAACCTACACTAGTATAATTTGGAGAACCTAGTGGCTCAAAGAATCCCATATTTGCATTTTCATACTTCCTGTTAACAGCTAAGTAGTCCAATGTAGATTGCTCAAAAGCACCCCTTCCATGATGCGAGCATAATGACTCAGGACCATGTTTTTCATTTATAGAAAGAAAACTCTCAGCAGCAAAATCCAAAGCTTCGTCCCAGCTTGCTTCTCTAAACTTTCCCTCTCCTTTTTCACCAACCCTAATAAGTGGAGTCTTTATTCTATCTTCAGAATAAACAATCTCTTTGGCATACCTGCCCCTAAGACAGATGGAGCTAAAAGGAGAATCTGATGAGGGCTCTAATGATTCAATCTTCCCATCCTTAAGTTCAATATCTACAGCACAGCCTCCTGGACAGACTCCGCATAGATAGTTCTTTTTCAACAATTCCATCACCCCTGATTAATTGTCACATTATTATATTTTAATTTTTAACTTTATATTGATTCCTCTATCATACATAAGTCAACATAATATAGAGTTTGTATTGATAGTTAAGTCACCTTAATATAATGATACTAGTTATTTCTTAGTATTGGCAGTATATTTCCATATCATTACAGCATTTTCTATAGTAAATATAAATAAAAAAACTCTGAGCTATAACATCAAATAGTCATATCTCAGAGAATTTTATTTATTTCATGTCCAGCTTATTATAGAATACCAATTCTATTATTTATCATAACTAACTTAACCAACCAGACCTTTTGCTTTCAAAAGAGAAATTACTGGTTCAGTATACTTTTTATCTGTCCAGTCTTCTTTCTTACCAGCTGACTCCATTAGTGCCTTCTCCCATTCTTCATAATCATTAGGATCTTTTTTCGAAATGGACCTGCGTTAGATTTTCATACTCTTTTTCTAATTCTTTTCGCCTTTCTTCAGAGGTCTCAGATGAAAGTTTTGCAAGCACCTCTGAGATTCGAAACTCTCTAAGCAAACTGTCTGATTCTTTTGTTTTCTCAACCTTCTTACTTAAGTCTATTATTTTATTCCCCTTTATTTCCAGTTTTCTATCAGAAACCGAATCAGTAAACCACCTGTCATGGGAAACAAATATGAATCCTCTGTCATAATTCTTCAAAAGCTCTTCAACTATTTCAAGAGATTCTAAGTCCAAGAAGTTTGTTATCTCATCTAGAACAAGATAGTTGTAATCACCCAGTAGCAGCTTAGCTATTTTCACTCTGGATTTTTCTCCATCACTTAAAACTTCAACCCTCTTATTAATATCTTCTGCTCCAAACAGTAAGTTTGCAAGTACGATTCTGTTGAAAGTTTCATCATAAATACTTGATTCACTTATATTTTCTATTATGCTTTTTTTCAAATCCAGAGATTCATTTCCTTGTGAATAGTACCCAAGTTTAAGTCTTTTATGCTTGTTGATACTTTCTCCATCGATTATCATTTTTAAGAGTGTCGACTTTCCAGTACCATTTTTACCTATCAATGCAATTTTATCTGTTGGATTCAGTAAAAAATTCGCATTATCAAATATCATTTTATTATTAAATCTCTTGTTAAGCTTATCTGACCATATTATTCTATCAGACTTGATCCGTTCCTGTTCAGGTATAGTAATGGACATTACCCCTGTTTCCTTAGGCTTTTCCTTTACCTCCATATTCTTGATTCTAGATTCAATGGACTTGATTCTATTGTCCATATTTTTCTTATTGGATTGGCCACCCATTTTATGGAGTCTTGCTTCAGAATTTCCCATCCTCCTCGGTGTAGTCTTTATCTTAGACCTTTCCTTTTTTATATGACCTATAGACTGCTCCAATCTCGCTATTTCACTCTTATACTCTTCATACTCTTTGTTCTGTCTATTCAACAATTCTTTTTTAACTTTCAGATAATGTTCATAGTTCCCGTAATATTCGTTAATTTTTCCATCATCCAACTCAATTATTTTATCACTGAGTTCATTGATAAATCTCCTATCATGAGAAACAATTAAGAAGCCTTCCTTTCTTTTTTTCAATAGATCAATTATGATATCTATTCCATGAGAATCAAGATTCGCTGTAGGCTCATCTATAAGCAGAAAGCCACTTGATAGTACTGCATCAATTATATTTGCTTTAGTCATCTCTCCAGGACTCATTTTATTCCATTTATTCAGATTTGCCAGGCTATAAGCGTGGTCATTTTTTGTTGTTTTAGAAAACTTATCTACATAGAATACAGAATTGTCCGCTTTAACAACTCCTGAAAATTCCTTGTCAATTCCACCAATAACTTTTAAGAGAGTTGATTTTCCAACTCCATTTTTTCCTATCAAAAACACTTTATCTGAGTCGCTTAGGGTGAGTTTTTCAATTTCGAACAAAACTCTATCCCCAAAACTTTTATTTAAATCACTAATTCTTATCATAAAATCACCCCAAATTTCGACTCATATATAGTTTATTACACTCTAATATCATATACATACAAATTCTAGTGTAATAAAACCGCTACAAGTCTAAACTATTCAATATTTCTTTCAATGCCTTCAGTTCTTCTTTAGACATTGTAATTCCTTTGCCCATTTTTTCATGACCTGGTGCCCAGTCCCTTAAATCATACTTAGGATCCCTATCATTCCAGCTAACTAAATTCAATTCTTTAGTCCATCCTTTTGCTGATTCTGATATATTTCCTATTTCTTCAACTATCTCATATTTAAATCCCGCCATTTTTATCATCTCCTGAATTTTCTTTAAAAACAAAAATAGAGACTGAAGGTTTTATATTCCCCCCAGTCTCCAAAATTATTTATGTATTTATTATAACACAAGATGTAAGAAATATAATCCAAAGATCTGTATCCAGTTTTCTTTGATTTTCAGTCAGTTCCTTCTTCATCTTTGTAATACCCCCTTTTTATTTCTTATTCTTAATAACTTTATAACTTTCATTTTTCACACTTACATCCCTCTTGAAAACTTAATAAGCTAATTATCTGATAAAAAATACTGACCAATTATCTGTACAAAAGTTGTTCCCTTAAGCACCAAAAGTCCAAAGTTACGATCTCCTTTTATATAAAGCCCTGCTCCAACGGCAACTGACATTATAACAATTGCTATTGTTCTCGGTAGCTTGTCTATACGGAAATCTACTTTCGGAGAGAAGAAAAATCCCCATAAAACTAATATTATAATCGTGGCAACAACCGCAGCAAAAATTGACAATCCCCTAGAACTATCTAGAGTTAAATAAGCTAATCTTCCTACTCCTACCCATAGAGCAACCTCACCCAAAAACAATATTAAATAAAATATATTTATCATCCCAACTCACCTCTGATCGCATGTTTTTCTAGTAATAATATGACCCCTTATTTTAGTAAATACACACATATTTACCTTCTCAAACTATATTTTGTAATAATATTATCCTCTGCATCATGTTTTGAGTGAATATAAAATGACAGAAGGCTATAATGAGTCTTGTGAACTATCTGACTATCTGGTAGAATGTATCTAAAGAAATATTGAAACTTGAAGTCTAGGTGATCTATTTATGAAAGGAAAAGAAATATCTCTTACTGAAGGCAATATCTATGAATCTCTAATAAGATTCTCCGTTCCATTTATCATTGCAAACTTGATACAAGCACTTTATGGGACTGTAGACTTGCTAATAATAGGGTTGTTCACAGATACTGCCGGTCTCTCCGGTGTTGCTATTTCAACTCAGGTAATGCAGATAGTAAACGGAATAGTACTGGGACTCACAATGGGTGGAACCATTTTAGTTGGGCAATATTTTGGAGCAAAAAGAGAGGGCGATACTAATGAGACAATAGGGACTATGATGGTTTTAGGCATTATTGCCTCCATAATAATTGCAGTGGCTATGTTTTTGTTTTATAACCCGTTGCTCAAACTTCTGAACACACCTGATGTCGCATATCAAGATGCAAAAAACTATGTATTGATTGCTTCAGCTGGAACTGTATTCATATTTGGATATAATGCAATCAGTGCAGTTCTAAGAGGATTAGGTGACTCCAAAAGACCTGTTATATTTATTTCAATCGCTTGTGTTTTCAATATATTGCTGGATATATATTTTGTAGGTGTTTTAGAGCTAAGGGCTTCCGGAGCGGCACTGGCAACTGTCTTATCGCAAGGAATCAGCATGCTCATTGCAATCTGGTATCTGTCTAAAAAAAGCAGTATATTTAAATTTAACAGAAGCAATCTCAAATTAAACAGCGATAAAGTCAGGAAACTCTTAGGAGTAAGCCTTCCCCTATCACTTCAAGAAGTTCTGTTATGGGGCTCTTTCCTGGTAATTGTTGCAATAGCCAATGATATGGGAGTCAACGAGTCTGCTGCAGTAGGTATTGTTGCCAAGTTTGAAACATTCTCCATGTTGCCTCCGATGGCATTATCTTATGCGCTTGCAGCACTCACAGCTCAGAATATAGGAGCTGACAGACCTGAAAGAGCTATGAAAGCTTTAAGAATAAGTATAGGACTATCACTTATATCTGCTTTAGTCTTCCTGCTATGGGCACAACTGCATCCACAGTCTATAATGGGAATATTCAAAGCAGATTACGGAGTCGTGGCGGCAGGCGGAGAGTATCTGAAATTGTACAGCATAGACTTTCTTTTGGTAGCATTTAAATTCAATCTTAATGGCTTCTTGAATGGAAGCGGCAGAACTACATTCGCTATGCTAAATGGAATATTCTCATCCGTATTTGTCAGAATCCCTCTGTCCTATATTTTAGGAGTTACACTCGGTAAAGGACTTATAGGTTTAGGTCTTTCAGTACCACTGGCATCTGTACTGTCAATTGTCTTTTCCATTATTTTTATCAGTACGGGAAGATGGAAGAAAAGGATTATATAGGAATACCTCTAATGAATAGAGAAAGACTGAAGGATAGTATTTCCTTCAGTCTTTTATGTTCCCTATAAAACTACCATATTCTATAACAACTATATATTGCTATTTAAATAAATGTTCATAAAAATATTCTTGTGGTTCTTTTTCTGGAGCATCATCTGGTAATCCTTTTTTCATAACAGGACTATCTGGATATTTAGTCCATTCATACCATCCACCATCATAAACTCCTATTTTATTCCACCCCAAAGCTTTAGCTACATAATAAGTTTCACTCGCTCTCCAGCCAGTACCGCAATGGAATGAAATTGTCTTGTCAGATGTTATTCCCCATTTATTCCATCTTTCTTCAATCATTTTGTAGTTGAATAGAGTGTTATCTATATTTCTAAAGTCCTCCATGGCATAGGGATCAGAACCGGCATATGCAAATCTAGAGTTCTCTATATCTCCAGCTTCAGAAATATACGTATATCCACTTTTCTTTCCAAGATATTCATCCCAACTTCTAACCGATGCTATGACAGCATTTTCATCCTTTACTAACTCCATCTCTTTTTCATAATCAAATCTGATATCTGGATTTGCTGGAATATCTATACCGAAATCAACTTTTTCTATCTTAGGTTCATCTTTTACCAATTTACGTTCTTCCAGTTTCCATAACTCTTTTCCGCCGTTTATTAACCTGATATCTTCCACGCCTGCATAGTCCATAACTAAAGCTGCTCTGTTAGCCGCTGTTGTTGCAGCATAAGAAGCATACAGAATTACTGTAGTATCCTTATCTATACCTGCATTTTCAAGTTCCTCTTTTATAACATCATCTTTTGGGAAATTCCATATTTTTTTCTGTTCTTCGATTGGTATATTTTCGTATTCTGCAACCTCACGCGGACCTGGAACATGGTTCAATTTATCTGTATTTATATATACAGCTCCTTCTATATGTCCTTCATTATAACTTTCAGACTTTGCAAAATCTATCTCTACAACTTTATATTTTCCTTTAGGTGCATTTTCAACTTCTTTTCCATCCATTACATCTTGAACCCATTGGGGACTTACGTATATTTTGTATCCGGGTAAAGAATCCAGTTTGTCATTTGTTTCGGCATACTTATTCAATCCACCTTCAAGAATTGATAAATCTGTAAAACCTAAATCTGCATATTTACTGAATACTTCATCTTCTAAAGTATCATCTCCATAGATTACAGTTTTAACATTCTTTTTTATGCCTCTTCTGTCTAGTTCCATATCGATGTTCTTATTGTCAGTTTCATATTTTAGCCAACTTGCTGGAAAATCTTTAGCATTAGGTATGTGCCCACCATATCCCTTTTCATTTTTCCAGCCTATGTAACTTGCCTCTTCTCTAGTATCAATAATCTGCACATCATCTTTCAAATCCTCTACTTTAACAGTAGTTACTTCTACACCATCATTAGAAGTCTTTACACTATCGTTGTCTTTTGAACAGCCAAAAAGCATAAATACTGATAACAATAAAGCTAAGCTGAGTAATATTTTTTTCATTCTATAACCCTCTCTTTCTTAAAGTTTTGTCATATATAACTATAAATAAACATGCAATACTAATCGAAAATATATATGTAAATCCTACTTTGACAAACTCTCCCTTAAAATATCCTATAACATTATTCTTTACATTTTCTATGGTGTTGTAATCACTCTTATTCAGTAAATAATAATATAAAAAGTATAAAGGCTTCACTAATAAAGTTAACACTACTACAGAAGCAACCGCTTTAGTTGTCCATTTTTTATTTGCTCTAAACAAGAATACAACTATTAAAACTTCTGTTATATTCTTTAACAAATCAGCACTTATTATAGAACTTGACAAATTCATTGAAAACTTTGCAATCGCCACAGTAACAGAAAATAAAATACCAGCTATATTACCAAATATTAATGATACTAGGATAATGCCCGCTATATTTGAATAGACAAAAAATGGAGCATCAACAAATATCAATGAAATTGTAGTTAATAAAGTTAAAATAATTCCTATCAAAACAAAATATATTGGTTTTACTATTTTCTCTTTCATAAAGTTTCCCTTTCTGCATAAATATACTTTTCCTAATATTAATGTCTATAAGTTTATAGTATATCATGGAATTAATTTGTAAATGCTAATGTATTTTCTATTGTTTCAACTTTAAATATTGGGGAATTTTATAAATGACCTTTGTTTTGTATATATACTTAGTAGGCCCTCTTTCTATGAATAAATATTAAATAATATCAACTCTTTTCTTAGAAAAATTTCAGAAATTATTCATTCCCTTGGGAACAGCG
>CAZBAL010000040.1:0-13197 GCA_964489735.1 uncultured Clostridia bacterium | reverse complement strand
CCGCTGACACTGCGGGTATGAACCGCATGCTCTAGCCAACTGAGCTACGCCGCCAAATTTTTACTACAGGGTATATTTTACCATCTTTTTTGACTTGTGTCAATGAAGTATTAGCGATTTCCAAAGAGTGAATTAAGAAATTCCACCGGGTCTACGCCATTATCACGCCATTGTCCAATTAGAAAACCTATCCCTACTAAAATTAGAACCAAGAGTGTTTTTAAAAAGCCAATATTTATTATGAGCAGGGCTACAGTAAGAGCTGTCAAAGAACAGATAATTCTCCATTTATACTTATCATAAAACTCTTTTATGATAATCTCCTCCTTTAGCTTTATAGTCTAGTTTATTTAAATATAATTATTGTATAAAGTTATATTCCATTTATAACATTATACACGTTAGTTCATGAATAAAACAAGCAAAAACCTCAACAAAGAACAATGTATGATAATTTAACATAGTTTTTGATTATAATCTGAAATAAAG
Organism: uncultured Clostridia bacterium; assembly: GCA_964489735.1. Classification (GTDB taxonomy): domain Bacteria; phylum Bacillota; class Clostridia; order Tissierellales; family Gottschalkiaceae; genus Andreesenia. The sequence goes on along the minus strand of CAZBAL010000040.1, from coordinate 12,708 downwards.
TTATAATTAGATAAGTAAGCTTATATACTCAATGAAATTGGCAAAATTTAATATTGAGATTTGTAAAGATTGTAGGTGATACAATGAAACTCAGAAGCAAGTTGATAGTCAGCAATATAATTGCAATGCTTATAGCTGTAGCTACTATGCTCATAGTGACTTTAATACTAGCTATATCATTTAGAAATGTAACTGGTATATCTTTGGAGAAGTTCAAGGAGAGTCAAAACGATATAAGAGAAGTAGAGAGGTATATAGATCAGACACTCAATAGAATGGAATACTCTCAGAGTTTAGAAAATAGAAATATGATATATTCAGAGATGGATAATTATCTTAGAAACAGAGGATATGAGATTCAGCTCATACAGAATGGGAAAATAATAGACTCTAATATGAGTGATGAAAATAAGAAGTTTCTAGAAAGCATAAACTATAATATGGATACTTATAAGAACTCAAATATTCTCCAGATTGATAACAAGAATATAATCAAGAAAAACTTTCATATAGAGGATTCAGAGAGGTCAATACTAGCTGTCGGCAATATGGTTCCCTACCAGTATGTAGATATGGACTTTGTCTTGAAAACAGCAATTACATATTTAGCTCTCTTTGTATTCATGAGTATATCTATGTTTTTTGTAACAAATATTGCACTGACAGGATATCTATCCCGATATATTTTAAATCCAATATATAGATTGAAGTATGGAACTGAAAAAATTAGGAAAGAAGACTACAAATACACCATAAAATATGATGAAAAAAATGAATTTGGAGAAGTAATAACTGAATTTAATGATATGAAAGAAAAGTTAAGGGCTTCAGTTGAGCAACAGAAAAACTTCGATGAAGATAGAAAACAGCTGATAGTTGGAATATCTCATGATCTGAGAACACCTATGACCTCTATCAAAGGATATGCCAAAGGACTGATGGATGGGATAGCTAACACTCCAGAGAAACAGGAAAAGTACCTGAAAACCATATACACAAAAACTGAAGAACTAGAGAACCTGATAGAGATACTATACTCTTATTCAAGACTGGAATCGGGAAGCATGAGATTTAATTTTGAAGAAATTGATTTTATAGGTTTCATGATTGAAGAAGTCAAGAATATGGTTCAGGAGTATGATGGAAGGAATATCAGTATAAATTACGTTGGAATAATTAACAGGCAGATAATGGTCAGTTTAGACAAAACACAGTTCATAAGAGTTTTGTTTAATATGGTGGAAAACAGCTGTAAATATGCTGGCGAAGGTGTAAAAATAAGATTTAGAACCTATCTGGAAAAAGAATATATTTGCCTTGAGGTCAAGGACAATGGACCAGGTGTAAAAGAAGAAAGTTTAGATAAAATATTTGAAGTTTTCTACAGAGCTGACAGCTCTAGGACAGATCCGGGAAAAAGCAGCGGTCTTGGACTATCCATAGTAAAGCGTGTTGTAGAGGGGCATGGAGGAACTATTGCGGCTCATAATGATAATGGATTAGTAATAACTATAAAACTGCCTAGGAGGAGTGAATAATATGGAAAAAATACTAGTAATTGAAGATGAGAAAGACATCGCAGAACTTGAAAAAGATTATCTGGAGATAAGTGGTTTTGAAGTTGATGTGGCTCATAACGGTAAGGTTGGTCTGGAGAAAGCACTAGATGGGGATTACAGTCTCATAATTGTAGATATTATGTTACCGGATCTTGATGGTTTTGAAATTTGCAAGAGCATAAGGGAAGTTAAGGATGTTCCAATAATTATGGTTACAGCAAAACAGGACTCTATTGATAAGATACGAGGGCTAGGACTTGGAGCGGATGATTATGTTGTAAAGCCTTTTGATCCTCAGGAACTGGTTGCCAGGGTTAAGAGGAATGTGGAAAGGTATAAATCTACAGAAAAAGTTGAGAAAAAAGGGAATGCCATTGAGTTTGAAGATATAGTTATAAACTCTGAATCTCGTCAGGTGCTTAAAAAAGGTAAAGAAATTAAGCTAACAAATAGAGAATTTGATTTACTTGAGTTTTTGGCTAAGAATCCTAATATAGTTTTCACGAAAGAAACACTTTTTGATAAGATATGGGGTATGGATGCATTTGGTGATGTTTCAACGGTTACAGTACATGTAAATAGGATAAGAGAGAAAGTTGAAGATAATCCATCTAAGCCTCGATATATTGAAACGGTATGGGGTACAGGTTATAAATTTGCTGATTTAAAGCATGAGTAAAGCTCTGTCCGAATCAGCTATAAAGACAATAAGATTTATTCGATTTATAAATATAGGAAGATACTAACTATAGAGTTAATAAACTGTTAAGATTTGATTTAGTTTGATGTAATCAATATATGAGATAATAATATGAAATAAAAATGTGCGTTAATGAACAGAGTCAGATAGATTGAGAGGTGAGACGTTTGAATTCAAAAAGGTATATGACTGTGTTTGTCATTGGTTTAGTTTTAGTTGTTTTTAGTGGAGTTTCTTTTATGAATAAGGAATCAGGTTACGATGAATTTATTAAGGCTTTTGATAGAAGCATGATGCCTAAAGAGGGAAATCTTGAATATGAGTTCAGTGTCAGTGAAAATAATATCACCAATCTATCTGGTATGATTAGACTGAGTGCGGATCAAGATGAAACCTATATGTCAAATAGCTTCAAGACAAACAAAGAAGAGAAAAAGTACGAAGTATACGGCAAAGGTAATGATGTGATATTTTACGTTGATGATAAGTACTATAAGAATGAGACAAGCTATGGTTTTGACAAAAGGTTTGCGATTTTCGAAGAGTTCTTGGCCAGAAGAGTCACGAAAACAGGACTGTCTATGGCTGTTGGTGATGCAAAAAAACATTTTGTTAAAGAAGGAAATACTATAAAGGTTCATCTTGAAAGATCTCAAGTTCCGAGCTTGAGCAGAATCATCTTTGGATTGGTTGCTCACTCTAATTTCATGGCGACCGGAAGTGAAGTCTTGCAGGAAGGAACAGATGAATACATTAATGAATATTACGGTTACAGAAATATAGATGTGGAACGGATAGATGCAGAGTTTGTCATAGAAGATGAGAAGATTGTAAAGTATGATGTATCCGTCTTAGTGACTGCTGATGACAGTATGGGAAAGAAAAACACCCTGCAAATAGAAAATATTGTTAATGTGGATTATTCAAAAGCCAGAATAAAGAGATTTAATCTGGAAGGCAAAGATGTTCTCCCTATTCAGAAAATGGAGAATGGACAAGGTGGGGTTTAGCTTTGAATATAATTGAAATAGAGAAACTGATTATAGATGATATAAAAATGAATACTCAGAATATATACATTGAAGAAAATCTTAAAATTGGAATATACAGCGAAAAGAACTTTGAAAGGACTGAGCTTATAAAAGCTATATTTGGAATAGATCAGTCCAGAGAAAGAAAGATAAATATATTTGGAATAGATATAAACAAAAAAAGAAATACAATAATCAGGAAAATCGGCTTTGCATTTAAAGATGTGCTAGATCCTAGGCTGACTGTTGGGAAGGCTTTTAAAATTCATGGCAGTTACTTTAGAGAGCTCACAAATCCAAGGATTGAAGATGTGATGCAAAGGTTCTACTTCTATGATTATAGGAATAAGAAGATCTCTACTCTTAGCAATTTTATGAAATCAAAGCTTGCTATAGCTATATCCGTGCTAAACAATCCTGAGATTCTGGTATATGATGGGATTTTAGATGGTCTGGACAAACCTGAACGCGATGAAATAAAAAACATAATAAATTCTGAAGCAGGTGGGAAGACTTTACTTCTATCTTCAGATAGTTTAGAAGATATGATAGACATTGCAGATATAATATACGAGATAAGAGAGGGAGAACTAAATGTTATTTACGGGAATTAAAAATGAGTTTAAGAAGCTAATCATGATGAAAGGCTTTTTTGCTTTTTCAGTACTGATATCCTTAATCCCTAAAAGTGTGACTTATATCTTTATGTTCTTGAATGACTATATAGATATAAGACTTGGAAGTGCTGTATTCTCCTCTCATGACATCATGATGAGATTTTTTGTTCCTTTTATGGCGATAATACTATCACTTAGAATTTTCACCAGAGAACAAAAGAAAAATTATGTATTAGGATATATTGTCAAGCCTATTGGCAGAGGAACGCTTTTTATGAGCAAAATAGGAGCTATTGCTTTATACTTACTCATAATGGTAGCCATAAACTATTTTTTCAGCAGTTTTGTTACAATGGTAGGTCAAGGAATGGTATCGGAAGATGTGTATAAAGCCATAGTGGCACTAGCTATAAGTATTTTCCCGATTGCTATAATAACTCTATTGGCTTCTTTAGTAGCGCAATTTACTAAGAGCAGATTAATAAATTTTCTAATATTTTATTCTGTTTTTGCTGTAATGGGTTTGGTTGGTTCATTCGAAGCCTCCCTTTATCCAGTTACTATAAATTCAACGATGTCGTTCTTTAAGCTGTTTATGGGAAATAGACTTGAATCCGACTCGAACTTTATGAATGTTGTTGTGGTAGTAGGATATATAGCTCTTCTAGCGGGAGTAAGTGGTTATGTATTTGAAAACAAAAAGTATAAAATTAAGTGATGGAATCGATTATAGAATGAAGAAATCCCCTGTGTTATGAGTTCATGCAGTGATTGCATAAACTTATAGCACAGGGGGATTTTTTATATCACATTTTATTATTCATCATTAGACTCGATGTATATATTTTTCTTTAAAAGTCTCTCTTCCATAGATCTGTTCAGAAGTGATTTTACAACTGATGCTGCAGGTACAGCGAGCAACATTCCAGCCACACCAAATAGACCACCAGCAATTAGTATTGTTGCCATCGTCCAGAATGGCGAAAGGCCAACTCTTCCACCGAGTATTTTTGGTCCAAGGTAGAAGCCATCAAACTGCTGAAGCAGTACAGTCATTATAAAAACGAGTACTGAATACTCTGGAGCATATATCAAAGCTATCATTGTACATGTTATAATACCTAAGAATGGTCCGAAATATGGTATTATATTTGTCAATCCGAAGACTATACTCATTATTATTGAGTAAGGAATCTGTATAAGGAATAGCAGAACATAGAAAATAGCTCCCATTATAGCTGAGTCTATGACCTTTCCAATTAAAAACCTATAGAAAACCTCGTTTAATTCTGTCAGAAAACTGATTATACTATTCACAAAGCTGCTATCCATATAGCTGTACATAAGTCTTTTGAATAGAGATATCAATCTTTCCTTATCTTTTATCATATAGACTGATATTACTATTCCTATAATTAGATTCATCAGAAAATCTGTAGCATACTTAGTATAATGCAGTAGAAGACCGAGGTCGAAATTCGTACTGCCAATCGATCCCAAGGACTTTCGTATCTTCATGGATAAGGTATCGGCATATTCAGGACTTAAATTAGATAATATTTTACTATCTAATATATGCATCAACTTATTTATTGAGTTTGGTAAGTCCCTTATGAAGAAATTGAGGTTTGATATAATTATCGGCATAATGAATTTAAACGACCAGTAGACAATAACCAAGAGAACAGAATAGACGAAGAGTATGGTTAGAAGTCTGTTTTTATTTATTTTTCTATGCAGCCATTCTATAATTGGATTTAAGAAATATGCTATTACAAATCCATATAGAAATGGTGTAAGTATTTTGCTCAGAGTTAAAAAAACTTCAGAATCAGTCAGGTCCTTAATCAATATAAGTGAAAGAAGGACTACTATCGCAATACCGAAGTATTTGAGTTTTTTGTCTGTCATTAAAAATTTCCTTTCATAGCAAAAGTTTTATTCAGTAATCAATTGCTAAATTTATATAAATCAGTAATTCAATTTTAATTTAAAAAGCATATCTAAAAAGATACCATAAAAACTTACAAATAACAATCAAATATTGATTCAACACTCTAAGTATACTATATAATAGTATTGTAGAGATTATTTTTATTAATAAACTTGATGGAGCATATTTAGATTAAAAGAAATAATAACGGATTATAAAATATAAATAAATATGGGAGAATTATAGATTGGGGATGATCAGATGCAGATAAAAAGTTATAAGAAAGAGTTTGACTACAGCTATACTTTAGGAGTCTTTCCGACAATAGAGCTTCTTGAAAGCAGAGGGAAGAATGTTCAAAAAGTTTTTCTATCTTCGAAAGGAGAAAAAAATACAGGTGTTCATAAAATAATGGATATATGCGATAAAAACGGTATCGAATATGAAATAAATGATAAGCTTATAAATAGACTTTCTAAGAAGGGGAATGTATATGCCGCAGGAGTATTTCAGAAATATGAGGATAGATTGAAAGATGGAAATCATCTTGTGCTTGTCAATCCAGGAGATATGGGCAACTTAGGAACTATAATTAGAACAGCTATGGGTTATAATATAAGTAATATAGCTATTATTTCTCCCGGAGTAGATAAGTTTGATCCAAGAGTTGCCAGAGGTTCAATGGGAGCTATTTTTAGAGCAAATATAGAATACTTTGAAAGCTTTGATGAATATATGGGTAGATTTCCAAATAACAGTAGATATGCATTTATGCTCAGAGCGGAGGAGTACCTAGATGAAATAGAGGGAGTTAAATCCCCATATTCCTTAATCTTTGGGAATGAATCATCTGGCCTTGATGAGGACTATTTCTCAGAAAATTCCAAGGGAATAAAGATACGCCAATCTGAGAAGGTTGATTCATTCAATCTGGCTATTTCGATAGGTATTGCGCTTTTTAAGTTCAGTAGTATGACTGGACTCTAGAGAGCTGGAGATTGATTATCAGACAATATTATTTGAGGAAGTGATTGGTTGGATAAAATAACTATTTTTATGAGCTTTATTATTGTGCTGTTAGCTATTTTGGTAGTGAGATTAGCTATAAAGATAAAATCCTTGAAAGAAAAAATAGAAGTAGATAAAAAGAAAATGGAAGTTATCTCACTAAAAAGAAATGAAGATGAGTCTATTATGGAGAAGCGTATGGAAGAGAGTAGAAAAAAGAATGCCTTAGATATGTATGAGGCAAATCTGTCTGCAAAGAGTGAAATGCTCTCTAATATTGCTCATCAGTGGAGACAACCTTTGAACAATTTAATGCTAATATTAGCTAATCTTGAAGATGCTTACAAATATGACGAGTTAGATGAGGAATATTTTAATAATTTAGTAAATAAATCTAAGAAGCTCATCAATAACATGTCGACTACAATAGACGATTTTAGAAATATGTTTAAATCACCGGGTAAAAGGGAATATTTTTATCCTTATGAAGTTGTGAAATCCCTTCTGTATATGAGTGAAGAGAATCTGATAGAAAACGATATAAACATAATCCTTCCTTTGGATGGGAAAGAGCTTCAAGCATATGGGGATAAAGGGCAATATTCTCAGGCAGTAATGAATGTAATAAATAATTCCATAGATGCTCACTCAGCAGTTGAGGATGAGATGTTGGATAAGCGTATAGAGATAAAGGTTCACGAAGATGAAAAATATTCAATTACTGAAATTTTAGATAACGCAGGTGGACTCAGTGAAGAAGAGCTTAACAGACTATACGATATGTACTTCTCAACTAAAGATTCAGATTCTGGGACGGGGTTAGGTCTGTATATCTCTAAAAATATAATTGAAAATATATTAGGGGGGACTATCGTTTCTAAAAACGATATGAATGGATTGCTCACCATAATTAGCATACCAAGAGAAGGGAAGGAAGAGGCTATTGAGTGATTTTTCAGGTGGTAGTATATTAAGTAATATAACTGTTTTATATGTGGAAGATGAAGAATTTACAAGGATAGAGCTGTCAAAATTCTTGAGAAGACGTGTGGGGAGATTGATTACGGCTTCAGATGCTGAAGATGGCTTGGACTCAATATCAAGATATAATCCTGACATCGTAATAACAGATTTGAAGATGGCAGGGATTTCTGGATTAGAGATGATAAGAGAGTCCAGAGACTCAGGGTTTGAAGGTGGATTCATAATAACATCTGCAGTTTCTGATAGTGAGACTATACTGGAAGCGCTTGACATTGGAGTCGCAAAATATCTAGTAAAGCCTGTAGACACAGTTAAGCTAATTGAATACTTAAATGAAATTGCAGAGATGATCATAACAGAAAAAAATGATGGCTTGGTTTTAGGCCATAAATGCATAATAGATAGAGACCAGAAAAAAGAGATGGAAGAAGCTATAAAGGGGAAAGTTGCCTATTTTATGAAGAAATATACAGGGAAAGGGCCAAGAAATATCAGGGTTTTTATTCAAGCTAATACAATTAGCGTGGATGCTGAGGAAGTCCTCACAGTGTTTGAACAGAATATACTGACAAATACGGAAAATTATTCACTGATCGAGTATGTAAGAAAGGTATTCTATAAAGAAAATAAAAAAGATTTGGAAAAAGTTATTTTTGAAGCTATAGAAACGCCTGTTAGTATGGAGTCAGCAGATTGTGATTCCAAAAACAATATTGATAATATTAAGTTTGCAATAGACTAATAATTATAAGTAGTTGTAAGACTGAAAATACGCACAACTAGCAGTAGGATAGCGGTTTGGTGATTAAATATTCAAAATGAACTTGATATATAATTTTGGATTTGGTATAATGAACTTGATATAAAAACTGAAAATTTTTTGAAAACAAATCCGTTTTGTTGACAAGAATTAAAGATGGTCAGATAGATCAAGCTTTAAAAGGTCGACACTAGAGAGAAGGGGTTCTCTATTGTGTTGGCCTTTTTTATTTGCTCAAGTGAATATGTTTTGTTTTCGTGAAAAATTTTCTAATAAATCAAATAAAAAGCTATTAAATAAATACTTAATCTATTGAATATTTTTAATTGGAGGGATTTTATGCTAACTTTTGGTGATTATATTAAAGCGAGCAGTCTTGATGAGGCTTATGAATTGCTAAGCACGAAAAAGCCGGCCAGAATATATGGTGGCGGAATGTATCTTAGAATGGGAGATAGAAGAATAGGTTTAGCTGTGGATTTATGTGACCTAGGACTTGATAGCATCGAGGAAACAGAAGAGGGCTATGAAATAGGTGCTATGGCAACATTGAGAATGCTTGAAACTCACGAGGGACTTAATGAGATGTTTGAAAACCTTTTCAAAGAAGGTCTTAAAGACATCATAGGAGTGCAGTTTAGAAATATAGCGACTGTTGGAGGAACTGTATATAACAAGTATGGATTCTCAGATGTTATACCTCCACTACTAGCAGCTAATGCAGTGGTTCATTTCCACAACTCAGGTTCTATTTCACTAGAAGAATACCTAGTTGAAGAAAAGTTCAGAAGAGATGTACTGGTAAAAGTGGTTGTACCAAAAGTTGAAGGAGCTAAAGCTTCTATCAAAACAGCTAGAATTTCAAGATCGGACTATCCGGCACTTGTTGTTTCTACATCAATCATTGATGGAAAGTCAAAAATAATCGTAGGAGCTAGACCACAAAGAGCGACGCTTGCTTATAAAGCAATGGAATATGTGGATAGTCAACCAGAAATCACAGAAGAAGTTGCAATAAAAGCTGGAGAAATTGCAGCTGAAGAATTAGTTTTTGGTACAAATACAAGAGGAACAAAAGAATACAGACAAGACATTTGTAAAGTGTTAGTAAAAAGAGCATTGTTGGAGGTGGCATAATGGAAATTAAATTAAATATTAATGGAATAGATAAGCTTATTGATGTTAAGCCACATGAGTTTTTGGTTGAAGTTTTAAGAGATCAAGGTTACTTTGGAGTTAAAAAAGGTTGTGATACTGGTAACTGTGGTCTTTGTACGCTACTTATAGATGATACACCGGTTTTATCTTGTTCATATTTAGCAGTTAGAGCAGTAGGCAAAAAAATAACTACTATTGAAGGCGTTCAAGAGGAAGCAGCAGAAATCGGAAGATATCTAGTTGATGAGGGTGTAGACCAATGTGGATATTGCAGTCCTGGTCTTGTTATGAACCTTATTGGAATGAGAAGAGAGCTTAAAGATCCTACTCCTGAGGAAGTAAGACATTACTGTACAAACAATCTTTGTAGATGTACTGGATATGTAGGACAATACAGAGCAATCAAAAAGCTATTGGGGGTTGAAGAATAATGATGAAATCTGTTAAGAAATCGTTAGAAAAAATTGATGGTATGGGTCTTGTTACAGGTAAGCCCGTTTATACTGATGACTTAGCTCCAAAAGACTGTTTAATCGTAAAATGTCTGAGAAGTCCTCATGCATTTGCAAAAATTAGAAATATAGATGTTTCAAGAGCTTTAAAAGTTCCTGGAATTGAATGTATATTAACTTGGAAAGATGTTCCTAGAATACCTTATACAAGAGCAGGAGCTTCATTCCCAGAGCCTTCAACTTATGATACTTATATACTTGATGAGTATGTAAGATTCATTGGTGACGAAGTTGCAATAATTGCAGGGGTAGATGAAGAGACAGTATTGAAAGCTATGAAAATGATAAAAGTTGACTACGAAGTTTACGAACCAGTAATCGACTTTGAAAAGGCAATCGATCATCCTTCAGTAATTCACCCTGACAGTGAGAACTACACTACATTAATCCCAATTCATCCGGATTTCGATAGAAATATTACTTGTGAATACGGTTATGATGAAGGAGATATGGACAAGGCTCTTGAAGAATCAGATATAGTATTTGAGCAGAGAACATATAACCAGGCTCAGGAACACGCGATGATGGAAACTTACAGAACTTACACATATAAAGATATGCACGGTAGACTTGTTATAGTTTCATCAACTCAGGTTCCTTACCACGTTAGAAGAACTGTTGCGAGATCACTAGGTCTTACAGCAGATAGAGTAAGAGTTATTAAGCCACGTATAGGTGGAGGTTTCGGAGGAAAGCAGAGTTTAGCAACTGAATTCTTCCCAGCGGCTGTTACTATGAAAACTGGAAAGCCAGCTAAAATAATATATAATAGAGATGAAACGACTCTATGTACTACTACAAGACATAGAATGAGAATAGATGTTAAATTAGGTGCTGATAAAAACGGTATGATCAAGGCGATAGACATGAATGTTCTATCTGACCAGGGAGCATACGGGGAGCACTCTAAGACAACTATGGGACCTGCAGGATATAAGACTATCCCTCTTTACAATAAAGCAGATGCTTATAGAATGCATGGTTATACAGTTTATACAAACCTACCTGTTGCAGGTGCGTTTAGAGGATTCGGAGTTACTCAAGGTATATTTGCACTAGAGAGTGCTGTAAACAGACTGGCTCACGAACTTAACATGGATCCAACAGTATTAAGAGAGATGAATATGCTTAGAGAAGGTGAAACTTCTGTAGGATTCAACCTTTCAACAGTTGGTGGAGATAAAGAGCCACCTCAAGTTGCAGAGAGCTGTGGACTTCATGAAGCAGTTAGAAGAGGTAAAGAGCTTATAGGATGGGATGAAAAATATCCAGGTAAGCAAATTGGACCTAATAAATTCATGGGAGTTGGAGTTGCATTATCAATGCAGGGTTCTGGTATCCCAAGAGTTGACTCGGCTTCAGCTACAATTAAATTCCAAGAGCAAGGATTCTTCACATTACTTCTTGGAGCGGCAGATATAGGTACAGGTAGTGATACTATCTTAAGACAGATAGCTGCAGATTCAATCGGAGTTTCTGAAGACAGAATCAGAGTTTATTCAGCAGATACTGACGTAACACCATTTGACGTTGGAGCTTATGCTTCAAGTACAACTTATGTTACAGGAAATGCTACTAAAGAAGCTGGTAGACTTGCTAGAGAAGAATTACTTAAGAACTCAGCTAGAGTGCTTAAGATAAATAAAGAAGATGTTGAATTCGATGGAGATGTTTTTGTAGATGTTAACGATCCTGAGAATAAGATCACTATAGAAGATTTAGGAAATAAATTAACTTATGGTTCTACTCAGTATCAAATTGAAGTTACAGGATCATACGTACCTCAAAAAGCAGCAAGTCCATACATGGCTTGTTTTGTAGAGGTAATAGTTGATACAGAAACTGGAGAACTAGAAGTGCCTAACTTAGTAGGAGTTGTTGACTGTGGTACTCCTATCAACCCTAAACTTTGTACAGTTCAGACTGAGGGTGGAATGATTCAAGGTCTTGGACTTGCTATAATGGAGCAAGTACACTATGATAGCAGAGGTAGATTTATGAACTCAAGCTTAATGGAGTACAAGATACCAGCAAGGGATGATATGAGAACGAACGTACAGGTAGATTTCACTAACACATATGAGCCAACAGGACCATATGGAGCAAAGTCTATCGGAGAGGTTGTTCTTAACCCTGTGCCACCAGCTGTTCAAGAAGCACTTTACAATGCTGTTGGTATATGGATGATGGAACTTCCAATGACTCCTGAGTCAATCTTAAAAGCTCTTAAAGAGAAGAAAGCTCAAGAGGAAAAAGAAGGAACAGCTAAAGAAGCTTAATTAAATTTAATAATGAGTAAGCCATTTATTTAATATAGGGAGTGCGAAAGCACTCCCTTTTTTATATTATGATGGTAAATAATAAGTTGATACAGGTTTATTTTATGTGAATTATAGGTTAATATATGGGTATGTATATAAATATAAGACATTAATTAATTAAGGAG
>CAZBAL010000039.1:0-13646 GCA_964489735.1 uncultured Clostridia bacterium | reverse complement strand
GTATCGCAAGAATAATCGATACTGACAGTCTAGGCTTATCTTCTACTTGGTACAGCAAACTTGAATTTGACTGCACCTGTCCGTAGCTTGACATTAAATCACTCTCTTATTACTATATTTTGAAAAATCATTTAAAAATGATTGGTTCAACAAATTAACTAAGTTCTACAGATTCACTAAGCGATACATATCTTCTTCAGATACATCTTACTTGTCTTTAGACTTATGCTTAGAACTTAGGCTCTTCTAATAATTTTCCTGCCGAATATCTTCTATAAATATTTCTATCGTCTCCAAGATATACAAATCTCTCGATTCTCTCTTCTATAGATCTTTCGTTTACATCATCAAGACTTGAATCATCTATTACTAAAGCATCGAAATAGTAACCTTTCTCAAATGATCCAGTATTGCCAAAAAACTCTCCTGCACTTTTAGTTGCAAGATAGAACAGCTCCGTTGTGTTAAGTGGCTTGTACTGACTATCCACATGAACCCATCTCATCTTTGACATCTGCGCTGCAATAGACATTGCTGATGGAATAGAGATATTGTGTCCTCCTGAAACATCAGTTGCAAGTCCTACAGGAACATTGTTATCAAGATATTTTCTGATAGGAGCAATTCCACTCGATAGATTAGTGTTTGAGTAAGGTGAGTGAGCAACAAACACCTGATACTCCTCCATCAGCTTTATCTCATCATCCGTATTCCAAACACAGTGAGCCATTACAGTATTCTTATCTTTCTTAAACAGATTGAATCTTCTATAAACATCTGCATATGAGTCTGCTTCAGGATGAAGCTCTTTTACCCATTCAATCTCTCCTCTATTTTCCGAAAGGTGAGACTGAATCTTCAGATCATATTTTTCAGCTAATTCCGCAAGTCCTTCCATCTGTCTAGCAGTAGATGTAGGTATAAATCTCGGAGTTATTATAGGTTTTACTCTTTCGTATTTGTCCTTAGTGTTCACTATGAACTGTTCTGTATCTTTTAACGACTCTTCCGTATCTTCTATATAGAAATCCGGTGCATTTCTGTCCATGTTCACCTTTCCTACGAATCCATTAAGACCTGCCTGATCCATTAAATCCATAAGCATTTCAGTAGACTCTCTGTCTATAGTTCCAAATACAATCGAATTCAGAGTTCCGTACTTCCACATAGCTTTTACAAAATTCTTATAAGCTTTTTTTGCATATTCCATGTCCTTATATTTAGCCTCTTCCGGAAATGTATATGTTTCCAGCCAGTCAAGAAGCTCCTTATCCATACCTAATCCTCTATTGGCAAACTGAGGAGCATGAAGGTGAAGATCACAGAAGCCTGGAACTATAATCTTGTTTTCAAAATCATTCAGCTCAATTTCTGAAGATTCCATTTTAGAAGCTATTTCTTCAGGAATATCATCAATGCTGCTATATACTTCCGATACTTTTCCATCTTCCACTAAAACAACACCATTTTCATATATTTCATATTTCCCTAGTTCTTTTGAAAATACTATATTACCTTTAAATAACTTTTTCATAACAATACATCCTCCTATACATAGCAAAATGTGCATTTATTTAAAATACACATTTTGTTTTTTATATATTAAATTTAAAGAGAAATCTCAATATTTAATTCCTTAAATTCACTTATCCAACAAAGATAAGTTTTAAAATAAATAATACCGCCAGTATATATATTACAACTGAAGCTTCTTTTCTTCTTCCTGATAAAAGCTTACAAGCTGCATATGAAATTATTCCAACCATAAGTCCATTACCTATACTATATGTTAAAGGCATGAATATTACGGCTAAGAAAGCTGGAAAACCTTCTGTGAAATCTGTAAAGTCGATTTTCATTAAGTTTTCTGCCATGAATAATCCAACCACTATTAGTGCCGGTGCTGTTGCAGCTGCTGGTATCGCAGTAAATATAGGAGCTAAAAACAGAGCTAATGCAAACATAACTGCTGATGTAAATGATGTAAGTCCTGTTCTTCCACCTTCTGATATACCTGCTGCACTCTCAACAAAAGTTGTAACTGTTGATGTACCTAACATTGCACCTGCTGTAGTTCCAACTGCATCTGCAAAAAGTGCTTGTTTAACATTCGGTAATCTACCTTTTTCATCAAGCATATTCGCTTTCGATGCTGCCCCAACTAATGTTCCTATAGTGTCAAATAAGTCAACAAATAGGAATGTAATAACTACTGAGAACATATCTAATGTTAATATATTGTCAATCCCTACATGTCTGAATGCCATAAATGTTGGAGCAATTGATGGCGGTAGTGATACCGCATGTTCTAATTTTGTAAGTCCTAATGGTATACCTGCAATGGTTGCAACTATTATACCTATTAGAAGTGCTCCCTTTACTCTTCTCATCTGAAGTATTATTATTGCTAAAAGTCCTATTAAACACACTATCGCTTCTGGTGATCCGAAGCTTCCCATTTTTACTATTGTTGCTTCATCTGCTACTACAATCTTTGAAGCCTGAAAACCTATAAATGCTATAAACAATCCAATACCTGCTGATACTGCATTTTTCAATGTCAACGGGATTGCATTTACAATCGCCTCACGCACATTTATAAACGACATCAGTATAAATATAATACCTTCTATAAATACCGCGGTCAGCGCAAACTGCCAAGTATGTCCCATCTGAATAACTACATAATATGCAAAGAATGCATTTAAACCCATACCAGCACTTAATACAAATGGATAGTTTGCATAAAATGCCATTATAAGAGTTGCTATTACCGAAGCTATTACTGTAGCTGTAAATACTGCTCCGGCATCCATTCCTGCTTCTGAAAGAATAATTGGATTGATTGCCAGAATATAGGCCATACTTACGAAAGTTGTAATTCCAGCCATTACTTCTGTTTTCACATCCGTATTGTTTTCAGAAAGCTTGAAACGTTTTTCAAAAAAACCAATACTGCTTGAACTCATTTAACTCATCCCCTTTATAATTTTTCGATATGTAACCGTTTTCATCTTTGGTGCTAAAAAATACATCTCTATAAAACTGATGTATAACTTATTACCATTGATAAATTTTTATCTATTTTTTAATATGATAATATATCCTGATTTATATGTCAACAGTTTTAGATAATTTATATTAAATTATTTTTACCTTCATCACCAAACGCTCTAATTTCAAGGATTTGCGGTTATCATATACATATATTGTGTAAATAGAACTATAGAATATAAAAATACAGATACTAATTGCTATTTTAATAGCTTATAGTATCTGTATCTTTATGATTTCTTATTATATTGATTACCCTGTATAAATATTTTCAAACTCTTATTTTCTGATTTTTTATGCATATATAAAATAATATCTCATTGAACTCGGATGTTATCCTCTATTTATACTCTTTATGCATGGTTTGATGCCAATATATTTATTGAATTTTATTTAAAAGAATCAATGAATCCTTTAATCCACAGTCCAACAAGTTTAATTCTACCTACATCTTCACTTGAAGTCAGATCGACCTCTCTTCTATTGCTTCCATAAGTAACTATAAGTTTTCCAACAGTATCTCCCACTTTGATTGGAGTCTTAACTTCCTTCATCATCATTATCTCGGTCTTTATCTGTTCATCTTTTTTAACAAAAGCATAAAAATCTTCTTTCATAGCCACATCTATATTCACAAATCTCGAATCATTCAGAGGCTTTCTATCGAGTACTTTTCCTTTTTCATAAACAAGCTTCTTCTCATAATTATCATACATATCTTTCATAAGACTTAATGATAAATCATCTCTTCTTTCTATGCTGTCAGTTCCCATTACAACAGTCGCTATCCTATACTGATCTTCAGACTTTTTACCTGTAGCAATGAGACATCTGCCTGCTGAATCAGTGAACCCAGTCTTCAATCCATCTATGCCTTTAAGTTTTCCCAATAATGTATTTGAATTCGGCTCAGAAAAATCTCTTTCTGGAACATCCAATTTCTCTTTTTTAGTAACTTCAAGTACATCAGGATAAGTTCTCATAACATGAGCAGAGAGATTGAATAACTCCCTAGGAGTCATCTTATTTTCTTTGTCATCTTCTGATGGTAAACCGTTAACCGTATAGAACTCAGCTGTTTCCATATGGAGTTCCGCAGCTTTTTCATTCATCAGCTTAACAAACTCTTCTGTAGAACCAGCAAAATGCTCTGCCAGAGCAACACATGAATCATTAGCCGACACAATCATGATAGAATCCAGTAAAAGGGCAACTGATACTTCATCTCCCTCTTTTAGATTGAAAGTGCTTCCTTCTGTATTTGCCGCTTTCCTACTTATAAGAACATTTTCAGTAAGGCTTCCTTTTCCTCCAGCAATAAGATCTCTTACTACTAGATACGTCATGACTTTTGTAGTACTTGCAATTGAAACCACTTTATCTGGTGCATTTTCTGATATAACTTCCCCAGTATCTATACTTCCTGATATATAGACTTCCTGTGGGACTGCTTCTGATTTATCTAAATTTTCTTCCTTTGCCGTTTCCTGTACAATATTTTCCTGTACCGGTGTTCCCTGATTCGTCGCTACTACAATATTCGACGTAAGCAGAAACAATGACAAAGCCGTCGACACAAATCTTAACTTCAAATATATCATCATCCTTTATTTAAAACTCATCGAATACTCAATGATCGACTGTAATTGCTAATCTAACTAATCTATTTTTTCTAAATTACCCATATAATGTCTTAATGCTTTTGGTATTGTTATGCTGCCATCTTTGTTCTGATAGTTTTCCACTAGTGCCGCAAAGCATCTTCCAACAGCAAGCCCTGAACCATTAAGTGTATGAACGAATTCAGGCTTTCCAGTCTTGCTAGATCTGAATCTTATATTACCTCTTCTTGCCTGGTAATCTTCAAAGTTACTGCAAGATGAAATCTCTACATATCTTCCATAGCTCGGCATCCAAACTTCTATATCATAAGTTTTAGCTGATGAAAACCCTAAATCTCCTGTGCATAGCTCAACTACTCTATATGGTATTTCAAGAAGCTGAAGTATCTTCTCAGCATTAGCAGTCAGTTTTTCTAGAGCATCATATGAATCTTCAGGTTTTACCAGCTTAACAAGTTCAACTTTGTCAAACTGATGATTTCTTATTATACCTCTAGTGTCTCTTCCTGCTGATCCTGCTTCCTGTCTGAAACAAGGCGTATAAGCAGTGTTTAGTACAGGAAGATCCTCTTCATCAAGTATCTCTCCTCTATGGATATTTGTAACAGGTACCTCTGCAGTTGGGATAAGATAATACTCTTTTCCCTCTAATTTGAACATGTCTTCAGCAAATTTAGGCAGCTGACCTGTAGCAGTCATACTCTCTCTATTCGCTATAAATGGAGGTGAAACCTCAGTATATCCATGCTCCTGTGTATGAAGATTAAGCATGAAAGAAATAAGTGATCTCTGAAGCTTAGCTCCAAGTCCCTTAAACATAGTAAATCTTGCACCTGTTATCTTTCCTGCTCTGTCAAAATCCAGAATGTCTAGATCAGTTCCTAAATCCCAGTGAGCTTTTACTTCAAAATCAAATTCTCTTGGTTCTCCCCATTTTCTAACTTCAACATTATCAGCATCTGTCTCTCCAATACTGATATCACTGAAAGGAACGTTAGGTATTTCAAGAAGTCTGCTTACAATTTCAGCATCGATAGTCTTAACTTCTTTGTCCAATTCTGTTACATCATCTGAAAGGGCCTTCATTTCATTAAGTATAGAACTTACATCTTTTCCTTCTTTTTTCAAAGCTGGTATGCTTTTTGAAACCTCATTCTGCTTAGCTTTCATCTCTTCAACTTTTACCAGAATGCCTCTTCTCTTCTCATCTAGCTCAAGAAGTCCATCAATATCGTAATCTCCACCTCTTTTTGCTAGACCTTCCTTTACCTCTTCGGTATTGCGTCTAATTCTCTTTATATCCAACATAAGATCACATCCTTACCAATATATTATTATTTATTATAAGTACTTATTTACAATGCCCTTATAGAGCCTAATTATATCATAATATTCTTGATTATATCAACACTCTAATGCCTGCTATAAACATAGAAAACACATATTTCAACTAAATTTATTCAATAATAGAGTGAATAGAACCTAAAATATGATATAATATTTTTTAAAGAAATACTGTGCGCCCGTAGCGAAACGGATATCGCGCGCCCCTCCTAAGGGCGAATTGCAGGTTCGATTCCTGCCGGGCGTGCCAAATAGTTGAGGTGTCATATTCAATTGAAGAACTATTTTATGAAAAAAGCATATGATGAAGCACTCAAAGCCTATAATATGGGTGAAGTTCCTGTAGGAGCTGTGATAGTGAAAGATGGAGTAATAATAGGCAAAGGATTCAATCTCAAAGAAAATATGAATGACCCTACAACCCATGCTGAAATGATAGCCATAAGAGAAGCATGCAGAAATATCAACTCATGGAGACTTAACGGATGCACTATGTACGTGACATTAGAGCCCTGCTCTATGTGTGCCGGAGCACTTGTCAATTCCAGAATCGACCGAGTTATTATAGGAACC
The DNA here is from genome assembly GCA_964489735.1 of uncultured Clostridia bacterium. GTDB lineage: Bacteria > Bacillota > Clostridia > Tissierellales > Gottschalkiaceae > Andreesenia. Next base: position 7,053 of record CAZBAL010000039.1, on the reverse strand, counting down.
GAGGACAGAAGAATGGGAGCATGCGGTTCAGCAGTCAATATTCTTCAGACATCCAGCTTCAATCATAAAGTGGATATTGAATTCGGCATTATGAAATCAGAATGTTCAAGTATTCTGAGTCAATTTTTCAAAGCCTTAAGAGAAAAGAGAAATATAAAAAATAAACATTTAGATTAATCAATTTGTTAAAATAAAAAAAGGACTCATCAAACCGTTAAGCCTAAAAGCTCAATATAGTTTTGATGGTCCTTTATTTGCTTTATAATGTTAGTTCTATAGTAATCACTTTACAGTATTGATTGTTCTATGAAAGTTATACATGGCTTCTATCTATTCAAGAGTTCTATTTATTTCAGCAGGAGTGCCCTGTCCATTTAACACCTGAGTAATTGCTCTGTCCATAAGACTTAGAGCTTCATCTTTGTTCATCTCTCCAATCGCCATTCTGTTTATACAGTATGATATGATAGGATCAATTTCCTTATAGAACAGCTTCACTCCATCAGGTATTGGAAATTCAACATTTTTTGCAATTTCCAGCATATCTCCTGAATTTTCAATCTCATTTGAACTAGTCATCTTTTCTAGAACTGATATTCTAGAAGGAATTATATTGCTCTCTTTAAATATTTTTTCCTGCACCTCTTTTGATGTAAACCACTCAATATATTTCTTAGCTGCTTCTTTCTCTTTGGAACTTTTCATTATTCCAAATCCAACCGATGATGACAGCGTACTTTCAAATATTCCATCTTTACCTGGCAGTTTAGATAGCTTTATTTTTCCGACAACATTTGAATTTTCAGTATCATTCAAACCAATTATGTATGAAGCCGGTCCGATTGTACAACTTGTTTCACCAGATGCTATTTTTCTGTAGTCATCAAGCACATAATAGTTTATTGATGATGGTGAAATAAGTGTTTCTTTGACTAGAGTATCTATAAATCCAAGAGTATCGTCAGCGCTCTCGATATTCAGAGTTCCGTTGTCATTGAACAGCCTTCCATTTCTGGAGTAAGCTAGTGAAATAAACTCCATAGTTGTATCTGAAGTGTCACTAAGTGATGTAGAGAAAGGATATCTACTTATATTCTTCCCAGAAATCTTCACCGAATCCTCATGAACTTCATCCCATGTTTTAGGTAACTCACCTATATCAGCTGAACTGTATTGTTCCGTATTATAAAATATAGATGTGAAGTCATTGAAATAAGGTATTGCATATATTTCATCTGCAAAAGTAAATGCTTTAACTGAAGGCATATCCTCAATATCAAACTCATCTTTTGAAATCGGTTCTAAGAACTCATTTCTCTTGAATAGACCTAGTCTGGTCCAGTCAACCTCAACAATATCAGCTTCCATTTTGTTGATCTCAAGCGCATCCGGTATCTGTTCCCAGTTTACTTTTTCGTACTCAACAACTATTCCTGTTTCTTCCCTGAATTCATTTCTCAGGTCTTCTGATGGAATCATATAGTCAGCAGCAAGAACCTTTATGGTTTTACCCGATAATTTATTTTCAGAATTTTGACTCACATTATTGTTTTGACTATTAGAGTTTTCATTGCCTTTGCCATTTTTTTTACATGAGGTTGAAAAAACTAATAGAGTAACTGATAAGAGTAAAGTCGCTATAAAGTAAAATCGCTTTTTAAAACTCAAACTTCCACCTCCAAAAGGTATATTAAAACATCATATATTTTTATCATTTCATATATCAAACCATAAATCAATGCCTGTATTTTCCTTATAATGTATATTCTGATGTTTTGAAAGTATTTTAAATATGTATTATCTTAGATTAAAAACATATCATGATATATATTAAGGTGTATTGCTAGATATATCTCGATGTATTTAATATATATCAAGCGTGTATCTTCATGTTTTTAATATATATCATGATATATGAACTTATATTTTGCTATTTACTGTCTTTTTTAGTATATTGTAAACCCACCATTTGGACTCACAATCTGTCCTGTCATAAGATCTGCACTATCCGATGCCAGGAAATATATATATTCTGCAATTTCCTCCGGAACTGCAATCTTTCTAAGAGGTGTCATTTCTTTTACCTTGTCCATTATCTCCTCTGGAACATCTTTAAGCATATCTGTTCTCACTCCACCAGGTGCAACTGCATTTACTCTTATATTGCAAGGACCCAGTTCTTTAGCAAGAGCCTTTGTAAAACCTATAATTGCTCCTTTAGTAGCTGAATAATGAGCCTCACATGAAGCGCCAACTATACCCCATATTGAAGACAGGTTTATTATCACACCTTCCTGCTGTGAAACCATCTTAGGCACAGCAAATTTACAACAGTTAAATACGCCATTTACATTAGTATCAAAAATTCTTCTCCAGTGCTCTTCTGTAATATCACTAAACGGTGTAATATCACCAATGCCTGCATTATTTACGAGCACATCAAGTCTGTTAAAATACTTGAATATGGTGTTGAACATTTCTTCAACTTCTGAATAATTTGATACATCCGCTTTTATAGCAATGGCTGTTCGCCCGAGTTTGCATATTTCATCTACAACAGACTTGGCCATATCTTCTCTTTCTTTATAGTTCACAATAACATTGTAACCTTCTTTTGCAAATTTAATTGCAGTTTCTCTCCCAATGCCTCTAGAACCGCCTGTAACCAGTACCAGTTTTGCCACATTACCACCTCTAATTTCTTGATTTTCCACAATATATACTAATTATAGGATAATATGGTTGAGATGACAAATACTATATGGCACCCATCATGTTTATTATCATATTATTTTGTCTATGAATTATTAATCTGCAAACTATTTCTTTTCTATACTCAGACTCATATCACCATATTTTATTATATTCTTCTTTCTCAGATACTCACTAACCACAAAGGCTATTACCGCTGGCAGAATAAAGTGAAGTAAACCTATTTTCCATAGACTTCCAGTTCCCATAACATTTACAGTAGAGAACTGTCCTACTAATCCGCTAGTTCCCATTCCAGCACCTATACTGTCACCCTCCATCTTAAATACCGTTGTTCCTATAGGACCCAGTATGGCTGATGCAATTATTGCCGGCAGTGAAATCTTCGGATTTTTTACTATATTCGGAATCTGTATCATTGAAGTTCCAAATCCCTGCGAAATAAATCCACCTATCCCATTCTCTCTAAATGAAGCCACCGCAAAACCAATCATATGAGATGCACAGCCTATTATAGCCGCTCCTGCGGCAAGTCCATTCAGACCTAGCGATATTCCTATCGCCGCACTGCTTATAGGAAGTGTGAGAACTATTCCCATTATAACAGACACTATTATTCCCATGACTATAGGCTGCTGAGTCGTTGCAAAGTTGATTATATCTCCTATGCTTGACATCATCTTTGAAATATACGGAGCCAGATAATGACCTGCTACACCACCAGTGATTATAGTTGTAGCAGGAACAAGAATAATATCCATCTTAGTCTTTCCCTGAATCAGTTTTGATATCTCAACACCGATTAAAGCAGAAATGAAAGCTCCAACCGGCTCTCCAATTGCAATTGCAACATTTCCCGCTTCAACTTTCACCGCACCTCCACCTATAGCTCCTGCAGCTACAGCTGCAAATATACCTAAAGGAGAAGCATTAAGACTGTGCGCAACACCTGCACCTATAGCTCCAGCCATCATATACTGGGCAACCGATCCAAACTCCACCAGCAGATCTATTTTTGTAAAAATACCTATCTGCTTCAATATAAGACCTATAATAAGTGATGAAAACAGCCCCATAGCCATTCCATTAAGGACTTTTATTATATATCCTCTTACACCGCCACTGCTAGTCAGTTTTCTGTTAAAACTGCTGTTTTTACTTTTGATATTACCGCCTTTTTTACCCATCAAATTCCTCCAGTCAAATAGTCAATTAATCAATTAATATTAATCCAGTAGAAAATTCGAAACTCTAAGTTCCTCTATAACTTTCTCATAATCATCTTCTCTATCGAACTCCAAACTGTGTATGTGAACACCATCCGTAAGTGATGAAAGAGGTTCAGTATTTTCATCTATTTTCTCCAGAAATTTATCCACATCTGATCTGCTGTTCAGATTCAAATTTCCCTTTATCTCTCCATAAACAGGATGCTCAACCATAACGTCCAGTACCTTAGCATTATTGTCCACCATGATATAAAGTTCCTCACCCATTCTGTTGCCGTCATGCCTAACAGGTATGCTCTTAATCAGCTTTGAACTATCTACCTTGAGTACCATATAGCCATTCGGTGTGGCAATTATTTCAGAACCTTCCGCTTTTAGAATCGCTATATCCTGAACTATAACCTGTCTGGAAACTCCATATCTGTTTGCAAGTTCCATTCCTTTTATAGGAATATTCGACTTATTTAAATCAGCTTTTATTGCTTTTCTTCTCTCTGCTGCTTTCAATTAATCAACTCCTCTGCTCCCTATATTTACCTCTAATAATATAGACTACTCATACTACTATATAATTATCAGTATATACTCTCCAAAACACTCTTGAAATTACTCTTTTAAACACTCTTCAAGAGCTGATGCATAGAGTATCTGCATCTCTGTCTTGTCACCTGTAAATATAACATAATTTATTTTGTATATCAATAGAAACACTTTATTTTTGCTCAGCGTTGATATAGAATATATATAAGATAATAAGGACGGTGATATCATGGCTGAGAAAAAAGAGAAGTTTATTGTTACTTATTTAAAAATTGCAGTACCACTTGTTATACTTAATATAGTTTTACAAGAATTCGTTTTCTCTAAATAAAAAAAACAGCTTCTCAATATTTAGAGAAGCTGTTTTTTTATTTTGAAACTTTATATATTTCTTTTGCTATCAGTTTTATCATCTCTTCAGAACCTGTTATATTAGGATGAGTTCCATCAGGTTCAAGCCAGTCGGCATGACCTGCCATATGGCTATTCCAGTCCACCAAATACATATTTTTATTGGCCTTGCTCTTCTCTATAAAGCTCTGATTTACACTCTCTTTCCATTCAGTCTCAGCATTTGTAGTTACTAAGAAGATCTTCTTATCATTTCCTATAGTTTTAGCAAATGAATCAAATTGAGAGCTGGTGAAACTTCCATTTGCACCTAAGATTATAACGACTGTATCCTTAAGCCTTCCCTGTGACATTAAATTCTCCACTACCGGAGAGCTCTGATACAGCTGTCTTCCAACAGCCCCATCTATTTCAGCTTTTGGAAATATCGACTCTATTGGACTTACTGCCATAAGCAGCATCGAATCCCCAATGAATGTGACATCCAGATTTCCTGCAAATTTTGCCTCCTCCGGTGTCAAACCATCAACATTCTGCACCGCTTCATTCTGATTTTCCTTCTTAGAATCATCAGATTCAGTTTTTTCAGCCTTCTGACCTTTCTTATCAGCAATTGCTTTCTGATTGTCTTCTATCTTCTTCTGGAGATCCTGTGCTACCTTATTATCGCCTTTATAAGTAGCTAGACCGAATGAAGTAATCAAAAGCATTGCAGACAGAAACACAAAAGATGCCTTCTGAACCACTCTTTTTTTCCTCTTATCAAACCATGTCATTTTAAATTTGATTCTTTCTCTTTCCAAGCCTTCAAACTGATAAACAGGTATCATAAGATAGTTTTTCTCAAAAATATAATAGCTCAAATTAGTAAGTATGATTATAAGTCCTAACTGAATAACAAGACTCATAACACCGCTTATCTGCTTCCCTTTAGACATGACCTGATAGATTATTATCACCGGATAATGCCATAAATACAGCGAATAACTTCTCTTTCCAAGCCAGTTCAGCACTATCTCGGAGTCAAGTATCCTAGAAACCATCATTCTAGGATTTACAGCTGCAAAAATCAGTACTGCTGATAAAAAACTATATAGGAACATCCCTCCACGGAAAGTGAATGGTGAATTGTCCTGTGTGTATATCATCATAATTATAATAATAACTAAAGATACAAGACCGAAGGGCTTCAGCTTTGCCTTTCTCCTTCTTGCAGGATCATTTGCACGATTAGCTCTTGCTCGTTCTCCTCGACTCAAATAACTTCTGTGATCCGGCATTTTTTTGTATAGTTCACTCTTCCAGTTTTTTACATAAAGTGATATAAGTGCTCCAAACGAAAATGAAAATATTCTTGTATCCACTCCGTAGTAAACTCTTGTAGGATCCTGTCCCGTCTTAAAAAGAACACCCATCAGTATTGCAGATACCATTGTAATAACAAGGTATACTGTCGGTGCATAATTGGTCTTTTTCTTTAAAGATATGGATCTTATAACTACAAAAACAACCAACCAAATTATGTAGAACTGAACCTGAATACTCAAATACCAGAGATGAGTCAGTGTAGATGGGGTTATAAATTTCATAAAATATGAACTGCCCATCGACAGTTGCCACCAGTTATTGAAAAAGAAAACACCTGAAATTGCTTCCCCTAGGTAGTTTGTCAGCAACTGTTTCTGAAAAATGAATAGGAAAGAAGCTACTATTACAACCATCCAGAATAGCGGTGTGAATAATTTACCTAATCTCCTGGACATAAAACTTAAAGGACTTATCTTTCTATTCAAATAATACTCTTTTTCCAAACTCCTGTTAATTAAAAAACCAGAAAGAACCAGGAACAGGTTCACACCTAAAAAACCTCCCGGAAATACATGAGGCATTAAGTGATAAAGCAAAACACCTAATATTGCTAACCCTCTAATCCCATCAAGTCCTGGAAGTCTCCCAGTATTGGAACTCACTCTTTTTTCACTCATAAACACCACCCTCTTCTAAAAAACAATAAACTCATTATGTATTACTATGATTGTACCATACTATACAGTTGATTTTATTGAATAATAACACTAATTACAACATTTACAATATTTATAATATAGACAATATGGACAATATGGACAATATTTAGATTTATTGAATATTACTTCAATCCCATGTCATACATATATACCCATATATTTGAAAGTTTCACGTGAAACTATTCACAGAAAAA
>CAZBAL010000038.1:0-14376 GCA_964489735.1 uncultured Clostridia bacterium | reverse complement strand
AAATATTTATACCTTGTCATAGACTCTAAACTCGTAATATTACCAACTAGAAAAACAGAAAACATAATAGCAGTAATCACACCCAATGACAGTAACCCAAAGTGTACCTTATTAGATTTTAAAGACATCTCAGATATCAACACACTCGAGTCTAGCCCACTTCCATCATATAAGCCGAATTCCCTTTTCTCCTTATCTTCCAGCTGTATTACGAAACTTTCATAGATACTTCCCATACCATCTAAGTACTTTTCATTTTTCTTAAATGAGCTTTTCATCTCAATAATATCATTTTCCGTTATAGCTTTTTTAGATGAATTCAGCTCTTCTTTAAGTTTATTCACCTTGTTCTGAAAATTTTGTCTTTTACCTATAGTATCCTGGTCAGGTTCTTCAGTGGTCAAAAAACTCTCTCTATATTCTTCTACCAACTCCGGATTTTCTTTATGAATATAGGCGAATGCTCTGACTTCATTGAAATTATTCAATCTACTCTCCAAGCTATAATATACTAAAACAGCAAGTATTATAGACAATAAAACTCCTAAACCAATAATCCTCATATGATACTTAATCCAAAGAAGTTTTATATAGTTCTTCATGGTTATTCTCCTTTCTTTCTCTATTTTCAGAATATTTATCTTTCCTATAGAGACTATAATAATTCTCTACCACTATTATTTTCTCTATCTTTTCTACTGTTCCATAGGAAGATGTCTTCCACATTTACTTTAAGCTCATCATGCTGAACAATTTTTTCATCTTCAAATAGTTCTTCTAACCCCTTCAAACTTCCTCCATACAGTATTGTTGCAACTCTTCCTATATTCTGAATAACTAAAATATCTTTATTTTCTAGTATATTCTCAGAAATTTCTTCACTACTAACTATTTGAATTTTTCTAATATTCGCTTCCTCTGTACCTTCATATGTGTTTACATTGCTTCCTTCTTCCAAGAACAGTATCTTGTTAGCAAGTTTCTCTAATCTATCTAGCTGATGTGAGGAAATGAAGATTCCTATATTCCTCTCTGATGCCTCTATTATCAATCTGTCCATTATCTTTGAATTGATAATATCTATGCCATCATAAGGTTCATCTATCAGAAGAAACTCTGCATTTGTAGATATTCCTATTATGGTTCCAACTATCGTAAGCTGTCCTTTTGAATAAGATCCTAAATTCTTCTTATTATCAATTTCGAATTCATTTATTCTATCCATACAATAGTCTTCATCAAATTCAGGATATATAGTCTTGTAAAACTTCATCACTTTTTTAATATCGTAATTTTTAAAGTAGTCAAATCTATCAGGAATATAAACTATTTCTCTAAGCACTTCAGGTGAATTATCCAAATCAACTTTCTTTATTTTTTTATAATGCTCCTCAGGATCATCTCCTTCATCGTACTGCACATAAACTTTACCCTCATCTTTGTTTAATATGGTCACAATAGTCTGCATAAGAGTAGTTTTACCCGAACCATTTCTTCCGATAAGTGCAGCAATATCACCAGATTCTATTTCAAAATTTACATTTTCAAACACCGTCTGCTTTTCAAATTTTTTTGATAAATCATCTATTATGAGTTTCATCTACTTCTCCTCCTCTTCATATACTCTATTTACAACTCCTATGAGTTCCTCTTTTTCGATACTCAGTTTTCTAAGTTCATCAATCATCACTCTAAACTCTTCAATAGCCTTATTCTGCTGGCTTTTTAGACTGCTCTTAGAGAACGAGACAAAAGTCCCTCTGCCTTTTTCAGTTTCTATAAAGCCTCTATCTTCCAATGCTTTATATGCCTTGGAGACGGTTGCAGGATTGATTCCCAGAATGGTAGCTAACTCTCTTATTGACACCATCCGGTCACCATCTCTTAAAGTTCCATCTGCCATCATCTGTATAGTCTGATCAACAATCTGGAGGTAAATAGGCTGTTTGCTTTTAATATCTATTTCATACATTTCTCTCCCTCCTCGGTATGTATAGTGTATCACTATACACCATACACTTCAAGTGAAAATTATCAAAATATAAAATAAGCTAAAGTTTTAATCCCTCAAAATTACTGAATAAACAGAAAAATCCGCCTTGAAAACTTGTTGTTTCCAAGGCGGATAATAAATACTAACTCGATCTATTTTTATCTAAAACAATTTAAATTATATACTTTTATATGCTATTTCAAACAATAATTCACTCTATAAATTATCTAATATTTCCTGTATATCAGGTAAACTAGATGGATCATACTCTTTACTCCAAGATACTATTCCTTCTTCATCCACTATTACAGCAGCTCTTCCAGATGCATTTATCTTTTCAAGGAATGAGCCATATGATTTACTCATCTCAGCTACTGGATTAAAATCTGAAAGTATCTTAAGATCCTCTAAGCAGATTGCTTTCGCCCATGCAGATTTTGATGGCTGTGGATCAACGCTTATACCAACCGCACATGCATTTTTTTCTTTTATAGTATCATAGTTTTTCTCTATATCTCTCATCTGGTCTAGACAAACCGATGTCCACGCAAGCGGATGAAATGCAATTAAGAGTTTCTTCCCTTTGTAATCACTTAACTTTACTTCTTCACCATTTTGATCTTTAAGTGCAAAGTCCGGTGCCTTTTCTCCAGCTTTAATCAATTCCATTATCAATACCCCCGATTATTTAATATATTTTCTACTCACATTTATACATACTTTACCCACAATTAACGAAACTAAAACAAAATATGCAAAAGATTAAATATATCAAATTCTAATATCTAAGGCATTAGTAAACACACTCAAATTAGATACACCAATTTGATTTACACTATATTGTTAAACTTTGATTTTATACTATATATTGCTAAATGTTTGATACAAATTCTTTATGAATCTCGCTTTTAAGCTCTACACCTAATTCTCTCATAGTTTTATCAAGAGCTTTAAGTGCTATATAGAGTTTTTCTTCTCTAGCATTCTCTCCCATATTACCTATTCTGAAAACTTTCCCCTCTAGAACATCAAATGCACCCGATATCATAACTCCATTTTCCAGCATTGTCTCATATATCTTAGAGTACTCTGTATTTTCAGGAACTTTTACTGCTGTAACAGCATTCGAATAGTGAGATTCAGGATAAAGCTCAAGTCCTGAAGAAACTATCGCATTTCTCACTCTCTCTCCAAGTTCTGCGTGTCTTTCTATATAATTTCCCTCTTCCAGCATATTATCTACTGCTTTTCTGAGTCCATATATATCACTCACAGATTGAGTATATGGGAACCACTTGTTTTCATACCATTTATCCCAAATTCCTATATTGCAGTAAAAACCAGGTACTGGAGTTTCTCTATTCTTGATAGCATCCCATGCTCTATCGCTGACAGAAACCATCGTAAGTCCCGGAGTGGATGATATGCACTTTTGTGATCCGCAAAGAGCTATATCTATTTTCCAATCATCGACCCTTATCTCATCTCCACCTACTGAAGATACTACATCAGCCACACTGATTATTCCATAAGAGTCAAGAAGCGGACATATCTCATCTAATGGATTGGCAATCCCTGATGGTGTCTCGCAGCCTACTACAGTTGCAAGTTTAAATTCGCTGTCATTATCCAAGAACTCTTTCAGCTTTTCAACATCGACACCTCTTCTGTAGTCAGATGAAAAATACACTATCTCTGCTCCATACATTTTAGCGAAGTCTCCAAATCCTCTTCCAAATATGCCATTGTCTATACAGAGGACTCTATCTCCCTTTTCTATAAGAGAAGCACAAGCAGCTTCAAGTCCTAAAATTCCTTCTCCCGCCATAATAAATATTCTGTTATCTGTCTTCATGAGCTTTCCAAGTCTTTCACAAGTTTCCTTGTAAAATTCGAAAAACTTTACATCTAAATCAGGATTTGTTATCTCCCTACCTAATTCTCTTCTTACATCTTCTCTGACATAGGTTGGTCCTGCAGTCATCAGAAGTTTATCCATTACAATCTCATTCATTTTATATTGCTCCTATACAACTAATTTAGTGATATAGAGTTTCTTATCACAGATTTTCCTATAGTATATTTCTACCTTGTCACTTTAGATGATTTGTTTCTAAATTCTGAATATGTTATATTTTCCTAAACAGATTGCCACTTTGCCTCTATTTATAATAGCTAAATTGAATTATCTAAATGGATTTGCTTTTCTTATAGCTGGCACAAATGCAAGTGCCGCAGCTCCTCCAACTATCACTTGAAGTGCATTTCCTCCTATTGAAGCAAATGGAGTTATCCAGTTTCCGAATGTTAAACCTTCACCTATGAAGTATCCTGCTATCATCCAAACTCCTCCAGCAATAATTGCTATCAAGTTTCTTGTGAAACTAGCTCCGGTTTTTCCATCTTTTGTTGCAATTGTACCTACGATTAAACCCATAATCAGTCTTGTGATTATTGTAGTCGGTGCCCATAATGTGTATTTAGATAAAATATCAAAAAGTCCCATTGCAGTAGCTCCTGAAACTGCTCCTATCTTTCTTCCAAACACCAAAGTTATTATCAGAGACATTGCTGTTCCCAAGTGAACAAGCCCTCCACCGTTTGGTGTTGGTATTTCTATCTGTATGAGCGTAGCAACGTAAATCAATGCTATGCTGAGTCCAGTAAATACCATTTCCAATACTTTGTCTTCAGTTCTAGATGCTCTTATAGTTCTATCCATATTGTACCCCTCCAATTATTTATTTTCTCATTTTTTTGGTATCTTTATTATATAACACTTCTTAGATAGATACAATACTTATTTATATGTATTCATTACTTCCGTTTGTATCGGTACTTTTTTTGTAGTTGAATATAAAAAAATCTGCATGATGGATTCTTTGCCGAATATATCATGCAGATTTTTACAATAAATCATATACTTTTAAAATGTCTTTTGTTTTCATAAAACTTATAAGAACTTTACCAATATCATCAGTGATGACAGCGAGAACATAGCGGTCATAAATAAAACTATAGTCCTCATTACGCTAACCATCTTTTCATAGTTCTTTCTATCAGGTCTGAAGTTAAGTGTCAAAACGACTTTAAGCAGCACAGAAAGAACGACTGCGGCTATGAGTCCTAAAGATGACTGTAATATCATATGGTAGCTGTACTTGCTAGCTCTGCCAATAACTTCTCCTGCTTCATTGAATCTAACCGGTATCTCTTCCGGTATTCTGTTGAAAATTATGGCTAGGATTAAAAGCGGAGCAATCGCAATAATCCATGTCAGCCACACAGTTCTATTTTCATTAAAACTTGATTTGATTTTTTCCATACATCTTTCTCCTTGTAACTAATGATACTATTTTCACCAAAACGAATCAAAGCTGGCTAGGAGCCTCAGCTGAACCTTTGGCAAACCTCTGATGTTATCTGATGGACATCTGATTACAAAACTAAATCAGTTTTAGCTAATTGTAAAACAGATTCGAAGTTGCATATTCCGGATCTGATGTCACTTCAATTCCAAGTCTTCTGTATGTCTGTTCATCAACTGGTGAAAGTATCGTAGTTGAATGAGACTGACAGTCTCTAAGCTCTTTCAGCTTTTCCATAGCAACCTGTGCCATAGGATTTGTGGCAGCACTTATTGTAAGCGCTATCAGTATCTCCTCGCAGCTAAGAGCTGTCGTATTTCTTCCTAGTATGTTCTTCTTAAGGCTCTTTATCGGCTCTAGTACAACAGGTGATATAAGATGAATGCTGTCGGACATATTTGCCAGATATTTTATTGAGTTTAATAGAGCTGCTGCAGTAGCATCCATAATGTCTGAACTTCTTCCGGTCATTATCTTTCCGTCTTTTAGTTCTATGCTGACTACTGCACACACTTCCTTATTAGTAGTTTGAGACTTAAGCTTTCTAGCATAATCTCTTGCAGGCTCAACTACCTTTCTATCTGTTTCTTTAAGATTCAGTTCTTCCATGAGAAGCTTTACCCTCTCTGTGGTTTCTTTATCAGCATATCCTTTTTTATACTCACAGATAGTCTTGAAATATCTTCTGATAATCTCCTGCATAGATGCTTCTCTAATAACTTCGTCATCCGTAATTCCAAACCCTACTCTGTTGACTCCCATATCCGTAGGAGATTTATATACAGATTCCTGACCTGTAATCTTTTCAATTATTCTCTTAAGTAATGGGAAACTTTCAATATCCCTATTGTAATTGACAGCCTGAACATCATAATAGTCTAAATGGAATGGATCTATCATATTCACATCTTTTAAGTCTGCTGTAGCTGACTCATACGCAAGATTTAGCGGATGTTTGAGGGGTATATTCCAAACTGGAAAAGTCTCAAACTTAGAATATCCACTTGATTTCCCCATTTTATATTCATGATACATCTGACTCAGACAAGTCCCTAACTTACCGCTTCCAGGACCCGGTGCTGTAACAACTACTATAGGCTTAGTTGTTTCTATATAAGGATTTTTTCCATATCCTTCATCGCTTACAATTGTATCGACATCCATTGGATATCCTTTTGTATAGCCATGCTTATAAACTTTGATTCCTCTTCTTTCAAGTCTGTTTATAAAAACCGTCACAGAAGGCTGCTCATTATATCTTGTCATAACTACGCTGTTAACTTCAAGGTCATATGTTCTGAGGTCATCTATGAGTCTCAGTACATCCATATCATAAGTAATCCCATAGTCGCCTCTCATCTTATTTCTTTCAATATCTCCAGCATAAACACAGATTATTATTTCTATTTTTTCCTTTAAATTCGCAAGGAGCTTTATTTTTGCATCCTCGTCAAAGCCTGGAAGAACTCTTTTTGCGTGAAAATCTCCAATCAGTTTTCCCCCAAATTCCAGATAGAGCTTGTCATAATTATTTACTCTTTCTAGTATATATTTGGACTGTTCTTCAATATATTTCTGAGGATCAAATCCTAACTTCATAAAAAAACATCTCCTTCAATTTCACAACGAAAACAATTATTTATAACTTATATATTTTACCACAAAAATTTTGTATCAGTAAATTGATATACCGCCACTATTTGATTCAGCTATACTGCTTTTAAATCAATTATATCTCTGATACTATTACCAATCTCTCTGATTTCTGCGATTACACTATAAGGTACTCTGGTTTTTTCTCACAGAAATCACATCTTTTAGGGCTCGCCCAGTCTGTAAAACTGACTTTTTCAAGCTCATATACATCTGGTGACTGTTCATAGATCTCTACAAATTCTTCAAGAGCTATTTCTACATGATCCAAGCATACGACATACATCGAACCGCCTCGCTTTCATCTAATTTAGACTCCTATAACTATATATCCAAACCACTCCATCATTCCTGTCTAATCAAAACCGATTCCAGTTCAACATCTTTATCTAAAGACTGCTTATCTCTTATTATTCCAAATATCACAGTTTCACCTGGCTTGAACTTATAAAGCTGTCTTTTTAATCCCTGAAACGATTCAACTCTGTCCCCATTTAAACTGATTATAACATCACCTGGCTTAAGTTCAGCTTTATCTGCTGGAGAGTCTTTCTCTACCCTGGTTATGAGAGTACCGTACTCAACTCCAAAGTCTCTTCCTGTAACCTTCTGATACCTAAGCGCATCTTCTCCATGAATACCCACATATGCCTCTTCAAAGTTCCCTGTTTTAAGTATCTGATCTATTACAGGCTTAGCTATATTTACAGGCTGCGCAAAGCCCATTCCTTCAACAGTCTGTATTTTAAGTGTATTTATCCCTATAACTTTTCCATCTTTATTCAGAAGTGGACCACCACTATTTCCATTATTTATGGAAGCATCCGTCTGAATAAGTCCCTCCATATTGTAATTTTCACTTATAGCAAAAGATCTATTGACCCCGCTGATTATTCCAGATGTAACAGTTCTTTCAAACTCAAGTCCCAGAGGATTCCCTATTGCCACAGCCGGCTCTCCTATTTTTACCTTATCAGAATCTCCAAGCTCTGCTGGTGCAAGTCCATCTGCTTCAACTTTTACCACCGCTAAATCAAGAAGAATATCATTCCAAACCATAGTCCCCTCTATTTCTTTTCCATCCATAAAGAGCACCTTTATATCTTGTGCTTTTCCATCTGCGATGACATGAGAGTTGGTAAGGATATATCCATCTCCACTTAACACTATCCCAGATCCAACCCCTTCAACAACCCGTCTGGTAGTTCCAAAAAACAGATCGTTTGACTCTCTGATCTGCTTTGTAGTTATACCGACTACAGATGCCATCGTCTTCTCTGCAACAGCTTCCGGTATGCTGTAATCATCTTTCGCATTTATAGTTACCTTGTTTTGAGGCTGAACTACTGTGTTTTTTGTGAGCTTTCCTATCTCGTCACTGTTGGAAAACAGTGCAGCAAATATCAGCCCTCCTGCCACAGCTGAAGCCAGTCCAACGAGTACATAAGATGGATAGGATCTCTGCTTCTCCTCTTTTTTGCTATGTCTAAGTTCCTTAAATTCTAAATATTCACGTTTATTCAGCTCATCTATATATTCCTGGTCATCTTTTGCAGTTTGGCTGCTGTTCATGCTATAGTTTGTGTTGTTATTTATATTGTCTATATTATCGTTATTATCACTATTGTTGCCATTTCTATCCATATTTACACCTACTTTCCTGTGAATATATCCTATCTATAATTTAATAAGATCAGTTCTCTGAAATCTCGATGCAACCTGCAAACATATATTGTCCATATTTTTCTGCTGAACGATTGATTTTACAGTTTCATAAGCTAGCTCCGGAAAATTGTTCTCTCTGCTCAAATGTCCCAGTATTACAGTAGCCTGTTCATCGGTTATTGCCTCTGTGATAATCTTTCCTGAATCTTCATTTGAAAGATGCCCCCATTTCCCTAAAACTCTTTTTTTAAGAAAAAATGGATAACTTCCGACTTTAAGCATATCCACATCGTGATTAGATTCTATCATCAGAATATCCGAACCTTTTATCGAGCTTACAATCTTATCATCTACCATGCCTGTATCCATAAGAATACTCGCCTTCTTATTACCACAATAGAATGAATACCCAAACGGATCATTGCTATCATGATATACACTAAACGGCTGTATTCCTAAACTTCCTATTTCAAACTCCTTAGAGTCTATTACAACTATATTTTTATCGCTTATTTTCCCTATCGATTTTTCCATACCTTCCCAAGTGCCTTGATTTGCGTAAATAGGTATGTCAAATCTTCTAGATAGTATTCCAGCACCCAGAATATGGTCTGAATGTTCATGAGTTATAAGAATTCCATTTATATCCTTAGCATCTATATCTATACTGGATAACCCTTCCTGAATCTTCTTGCCACTAAGCCCTGCATCGACAAGAATCTTAGTGTTCCCACTCTGGATGAACTGACAGTTTCCACTGCTCCCACTAACGATAGAACAAAAATCTATTGTCATAATCTGATAAACTCCTTTCGACTATTCCGTGACGACATTCATCCACTTCTCTGAAAATAGTCTTCTAACGCACATTATGCATTTGGTTATTTCCTCTGCAAAAGTCAATGCTACAACTCCATATATAGGCAGCTTAAGTACAAAAGCACCAATCAAAGCCATAGGAAGTCCTATAAGCCACATCGTTATAGCTTCTGTCCTAAGTGCAAACTTTGCATCTCCACCGCCCCTTAATGTTCCTACTATCATAACTATATTCACGGATCTCAAAGTGAATATGACAGAGGATACATATATGATCATCTCAGCATCTCTTCTGACATTTTCTGAAATATTGAAGAGACCAGTTATAAGCGGAGCAATTATGGCTAAAATTATAGAAATAACAATGCCAATTGCAACACTCAAAATCAAAGAATACTCCCCGTACTCTTTCGTCCGCTCGAAATCACACATGCCTATCTCTTTTCCTACCATTACACTAGTACCGGCCGCAAGACCAAATGATAGAACTAAGAGAAACGTAGATATCATGTTGAATATCTGAATTGCAGCCAGAGCATCACTACCCATTCTTCCATATATAACGGAATAGATTACTGCAGCAAGACCCCACATGAGCTCATTTAGTACAACATCTCTGACCAATACCAGAACTTTGCTCACAAATTCTCTGCTTGAACTCACCATATCTCTAAAACTTCCAAAAAGATATTTATTAGTCCTGAAAATATAGACAGATATGATAGCAAACTCACATGTCCTAGCAATCAGTGTACCTAAAGCAGCTCCCGCAACTCCCATTGCAGGAAGTCCTAATTTCCCAAAAATTAATATATAGTTTAAAGCTCCATTTATAAACAGAGCAATTATACTTACAACCATTGGAGGTTTTGTTCTTTCTAAACACCTGGAACCTGTTGATATCGCAAATGTCAAAGCTGTGAAAAGATAGCTCAGTCCAACAATTCCTATATATGAAGCTCCCTGCCTAAGTACCTCTGCTTCATCATTGAATATCCGAATTATCTGATTAGGAAATAAAACAATGAAAAAAGTAAAGAATCCAGCAACTGCAGTTGCTCCAACAAGTGCGATTCCAAACACTCTTCTTATGTTTTTAATATCCTTCTGTCCCCAGTACTGCGACATGAAAACCCCGCAACCACTGGCAACCCCCATTGACAATATGTTAAAAAGCAAGAAAATCTGATTCCCTATACCAACTGATGCTATAGCTGTTTCTCCCAGCCTTCCAACCATTATTGTATCTAGAATATTGAGTGACGATGTTATTAAGTTTTGAATTACTATTGGAAAGGCAATAAATATGAGTTTTCTGAAGTAATCCTTGTCCTTAGCCAATTTTAAAATAGTTTCTGCCACTAAAAATTCACCTTCTTCATAATATATTATATACCATTTGAATAAGTTTTGTTTCTCCTTAATCATATTTCTTTTATGATATAATAATAGTAAGAAGTATATTAAAATGTAGAAAGGATGCTGATGATATGAGTTTCCATTTGAAAGATACAAAGGTGGAATTAGGGACTACTCCTATAGAAAACATATTCATAGAACAGTTTCTTACAACAGCCGATGGAAACTACGTCAAAGTATATCTATTGGCATATAAATATGCGCTCAGCGGTAAGAAAGAGCCCAAAGTAGACCACAAATTTCTATCTAAACAGCTCAATATAACTCTTACCGATGTAATAAATGCATGGATATATTGGGAGAAAATGGGTGTCGTGGAAAGAGTCTTTCCTGATGGTGTTCCATCAGACTCTGAAAGCACAGAGTTTGAAGTTGTATTTAGGAATTTAACAGAACTATACCTTGATAGTGTTTACAAAAATAAATATGAAAAAGCTAAACCATCATATACTTATAATGCACCTGTCGTAACCTCCGATGACTTAGTCAGCTCTTTTAAGAATCCAGCTCTAAGCAATATGTTTAAGGAAATAGACGATGCATTCAGAAGAAACCTTCACTCAAATGAGAGAATGAAAATATTAGAATTTGTTGATGAGTATGGAATGGATACGGATGTAATAGTAAAAGCATTCTATATAGCATCTGAAGA
Source organism: uncultured Clostridia bacterium (assembly GCA_964489735.1). Taxonomy (GTDB): domain Bacteria; phylum Bacillota; class Clostridia; order Tissierellales; family Gottschalkiaceae; genus Andreesenia. Next base: position 2,807 of record CAZBAL010000038.1, on the reverse strand, counting down.
CAAAGGTATAAGAAATATTCCTTATGCTCTTGGAATTTTAAGAAACTGGCATGGTATGGGAATAAGAACCTTTTCAGAGCTTGAAAATATGCTTGAAGACAGAAATGAGAGACAAGCTCAGTATATAAAAATCAAGAGGGCTATAGGATCTGCAACCAGCAGAGTCACTCCTGTTGAAAGAACTATAATTGACAGATGGCTTGATGAATGGAACTTCTCCATGGAACTTATAATGAAAGCATGTGAGAAGACAGCGGGAACTTCTAATCCATCTATAAACTATATTAATGGCATTATTTCGGACTGGAACGACAAGAATCTCAGAACGATTGAAGATGTAGAAGAAGAGGAAAAAAGATTTAAAGAAGAGAGATTTAAGAAAAGCCAGCAGAAAAAGGAAGAAGAAACAAAAGGAGCAAATGTAAATACTAAGTTCCACAATTTTTCTCAAGTAGGAACCACTTATACAAACGAACAGCTAGAAGAAATATGGCATAAGAAATAGAAAAGGTGAATTGCAATGAGCAGAACTATTGACGATATAATGAGAATTTACAGCCTTAGACAGAATAAGGCCATAGATGAACAGAAAAAGCGAAAAGAAAATCTCTACGAGAGAGTACCAAGACTCAAAGAAATAGAAAAAGAGCTCAATATGATAGGAATCGAGATGGCTAAGAACACTCTTTCCGGATCCGTTGAAGCCATTGAAAATATAAAATTAAAATATGACAATCTGCAGATAGAAAGGAAAGGTATCCTTAAAAATACAGGATTCCCTGAAGACTATCTCGATATTAAGTATGAATGTTCTGACTGCTCAGATACCGGTTTTTTGAAAGATGGCAGTAAATGCAGCTGCTTTAAGAATATGATAATAGCAAATAAGTACAGCCAATCCAATCTTGAAGATATATTGGAAAGAGAAAACTTCAGTAAATTTGACCTGAATGTGTTCTCAGACCATGAAGTTGAGGGAGAAGAGCACACAACAAGAGAGAATATGGCAATACACCTCTCTACAGCCCAGTCATTCTGCTATAACTTCAAAAAGAACGACCTAGAAAACTTATTGCTTTACGGACCGACAGGAAATGGAAAAACCTTTTTAATAAACTGTATTGCGAAGAATATATTAGATAAGGGATATTCTGTAATATACCAGACTTCTTTTCAGCTTTTCGATACGATAAAGAAATACAGATTTTCCAGTGCGGGGTCTGAATTAGATGAATCTGACTATAAAGCTATTTTCGAAGCTGATTTGCTAATAATCGATGATCTAGGTACAGAACTGGTAAACTCTTTTACTATATCGGAACTTTTCAATATAATAAATACGAGAATTCTAAATAGAAAAAAAACGATCATCTCTACAAATTTAAGTCCTATCGAAATAAATAAAACATATACGGATAGAATCTTTTCAAGAATAACCAAGCACTATGAAAAACTTAGATTCTATGGAAAAGATCTGAGATGGCAAGTTTAGACTAGATAATATAATAAATAAAACCCTGAGAAATATGATTTCATATAATCTCAGGGTTTTTCTACTTGTTCTATTTGTAAAGCCTCTGCTTTAAGCTATATTTCCAAGCTTATCCTATCATTTGTTTATATTAATTTTTTATAGTATTTCTTTTCTTAATTCTTCTGCTGACTTTGGTGAAAGAAGTCCAAATGGTATATCAAATACAGTAACTGCTCCTGTCTTTCCTTCTTTAGCCATTCTGTATACGGCTCTTGCAAAAGCTACAACTACTGATGAAGTGAACTCCGGATTGCTATCAAGACTTAGTTTAAACTCAATTACCTGTCTAGTTCCTTCTCCAGTTATACCCGTTCTAAACACGCTACCTCCATGAGGCATTCCTCTATGATCAGATTCAAACTCCTCATCTGAGATGAAATTTACAGTAGTTCTGTATTCTGCAAAATAGTTGGGCATATTCACGATTTCAGATTCTATCTTTTCTTTATCAGCATCTTCATCCGCAACTATAAAACACTCTCTCACATGTCTATCTGCTGTTTCAAGCTCTAAAACTTCTCCGCATCTTATTTTATCAAGTGCTTCTTGATTAGGAATAGTGTACTGAACACCTTTAGCTACTCCATCCACTCTTCTTATAGCATCTGAGTGACCTTGACTAACTCCTTTTCCCCAGAAAGTATAGTCAGTTCCATCAAGCAGTATTGACTGACCTAATAATCTGTTAAGAGAGAATAGTCCTGGATCCCATCCAGTAGATATAAGGCTTAAATGACCTGACTCTTTAGCTGATTTGTCTACTGCTTCAAAATATTCAGGTATTTTCGCATGAGTATCGAAACTATCTACAGTATTGAACATTTTTGATATTTCTGGTCCTTGTGATGTAAGATCAGTAGCTGATCCTCCACAGAGAATCATAACATCTATTTTATCTTTGTACTTCTCTAATTCACTCATTGATACAGCTGGTGCCTTGCAAGTAAGATCCTCTGGGTTTCTTCTAGTAAATACCGCTGAAAGCTCCATATCAGGAGTTTTAGCAATAGCTTTCTCCACGCCTTTTCCTAAGTTTCCATAACCTACTACACCAATTTTTATCTTGCTCATATAGTTGCTCCTCTCTTGATTAATTGAGCTCTAAGAGATAGCTCTAATAATCAGAACATTATTTTATATATATTATATAATATTCGTATTATTTTTGTAAAGATTTAGGACGCAAAAAAACTCTCTTAATATTAAGAGAGTTTTAATAATGGAGCTGGCGAGAGGACTTGAACCCCCAACCTACTGATTACAAGTCAGTTGC
>CAZBAL010000037.1:0-14477 GCA_964489735.1 uncultured Clostridia bacterium | reverse complement strand
ATTACAAGCACAATATACTCCCATAAAATCCAGCAAAATCTTTATAATAGCTCTCATTATTTGAAAGCACTATAAGTCTTTGTCCTAACTTCTCATTTACATATACATAGCTTATTGCTCCCGGCACCATTCCGCAATGATCAGCTCTGAAGCCATCATATGTTACATCAACTATCCAGCCATTGTAGTAAGTCATTTTAGTAGAAGGTATATTTACACACGATTTCTTATGCTTTTTTAAACTCTCTCTAAAAGATTTGCTTTCAAGCTGATAATCTATCCATTTATTCAGATCAACTATATTTGACCACATTCCACCAGCTGCATGGGCAACTGTATCGCTGAAGTACGGAACTTCTATCAACTCAGGCTCTATCTCCCTGTATCCTTTAGCATAGTTTTCCATCTCATTGCTTCCATCTTTTAAACTTCCAGTCCTATTAATGCTATTTTTTAGACTGCCCTTACCATTTCTAAAATCTCCATAAGATGTAAGCTCCAATCCTAATCGATCTAGAATCTTCTTTTTCAAATAGTCTTCTAAATCCATTCCCGAGATTTTTTCAATTATATATCCTAATATTACATAATTGGAATTGCTATACTCATACTTAGTTCCTGGGGTGAAGCTGAGTGGCTTATCTTTAAAAAACTCCATAAGTTCAACAGCAGAATACTCCCTAAAAAGTCTTTCACTGTAAACATGTTCATATTTTACAAAATCATGATATTCGTAAATGAAATCATCAAAGTAGTTGTATATTCCTGATGTCATAGAGAGTAGATTCTTCAAACTGATTTTATCTCCATTAGGATAATCCGGTATAAACTCAGAAACTTTATCATCTATATTTAATAATTCTTCTTCCATTTCTACTACGAGTCTTGCTATGAACTGCTTTGTTAGAGAACCTATTCTAAACTCAGTTTCTCTAGTAAATGGCTTTTTCTTCTCAAAGTCTGCATATCCAAACCCTCTATCCATGATTACTTTCCCATTGTCCTCATAATAAACATATCCACTGAAGTCCTTATAATCATTCATCATTTTATGTAATTTTACTTTCTTTTTTATTATATCTATAGTCTTTAACATATAAGATCTCTCCATAATTTATCTTTTGAACCCATCATTTAACATTACTTTAACTCCATAAAACATGTAAACCTAGTCATAGTCACATTCAGCAATCCACATTGTATGCTTCCATCACCTTTAAAGCGTGAATTTAGATCATAATCACAGTTAGTAAACCAGTCTTGGGTTATATACATCCATCATCTTCAACAAAATATAGTCCAATTAGTCCTATTATACTATATGTATATGATAAGAAAGAGTCTATAAATTAATAACCCCCATCTCAAAAGAGATAGGGGCATTTTGGGGATAGTTTATATCTATTAATATCTAATTGGCTTATGTTAATTTTTAGAACATCAAATGCATAAATAATGCTGCAAATGGCATTGCTATAAGTGTTCTAAGTAGGAAACAAGTAACAAGTTCTTTTATTTTTACTGGTATACCTGTTGTCACCATAACTACAACTGTTTCTGCGAAGAATATTATCTGAACCATCGATACTGCAATTGTGAAATATCTAGCTCCTTCTGATAATATATCTACTTTATCCGCTATTATAAGCACTGGTAAAAACATCTCTGTAATTCCTGCCATTATCGGCCCTGCTACAATTTCTGCCTGTGGCACTTGTAATAATTTCATAATAGGAAGGAATACCATTCCCACATAATCAAAAAACAGTGTGTATTTTGCTACTATCATACCTATAATACCTATAGAACATAGTAGTGATATTACCTTTGGAACTACTGCAGCTCCATCTACTAAACTGTCTTTTATTCTAACTACCGGATTTCCTGAAGCATATGCTTTTTTAGATGCTCTGTGAAGTCCTTTCTTAAACATTCCTAAACTGTATTTTGACTCTTTTGCTACTTCTTCTTCTGACTGAATCCTTCCGTTATAATACTTAGACTCTTTTCTATTAAGAGGTGGTATTCTAACCATGAAGAATGTAACTAGGAAAGTTAGGAAGAACGATGAGAAATACACTTTCAGGAAGTGATCCATAAGTCCAGCTGTCTGAACAACTAATGCCGCATACCCTATACTAACCGCACTGAAAGATGTAGCTATTATAGATGCTTCTTTTTTAGTGTAGACATTTCCTTTATACAGTCTGCTTGTTATAATTACTGCCATCGATGATGAACCAACAAATGATGCTATTGCATCTATAGCGCTTTTTCCTGGTACTTTAAACACAGGTCTCATTATCGGTTCGAATAATACTCCTACAAAATCTATACTTCCATAGTCTAATAATAGTGGAACAAAGAATGCTCCAACTGGAATTATCCATGCAACTCCTAAAACTATATCCGGAATAACAACTCCTCCTGTTGCTGCTCCAACTATTATATCAGGTCCCTGATATGATGTTGTAACTGTCAATGCATACATTACCATGAATACTCCTGCTGCTATATAGAGTAATATGTGAATTGGTGAATCTTTCTGATAATATAGGTTAAACTTACTACCTTCTTTAGCAAAAAATCTTCCATAGACACTTACAATAGCATTTCCTCCAATTACTGCGGCTATTATCCAAAGTCCGAACGAACCTAGAAACTTAATAATTGAAGTATAGATAACTCCGAATACTATATTGCTTCCTCCTCCTACTGATACAGGAACAAAGAATACGAATACTGCCATAATTGTAAAAATTAAAAACTGTAAAAATCCTTTTTTCAAATCTTTGTTTTTCAATTCAAATGAATCGATTACACTAGGATCATTTAAATCTAACTGATCCAGCTCTTTTCTTCCATAGATTGGCTTATCTGATGTTTCTTCTTTTTCAAAACCTCTATCTACAGCTAAATTATCTGCTGATAAATTTTCAACACTCATTTTTAACATTCCTTTCTTTAATAGTTTTATTTTCGATAAACATTTAATTGTTTCTCTGTGCTTATATATAGTTGCAATATTGATGCCAAAAATGAGGTTTTTATAAAATATTTACTCGATAAATTTACATTTTTATATAAATAATTATAGTTTTTTCAGTTTTAGACTGGTTCCTATCAGATTCAACCCCTTAGTTTTAAGCTATTTTACTGTTTTTGATATTTTCTTCATATATTTTAAAAAACTTTTTTATCCTTTCTGTCCTTGTAAATTAATTTCTTAAAAACAAATATTTTTTCAAACTTTTCTCAAAATAAGATAGAATATAGTTCAATTTCTCTTTTTATGCATAAAAAATAGTCTGCAAAATTTGCAGACTATGATATTTTTTCATACTACTTTATTACTTTACTATAAGTTTTTGCACTAAACTATATAGCCTTAGTGCTTTATTATGACCCCAACTTTAAATTCACCCTACTCTGTCTGGTACTCTTCAAGTTTATTATAGAGATTTCTTTCGCTTATGCCTAACATCTTTGCGGTCCTTCTTTTATTTTTATCATTATATTCATAAGTCGCGAGTATATATTCTCTTTCAATGTCTTTTATTTTCCTACCTAATGGAAGTGTAATCCATTCGTTCTCTTCTGAAAGCTGAATATTTTTAAGGAGAAACTGCGGTAAATCACAAACATTTATAAATTCATTTGATGATAGTGCAACCGCTCTTTCTATGATATTCTCAAGCTCTCTGATATTTCCTGGATAATCATAATTTTCCAGTATAGATATCGCCTGATAAGAGACTGTTACAAGCTCTTTTTCAAATTTCTTATTGTATTTTTCTAAAAAATACTTAATCAGTAGAGGTATGTCCTCTTTTCTGTCTCTAAGTGATGGCAATTTGATATTTACAACGTTCAATCTGAAAAATAAGTCTTCTCTGAACTTTCCTGCCTCTACTTCACTTTCTAAATCCTTATTTGTCGCAGTTATCAGTCTGAAATCAACTGGTATCTGCTTTGACGAGCCCAAAGGAGTGATTTTCTTATCCTGTATTGCCCTCAAAAGCTTTGCCTGAAGAGCAATATCCATATCCCCTATCTCATCTAAAAACAGTGTTCCTCCATCTGCTTCGAGAATCTTTCCTTTGTAGCTAGTTTCCGCTCCGGTAAATGCCCCTTTTTCATACCCAAACAGCTCTGATTCCAAAAGTTCACTTGGTATAGCTGCACAGTTTATTATGGAAATATTCTTCTTGCTTCTCTTTCCTGAATAGTGAATTTTCTTAGCTATAAGGTCTTTTCCGGTACCGCTCTCTCCAGTAATCAGGACATTTATGTCTATATCTCTAACTTTATCTATCATCTCAAATACTGATTTCATCTTTGAGCTCTCTGCTATTATATCTACATCTTCCTCACTCAGTTTCCCACTCTTTAAAGACTCCACCTCATCTGAAAGCTCTCTGTATTCTAAAGCTTTATTTATTAGAATTTTCAGTCCACCGAGATCAAGCGGCTTTGTAATATAATAATAAGCTCCTAACTGCATAGCTTTGATAGAAGATTCTATGCTCCCATAAGCAGTCATAGCAATAACTATTATATTTTGATTTATCTTCTTTATATTTTCAAGAACATCAAGTCCACTATATTCACCAAGACACTGATCCAGAAGAATCAAATCTATGTTTTTAGTCTCAACCAAGGTCATCGCCTCTGGCACATCTGCCGATGTATATACATTGTAATCTTTTTTAAGCGCAAGATCTAATGCTGTCAATATAGATGGCTCATCATCAATTACCAAAATTGTCTTCAAATTAATCCCCCTCTCCATTCATAGGGAATACTATAGTCGTCTTAGTCCCTATTCCCTTTTCGCTCTGTACTTTTATATCACCGTTGTTCTCAATCACAAGTTTTTTAGTCACCGATAGCCCGATTCCATATCCTTCAGGTTTAGAGGTGTAGAATGGATCGAATATCTTATCAAGTTTATCCCTTTCTATTCCACTTCCATCATCTTTTATTATTATCTTCACATGATTATTTTCCACTTCTGTCCTTATCTCAATGACCCCATGCTCAACCATAGAATCTACACTATTCATAAGTATATTCAGGACTATCTGCTTCAACTGATATGGATCTATGAACAGCTGTGTATTTTCATATTTCTCAATTATTTCAATCTTCTTTTTCTTCATATACGGCTTTATAAGAAGCATGACTTCTTCTAAAGAATCTTTCAGGTTTATGGATTTCGGCTCAGGATTCGTCTCTTTAGAATAATCCAGTAATGTATGAGTAAGTCTTTCAAGTCTCATCAGCTCATCCGGCACTATATTCATAAACTGATCTATAAAGCTCTTATCTTCTGAACCATCCGGCAGCATATCCACAAACATCTTTATAGCTGTAAGCGGATTTCTTATCTCATGTGCAATACCTGCAGAAAGTATTCCTATAGACTGCATCTTATCATTCTGAGCTAAAAGCTCATTGGATTTCTTCTCTTTTGTAAGATCTACAACCATTACCAGGAATCCATTCTCTGAATGCTCATATTCCAGCGAAACTATTCTATATTTAAGATGCCTTATTACACCATTTTCTTCTAACTCTATGTCTTTTTCTATCCTGTCTTTTCTTAAACTATTTATCCCTATTTCTTTTAATACGGGTATCTCTTCATAGCTGTCGCCTAAAACAATTTTCTCTCCTATAATATCAGGTGCCATCTCATTCATTATCTTAACTATACCATTGCTGTTGAAGCCCACTACTGCCGAATTTATACTCTCTAATATTCTGGCTTTCAATATATTCTCATTATTTATCTCTCTAGTTCTCATATCCACCTGTTTTTTTAGCTGTCTGTTCAGATAAATGCTGACCATAATAAGAGCAGCAAATAAAGCTAACAGCACAGATACAACTTTTAAAAGGCTTTTCCATTTTTCAGTATTTTCTATATTTTCACCAAGCCACTTCTTTGATATTTTATCATAAGTTCCGTTCTGCTTAATCTTTTTCAAAGCCTTATTTATGTCCTTCAGCAGATTTTCATTGCCTTTTTTAACCGCAATTGAATAGCTTCCAGTCTTCTCCAGCTCATCAGCTATTTTAACTTCTTCAGATTTGTCCTTTGTCTGAATATAATAAAGACCTGTAATCCTGTTTCCTACAAATGCATCTACTTCTCCAGCAAGCATTGCATCTATTGCCTCTTCCTGAGTATCGAATTCCTTGATTTTAACATCCTTGAATTTGTTATCCTCAATTATCTCTCGTGATATGTCATTCTTCTGAACAGAAACTGTTTTTCCATTTAAATTTGATGAGCTGAATATTGTTGCATCGTCTTTTCTCACAAAGATTGACTGAGAATTCGAAACCACTTCATCTGAGAAGTCAAACAATCTAGCCCTCTCTTCAGAATAGCTAACGCCCTGTATCAAATCAGCCTCTCCAGTTTCAACCATCTTCATTGCATTTTCCCACTCTTTAGGTATGAACTCTATCTTAGTTTCCATTTCCAAAGACAGAGCATTCATAATATCGACATTAAATCCCACATAATTTCCTGACTCATCTATATATTCATAGGGTGGATAATTTTTATCTCCTGAAACTTTTAAGATTTTTTCTGCACTAGATAAGTTGAAAGATAATAGTAACGCTAGTGCAACCATGAAAAATATTGCTGTCTTATATTTTAAATTATAATTAATTTTTGAGTACATTCTATCACCTCTAAAGAAAAAGAGCCTCCTTTATGGAAGCTCTATTGATATCTCATCATCTTTTTTTATTTCTCCACCTTTTAAGACTCTGGTGAATATGCCTTCATTTGGCATTACACAAGTTCCAACAGTCTTTCCAATATTGCACATAGTATGACATTCTTTCCCTATCTGAGTGACTTCATGAACAGTCTCTCCGATATTCAAAATTGTTCCAACTGGAAGTGTATGAAGTTCAATTCCTTCAGTTGTAATATTTTCTCCAAAAGCTCCGATTGGAAGATCCTTTATTCCCTTCTCTTCCATCCTATGGTAGCTCTCTATAGCCAGAAGACTGACCTGTCTATGCCATTTTCCTGCATGAGCATCATCTTCGAGCCCAAAATCCTCTATGAAATTTCCTCTTTCAATCGGCTCTTTCTTAACACCTTTTTTATCACTTCTATTAATATTTAATACTTTCATGTTTTGCGATTTCAAATTTAGCACCTTCTATCTGAATAGATTTAACAAAACCCTTACAACAATATTCTACCTTTTTTCATAACATTTTACCAGTAAATATATTGGTTTACTTGATATTAATTCTATTGCAGAGTCTTATACTATATTCACGTGCTTTTCTCTAACTGCCATAACAGTGTTTACTACCACAAAATAATCAGGTTTCTGTTCATTTATCTTCTCTTTGATTTCTGTTGCTATTTTCGCATAATCTTTCAAACACAAATCCGATGGTATGACCAGATCAAAAATTATATTAGTCCTTCTCTTTGCATTAGTCACTCTGAATGCCTGAATCTTGTACTCAGGGTTTATACTTTTTAACCTTGATACAAAGTCCTTCTTTATCTCTCTAACTTTTTCGGAATCCGTCAGTATCGGATCCATGTGAACTACTATATCTATATTCAGTTTTTCATGTATCTCTTCTTCTATATCATCTATTGCGGCATGTGCCTCTGCAATATCTACCGTATCAGGTACTTCTGCATGAACAGAAGCTATTCTTCTGCCTGGACCATAATCATGAACCTGAATCTCATGAGTTCCAATCACATAGTCTCCTGATTCAACTATCCTCTCTATCTCTTTCACAAGTTTAGGGTCAGGCGATAGACCTAAAAGCAGGTTAACTGTTTCCTTGGATATAGAAAATCCAGTATAAAGTATGAGCGCCGATACTATAGCCCCTATGATACCATCAATATTGATGGGCAGAAAGTGTCCTATAACAGTTGCAACTACAACCGCCAAAGTTGAAAACACATCCGATATACTGTCTATCGCTGTCGCTTTATTTACAGATGAGTCTATTTTATTGCCAATATATTTATTATATGAATACATCCATACCTTTATAAATATAGAAAGACCTAAAATCCCTAGAAGTATAGGATCAAATATGAGCTTTTCCGGATTTATTATCTTCTTTATAGACGATACCATCAGTTGAAAACCAACTAAAAGTACTAAAAAAGACACTATTAAGGATGATATGTACTCTATCCTTCCATGTCCCATCGGATGATTTTCATCTGGCGGGGCATTGCTCATCTTAGCGCTTATTATAGCTATAGCAGAAGACCCTATATCTGTCAGGTTATTAAATGCATCAGATATTATTGCTATACTGTTTATAGTAATACCTATAAAAATCTTTACTAGAAATAATGTTATATTACACATTATACCTATTACTCCTGAAAGAACTCCATAGGACTCTCTGACTTTTTTATCCTCTATATTTTCATAATCTTTTACAAACTTTTTTATCAAAAGCTTTATCATAATATCACCATATTAACTATTATTTTCTTTCATAATCTCCGGATTTTCCGCCCGATTTCTTTAGGAGTCTGACATATTCTATCTCCATCCCTTTATCTACACTCTTACACATATCATATATTGTAAGTGCGGCAATAGAAACACCTGTGAGCGCTTCTATCTCAACACCTGTTTTTCCGTATGTTTTGACTTCAGACTGTATATATACTCCATCATCCTCAACTTCAAACTTTATATCCGCTCCTGTCAGAAAAATATTATGACACATTGGTATAAGATCACTCGTCTTCTTAACTCCCATTATTCCACCTATCTGAGCCACAGAAAGCACATCACCTTTTTTAATAGTACCTTCCTTCAGCTTATTCAGAGTCTCTTCATTCATTCTGATAAAACCTTCAGCAACTGCAACTCTCTTCGTTTCATCTTTGTCTGTAACTTCAACCATCCTTGCTCTTCCATCTTCATTGAAATGAGTAAATTCCACAATATCAGCTCCTCTTGTATTTCACTTATAATTTTTCGTAGTTTCCAGAGAAAATTCCAGTGTTTTTTGAATATTTTTTTATATTGTTTTTCAAACGATTTCACTTAAGAGTATTATATCATAAATAATATGTTCATTCGCTAGTTGATAAGCAGTACTAAATATACTCTGCTTTTTTGATCCACGCTAGATATAAATTGACTATTTATCATAGTCTTCATATAATGAATAATAAATGATATAAGATGGGGTGTTTTTTATGCAGATAAAGACAATAGTTGCTCGAAACGCAGTTGATTTTGAAAATATGATGAACGAATTCCTTGCAGAAAATGAGTATTCAAAAATAACTTACAATACTGTTTCAGATAATGGGTTTATAATTTTTGTAGCCTATATTGAAATGGAGTAATTGCTGCAATCTCTGATTTTAAGACTTCAATCTAAGTCGTATTAAGAAAAATAGGAGGGTAGCTTTCGCTACCCTCCTATTTTTGACATACTAGTATCTACATATTGTCCATCTTCTAGATGGTGTTCTTCCGGTTTTAACATTATAGCTTCTTGTAAAAACTCTTTAAGCTTTTCTTCATCATGCATATAAGGCTTTAAATCTATATCATCATTTGAATGAAGGCATAGCTTCAAGAAACCTTTTGAAGTCAGCCTAACTCTATTGCAGTCTGCACAGAATTTACAAGTTATAGGTCTTATTATGCCGACTTTTCCTTTAGCTCCATCAAGCTGATAGTAGTTTGCCGGTGAAGAAGGATCATCTCTTTCAACTTCTTTAAGTCCAGGCACTTTTTCAAGCACTATATCTCCACCAACAGTCTTCGCATTTTCCATTTTCAAAACCTCACCTATAGGCATCAATTCTATAAACCTCACATCTATAGGATCATTTCTCGTAAGTTCCACTAAGTCTGGAATTTCATCTATATTGAATCCGTCCATAAGAACTGCATTTATCTTTATTGGGAGAAGTCCAACTCTCTTTGATTCCTCTATCGCATATAATACTTTTGAAAGATCACCATTTCTAGTTATCTCCGCATATTTTTCAGGGTCTAACGTATCAAGTGATATGTTCACTCTATCAAGCCCTGCTTCTTTTAGCTCTTGTGCATAATCTCCAAGCAGCATTCCATTAGTTGTCATGCTTACTTCCTTTATCTGTTTCAACTCTTTCACTTTTCTTACAAAATCGATAATTCCTCTTTTCACTAATGGCTCTCCACCAGTTATTCTGAGTTTTGTTATTCCAAGTTCTGCAAAAACTTTTGTAATCGTATAGAACTCTTCTAAAGTTAGAATATCATCATGCTCTACTTTACAAACACCATCTTCCGGCATGCAGTACTGGCATCTAAGATTACAAAGATCAGTTACTGATATTCTCAAATAATTGATTTCTCTACCAAATGAGTCCCTCAAAAGCTCACCTACTTATTTACTCTAATTATTTCCCCTGTTCTTTCAAGTCGATATCCACCCATAGACTCAAGCTGGGTCTTAAATTGATCCGACTCAATTATCTCAATAAATTTCTTTATTCTACTATCTTCTAAAGATTTTTCATATATTAAAAAATCATAGTCTTCATAAGCCACTTCAACAAAATCCAAATCCAATGCATGTGCAGCTGAATAAACTCCAAGTCCCACATCTGCATTTCCTGATTTCACACCCTGAGCTATATCCATATGAGTGTTGTACTCAAGATCGTAACCTTTAATATTAGAACTGTCTATATTTCCCTCTTTAAGCTTATAATCTAAAAGCACTCTCGTTCCAGAACCTCTCTGTCTGTTTATGAAAACCACATCATCTCTTGTCAAATCTTCAAAAGTCTTAATATTTTTGGGATTTCCTTTTGGTACAATGAATCCTTGAATTCGCTGTACACCTTTTATTATAACAGTATTTTCATTCGGAATGTACTTTTTCACATAAGAAATATTGTATATTCCTGTTTCTTCATCCAGTAGGTGAATCGGTGCAATATGTGCCTCTTTTTTTCTTATGGATATTATTCCCCCCATACTTCCTACATGTGCAGATGAAAGTTCAAGTTTGTCCGCAATAACATCCATTATCAAATCATGACTTCCTATTGAAACCAATGTGTTTTCAATTTCTTCAAGTTTTTTAAGAAGTTTAACTCTTATCTTCTCTCCACTTTCCATACCTTCAACATTTCTCGGTACTTCTCCTATTCCATCAGCTCTTACAAGACTCGTAGTTGAACCTGCTCCACCTGAAATAGGTGTCGCTATAAGTCTGTCATCAACTTTTCCTAAATTCATTCTCACCAGTTCTTTATTCTTAAGAGATGAATGTATTCTCTTTGAAAGTACTGCATCTAGATATTCCTGTCTGTCTTTCTCTCCTGATAATCTCATTATTATCGGCTTTGCAAAGGAATCAAACGCAATAAACGCCGAAACAGGATATCCTGGTATTCCAATTACAGCTTTTCCATCTATTTTTCCCAGTATTGTAGGCTTTCCAGGCTTTACAGCTATACCGTGAATTATTCTCTCCCCGAGCTCATCTATTATCTTTGCAGTATAGTCTTTAGAACCTGCTGATGAGCCTGCATTTATTAAAAGCATGTCATTTTCACTTACAGCTTCCTGAATTCTCTTTTTTAGAAGTTCATATTCATCAGGTGTAGGGTCATATCTCTTTGGAACTCCTCCCGCATCAATTACACAGCCAGAAAGCATAAATGAATTCGTATCCGTTATCTGACCAGACTCTTCTGTCGAAACTGATTTTACTATTTCAGAACCCGTCGGCATTATTCCGACCTTTGGTTTTTTATAGACTTCTACTTCTTCCACTCCTCCAGCAAGTATCGCACCTAAATCCAGCGCTCTTATCTTATGACCTGACGGGAGTATCATCTCTGTTGCAACTATATCTTCTCCAATATTTCTCACATATTCCCAAGGATATGTCGTCTTATTTATCTGCACCTTTCCATCTCCCAAATCGATTACATCCTCTATCATTATCACAGAGTCGTATCCATCCAGTATAGGATTTCCAGTATTTACGTAGACAAAGTCTTTTCCTTCTTCAAGTATCTTAGGCTTAACCTCAGAAGCACCTTTTGTCACTTCTGAATTTACGAGTATCCCATCCATTGCTGCTGAATTGTAATGAGGTGATGATCTCTTAGCGAATACCGGCTTTGAAGTTATCCTTCCCTGAGCTTCAAACGAAGGTATTTTTTCCGTATCTTTATCAAAATCTAGTTTAGAAAGATACTCCTCTATGGCTATTTCCAGATCCATATTTTCTATATATCTATTTCTTTCCATGTCTTATAGCATTAGTATTTTTGTATAATTATAAATATTTCAATATATCAATCTTTCCAATATTTTATCATATATAACGTATTTTTATTTTATAAATACTGAATGCTATTACACCTCCCTTAGATTTATAAATCTTAATAATGTATTACGGGTACAAATTATCTGTTTTTTTGCTTATAACATACAACTAAATTTCAGACCATGTTCATATCTCATTTACTTATATTTGTATATATCATCTGTAATTTATATATATTTGATACATATCTCATATATTTCATCACACATTTTGCTATATATTTCTTATATTTTAATACATTTTTCCTATATATTAAAATATATCACATGTGTATTTTGCTGGTTTTTGATATATATCTACAGATATATGACTTTTCTCAAATCACCTTTATATATTCCTTCTTCATCTGCTCTGATCTCAATATATCCATCAGCCTCTGAAAGAAGTCTTATCATACCAGATTTTCCAAACACAGGAATTGCGTGGAGGTTTTCTTCTTTTTCAAATATTTTCACCATCTGATAAGTTGTCTTTCCTGGTGATGATGGAAAATTACTTTCCATTATACAGTACGCTGATTTCTGTTTATCTGTTTTCTTCAAGATTGAATCCACTGCATACTTAACCATTATATTGTATATTATTATAGATGATGCCGGATGACCCGGAAGACCGAATATCAATTTGCCACCAGCATCTCCTACTATTGTAGGCTTGCCCGGCTTTATTGAAAGTCCATGAATGAATACATTGTCCTGACTATCTTCAGAAGATCTAATCTCACTAGGTATATCATCTGAGTTCTTTAAATTGTCTCTCTCTGAACTTATTTCATTTATGACATCTGATGTATAGTCCTTTGTTCC
This sequence comes from uncultured Clostridia bacterium, assembly GCA_964489735.1. Lineage (GTDB taxonomy): Bacteria > Bacillota > Clostridia > Tissierellales > Gottschalkiaceae > Andreesenia. The sequence goes on along the minus strand of CAZBAL010000037.1, from coordinate 1,281 downwards.
AACTGATGAACCGCCTGAAATCAAAACTATATCTGAAGTTTCAACACCTTCTTTTACCGCATCTCTCAGTTTGTCATACTCATCCTTAACTATCACTCTTTTAACTACCTCATGTCCTTCCGAGACTATATCAGATGCCAGTACATAACTGTTTATATCTCTTATCTGTCCTAAAGATATCTTCTGGTCAATTTCTATTATCTCATCACCTGTAGATATTATTGTAAACTTAAGCTTTCTGAATACTTTAATTTCTGATATGCCCTGAGATGCTAAAACACCGATATCGTATGAATTTATGGTCTTGCCTTTTTCAAGCAGAATTGTGCTCTCATCTATATCATCACCACGTCTTAGAACATTACCACCTTCTGATACGGCTTTATAAATCATCAGAGTATCCGAGTCCAGCTCCTCTGCATTTTCAATCATAACAACTGCATCAGCACCTTCTGGAAGCATTCCTCCTGTTGGAATATATGAACACTCACCTGGTTTAATGCTCTTATTGGGTTCCTTGCCCATCTCTATTCTATCTACAATTGTGAGCATACTTGGAATAGTGCTGCTTGCTCCATGCGTATCCCTGCAATTTACAGCATATCCATCTACTGTTGAACGACTAAAAGCTGGAACTACCTCTATAGATTTTACATCTTCGAAAGATACTCTTCCTTTAGATGATAATAAATCGACTGATTCAAATTCTAAATTATAACTTTCTGCTCTTTTGTCTATTTCTGATTTTGCTTCGTCTATGCTCATCGTTCTAAAAAAATCCATTTAATCACCCTTCTTTTATAACTCATAATACTCTATACTGTCTATTCTCTTATAATGTGTAATTAACACTAACCAACTGGTTTTCATCCGCATTAGCCGCTCAACCACCACGTGGTCTACACCCAGCTACAGTTGCTGCTAATAAGGCTATTAGCAGTAGAATCCCTAATAGCCTCTTCCCAAACCTTATCTTTTCACTTCTATTGTTTAGATCTATTCCAAATTTCATAATATCACTTCTTTCCAAATAAATATTTCTAAAATACCCTGTTACTCATAATAGTATATCGGGTGTGTATTCTACTAGCCATTTATATTGTCCAAAGATATTTCCATCTCTGATAGTCTCTCTACTTGATTTCTATCATGTGTAACCAGTATCATTGTACAGCCTGACTCTTTCTGGTAGTTTAATAGAAGCTTTTCCATAACTGGAATGGTCTTATCCTGAACCTCTCATGACTAAAGTCACGAGGTTCCTGCTTCATAGAGTTCTGC
>CAZBAL010000036.1:0-14605 GCA_964489735.1 uncultured Clostridia bacterium | reverse complement strand
AATATTATTGGGTATATAAATAAATACAAGATGCTTTTGGAATGAGATTCATAAAAAGCATAATATAATATCAAAAGGAGTTGAAAGAAATGAAATCGAAATTAAGATTCAGAGTTATGATTTTTGTTGCATTATTGGTTATGATTGTCAGTACTGCAGTATTTGCATCAGGAAAGAATGCTCAGCAAGGAAGTACTGTGACTGTACCAAGTTCAGAAAATATTGAAGGAACATCATTCTATGCAGGGAATATAGTTACAGTTGATGCCAACATAAATGGAACTACCTTCATTGCTGGTAATGACGTAACAATAAATGGAGATGTAGAAGGAGATCTGTTTATTGCAGGTAACAAGGTAAATATAAACGGTAATGTAAATGGTAATGTTTATGGTGCCGGATCGATTGTGAGTCTTGCTGGAAAAGTTGAGAAGGATGCATTCCTAGCAGGAGAATCTGTACAGCAGGCCGAAGGAGCAACTATAGGAAGAGATGTGAATATAGGGGCTAATAATGTAACTTTAAACGCTGAAATAGGAAGACATGTAAATATTGGAGCAACATCTCTTACGGCAGGAGAAGGTATGAAAATTGCTGGTAATCTAAATGCAGAAGTAGAAGTAGCGGATAAGCCTAATATTGAATCTAAAGTATCAGGTGAAACTAAATGGAAAGCACCTGCTGCTACAGCTGCAGACAGACAAGAGATGAGCACATCAGCTAAGGTTATAGCAGCAATTACTGGAATAATCTTATCTACCTTATCTGGGCTGTTTTTATGGGGAGTAATAAGAGTTATTAAGCCTAGATATTGGAAAAAGAATAGAATTGTTGCAGAGAACAATATACTGAAATCAATGGGTATTGGATTACTTGCAATAATAGTTATTCCGATAGTGGCAATAATCCTTCTTATAACAGTTATAGGAGTACCTACATCTATTATAGGAATGTTACTATTTATGATTGCCCTATATATTGCTAAGATAATCGTTGCAGAAGTTATAGGAAGCAAGATAATAAAAGAAAGAAATGGAAAAGAACTGCACTATGGAGTTTGGGGAGTATTATTAGGATTAGTTATACTTAATGTACTTTCAGCAATACCATATATTGGAATCTTAGTATCTATAGCTACAGTATTATTAGGATTTGGAGCTATAATTCTAAGAATGTATGAAGAAAGAAAGCAGGTAGTTACACCTAATAGAGTAGAGATTGCAGAATCAGAAGTTCAATAATTACAAATAATTGTCAATATGTCATTTTGTCTATAAATGCTTTGATATAGTTTAATTCTGATGGTATAATAAAATGTAAAGTGGTAATATTTTAAAGATGTATTAGATTTAGATTAGCAATATAATTTGAATTGGAGGATATTAAATTGCCAAAGATAATAGTAGAAAAAAGTCCTCCCCTAAAAGGAACTGTGAGAGTAAGCGGAGCAAAAAACTCGGCATTGCCTATACTTGCGGCAACTTTACTTTCATCTGGAACTTGTTATCTTGAAGATGTTCCTGATTTACAGGATGTAAAGATAATTTCGGAAGTTATAGGTATACTGGGAGCAACGGTTGATAAAAAAGGCAAAGAAGAAGTTGAAATAAACGCATCGGAAATAAAACAATACGAAGCACCATATGAACTAATGAGTAAGATGAGAGCATCTTTCCTTGTGATGGGACCTCTGCTCGCGAGAGTGGGCAAGGCCAGAATATCTATGCCAGGTGGCTGTGCTATAGGTACAAGACCGATAGACCTTCATTTAAAAGGTTTTAAAGCTTTAGGGGCAGAAATAACTACAGGAGATGGATATGTAGAAGCCAGCACAGATAAACTGGTTGGATGTGATATATATCTGGATTTTCCAAGTGTTGGAGCAACAGAGAACTTGATAATGGCAGCGGCACTTGCAGAAGGAGAGACGATACTCGAAAATGCAGCTATGGAGCCGGAAATAATAGATTTAGCTAATTTCATAAATAAAATGGGTGGCAATATTAAAGGTGCGGGAACAAGCACTATAAAGATAAAAGGGGTTTCTTCCCTATCGGGTACTAAGCATCAGATAATACCTGATAGAATAGAAGCTGGTACATTCATGGTAGGAGCAGCTATAACCAAAGGTGATATTATTATAGAAAATGTACTTTCAAATCATATCAAGCCTGTTATTGCAAAGCTGAATGAAATAGGTGCTGAAATCATTGAAGGCGAAGACAGTATAAGAGTAATCGGTGATAAGGAACTGAAATTTGCAGATATTAAAACATTGCCTTATCCAGGCTTTCCAACGGATATGCAGTCACAGTTTATGACTCTTTTAGCACTTGCGGAAGGAACAAGCAAGGTAGTAGAGACTGTCTTTGAAAACAGATTCATGCATGTTGAAGAGCTAAACAGAATGGGTGCAAACATAAGAATAGAAGGAAGAGCAGCGATAATTGAAGGTGTAAAAGGGTTCAAAGGAGCTGAAGTAAGAGCTACCGATTTAAGGGCCGGAGCATCTTTAATTCTGGCAGGATTAGTGGCAGATGGACTTACAGAGATATCTGATATATACCATATCGACAGAGGTTACTCAGATATAGAAGAAAAGATAATTAAATTAGGTGGAAAAATTTACAGAAAATAAATTTTGAGCTCACATTTTATGTGAGCTTTTTTGTATAGTTATTTAAGTGAAAAATAGGGTATAAATACAAGCATGAATATAAAAATATAAAATAGAGATAATCAAGATAAAAGAGAAAGGTTTGGTATTATGATAAGATCAGAAATTTCAATAGATTTAGGAACATCTTCAGTGATAGTTTACATAAAAGGTCAGGGAATAGTGCTTCAGGAACCCTCAATCGTTGCGATAAACGATAAAAAAGAGGTGCTTGCCATAGGCGATGAAGCTAGGCATCTGATAGGGAGAGGAACAGGTGCAATAGAGATCCGACCGTTAAAAGATGGGATTATATCAGATTATAATATAGTAAAATCCATGATTGAATATTTTTTAAATAAGACGGCTACTGGTGGATTGTTTAAACCGGTAGTATATATAAGTGCCCCTTCTGTTATTACAGAAGTTGAAGTGCAGGGGCTTATAGATGCAGCAATTGATGCAGGAGCTAGTAAGGCGGAAGTAGTTTCTGAATCACTGGCAGCGGCTTGTGGTGCAGGAGTGGATATAGAAGGACCTTATGCTAATATGATAGTTGACATTGGTGGTGGGACTACAGATATTTCAGTTATAGAAAGTGGAAGGATAATAAAGAGCAAGTCGATAAAAGACGGCGGAGATCTTATGGATGAAAGCATAGCCCTTTATATAAGAAAGAAGTATAACTCTGAAATAAGTGTAAAAAACGCTGAAAATATCAAGAGAAGAATAGGGAGTGCTTTTGCGCTTCCGAAAGACGATTATATAGAAGTCAATGCAGTTGATATTGTTACGGGTGAGAACAATAAAATACTGCTAAAAAACTCAGAAGTTGCTGATGCCGTATCGGAATCGGTTATGTCCATTACTAATGCTGTAAAAGAGGTTATCGGAGAGCTTACAGGAGAACAGAAGGCTGATATTACCAATAATGGAATAGTCCTTGTAGGTGGAGGAGCACTACTGGAAGGAATAGATAGAGTTATCGAAGAAGAAACAGGTATTAAAACCAGAATTGCTGAAAACCCTATAACTGGTGCGGCAATAGGGACGGTAACATGCTGATTGAAAATCTCATAAATCAGTCTATATCTATATTTATTCTTATAATTATAGGCTATGTGATCAGAAAAAGAGAACTAATTTGTGAAAGAGACACTGTAGGTATAACCAATATTGTGGTTATGATAAGTTTGCCTGCAACAATAATAATGTCTATGACCATTGAATTTTCAAGAGAGAGGCTTTATTACGCGACTATGACCGCATTGGTCAGCTTTGCAGCATATTTCTTCAAATATATTATATGGAAATTATTTTCTAAGACATTAAAATTAGATTCTAAAGAATCATCAGTCCACGGTCTGATGATTCTTCTGTCGAATTGCGGCTTTATGGGGATTCCCATAGCAGGTGCAATTTATGGTAAAGAAGGACTTTTTTATACGGCAATAGTTAATCTTTGTTTCAGTATAGTGAGCTGGACATTGGGCATAAAGTTAATATCGAAAGGTGTAAACAGGGAATACAGTACAAATATAAAAGGAATAGCAAAAAACCCAGGTATTATGAGTGTCGTGATAGGTCTTATAATATTTTTGGTCCAGATAAAGCTTCCGGAGTTTATTGAAAATCCTCTAGTAACAATAGCAGCCACGACTACACCGTTGGCTATGTTTTCTATAGGGGCTTTTCTGACTCAAGCTGATATCAAATCGGTATTTAAAGACAAGGACTTAATAATAAGTTCATTTTTAAGACTTATAATATCACCATTAATTGTGATTGTACTGGTTAAAGCGTTCAAAATACCTGTTGAAGTAGCAGGTGTAATAGTTTTACTAGAAGCTATGCCGGCAGCTACTACATCAGCGATATTTGCGAGGAAATTTGACTCTGATTATGAGCTTGCATCTAAGGGGATATTTCTTTCAACCATATTGAGTTTAGGAACAATCCCTATTATCATGAGCTTCTATCAGATGATAATATAGGGAATTATATGAGCATATTCATGTTATTGACGAATGTGCTGTAGTGACAAAAATTATACTAAATAGGAATAGGCAGCAAATTCTGCTATAATGTAGGGTAAGAGATGACAAAATATTGTTTAGATAGATTAGGGTAGGTGCTTATTATCATGAATATTAAAGAAATACAAGAGTTGTTACCACATAGATATCCATTTCTTTTAGTGGATAGAATACTAGAGGTTGAAGAAGGTAAAAAAGCAATAGGTATAAAAAATGTAACTATAAATGAACCTTTCTTCCAAGGGCATTTTCCAGGGGAACCGCTTATGCCAGGAGTTCTTATGGTGGAAGCAATGGCACAGGTTGGCCTGGTTGCACTGAAATCAATGGATGAATACAAGGATAAACTAGGTGTGTTTACGGGGATAGAGAAGATAAGATTCAAAAGACAGGTAGTACCTGGAGACACTATAAGAATTGAAGTTGAGTTAGTGAAAATCAGAAGAGGAATGGGTGTAGCAGAAGGAACTGTAACTGTAGATGGAGAACTAGCTTGCAAAGGGACGATAATGTTTGCTTTGATATAGGTTGCCGAGCATTTAATCTATATCATATTAAAAGGGAGAGTTGTTAGTTATGAATTCACAGATTGGCATATCAGCAAACCATTTGAGTCCAGACTATTTAAAATGCAAAGGATATAAAAGGATTCAAATATGTCAGGAAACTATGCGCTCATCGGGTATTACAGACATTATAAAATTTTCCAGAGCGAACGATATAAAGTTAGGATATCATCTGCCAATATACCATCAGTCAAATCCAAAAGATACTTATTATCTGAGCAAGAACTTCAGACTCAGAGATGCAAATTTTGAAATTCTAGAATCAAATATAAGAATGATTAGATGTCTAGATGTAGATTATATAGTGATTCATTTTTTCTCTGAGAAAATGAAAGATGAACATTATCATTCAGATGAAGAATTCAGAGAGATAGCTACCACGAGCTTGAGAAGGATAAATATGTTAGCAGAGGAGTATGATGTAAAAATAAATATAGAATACTCATCTATTTATTCTAAGATGAACAGCCCTAAAGAGTGGGTTGATATGATAAAAAATCACGATAGACTGGGAATTTGTTTGGATATTGGAGAACTTCATTTCAGAAGTTTAGAAACAGGAAGTGATTTCTACAGGGAGTTAGATTACTTATTGGACCATTCAGATATAGTTAATTTATATAATGCAAGATCAAGAGAGGATATAGAGGAGTTCGGATTTATTCCTCCAAACTCAGAACAGAATAGCAAAGAAGGATGGATAGATATCATAGATGTAGTATACATGATAAAGAAAAAAGGAATAAAGTCGCCCATTATCTTCGACCCGAACTTTGACTATAAGGGCGAAGATTACTTCACAGAGGGTATAGAGTGGGTAGATGATATGCTAAATAGCTTCGACTAAAAAAGATACCTATTTTGAAGGGATGAGATAAGCATGGACTATATGGAGAGATATAAGAGCTGGATAGAAAATGACTATTTTGGAGAAGATGTGAAAAAAGATCTTGATTCAATAAGCGACAATCTTAAGGAGATAGAGGAGAGGTTTTATAAAGATCTCGAGTTTGGAACCGCAGGATTAAGAGGTGTCGTAGGATTTGGTACGAACAGAATGAATATCTATACAGTAGGAAAAGCTACTCAGGGTCTATCTGAATATGTAAACCAGACATCTGAAAATGATGAAAAAACAGCAGTTATTTCATACGATGGACGTCTTATGTCTGATGTTTTTGCAAATATAGCGGCAAGAGTTTTTGCTGCAAATGGAATAAAGACGTATCTGTTTAAGGGGGTCAGACCAACTCCTGTGGCATCCTTTGCTGTTAGAGAGCTTAAGACGGATACAGGAATAATGATAACAGCCAGTCACAATCCACCGGAATATAATGGATATAAAGCCTATGGACGAGATGGCGGTCAGTATTCAACTACAGATTCCATGGATATTACCAAAGTATTTGTAAAAATTGCTTCATACGAATCTGTAAAAATGATGTCTGAAGAAGAGGCTAGAGAAAAAGGACTAATTGTGGATGTGCCTTCTTGGGTGGATGAAAAATATATCAAGCAGGTTCTAGAACTTAGTTTAAGAGACGATATCGATAAGAATATAAATATTGTATATACTCCTCTTCATGGAGTTGGAGCAGAGAAAGTACTTAAAGTGCTCAAGGAAAGAGGATTTGATAATATACACACTGTCAAAGAACAGGAAGAGCCTGATGGAAACTTCCCAACTCTGACATATCCGAATCCGGAAGATTTGAAAGCATTTGAACTTGCAAAAGAACTTGCTTATGATGTAGATGCAGATATAATAATAGCAACAGATCCGGATACAGATAGAGTAGCATCTTTAGTGAAACATGAAGGTGAATACGAAAGTCTATCTGGAAATCAGATGGGATATCTACTGATGGATTATGTTCTCAGAGAGAGAAAATCGAAAGGAAATCTGCCTGAGGATGGTGTCCTTGTAAAGACAATAGTTTCTAGTAGATTTGCTGAAAAGATAGCTGAGAAATATGGACTTGGATTCAGAGATGTATACACAGGGTTTAAGAACATAGCAAAAGCAATAAGAGAGATGGAAAATGATGGCAGTGGAGAATACGTATTTGGCTATGAAGAGAGTATAGGATATCTTCCGCAGACATTTGTAAGAGATAAGGATGCGGTTTCAACATCTATGCTCATAGCAGAGATGGCTGCTCTTTACAAGAAAGAGGGTCTGACACTGATTGATAAACTTGAGTCTATATTCGAAGAATATGGATACTTTGAAGAGAAGCTCTATTCTAAAATATTCACTGGAATAGAGGGAAGAGCTAAAATGGATAAATTGATGGAGATATTCAGAAACGATTATCCAACAGAGATCAACGGATCTAAATTAGTAGAGCTCATAGATTATAAAACACAGAAATCACATAAAGGTGATGATGTTACAGAACTGGATTTTGATGAGAAAGAAAATGCAGTTAAATATATATTTGACAATGGCTCCTGGTACGTTATGAGACCTTCAGGAACTGAGCCAAAGATAAAAGTGTATATATACTCTACAAGTGAAACTAGAGATGAAGCTCTGGAAAAGATAGAGGCAATCTCTTCAGTGGTAGATAATATAATAGAATCAGTTGATAATATATAGAAAAAGATATGACCTGGAATCGATACTAATTATGATATTAAATCTAAAACTATATGAGAGAAGATAAGAGGTGTTAATTTGAAAAAACTGACGATAATATTATCTTTATTGATGATTTCACTTTTTGGAGTCTCCAAAGATACTATGGCTGATAAAGTCGATAAGATTCCGATATTAGCATACCATGATATAAGAGACAACTATGAAGGAAACAATATACTGGTCTTGGATACAAAAGATTTTAAAGAAGGTTTGCTTTATCTTAAGGCATTAGGCTATGAAGCAATCTCTTTATATGACTATTTGGAGTACAAAAATGGTGTAAAGGAACTTCCTGAGAAGCCGGTAATACTGACTTTTGATGATGGTTATTACAGCAATTACTCTATAGGTTATCCGATTCTCAAGAAGCTTAATATGAAAGCTAACTTTGCTATAATAGGATGGTCTGTAGGAAAAGATGCACAGGTTATAGGAAACAGTCCTATAATAAAGCATTTTGACTGGGAACATGCAAAAGAGATGGAAGCAAGTGGACTGATAAATATAGAATCACACTCGTACAACCTTCATATTGTCGGAAATAGAAAAAATACGTCAAATGGTGTATTAGGTCTTTACTGGGAGAAGAGCAGTAAGACAAAACAGAGGATTCTAGATGATGACTATAAGATGCAGAAAGATATTTATAAGAATCTAGGGCATAAATCAAAGATATTCACGTATCCATTTGGCTCTAGAAGTAACTTCACAGATGATGTATATACAAAGCTGGGATATGAGTTTACTATTGGAACAGAAACTGGAATCTCAGACTTAAGTACTGAGAGAACGAATCTAAAGAGAATAAACTCAACTCAGGATCCGAAAAGCTTCGTAAAAGAAATACTTAGACATAAGGGGTTAGATGAGACTTTGCCTTTCGAAGAGGTAGAGAATCAAGATGAGAGACTGAGTTTACTGCAACAGCAAATAGGAATAGCACTTGATTAGGACAGAAAATATCTGTCCTTTTTTTTGTAAATTTATGGGGGAATTTAAGAATTACTTTATAGAATATTAATAAGTTTATGTTATAATTTTGATAATTCACAGGGGAATACTATTTAAGTGAGGTGGATTATATGCGAAGGATTCCAAAATACTCACCGTATATATTTTCGATAATAGCAGCAATAAAAGTTGGATTCGATACATATGTAACTCTGAAGGCTCCCAGAGTATTTGAGGCTCAAGATATGTTTAACAGCATAAGTGGAATACAATTACTCAGGGTTGATATGAATGCTATTTTAACCTTGGCTGCATCTTTAGCCATAACAGCAGTGTCCGTAATAGCAGCATACTTTATATGTAGATCATTCTATAGAAAAATAAATGCTGATGATGAAGAGACTCTCAGTAAATTCAAAAATAATCACTTTACCATAATGAGTTTTAAATATTTAGGACTGCTGATGACAGGTATGATAAGTTACGATGTATTCGGTAACAATCCGGGCTTAGTTGTAAGCATTATGATGAGCGCTGTAAATGCAATCTTTGTTGTTACCGCTTGTATTCTGATTTTTGGATATGATGAAAATAAAAAGGTCAAAGTTAAAGAAAATACTTTACTCTATGCGATAATGGCACTGATGTAGAAATTCTAAGCAATATAATCCAGAGACTGATATAAAAGCACTTTATATAGCAATATTCTAAATAAAAAAATATGAAGAAAAATATACAGGAGGTGTAGAATGAAAGATAAAAAAATATTGAAGATAATCATTGCTGCTGTTGTTTTAATGATTGTCGGTGTAGTGGCATACGCATACTTTGCTACTAACAGTGGATCAAAAAATTTGAAAGTGGAAAGGTATGAGGTGCCATCGAAAGAGCATGTATTCATAAATGGGGTTTACAAGCCGGATGTGACAAGAGTTTTTGAAACGAATCAGTCAAAAGGAGTAATAGATTCTATAGGAGTGACCAATGGGTCAGCTGTAACAGCAGGTCAGGCGATAATAACCTACAGGAATGAAGAGGCAACGAATCAGATAACAGAGCTTGGCTATGATATAGAAACTCTTAAAAAAGGAAAAAACAATGACTATAATCAAAGAAAAAAAGCGCAGAACCAAAAGATTCAGTCGAGAAACAGCATGATTTCACAAGCAAAGAAGATGGGAGAGACTGTTGACTATTCACAATTGCCGTCGACAGAAATGGATCCTCCATCTATGGATTATGATGATCAGATTGCAAAGCATCAAAGACAGATTGAAAACTTAAGAGCTAAACAGTATAAGACAGAGTTTTCAGATGTCTCAGGAGTGGCAAACGTTGAAACTGTTACAGGGATGGATGGCTCTAAAGAGACAAGAATAACAGTGAGAAGTTCGAACTATCTAGTTGAAGGAACTGTTAAGGAAAAAGATCTGAATAAGATTACTACTGGACTAGAAGGTGAGTCACTCATTGTAGCTACAGATAAAAAAATAAAATCAAAGATAGAAAAAATATCTGATACACCAACATCTGCAGAAGTACAGTCATCTCAGCAGACTGCTGTCCAAGGCATGCAGGGTGTTCAAGCAGCCGCTTCAGGAACAAGTTCATCTGAGTATAAAGTTATAGTATCTTTAACTGAGAAAGATGATAGTTTGAAAGAAGGTTTTCATATTCAGACAAAAGTACTTGTAGGAGAATATGAGCTGAAGATACCGACAACGGCTCTGATAAAAGAAAAAGATGATAGGTATGTTTTTGTAATTGGTGAAGGAAATATACTTAGTAAAAGAAAAGTTTATGTAAGAAGAGAAGGTAAAGAAGAGACAATACTTAAAAGTGGATTAAAAGAGAGGGAAGAGATAGTTTCTAAACCAAATGAGAATATGAAAGAAGGGGATAAAGTTGAGTAGTCCTCTTATAGAACTTAAAAATTTGGAAAAAAGCTATGTAACAGGAGCTGGCATACTTCCAGTACTGAAAAATCTGAACCTGGACATTAAAAAGGGTGAATTTCTATCTATAATGGGTAAGTCAGGTAGTGGAAAGACCACCCTGCTTAATATAATCGGATTATTAGACGTTTTTGAATCAGGTGAATATATATTCAATGGTGAAAATATAACAGAATTTCATGAAAATAAGAAGTCGCTTTTTAGAAATAACAATATAGGATTTATCTTTCAGCAGTTTCATTTAATACCTTCTCTAGATATATATAAAAATATAGAATTACCTCTTCTCTATGGTGAGACTGTTTCTAAAGCCGAGAGAAAAGAGAGAGTAGAAGCGAGACTAAATGAAGTAGGTCTGTATGATAAGATTCATAATATGCCCTATGAACTGTCAGGTGGTCAGCAGCAGAGAATAGCTATAGCAAGAGCTCTAGTTGTGGATGCACCTCTTATACTTGCCGACGAACCGACAGGAGCACTGGACTCAAATACTGGAAGGGAAATAATGGAATTACTGTGCAAACTAAATGATGAAGGAAAAACTATTGCTATGGTAACCCATGATGCAGATTTGAAAAAGTATACGAGCAGAGATATATTCCTTGCTGATGGAGAGTTCACAGAGGAGGGGATATAATGAATACGTCGAATCTGATAATGACAGCCTGGTATAGTATAAGAGCATATAAGCTTAGAATTTTTCTTACTATGATAGGTATAATAATCGGAGTATCCTCTGTATCAACTATATTAGCAGTAGGTAATGGGCTTTCTGAACAGGCTGTTAAGTCTATGGACTCACCGACACTGAATACAGTAACTGTAAGTTACAATCAAGGATTCAGTGGTGACATGGTAAATGTGAAAGCCTTTAAGGAGAGCGACATAAAGGAAATTCAGAGGATCGAAGGAGTCAAGAGTGTTGAAAAGAACAAGCAGAGCAATATGTTTGCTATGGACTTTAAAACAATAAGTTTTTTTGACAAGTCCTACGGTTCTCAGTTAATGGAGTATAAAGCGGGAACAAACTATCCAATTGTAGCAGGAAGAAATTTCAGCAAGAGTGAAATTGAATCATCAAAGAATATAGTGATACTCGGAGAAGATGCTGCAAAGACTATTTTTGGAAAACCTGAAGACGCAATTGGAAAGGCAATCAGTATGGGTGGATCGATGTATGAAGTTGTAGGTGTAAGAAAAGCAGTAGATATGGAAGGATTCAATCTGAATTTTAGTATGGATATGGGTGCTAGCTTGTTTCCGAAAAAAACTTATGAAGAATTGAATAAAAAAGAAGAAGATGATGGTATCAATAACTTGAGTATAACATTGACTAATGATGCTGATGCTAAAAAAGTCTCTGAGTCAGTAAAGAGCAAGCTTAAAGAACTGAATCCAGATATAACCGGTCAGTACGTCACTTCCAGTGATCAAGAACAGATAGAAGCTATAAGGGGAGTATTCGGATATATAACGACTTTTGTAGCGTTAGTGACAGGTATATCCTTATTAGTTGGTGGTATAGGAGTTATGAACATAATGTACGTTTCAATTACTGAAAGAAGGCGAGAAATTGGTATTAGGAGGGCAATAGGTGCAAAGCCTCAGAGCATATTGATGCAATTTCTGGTGGAAGCAATATTTATTACTGGAGCTGGAGGACTTATAGGTATATTCATAGGTTATGTTGGTTCATTGCTGCTAGGACTAATATTACCTTTCAAGCCGGTTATGACTTCAGGAAACTTTATACTGGCTTCCTCAATATCAGTTCTCACAGGTATTATATTTGGTGTAATACCTGCTTACAAAGCAGCCAAACTGGATCCTATAAAAGCCATATATCAGTAGTATTAATGGATTTAGTATTGAAAACAATAGAACAAAAAACGTTACTGCACTCTGAAATTCAGAAAAACAGTAACGTTTTTTAATTTAATTGCATATACTACTTTATAAATCTAAATATATATGGAATTCTGTAGTACTCACCGTTATAAGCTTTTATAGCAGCTATTATTGTTATAACAAATGCGTAAACACCAACGATAGCTCCAGTTATAAGTCCTATAAGGATAATAGTAAGAAACGCAGATACTATACCTAAAATCACTATAGTTATACTGAGATTCAAACATTCCTTTCCGTGATAATCGATAAACTCTGATTCATCTTTTTTTAGCAGCCATATTACTAGAGGACCTATAAAAGAACTAAATAAAGATAATAAATATAATATCATAGCCAAAGTCCTATCTTCAGAGCTTACCGAAGAAGAGTTCATTGGTGTTGGATTATTATTCTCTCCCATTTTATTCACCTCAGTATATTTAATAATATTATATAAGTATGTATACTCATATATAACTATTATTTATATACCCATTGAATCGATGAATAATAAGAAATATTTATATTCGATGAACAATAATTAACCTTTAATCATTAACTAGCAATCTCAGCCATTAGTCTTTGATCATCAATCTGTAGACCCACTTTTTATACAGAGAGTGAATATTCTTCGTTGCTTTAGGTATGTTTTTTTCTAAAGAAGATATAGACAATCCCAGTAAAGGTGAAATAACAGTTGTGGTGATTACAAAGAATATGAAATTGGCAATCTTGCTGTTATCTTTAAAAAATTTATCTACTATATTATAGACTACTAAAAAAACAAAAGGATGAAACAGATATATGGTAAATCCACTGTGGTTGTAGGCATTTATCATTGTGTCAAAAAACTTAATCGTAGATAGCTTCTTCATACCTCTTACAATTATGGATGAAAAAGCAAATAAGACAGACATTATAATAAGTGAGTAGCAAAAAAACAAAAAGCTAGGTGGGAATTTTGCATTTTGCATATTAAAATCCAGGCTTTTGTCGATAATGAAATCACTTATAAATACATAGAATATCCCCAAGAGTATACCCAAAGTAGCGGTATATATTGGGATAATCAAATCTCCTCCTCTTCTCACTTTTTTTAAATCAAGAAAATAGAATCCAACCATTATCCAGAATCCATAGAATAAAACATATCTAGTGTATTCGATTGAGCGTATATAGTTATCACTGATTTCTACTATATTCATGTCCAGCATAAGAAGTATTGCAGGAAATAGTATCATGAAATATTTAGACACTTTCATATTGTGAGCTTTCATGAGTAGAGGCATCAGAAATATCAGTATTATATAGGTTCCTATAAACCATAGATGCCAGTTCAGAAAGCGTTCATGAGTATAAAATTTTCCCATAGGATTTATCCAGCTCGTTATAAAAGAACTGAAAGTAATTTTATGTGACAAGCTATTTGTAACAGCTGTGTAAATGATTACTACCAGTGCATATAGCCAGAAAGGATATAGTATTCTATAAAGTCTTTTAAAATAGAAATTTCTAATTGTTCTTTTTTTGGCATATATATTAGTAGCTCCAATCAATAAGAAGATCAGAGGCATCTCAAATAAAAGCATTGATACACCTACGCCTTGCTTTATGATATTAGGCCAGTATATACAATGAATAATAATAACCCAGAAAATTGAAAAACCTTTGAGCAAATCAAGTTCCTGGTCTCGTTCTATTGAATTTTGCAATATTAACATCCTCTCAAAAATTTGATAGACATTACAAATATATCATAACTGAGCTCATATAAAAATAGATAGACATAAAATATTATTATATTATATGAAGATTATGATATTATGTAGTAAAGAAAGGGTGATATCGTGGCAGTTGATTAATTTATTGTCGCACACTCGTGACTTCAGTCGTGAGTAAGACAATGA
>CAZBAL010000035.1:0-15387 GCA_964489735.1 uncultured Clostridia bacterium | reverse complement strand
AAAATTCAATAAATTTGATAAAATAGAGATTATAAGTATATTATGAACATACTCTGGAGAGGTGGAAAAAATTTGGATACGGATACTATTGCAGCAATTGCAACTCCGCCTGGAGAAGGTGGAATAGGTATAATCAGAATAAGTGGGGATAAGTCTTTTTCAATAGCGGACAGACTTTTTAAAAACCCTAAAAGAGATAGATTGACTGAATTAGAAGAGAAGAAATTGAACTATGGGCATGTGTATAACCCCGAGAACGGAAAAATTGTGGATGAAGTTATGGCAGTATATATGAAAAGTCCAAGAACTTATACACAGGAAAACCTGGTGGAGATTCACTGTCACGGTGGAGTAATATCTGTAAAGAGAATTTTAGATTTAGTTTTAAAATCTGGTGCGAGACTTGCTGAAAGAGGAGAGTTCACAAAAAGAGCTTTTCTGAACGGAAGAATCGACTTGTCTCAGGCTGAAGCGGTTATGGATCTGATAAAGGCGAAGAATGAGTCTAATTTTCAGATGTCGTTGAATCAGCTTGGAGGGAGTATAAGCAGAGAAGTTTCTATAATAAAAGATATGCTGGTAGATATGCTTGCCCACATAGAAGCATCAATTGATTTTGCAGAACATGATGTTGAAACAACTCCTAATAAAGAACTGATGGAAAAAGCGGAGCTAATTTTAGAAAATATACAGAGACTTATTAACACAGCAGATACTGGAAGAATTATTAAGGATGGAATAAAAACTGTAATTCTTGGAAAACCGAATGTAGGGAAATCTTCACTTATGAACAAACTTATTGGTGATGAAAGAGCTATAGTTACAGATATACCTGGAACTACAAGGGATGTAATAGAGGAGTTTGTGAACATAAACGGTGTTCCTCTGAGAATAGTCGACACGGCTGGAATAAGAGAGACAGATGATCAGGTTGAGAAAATCGGAATTGACAGGGCTAAATCTGCGCTTGAAGAGGCTGATCTGGTTATTGCTATATTTGATTCGTCTAGAAAACTGGATGATGAAGATATCGAGATCATAAACCTCATTGAGGATAAGAAATCCATAGTTCTTCTCAACAAGCAGGATTTGAACCCTGTGTTAAAAGAGAGCGAACTTAAGGTTATGATGCCTGAGAATGAGATTGTAGGAATTTCTATAGTCAATGACTATGGAATTGACAGAATAGAAGAGATAGTTAATGATATGTTCTTCAGCAATCAGATAAGAGTAGAAGATGACACCATAGTCACAAACTTGAGACAGAAAAACCTTCTGATTGCGGCAAGAGAAAACATACTGGATGCTATTGATGCGCTCAATATGGATATATCGATTGACTGTATTGAAGTGGATATAAAAGACTGCTGGATGAATATCGGTGCAATAACGGGAGATACCAGTGGAGAGGATATTATAGATAGAATATTTTCTGATTTCTGTATCGGAAAATAGAGAGGTGAGGTACTATGAATAAAGCTGTAGAGTATTTTGCAGGTGAATATGATGTTATAGTTGTCGGCGCAGGCCATGCGGGCTGTGAGGCGGCTATTGCATCGGCAAAGCTCGGAAAAAAGACATTGATGCTGACTATGAGTCTTGATGCGATAGCGCTTCTTGCATGTAATCCATCTATTGGAGGAACTGGTAAGGGGCATCTTGTTAAAGAGATAGATGCATTAGGTGGAGAAATGGGAATAAATACCGATGAGACGATGATTCAGTCAAGAATGCTGAATACGTCTAAAGGACCTGCGGTTCACTCACTTAGGGTGCAGTCAGATAAATTTGAATACCAGAAACATATGAAGTACAAGGTTGAAAATAGAGAAAATCTGGATTTAAAACAAGGCGAAGCAACGGAACTGATAATTGAAAATAAAACAATTAAAGGCATTAAAACGAGAACAGGTGAAGTATATGATGCTAAGTCGGTTATCATATGTACGGGAACCTATTTAAAAGGAAGAATATATATAGGTGAGCTTAATTATGAAGGTGGTCCGAATGGATTCTTTCCGGCTAATATGCTTTCAGAGAGTTTAAAGGAGAACGGATTTGTCCTAAAGAGATTTAAAACAGGGACACCTGCAAGAGTCAACAGCAGATCGGTAGATTTTTCACAAATGGAGGTTCAGGATGGAGATGCTGAGATAATACCTTTTTCATTTATGACAGATGAGGTTGATATAGAGCAGGTTCCATGCTATCTGACGTATACTTCGAAGGAAACTCATGATATAATCAGGGAAAATATACACAGATCTCCTATGTATTCGGGTCAGATGGAAAGTGTAGGACCTAGATACTGTCCTACGATAGAAGATAAGGTAATGAGATTTACAGATAAAAATAGACATCAGGTATTCATAGAGCCAGAAGGAAGATTTACTAATGAAATGTATATTCAGGGTCTTTCTACAACATTTTCTGAGGATATAGTTCTTGAGATGTTCAAAACTGTTAAAGGGCTTGAAGATGCGAAGATAATGAGAGGTGCTTATGCTATAGAGTATGACTGCATTGATCCTACTCAGCTTAAGAGATCTCTTGAATCAAAAGAGATAGAGGGACTGTTTTTTGCGGGTCAGATTAATGGAACATCGGGATATGAAGAGGCGGCATCGCAGGGACTTGTTGCAGGAGTTAATTCTGTTATGAAGCTAAATGGAAAAGAACCTATGATTTTGGACAGATCAGAGGCATATATCGGGGTTCTGATAGATGATCTAGTGACTAAGGGAACAGAAGAACCTTACAGAATGATGACTTCCAGATCTGAATACAGACTGACTTTGAGACAGGACAATGCAGATTTAAGACTTACAGAAAAAGGATATAGTTTTGGTCTTGTCACAGAAGAGAGATATGAAAGGTTCACTAAGAAAAAAGAGCTTTTTGAAAATGAAATAGAGAGAATAAAGAATATAAAACTGAATCCGAACAAGGAGACAAATGCAAAGGTTGTAGAACTTGGATTGACTGAGCTTAAAACTCCTATATCACTTTATGATTTAATCAAAAGGCCTGAAATGGACTATGATAAATCTATAGTTTTTGATTCTGAAAGAGAAGAACTGCCAAAAGAAATCAGAATGCAGATAGATATTCAGATAAAATACGAAGGATATATCAAAAAGCAGAATGTTCAGATTGAGCAGTTTAAAAAGCTTGAAAGCAAAAAGCTGAGCGAAGAGATAGACTATGAGACAATAAAAGGTTTAAGACTAGAGGCTAGACAGAAGCTGAATGATATAAAGCCTGAGTCAGTTGGTCAGGCTTCAAGGATTTCAGGTGTATCGCCGGCAGATATAAATGTGCTATTGATCTATCTTGAGCAACAGAACAGAATGAGGAGAGAAGAAAAATGATATTGGAAGATGGGCTGAAAGAGCTAGGCATCGAATATGATGATGATATGATAGAGAAATTTGGTCAGTTTAAAGAGCTCCTTAAAGAATGGAATCAGAAGATGAATATAACTGCAATTACAGAAGATGATGAGATAGATATAAAGCATTTTTTGGACAGTGCAGCAATTTTGAAGGCTGGAGTTTTTGAAGGGAAAAAGAGAGTTATTGATATAGGAACAGGAGGAGGATTCCCAGGAGTTCCTATGAAAATTCTGAATCCTGAGCTTGATATGCTGCTCTTTGACAGCTTAAATAAAAGACTAAAATTTTTGGATGTTGTAATAGATGAATTGAATCTTGAAAATATTGAGACTCTTCATGGACGTGCTGAGGAGTTTGGAAGAAAAGAAGGCTATAGAGAATCTTTCGATATTGTAGTATCAAGAGCTGTAGCTTCTCTAAATACACTTTCAGAATACTGTCTGCCTTTTGTAAAAAAAGGAGGATATTTTATAGCCATGAAGGGGCCTGAAGTGGATGAAGAGGTTGATTTAGCTAAGAATGCTATAAACAAACTGGGTGGAAAAGTAGAAAAGAAGAAAGATGTACACATACCTTTCAGCGATCTGGATCATAACATCCTAGTTATAAAGAAAATAAAGAATACTCCTAAGCAATATCCCAGAGGTGGAGGTAATCCTAGAAAAAAACCTTTATAATATCGAAATTTGTTGTTGAATGTTATATAATGGTATATGACAGAAAAGGGGATTTCTAAAATGGAGATAGAATATATAGATGTGGATTATATACTTCCCAACGAAAATCAGCCTAGAAAGACTTTTAAAGATGAGTCTCTTGATGAGCTCAAAGCCTCTATCGAACAGAATGGTATAATCCAACCTATAATCCTCAGAAAGCTGGATTCGGGTTACAGGATAGTTGCCGGTGAAAGACGATGGAGGGCGGCAATGGACCTCAATTTCAAGAAGGTTCCTTCCATAGTTATGGATTTAGACTCTAAAAAAGAGATGGAAATTTCCATAATCGAAAATCTTCAGAGGGAAAATCTGAATCCGATAGAGGAAGCTTTGGCATTTAAAAGATTTCTGGACGAAACTTCCGCAACTCAGGAAAATTTAGCGGAAGTTTTAGGAAAAAGCAGGTCATATATATCTAATTCGATGAGGCTTTTGACATTACCTGAAGAAGTTTTAGACTACATTGTTGCTGAAAAAATTTCTTCGGGACATGGTCGTGCAATACTTTCTGTAAAGAACATTGAAGACCAGATTGACCTGGCTGAGAGAATCTACTCGGAAAAACTGAGTGTCAGGGATGCAGAAAGTGAAGCTGCAAGATACAGAATGGAGAGCTCAAATCAGAAAGAGAAAAAGAGCAAAAATAGAGTAAAGTCCGCAGAAAAAGATATATTTACTAAAGATGTGGAAGAAAGACTTACCAGAGCAATGGGCAGTAGGGTAACAATCAATAAGAGAAATAAAAAAGGCAGAATTGAGATTGAATTCGGCAGTGAAGATCAACTTGAGTTTTTAATTGACATATTGGAAAATCATTTGAAAATTATCAGAGATTAAGGGGTATGTATATATGCAAGCAATAATTTATCAGACCAATGCGTTTACAGATGTTCCTTTCGGAGGAAAGTCAGTCGCCATAGTGCCAGATGCATCGGGATTGAGTGAACAGGATGTTCTTGATATTATAAGAGTACTGAAACTGGAAAAGACTGTATTTGTATACAAATTGGATGAAGATATGTTTAAACTGAGATTTTTTAATGAAATGAACGAAAGAAAGTTTTGTGGTTCCAGTATAATTTCAGCATTCTATACACTTGCTGAAAAAGGTTATATAGATAAGATTGAAGATGGAGTTGTAAGGGTGTTTGCGGAAACTAAGATTGAAGCGACTCCTATAGATATATATATTGAGGATTGGAATGTAAAGAGGGTTGAGATGACTAAGAGCAGTCCAACTCTACTACAGAAGATAGATGACTATGAAATTATAGCTGATATGCTGGGGCTGGATGTTTCCAGAATAGGCGTTTCAGGACATGATATTTCTCCTGAACTCGTATATTCGGGAACTCAGGACTTGATAATTCCCCTGAAAGATGAAGCCGATCTTTTCAATACAGAAATAGATTTCGTAAAAGCAAAGGAAGCTATGAGAACTCTCAATATGAATTTGAGTGAATTTCCAAAGATAAATCTGTTCTATTTAAGTGATGATATGACGGTTGAAAGCAGACAGTTCAGAATCAAAGAGTATAGAATTGTAGAAAAAGCATGTTCTGGAACTGAAAATGCCAGTATGGTATTTTTTCTCAAGAGAAACAAGCTGATTTCAGATTATAAGTTCATATGCTTTAAAGGGTGCTTTGAAGTGAGACCTAGTACAGTATACTGTGAGATAATGGATCCGAATGTGGACTGTCCTATAAAAATAGGAGGCATGGGTAATATTTTCTATGAAGGTATACTCAGCTTGTAGCATTAGATTTATAAATAGAAGAATATGTAATCATAGATAAAAATTTAACAATCTTTATTTTATATTGAGTAGCCATGTTTGATGACGAGCAATAACAGTTATCAGATAGGCTACTTTTTTTATATTCTTTTGCTGTTTTTTCAAAGAAATTTTGTATAAAAACACATAAATTAATAACACTGAAAACAGCTCTCAATATTAGGCGTAAATTGGTTAGAAATAGCCAATAAACAGTGTATGTATTTGAGTAAAAAATATCATTTATTGACTATTTGTTAAATAAACATTAAACTTAATACAAGGGTAAAATTCGATTTAAAAACCTTATAATTGAATTATAAAACATAGAGGCAAAAAAACAGGGAGGTTAAAATATGGAATTCGTATTCGATATGGAAGAAAACAAAGAGAAACTTAGAGAACTCGACTATTTTATTGAAGAAAGAAAAACAAAAAAAGGTGCTCTAATGGAAGTACTTCATGAAGCACAGCATATGTTTGGATATCTTCCAATAGAAGTTCAGCAAAAGATATCAAGAGGACTAGGTGTTCCTTTAGCTGAAGTTTATGGTGTTGTTACATTCTATTCTCAATTCACACTTATACCGAAAGGACAATATGAAATAGGTGTATGTCTTGGAACTGCATGTTATGTTAAAGGTTCTCAAAAAGTTGTAGATATAATATCACAGGAGCTTGATCTGCCTGTTGGTGGTACTACTCCAGACGGAAAATTCTCTTTAACAGCTACTAGATGTATAGGAGCTTGCGGTCTAGCACCGGTTATGACTATAAACGAAGATGTTTATGGTAGACTTAAGCCGGAAGAAGATGTAAAAGGAATTATTGACAAGTATAAATCTGGAGAACTTCCAGTTGTAGAAGAATAATCTGAATAATAAATAAACGATTTTTAAATTTACGGGGGTGCACTTTAGTGATAACTATTAAAGAACTACAAGAGATAAAAGAAAAAACTTTACCTAAAATAGCACTTAGACATAATGACACTAAGTCAGATTTAAGTGAATACAAAAAGCAAGTTATGATCTGTCGTGGTACAGGATGTACATCATCTAAATCAGACAAGATAGAAGACAAATTCAGAGCTTTACTTGATGAAAAAGGAATGTCTAAAGATGTAGACGTTGTAAGAACAGGATGCTTTGGTCTTTGTGAGGCAGGACCAGTTGTAGTTGTTTATCCTGAAGGATCATTCTATAGCCATATAGAATTAGACGATGTTGAAACAATAGTGGATAATGACCTTGCTAAGAATGAAGTAGTTAAAGAACTTCTTTACAAAGGTTCTATAGACGGAGATACTATCAAAGCTATAGATGAAGTTCAGTTCTATGCTAAGCAGGAGAGAATTGCACTTAAAAACTGTGGTATGATTGACCCAGAATGTATAGAAGAATACATAGCTTACGACGGTTATGTAGCTCTTCACAAGGCATTAACAGAAATGAAACCTGAAGAAGTTATTGAAATAGTAAAAGACTCAGGACTAAGAGGTAGAGGGGGCGGTGGTTTCCCAGCAGGACTTAAATGGGAATTCACAGCAAAAGCTACTGGAGATGTAAAATACGTACTATGTAACGCTGACGAGGGAGACCCGGGAGCATTCATGGACAGATCAATTCTTGAGGGAGACCCTCACTCAGTAATAGAGGCTATGGCATTAGCAGGATTTGCAATAGGATCAGAGCAAGGATATGTTTATATCAGAGCTGAGTACCCTATCGCAGTTAAGAGACTTCAGATTGCTATAGACCAGGCTAAAGAAAGAGGACTTCTAGGAAGAAATATCTTTGGAACTGGATTTAATTTTGATATGGAAATCAGACTTGGAGCTGGAGCTTTCGTTTGTGGTGAAGAGACTGCTCTTATCGCATCTATCGAAGGTGAAAGAGGTATGCCGAGAAACAAGCCTCCATTCCCAGCTAACAAAGGATTATGGCAAAAGCCAACACTTATAAACAACGTTGAGACTTATGCAAATATTCCTCAAATAATGAGAAAAGGAACTAAATGGTTCAAATCTTTCGGTACAGAAGGATCACCAGGAACTAAAGTTTTCGCTCTTGGAGGAAAAGTTAACAACACTGGTCTTGTTGAGATTCCAATGGGAACTACTCTTGGAGAAGTTGTTTATGATATCGGTGGAGGAATTCCTGGCGGAAAGGAATTTAAAGCTGTTCAGACAGGTGGTCCATCAGGTGGATGTATTACAGCTGAGTATATAGATACTCCAATAGACTTTGAAAACCTTTCAGCTATGGGATCTATGATGGGATCAGGTGGTATGATCGTAATGGACGAGGAAACTTGTATGGTTGACATCGCTAGATTCTATCTTGACTTTACAGTTGAAGAGTCTTGCGGTAAATGTACTCCTTGCCGTGAAGGTACTAAGAGAATGCTTGAAATACTTGAGAAGATTTCAGACGGAAAAGGTACAATGGCTGACTTAGACAGACTAGAAAGTTTAGCAGAGACTATCAAAATCTCTTCACTTTGTGGTCTAGGACAGACAGCTCCAAACCCTGTTCTTTCAACAATGAAATACTTCAGAGATGAGTATGAAGCTCACGTTAACGAGAAGAGATGTCCAGCTGGAGTTTGTACAGCACTTCTAGAATACTACATCACTGATGGTTGTATCGGATGTACTAAATGTGCTAGAAACTGTCCAGTTAACTGTATAGATGGAAAAGTTAAAGAGAGACACGTTATAGATACTAAAGCTTGTATCAAGTGTGGAAACTGTGAGACAGTTTGTCCAGTTAAAGCAGTTGTTAAGAGATAATACAGGTAAAATATAAATAAGAAATTTAAGAGGCAAAATTTCTAGATTTGATAGCAGTGAAGTTCTAAAGATAATTTTAGGAGGTTTAAAATGAGAAATGTTAGTCTTACTATAGATGGCAGAAGTGTTACAGTGCCAGAGAATTATACTATACTTCAGGCAGCAGCTACTGTAGGTATAGATATTCCAGCTCTTTGCTATGAGCCGGGACTGGAAATAGTTTCAGCATGTAGACTTTGTATAGTTGAGGTTGAAGGTGTAAATAAATTACAGACATCTTGTTCGATAGAAGTTCAGGATGGAATGGTTGTTCATACTGAAACAGAAAAAATCGTTAATGCAAGAAAAGATATTTTACAATTACTTCTAGATAATCATCCAAATGACTGTCTGACTTGTCAGAAAGCTGGGGAATGTTTACTTCAGAACGCAGCATATAAATATGGTGTGACTTTCAGAGAGCATGACGGTGACAGAAAAAAAGGAAAAGTTTTCGACAACTCAAGTCCTTATATAATCAAAAACGACACAAAATGTATCCTTTGCGGTAAATGTGTTAGAACATGTGCAGAAGTATCTGACAGACAGGTATTAACTTTTGCAAATAGAGGATTTGATACTAAGATAGCTGCAGATGCAGATATGACATTAGAAAACTCAACTTGTGTATCTTGTAACAGATGTGTTACAGTTTGCCCAGTTGGAGCTCTTCTAGACAGAAGAATGATGGGTAAAACAAGAGTTTGGGATGGAGATATTAAAGAAGTTGAATGTAAGGTTTGTGAGTATGGTTGTCACTTTGAAGTTCTTTCTAAAGATGGAAAAAATGTTGCTGTAAGAGCGAAAAAACCTATCGTTGGAAGACCTCTATGTTTAAAAGGAAGAATGACATCAGAGTTCACATTCTTAGATAATCCAGATCAACCTTATAAAAAGGTAGATGGTGAATTCCTTGAAGCAAGCTGGGAAGAAGCACTAGGATTAGAAGATATTCTTGCTAAACTTATGCAGAAGAAGTAATCTTATTGCAAAAACATCAAGAAAACTATGTAATTTAATATAAGAACACTGGAAATCCTATCTTTTTTGATTAAAAGATAGGTTTTCTGGGTTTTATAGAAACATTAATTTTTTTAAAGTATATCGAACCGTATCAGAGTATATAGCTTAAAATACTAGGTTTTGGGGTATATATAATAGGTAGGGGTAAAAGAGGAAAATTAATATAAAATCAGAATTCTAGAATTATAAAATTGAGGTGATACTATGGTTAAAATTGTTATCAACGGCAATGAGTGCATGGTAGAAGAAGGTATCACATTATTAGAAGCGTGTAGGAATATAGGAATCGATATTCCGACACTTTGTCATGATGATAGACTTGAACCACATGCGGCATGTAGACTGTGTGTTGTAGATGTAGAAGGTAAGAATAATCTTATGACTTCCTGTTCTCTTGAAGTATATGAAGGGCTTAAAGTAGAAACTCACAATGAAAGAGTAATGAAGGCCAGAAAAGATATTCTGGATCTTTTATTCTCAAATCATCCATACGATTGTTTGACTTGTGATAAGTCCGGAGAATGTAAACTTCAGGATTACTGTTATGATTATGGTGTATCTAGGGGAACATATGAAGGTGAAAAGAGATCACTTAGAATAGATATGACAAATCCGTTCTACTACTACAATCCAAGCAAATGCATTCTTTGCGGAAAATGTGTAAGAACTTGTCAAGAACTGCAGGGAACATCAGCTATAGAGCTGAACAATAGAGGTTTTGATACTCGAGTTGGAACTCCATTCGAACTGGGAATCAATAAATCTACTTGTGTTTCTTGCGGAAACTGTGTATCTGTTTGTCCGGTAGGAGCACTCCTTCCAAAGAAAAGCAGATCTCTTCCTAAAGCGAGAAATTGGGAAGAAAAAAGAGTTAGAACAACTTGCTCATACTGCGGTGTTGGCTGTCAGCTTGAGCTTATTGTAAAAGATGAACAAGTTATAGGGGCTCAGCCATTAAATGTGCGTCCTAATAACGGACTTCTATGCGTAAAAGGTAAATTTGGATATAAATTTATCAATAGTCCAGAGAGACTTACAAGTCCACTCATAAAGAAAAACGGAGAGTTCGTGGAGGTTTCATGGGAAGAAGCTTACGCATTTATAGTGAATAAGACTAATGAAATAAAGGAGAAGCACGGTGCAGACTCACTTGGAGGATTTGCTTCAGCAAGATGTACTAATGAAGACAACTATCTATTCCAAAAGATGTTCAGAGCAGTATTGGGAACGAACAATATTGATCACTGTGCGCGACTCTGACATGCTTCTACAGTTGCAGGTCTTGCAACTACATTAGGAAGCGGTGCTATGACTAACAGTATCGAAGATATATTGGATACTGATGCAATGTTTATAATCGGATCAAACACTACAGAGAATCACCCGGTAATAGCTGCTCATATGAAACAGGCAATTGAAAGAGGAGCAAAGCTTGTAGTAGCCGATCCAAGAAAGATTGAAATGGCAGAATATGCTGATGTATTTCTTCAGATAAAGCCAGGTACTAACCTTGCTTTAGTTAATTCAATGATGCATGTCATCATAGAAAATGAATGGGAAGATAAGGAGTTTATAGAGGCTAGAACAGCTGACTATGAGGACTTAGTTGAGCTTGTTAAACCTTATACGCCTGAATATGCTGCAGAAATATGCGGTGTAGATGCTGATGATATAATAAAAGCTGCAAAAATATATGCTGAAGCTCCTAAAGCAGGAATATTCTATGCTATGGGTATAACTCAGCATACTATGGGAACTTACAACGTAATGTCTCTTTCAAACTTAGCTTTACTATGTGGAAACATAGGAATCGCTTCGGGAGGAATAAACCCACTTAGAGGTCAGAACAATGTTCAGGGTTCTTGTGATATGGGTTGTCTTCCAGCTGACCTTCCAGGATACCAGAAGGTTAACAGACCGGAGGTTACTGCCATGTTTGAAGAAGCATGGGGAGCAAAAGTTCCTACAAAAATAGGTCTTACTCTGTCAGAGATTATGGAAGGAGCAGGAATAGGAGATATCAAGATGCTTTATGTATTCGGAGAGAATCCAATGGTTTCTGATCCGGATATAAATCATGTTAAGCATGCACTTGAAAATCTTGAGCTTCTAGTTGTTCAGGATATATTCATGACTGAAACAGGAGAGCTTGCAGATGTAATTCTTCCTGCAGCTTCATTTGCTGAGAAAGATGGAACGTTCTCGAATACAGAGAGAAGAGTTCAGAGAGTAAGAAAAGCTATAGAGCCTATTGGTAATGCAAAAGCAGACTGGGTAATTCTGATGGAGCTTATGAATAGATTTGGTTATGAAAAGCATTATACTCATCCTTCTCAGATAATGGATGAGATAGCTTCAGTAACACCATCGTATGCAGGTATAAGCTATGATAGAATAGAAGAAACTGGAATACAGTGGCCATGTCCAAGTAAGGATCATCCTGGAACAGACTATCTTCATAAAGAAGCTGTTGCAAGAGGTAGAGGGCTGTTCTTCCCAGCAGATCACAGAGATAGTGCTGAGATAACGGATATAGATTTCCCTTATATTCTTACTACAGGAAGAGTGCTTTATCATTATCACACTAGAACTATGACAGGTAAGGTTCCTGGGCTTAACGAAAAATCTCCAGAATCATTCATAGAAATTTCGGAAGCGGTAGCTAAGGATTTAGGAATAGAAGATGGTGAGATGGTAAGAGTAAAATCTAGACGTGGTGAAGCGGTTACTAAAGCGAAAGTGACTTCTATAGTTAATAAGAACGTGGTGTTTATGCCATTCCACTTCGCAGAAGGAGCAGCGAATATGCTTACAAATACAGAGAGAGACGATATTTGTAAGATACCTGAACTTAAAGTTGCAGCAGTAAGGATTGAGAAAATAGTATAAAAATTATTACTGATCTGAAAGGGGTAATATTTATGACAGAAATGAGAAGCAGAACGCTTAGAATACTAGAATTTGCTAGACAGATGGAGTTAGATGGATATAACTTTTTCAAGGAAAAAGCTGAAATATTCAAAAGTCCAGCTACTAAAGAATTATTCTTAAAGCTAGCAGAAGCGGAATATGAGCATTTCAAGTATATAGAAAAAGAAATAGAAAGCTATAAGGAAAGCGATGAGTATGAAGCTAATGAAGAGTTCTTAAATAGAGATGAGTCATCTATCTTTGAACTTAGAGGACAGTCAGAAAGTATAGACACTACTCTAGAGCAGTCGAATGTGCCTGATTTAACTGTTCTTCGTATGGCATACCTTATAGAGAGAGACTTCAAAGAGTTCTATCAGGAATCAGCAGAAGAAGTTGAAGATCCAGAAGTAAAGAAACTTCTTGAAAAGCTTGCAGCTTGGGAAGATGGACATGAAAAGCTGTTCAAGGCTGAATACGATAGAATGAAAAGAGAATATTTAACACTTCCTTGGGGAGGCTAAAGATATGTATAGAGTAGGTATTATAACAGCAAGTGATAAGGGTTCAAAAGGAGAAAGAGAAGATATAAGCGGAAAAGTTATCAGGGAGATAGTTGAAAAAAAGGGATATACAGTTGAAAAGCAGATTATTCTGCCGGATGATATAGATGCACTTTCTAATGAGATGATATCTATGTCGGATGAACTGAATATAGACCTGATTTTGACTACTGGAGGAACTGGTTTCAGTCCAAGAGATAACACTCCAGAAGCCACAAATGCAGTAATAGATAGACCTACTCCTGGGATTTCTGAGGCTATGAGATATTATAGCCTCGGGATAACTCCCAGAGCGATGCTATCTAGAGCAGTATCTGGAATCAGAAATAACAAGACCTTGATCATCAACTTACCGGGTAGTGATAAGGCGGTTAGAGAAACTCTGGAATATATAATAGATTCAGTAGACCATGGACTGGATATTATGTTAGAAAATGCATCGAACTGTGCTAGATAATGGAATTATTCCTTTCTTTGGCATAAAAGTTATAAAGAAGTCAAGAATTACCAGAAAATTTAGCAGGTGATTTATTTGGACAATTTGGATGAAGTAAACAAGTCAGATAAAATTGACAGAGCAAGCAGATTTGGAACAGTAGCCATTCTCGCTGGCGGAAAAAGTTCCAGAATGGGTTTTGATAAGCAGTTGATAAGTTTTAATGGAGAAAACATAGTAAAAAGAAATATCGCTAAACTCAAGGATATTTTTAATGAAATCATAGTAGTAACAAACAATTCAGAATTCTATAAAGATGATAATAGCATAATAACTATCAAAGATATAATATTTCAAAGAGGACCTTTAAGTGGAATACATGCTGCACTTAAAAAGTCCAAAAGTGAATATGTCTATTTCTTGGCATGTGATATGCCGGAAGTGGATATAGATTTTATTTTATTTATGAAATCCAGGATAGCGGAATGTGATGATGATATCGAAATCTGTGTTCCGGACAGAGACGGTAAGCTGGAGCTATTTAATGGATTTTATTCAAAAAAACTGATACCTAGAATTGAAGATATGCTGGGAAATGATAACCGCGCTATCCGAAATTTAGTATATGGTTCAAAATCTTGTATAGTTGAGATAACTAGCGACTATAAAGAAGATATTTTTTTAAATCTCAATACACAGGAACAGCTAGAAGAGTATAGAAGCAGGGGGATAAAAGATGGAAGAGACAGAAAAAATGGATGGAATGATAACTAGAGAAGTTCTCAAGTACAGGAATAGTGAGCTTACTGTGGAAGATGACAGTATAATAACTGAATATCCATTTACAATTTTTCTCAATGGAAAAGAGTTTATAACTCTTCTCTGCACTCAGAGTCTGCTTGAATACCTGATAGTTGGTTTCTTAGTATCTGAAGGCCTAGTAGATAAAAAAGAGGATATCGAAAAGATTGAGATAGATAAAGAAAAAGGTGTAGGTTATGTAGATACGGTCAAAAAGACCAATCTAATGGAAAAACTCTATGGTAAGAGAACTTTAACTTCAGGTTGTGGAAAAGGAACAGTTTTCTACAGTGTTGTAGACTCATTTAAATCGAAAAAAGTTAATCCGGACTTCAAGATGAATCTGGATGAAATAAGAGACCTTGTTAGGAAGTTCTATAAATACTCAGATATGTTTTTACAAACAGGAGGAGTACATAGCTGTGCGTTATCTGATGGAAAAGAGATACTGACTTTTGGAGATGATATCGGAAGACATAATGCGCTTGATAAGATAATCGGTCAGGCAGTTATGAAAGATATGCCGCTTCAGGACAAGATAGTACTCACAACAGGTAGAATTTCATCAGAGATAATGATAAAAATAGCTAAACGAGGAATTCCGGCAGTAGTCTCAAAATCGGCTCCAACAGAACTCGCTATAAAGATAGCAGAAGATTTAAATATAACTGTTGTGGGCTTTGCAAGGGGATTAAAAATGAACGTCTATACTAATATAGACAGATATATTTAATGTTTTGCCTTCCTGCTAAGAAGGGTATATATCCGATACACTATTTTTAGTGGGAAGGTTTTTTTGTTCTACTCTGTTTTATTTTATTCAGTTTTATTGATGTGCTAATGGGTATATATGACAAATAGTACTAAAAAATTAAGGAGGTTTTTTTCTATGAAGAAAAGAGTTTTAGCGATTCTGTTGTTAATTGCTAT
>CAZBAL010000034.1:2020-16219 GCA_964489735.1 uncultured Clostridia bacterium | reverse complement strand
CACAGAGAATATAATTGTCATCCAGGATGATATTGATTTGGCAGTTGGAGCACTAAGGCTTAGAAGAAAAGGAAGTGCCGGCAGTCACAATGGGATGAAATCCATAATATATCTTCTAAAAGAAGATGAGTTTCCGAGAGTAAAGATAGGAATAGGAAGACAGGAGCCGGGAAGGGATCTTGCTGATTATGTACTATCTGGATTTAGAAAAGAAGATGTGGATGCAGTAGAAATCGCCATACAGAAGGCTGGAGATGCTTCAATATCCATTGTCAAAGATGGAATAGACAAAGCGATGAATAAATTTAATTAAATTATAATAAGCCCAGGACTTTATAAGTTCTGGGCTACAGTGCTATAAGCATAAGTAAAAGCAAAAGGTGCTGTGAGTTTACAAAAAAGCTAAAAGGCTAAAAAAACTATTAGAAAGATACTTAAAAAGAGGTGATATTTTGGTAAGAGATATATTAAAAGAATCTGAAAGCTATAGAAAGTTAAAGGATGATATTGTAAATTCAATTTCACCAGTGTCTCTTTCCGGAGTAATACCTGAGAGTTTGCCTGATATTGTCAACAATATTATGAACGATATGAGTCGCCAAATGCTGATTGTCACAAGAGATGAGTATAGAGCTAAGAGGCTCTCTGAAGAGATAAAACTCTTGTATGGAAACACAAAATATTTTCCGAAAAAAGATCTGGTATTTTATGATATGGATGCCTCAAGTAGAGAAGTTTCATATGAAAGACTCGACATTATGAAAAGTTTTGCAAGAGGTGAATCTATTGTCGCAGTATCATCTATGGATGCCATTTTCAATAAGATGGATACTTTGAAAAACTTTACTGAAAAGAACCTGTATTTAGAAATAGGATCAGATTATGAGATAGACTCTCTAATTAAAAGTCTTATCGTTATGGGCTATGAAAATGTTGATATGATAGAGGGAAAAGGCCAGTTCAGTCATAGGGGTGGGATACTTGATATATATCCCATAAATGAGGAAAGGCCGTACAGGATAGAGTTTTTTGATACGGAAATAGACTCTATTAGAGAGTTTGACAAAGATACTCAGAGAACTCTTATTAATGCTGACAATGTAGAAGTAGAAGGCAGCAGGGAGATATATTTGAGCAGTGATGATAAAGAGGAAATCATTCTGGGTCTGAAAAAGGACCTGGACAGTCTCAAAAAAGAGCATGGTGAAAAAGAGGAGTACTCACATATAATAGAAAAAGCCAGTGAAAAGTATGAATTTTATATCGAAAGACTTGAAAAAGATATTGATATAGAAAATGTCGAGCTTTTAATTCCATACTTGAGAAGAGAACTTTCAAGCATTTTGGACTTTATGTCAGAAGATGCATTAATATTTATTGAAGACAGTTCCAGAGTGGAAGAGAGTCTCAATAATTTTCTGTATAATTTTGAATCACAGGTCAAAGACCATATGGAAACTGGAGAACTGTTAAGTAAGCACAGTGATATGATAAATTCCAAATCATATATAATGAACAGGATTAAAGAGAGAAATGTTGTTCTTGCGAACAATCTTATGAGAACAGGAAGACTGTTCAGATCGAAGGATAAGATAAACTTTTTCACAAAATCGGTCATAGCTTATCAAGGAGATATAAGACTTTTTGTAGAAGATTTAAAATATTATATTAAATCAAAGAAGAATGTAGTGATATTTTCCGATGAGAGAAGCAGAGGACTGAATTTAGCAGAAGATTTGAATAGCTTCAGTATAGATGCCAGATATTCGGATGATTATGAAGATGATATATCCGCTGTTAAGATAATACCTCATTCAATAGGTAAGGGGTTTGAATATACGGATATCGACACCGTTTTTATTTCTTACAAGGATATATTCGGATCGACTAAGAAGAAGAGAAGAAAAAAGAAGATTAAAAATGCTTCAAAAATAGACTCCTTTGCAGATTTGAAGATAGGAGACTTCGTAGTCCATGAGAATCATGGAGTGGGAAAGTATACCGGAACTGAACAGCTTCAGGTTCAGGGCGTCAGCAAAGATTATCTTACAATTGAATATTCGGGGTCAGATAAGCTATATATTCCTATTGATCAGATGAATCTCGTACAGAAGTATATAGGTAATAACACAGATAGAATAAAAGTTAATAGACTTGGAAGTGCTGAGTGGGGCAAGACAAAGGCCAGAGTAAGAAAAGCGATAGAAGATATGGCTAAAGAGCTCATAGAGCTTTATGCAAAAAGAGAGGTCGTTGATGGCTATAAGTTTTCTGAAGATACCCCGTGGCAAAAAGAATTTGAAGATATGTTCCCTTATGATGAAACTGATGACCAGCTGAAAGCGGTTGAAGAAATAAAAAAAGATATGGAAAAATCGAAACCTATGGACAGGCTCTTATGTGGAGATGTCGGATATGGAAAGACAGAGGTAGCGTTAAGAGCAATTTTCAAAGCCGTTATGGATGGAAAGCAGGTTGCCTTTCTAGTTCCTACTACAATACTTGCTGAACAGCATTATAAAACAATGGTCGAAAGATTCTCCAACTTTCCGGTAAATATTGAAGTTCTGAGCAGATTTAAAACACCGGCTGAAGAGCGAAAAATAATAGAGAGTCTGAAGTTGGGAGATGTGGATGTAATAGTCGGAACCCATAAAATCCTATCTAAAAATGTAGCTTATAAGGACTTGGGACTTTTGGTTATTGATGAAGAACAGCGCTTTGGAGTTAAGCAGAAAGAAGTTATAAAATCAAAGAAAGAGTCTATAGATGTGCTGACACTGACTGCAACACCGATTCCTAGAACACTCCATATGTCATTGTCAGGAATTAGAGATATGTCAGTTTTAGAGGAGCCACCAGGAGAGAGATATCCCGTTCAGACATATGTCATGGAGAATAATGACAATGTGGTAAGGGATGCTGTTTTAAAAGAGATTAACAGAAATGGACAGGTTTATATCATATATAATAAGGTCAGAAGTATAGACAGGTTTGCAAACGAGATTCAGAACCTCATTCCAGAAGCTAGAATTACAGTTGGTCATGGACAGATGGGTGAGAAAAGACTAGAAGATGTTATGACAAGTTTTCTGGATAGAGAATATGATGTTCTCGTATGCACGACCATTATAGAAACCGGTCTTGATATTCCAAATGTTAATACTATGATTGTAATCGATTCAAACAATATGGGACTTTCGCAGCTTTATCAGCTCAGAGGTAGAGTTGGTAGAAGCAATAGAATTGCATTTGCTTATTTGATGTATGATAAATCAAGGGTGTTGACTGAGCTTTCTGAGAAAAGGCTTAAGACTATAAAAGAGTTCACTGAATTTGGTTCAGGGTTTAAAATTGCTATGCGAGATTTAGAAATAAGAGGTGGAGGAAATCTCTTGGGTTCTGAACAGCATGGACAGATGGCTACAGTTGGATATGACCTGTATATTAAATTCCTTGATCAGGCAATAAAAAGGCTTAGAGGAGTTGAAAGTGTTGAAAAGGTTGAAACTATAATCGATCTGAATATAGATGGATATATAAAATCATCTTACATTTCCAGTGAAGAGAGAAAAATAGAAATATATAAAAAGATATCATTAGTTGAAACTGAAGAAGATGTGGATAATCTGATTGATGAACTTATCGATATCTATGGAGATGTTTCTAAAGAAGTTATGAACCTGATAACAATTTCATATATTAAAAACCTTGCTAGTAAAATCAGAATATCAACAGTTAGACAGATTGGAAACAAGGTTCATTTCATATTTGAAAAAAATGAAGATGTACCTGAGGGACTGCCAGGGTTTTTGCTGAATGAATATAAAGATAGGATTCAGTTTGCAATGAGAAGCAAGCCTACCATAATATATAATCTGAATAGTATCAATCAAAAGGGAATTATTGATGAAATTAAAATTATTTTGGTTGATATTTGTAGTTTTTTAGAAATAAAGTAGTATAATAGAGGATAAAGTAATAAATTTTTACTGTTTGAAGGGAGGAAGCCAGTTATTCTGGCGACTATATAATGAAAAGAAGTATTAAAAAAAGCTTAACCAAAGCATTAGCTGTAGCTTTAGCAAGTTCAATGCTATTAGTTGGATGTGGATCAGGTGAAAAATTTGCAGAGGTAAATGGAGAGAGTATTTCAAAAGCGGAGTATGAAAAATTCCTTAACTTTACATATGCAAATGTTGAAATGAGATATGGAAAAGAAATGCTTGACCAGGAGTTCTCACCTGGAAAAACAGGAAGAGATATGATTAAGGAACAGCTTCAAAAGGAGCTTCCTAACAAAAAAGTATTACTTCAGTTTGCAGAAGAGAAGAAAGTCAAGGTTGAAGATAAAGCCGTTGATGAAGAGTTGAAAAAGATAAAAGAGAACTTTAAAGATGATGAGTTCAAAAAATTCTTAGAGACTGCAAAGATTGATGAAAAAGGGTTCAAGGAAATATTAAAAGAGGATATGACAGTAGATGCTCTTAGAAAGAAACTCATGGAAGAAAATGCTGTCAAAGAAGAAGATATCAAAAAATACTATGAAGAGCACAAAGCTGAACTAGAAACTGTAAGAGCTAAGCATATACTTTTTGAAACAGAAGAAGAAGCTAGAGAAGTTTCAGATAAGATTAAAGCTGGTGAAAAATTTGAGGACTTTGTAGAACTTTCAAAAGACGAAGGTTCAAAGCAAGGTGGTGGTAGTGTTGGAGAGTTCCCAAAAGAAGGTATGATGGTTAAAGAATTCTCTGAAGCTGCTTTTGCACTAGAGCCAGGTGAAGTAAGTGAACCTGTTAAATCTGAGTTTGGATACCATATAATTGAACTTGAAGAAAAAAATATCGGTTATGACAAAGTAAAAGAAAAGATAAAAGAAAGATTAGAAACTGAAAAAGTTACAGAGATACTTGATAAAAAAGTTGAAGATGCTAAGATAGAAATTCTTATGAAAGAAGAAGAGAAAAAAGAAGAAAAGAAAGATGATTCTAAGTCAGACGATAAGAAAGAAGAAACAAAAACTGACGACAAAAAAGAAGAAACTAAGTCAGACGACAAGAAAGATGACGAGAAGACAGAAGAAAAGAAATAAATAGTTTGAGCCTACTCTTTTGAGTAGGCTTAATACGTTAATAGAATTTGGAGGCAAAAACATGAGTAAGAACTCGTTCCTAAAGGGAGCTGCAATTCTTGGAATTGCGGGAATCCTTACTAAAATCCTAGGTGCGTTCTACAGAATTCCTCTATCTAATATGATTGGAACTGAAGGACTTGGTTACTACCAGGTGGCATATCCCCTGTATACTTTACTTGTTACTATATCTACTGCAGGGTTTCCAACGGCTATATCCAAGCTGATTTCAGAGAAAAGAGCCATGGAGGATTACAAAGGAGCACAGAGGATATTCAATATATCTTTTATTGGGTTTATAGCAGCTGGGGTTTTAACTTCACTAGCTGTAGGACTGTTCTCTAAGGAGATAGTTCAGTACATGAAGAGTGATAATGGATATTATGCATTGGTAGCTCTGACACCAGCCCTTTTATTTGTACCTATAATGTCTGCTTTCAGAGGTTATTTCCAAGGACAGCAGTTCATGGTACCGACTGCAGTATCACAGGTTATTGAGCAGCTGTTCAGAGTTGCTGTAGGACTTACTTTAGCTAACCGATTGCTTTCTATGGGCTTGCCTGAAGCAGCCGGTGGAGCATCATTCGGAGCGTCAGCTGGTGCAGCTGCAGGTATGCTGTTCATAGTTCTAGTATATATTTCGACAAGAAAAACTAGAAAGAATGAAATAGATGGAAGCAAAGAGTATCCGGTAGAAAGTGCAAAGACTATAGCTAGGAATATACTTAATATTGCAATACCTATAACTATTGGAGCATCGATGGTTCCTATAATAAACAATCTGGATACATTCATAATAATGAGGAGACTTGCAGACATAGGTATGACTAAGAATGAAGCCTCTTCACTATTTGGTCAGTTAACAGGGAATGCACAGACGATTATAAACTTCCCTCAGGTAATATCTCTGTCACTTGCGATGAGTCTGGTTCCTGCTATATCGGAAGCCATAACTAAGCGTGAGTTTGATAGAATGAGAGATGCAACAAAATCTGGACTGAGAATGACATTGTTAGTGGGATTGCCTGCTACAGTGGGAATATTTGTACTGTCAACACCGATAATAAAATTACTTTACTTTAACAATACACTTGAAGAGCAGCTAGGAGCAGGTGCAATGCTTCAGATACTATCTATAAGTCTTATATTCTTGACTGTGGTTCAGACTCTTACAGCTATTCTTCAGGGATGTGGAAGACCTCTAGTGCCGGTTAGAAACCTTGCAGTTGCAGTTGTTGTAAAAGCAGTTACAACATATGTACTAGTGGGAATGCCTTCTCTGAATGTAAAAGGGGCTGCGATAAGTACTGGTCTTACCTATCTGACAGCGGCTACACTTGACTTCATTTTTGTTAAGAAGATAACTAAAACGAAATTCGATGCAGTTCAGACTATATTCAAACCTGGAATATGTGCGGCAGTGATGGGTGTCGCTGCATATTTAGGTTACCTGCTTTTTGAAGGAATAGTGGGAGTTAAGTTAGCTACGGTAGTTGCGATAGGAATTGGTGCAGCAGTTTATCTTGTAGCACTTATTGTTACAAAAGCAGTTACAAGAGAAGATCTTATTATGCTACCTAAAGGTGAAAAAATAGCAAATAAGTTAGGAATGTAATATATTCAGGATATGGAAGTGATTTTTTGAACAAAATTTACGTTATAGGACTCGGACCAGGAAATGAAGACTCACTAACTCTTGGCGCTGTAAGAGAGATGGAGTCAGGTAGAAAGACTTTTTTGAGAACTGTTCATCATCCAACTGTAAATTATCTTGATAAGAACGATATGGAATATGTAACTTATGACAGCTTCTATGAGAATACTGAAAAATTTGAAGATGTTTATAAGAGCATTTCAGATGATATAATTTTAAAGGCTGAGGAACACAAAGAAATAAACTACTGTGTTCCAGGGCATCCACTGATAGCTGAGAAGACTGTTGAGCTGCTTCTTGATAAGCAGAAAGCAGGAAAAATAGAGCTTGAGATTATAGAAGGGCTGAGCTTTATTGAACCTATGATTCTATCAGTCAATAGAGACCCTATAAATGGGCTCAAAATTATGGATGGGCTTGACTTAAGTCAAAAGCCTGATATAAACTTCGATAATCTCATAACTCAGGTGTACAATAGAGAGAGAGCATCTGAGCTTAAGCTATCGCTTTCGGAAGTCTATGGAGATGACTACGAAGTTATAGTCATAAGAGCAGCAGGGATGAAAGATGAAAAAAAGGTAGTATGTCCTCTGTATGAACTTGATAGATTTGAATGGATAGATTATCTGACGAGCATATATATACCAAAAGTAAGCCCGGTAGATAAAGAAGTTTATAATTTCGATGATC
Source organism: uncultured Clostridia bacterium (assembly GCA_964489735.1). GTDB lineage: Bacteria > Bacillota > Clostridia > Tissierellales > Gottschalkiaceae > Andreesenia. The sequence goes on along the minus strand of CAZBAL010000034.1, from coordinate 8,744 downwards.
TGCTGGATATAATGGAGACTTTAAGAGGTGAAAATGGGTGCAGCTGGGATATTAAACAGACTCATGAGAGCCTTAAAAAGTATCTTATAGAAGAAGCATATGAAGTAGTGGATGCAATCGATAATGATGATATTGATGGGATACAGGAAGAGCTTGGAGATCTGCTTTTACAGATCGTATTTCACAGCCAGATCGGCAGAGAAGAAGGTTACTTTAACATTTGGGATGTAATCAAGTCAATATCAGAGAAGATGATAAACAGACATCCAAAAGTATTCGATATATCAGAGTACAGTCCTGATGACAACTGGGACGAAATCAAAGCGAAGGAAAAGAGCATTCAGTCTCACACAGAAAGACTGGTATCAGTACCAAAGAGCCTTCCTTCACTTATCAGAAGTGAGAAAGTACAGAAAAGAGCTTCAAAAGCCGGGTTTGACTGGGATGACTACAGAGGTGCACTGGATAAAACATTTGAAGAGCTCGGTGAAGTTAAAGCGGAGATTGAACAGAATGGTGATAATCTAGCAGAGGAGATTGGAGATCTGCTTTTCTCTGTAGTGAATCTTTGCAGATTCTTCAAGATAGATCCAGAAAGAGCACTTTATGATTCAACCGATAAATTTATAGATAGGTTTGAAAAAGTAGAACAGGAAGTCAAAGCTGATGGAGCAAAAATGGAAGATATGAAACTTGATGAACTTGACAGAATATGGAATTTAATAAAAAATAAAAAATAGTATTGAATTAATATCTATAAAGCTGAAAAATTGGCTATAAAGGTTGATATTATCTGATACCTATGTTATATTTAGTTAAAGGTTCTACAGAGTTTTGTAAAAAAAACTTAATACAAATTACATTAAATTAAAGTTTGAAGAGAACACAAGGAGGTTTTAACGTGAATAAAGCTGAATTAGTAAGTAGTATAGCTGAAAAAGGTAACTTAACAAAGAAAGATGCAGAAAGCGCTCTAAATGCTTTCATGAAAAGCGTTGAAGAGACACTTGTAAAAGGAGAAAAAGTTCAATTAGTTGGATTTGGAACTTTCGAAGTTAGACAGAGAAAAGCTAGAGAAGGTAGAAACCCTAGAAACCCTGAGCAAGTTATTGAAATACCAGCATCAAAGGCACCTGTTTTCAAAGCAGGAAAGTCATTAAAAGAAGCAGTTAATAAGTAATTACTAATCAGGTCGAAAAGACCTGATTTTTATTTATATTTTTTAGGATTTATCATATTTACTCATTTAAAGTCATGTGAGTTTGTGATGTAATCTTGCTAAAGAGTGAATCTGTGATAGAGTAAATAGAATATATAATCAATATGTGGTTGGTATTAGTTTAAATATAGTTAGCATACAGTTTTGAACTGGTGAAGTCTGACTTCGTATCACTGATTTCGTATCTTCACTTACATAAAAAGAGTTAGGAGGAAATAGAGATGAGAATCGATAAGTTCTTAAAAAACTCTAGAATTATCAAGCGTAGAACAGTATCTAAAGATGCATGTGACCAAGGAAGAATATTAATAAATGGGAAAACAGCTAAGCCTGGAACAGAAGTTCAGATAGGAGATAAAGTGGAAATAAACTTTGGAAACTCTAAAATGAATATAGAAGTTACAGAGCTGCTAGATCATGCTCCTAAAGACAAAGCTGAAACTATGTATAGAATAATTTAGGGGTGATACTCTATGGATGAGAATCAGAGAAAGAAAATTGTTAGCAGAAGAAAGAGAAAGAGGAAGCTGGCTAAGAGAAGAAAAAGAATAAAAAAATGGAGATACATTCTAACCAATCCTCAAGAATGGAAATGGAAAAAAATTGTTGTAGTTGCCGGAATCGTCTACATCTCTTTTAAGCTTTTAAGTCAGCAGATAATAATAATGGACTTAAAGCAAGAAAAAGTACAGAGACAAGAGAATGTCAAGAAGCTCAATAATGAAATCAAGGATTTAACTAATAAGATAGAAAATAAAACTGATATCGTATATATAGAGAGAATTGCAAGGGATGATTTGAAGATGGTTCGACCTGGAGAACTTATGTATGAGGATAAGGATGACTTATTAAAGTAGTCGCATCTATTGACATCGCTATGCTAATAATATATACTGAACTGTGAATGTATTTGTGAAAAAATAAAAGGAGGAATATTCATTTTATGTCTATTCAAGTAGGTAACGTTGTCGAAGGTGTTGTAACAGGAATAACTAATTTTGGTGCTTTTGTTGATCTTGCGGAAGGAAAAACGGGATTAGTTCACATATCTGAAATATCACACGATTATGTGAATAAAGTAGAAGACTATGTAAAAAAGGGTCAAAAGATCAAAGTTAAAATAATATCAATCAGTCAGGATGGAAAGCTGAGCTTATCTATAAGACAGGCTGAACCTAAGAAAAAACCGAGTAGAGGTCCAGCGGAGATAGACTGGAACAACAGAGCGGATGAAAAAACAAGAAGAATGTCGTTCGAAGATAAACTTAATCAATTCTTAAAAGACAGCGGAGAAAGACAGGAACAACTGAAAAGAAAAGATTCTAGAAGAGGATACTCTCAAAAAAATCGTTAAAATATTACTGGGCTGAGTCCCAGTTTTTTTACATTATAGGAGCATTTAAAGGAGCAATATAAATTGTTAGTTGAAAAAGTAAAAAAGAATATAATAGAATACGATATGATAAATTCAGGAGATACTGTTTTGGTAGGGGTATCAGGTGGATATGATTCTATCATGCTCCTAGATATACTCTATAAACTTAAGGAAGAACTGAAGTTTGAACTGGCAGTAGCACATGTAAATCATGGAGTGAGAGGCTTTGAAGCGGATCAGGACGAAGAATTCGTAAAAAAGACTGCTGAAAAATACGGTCTAAGATACTTTGCAAAAAAAGTAGATATGGAAGGATATGCAAAGAGAAACAAAATTACTGACGAGGAATCCGGTAGAATTCTGAGATATGGTTTTTTTAGAGAGGTACTGAAGGATATAGCTGAAGGAAAACAGATTTCGACAAAAATCGCTGTGGCTCATAATAAGAATGATCAGGCAGAAACTATTCTAATGAGAATTATGAGAGGCACAGGTCTGGATGGACTGAGAGGAATAGAGTATGTAAATCAGGACATTATAAGGCCTATATTAAATATTTCAAGAGAAGAGATAGAGAGCTACTGTGAAGAGAATATGCTCAATCCTAGGCTCGACAGCACTAATTTAAAGGCTATATACAATAGAAACAAGGTCAGACTTGAACTGATTCCCTATATCCAGGAAAATTTCAATGATAACATTGTAGATACTCTCTTTAGATTAACAGAGAGTGCTGTAAGAGACTCAGAAATACTAAAAAAAGTTGCAGACTCTAAATATGAAAAAGTAGTTCTGTCTTCCGGTGATCAGTTTGTGATTATCGATAATGAGAAGTTTTCCAAACTCGATTACAATATAAAGGGAAGAGTAGTTAGAAAGTCAATACTGGAGGCTTTTGGGAACTTAGTCGGTATAGAAGAAAAGCATATAAATAATGCTATTTTTTTATCAGACAGCAAAACCACAGGCAAATCAATAGATATGCCGAATGATATAAGAATAAAACTTGAATATGATAAATTATATATAGAAAAAAGTGAAAATAACTCTAAAGTGAGTTATAATTATAGGATAGATATAAACAAAGAGCTTTCTATAGTTGAGATTGATGCTATATTAAAGTTTGAAATCATCGATAGAAGTCGATTGGAATACAACAGAAACAGAAACACTGAGTATTTTGATTATGATGATATTGATGGTGAAATTTTTGTCAGAAATAGGATAGATGGAGATAGGGTAAAACTTTTTGGTCTAAGTGGAACTAAGAAATTAAAAGATTTTTTTATTGATCAGAAGATTCCTAAAGAGAAAAGAGACGAGATTCCACTTCTTGTTTTTGGAGATGAGATAGCATGGATATCAGGTTATAGAAGGAGCAGACTAGCACCGATAACAGAAAACACAAAGACAGTGCTAAAAGTTGAATACTTTCAAAGGTAGAAAAACAATTAGTTGAGAGTTCGTGTAGTATCAGGAAGGAGAAGTATAATGAGAGGCGAAATAAAAGAAGTACTGTTGTCAGAAGAGCAGATTAATGACAAAGTTAGAGAACTGGGAAAGCAGATAACGGAAGACTATAGAGGTAAAGATTTGCTTTTAATAGGAGTTCTCAAAGGGGCTTTTATTTTTATGGGAGATTTGGCCAGAGAGATTGATATCCCTCTAGAACTGGACTTTATGGCAGTGTCTAGCTATGGTAGTTCTACAAAATCTTCAGGAGTAGTAAGAATTCTAAAGGACCTTGAGAGACAGGTTGAAGGAAAGGATATTCTCATAGTGGAAGATATTATAGATACAGGCCTGACACTTGGATACCTTACTAAAAACCTTGAATCTAGAGGAGCTAATAGTGTGGCTATATGCACATTGTTAGACAAACCGGAGAGAAGAAAAATAGATATGGAATTAAAGTATAAAGGCTTTGATATTCCAGATGAGTTTGTGGTAGGATATGGTATAGACTACGCAGAAAAATACAGAAATTTAAAAGATATTTGTGTACTTAAATCAGAATAGCTTTTCAATATTTCTAGAATGGAGGAAGAAGTTTGAAGAAGTTTTTTAGAGGAATAGGAGTATATCTGCTTATTTTTCTTGGGCTTATGCTAACTGTCATGTACTTATATGATGGAGATGAAGGCGCAAAAGAAATCACTTATAAAGAGTTGATAACCCAAATACAAGATGAAAAAGTTGATGAAATAACTTTAACAAAAACTGGAGTAGCAAAAGGAAAACTGAAAGACGGTAAGACCTTTTCTATGACTCTACCTATAAGCGAGGATATGTTCTATCAGAACTATTTAAAAGATACAGTAGATGAGGGCAAGGTGAATATCGCAGGAGAAGCTTTACCGGAAAAATCCTGGATATTAGAACTGCTGCCGAGTATAATAATGATCGTAGTTCTTCTGGCTGCATGGTTTATCTTCATGCAGAACTCGCAAGGCGGAGGCGGCGGAAAAGTCATGTCGTTTGGAAAGAGTAAGGCGAAGATGATAGAAGGAAGCGAAAGCAAAGTTTCTTTCAAGGACGTTGCAGGACTAGAAGAAGAAAAAGCTGAGCTTAGTGAAATTGTTGATTTTCTTAAAAACCCAGCTAGATACAATCAGTTAGGAGCTAGGATACCTAAGGGAGTTCTAATGGTTGGACCTCCAGGAACAGGTAAAACATATATAACTAAAGCTGTAGCAGGAGAGGCGAAAGTTCCTTTCTTCAGCATAAGTGGTTCCGATTTCGTTGAGATGTTTGTCGGAGTAGGAGCTTCGCGTGTTAGAGATTTATTTGAGCAGGCAAAGAAGAATGCACCATGTATCATATTCATAGATGAGATTGATGCGGTAGGAAGAAAAAGAGGAGCAGGACTTGGTGGCGGACATGATGAGAGAGAACAGACTCTTAACCAGTTACTAGTGGAAATGGATGGCTTCAGAGAGAATGAAGGAATCATAATGATAGCTGCCACAAACAGACCGGACATACTTGACCCTGCGCTGCTTAGACCTGGAAGATTTGACAGACAGGTTTATATAGGAGTACCGGATATCAAGGGAAGAGAAGCTATACTGAAAGTTCACTCGAGAAATAAACCGCTTGCACCTGATGTGGATTTAGCAGTAATAGCGAAGAGAACTCCAGGATTTACACCTGCTGATTTGGAGAACCTTCTTAATGAGGCGGCTCTATTATCTGCCAGAGCAGGTAAAGATACTATAACTATGGATATAGTTGAAGAGGCATCGACAAAAGTTATAGCAGGACCTGAGAAGAAGAGTAGAGTTATAAGCGAAAAAGAAAGAAAGCTTACAGCATACCATGAGGCAGGACATGCTCTTGTATCCAGACTTCTACCTGAAGTGGACCCTGTTCATATGGTTACTATCATACCTAGAGGAAGAGCTGGAGGATTTACTATGAGCTTACCTCAGGAAGACAGATACTATGCAACTAAATCAGATATGGAAAAAGAGATAGTTGTTCTTCTTGGAGGAAGATTAGCTGAGAAAATCATTCTTGGAGATATAAGTACTGGAGCTCAGAATGACCTGGAGAGAGCGACAGCGATAGCAAGAAATATGGTAACTCATTATGGAATGAGTGAAAAGCTTGGAAATATGACTTATGGCTCTGAAGATAATGAAGTGTTCATAGGTAAAGACTTTGGAAGAACTAGAAATTACAGTGAAGAAATCGCTGCTAGTATAGACAAAGAAATGAGAAGAATAATAGATGTAGCTTATGAAGAGGCAGAGACACTTATAAGAGACAATATAGATAAGCTTCACTTGATAGCAGATGCTCTTATGGATAGAGAGACGCTTAACTCGGTAGAGTTTGAGCAGGTTTTCCAGGGAGAAAAACTGCCACCTCTTGAGATAGGAGAGCAGAAAAAAGCTGCAGATATTTCAGAAGAAGATAATATCGATGACAATCAGATGAGCTTGTTCGACAAAGATAATTTGGAAAATGAAAATACTGATACTGTTGATACAGTTGAGGAAAAATCAGATGATATCAATAGAGAGCTGAACTCAGATAAAGAGGACAGCCTGGATAAAGAATAATATTAATAATCATTAGAGCATCTTATTAACAACTAAATTAATAAGATGCTCTTTCTAATTACA
>CAZBAL010000034.1:0-1920 GCA_964489735.1 uncultured Clostridia bacterium | reverse complement strand
CATAAAGCAATAAAGTATAAGACAGTATTAGTGGAGAGTAAGAAAAAGAAGAGGAAGGTGAAAAAATGAAGGATAAAGTACTCAATGCACTGAAGAACTCAAAAACCGAGTTCATATCAGGTGAGAAACTGAGCGAAGAGTTAGGAGTATCGAGAACAACTGTATGGAAGAACATAAAAACTTTAAGAGAAGAAGGATATAAGATAGAGTCATATTCAAAGAAGGGATACAGACTCAAAAAGTCGGCGGATACGGTTTCAGAAGTTGAAATAGAGCCGTATTTGAAAACAGAATTTATTGGTAGAAATTATATTTATTTAGAAGAAGTTGACTCTACAAATGAAGAGGTGAAGAGAGTCCAGAGCGAATATGATGAAGGACTTGTGATAATTGCAGAAGAGCAAACAGCAGGGAAAGGCAGATTGGGAAGAAATTGGGAGTCTCCAAGCAAAAAGGGGATATATATGAGCATTCTTTTAAAACCCGATATAATGCCGCAGGAAGCATACAAGCTCACTCAGATAGCAGCTGCATCAGTAGTCCTTGCTTTTAAGGCTCTCGGAGTAGAGAGCAAAATCAAATGGCCCAATGACATAGTGATAGATGGTAAGAAAGTAAGTGGAATATTGACAGAAATGAGCGGAGAGCTAATGTCTCTTGACTATATTGTTGTTGGAATCGGAATAAACACAGGGTTTGAAGAAGAGGATCTTGTAGAGGAAATCAAAGCTAAAGCCACATCTATTTCTATTGAAAAAGAAGAAGAACTGAGCAGAAAGCAGTTAGTTGCAGAAGTTCTAAATCAGTTTGAATATTTGTATTCGGATTTTATAGAGAGTGGAAATATAGACAGCTCTATCAAGGTCTGCAAGGAAAATTCAGCAGTACTGGGTAAAGAGATTGCTATAGTCAGAAAAAACAGCAGAAAAATAAGAAAAGCAGTTGATATTGATGAAGACGGAGCTTTAATAGTAGAAGGTCCAGATGGTGAAACAGAAAGAATAGTAACTGGAGAAGTTTCCATAAGGGGTCTGGATTCATATATTTAGAGATGTGGAGTCAAAAAATACGTTTCTGTATATCTAGCGATAAGTATTGCAAGCAACATGTATATTGAATACAATGTTTGAATAAAGACTTGACTTAATTGAGTAATATATAGATAATGGTATAGTAGTAAAATTTAATAGAAAGAGAGGTAGACCAATGGTAAAAGAGCTTTCACTTAATAAGCTGACAGTAATTGGAGTATTAGGCGCACTGTCGGTGGTACTAGGAATGACTCCGCTTGGTTTTATACCTATAGGAACAGTTAGTGTAACGATAATGCATATCCCAGTGATAATTGCAGCGGTTATTGAGGGGCCGATTGTCGGTGCAGCAGTAGGACTTATATTTGGAATTACTAGCCTTGTAAAGGCTATAACAGCACCTACATTACTGTCGCCACTGTTCTATAACCCTATGGTTTCAATATTCCCAAGAATATTAATAGGTGTTGTAGCAGGATATTTATATAACCTTTTGAAAAACAACAAAAATGGTTTTATAAAGTATGCTATTCCGGCAGGAGTTGGTTCACTAACTAATACAGTTGGAGTTTTATTTGCAATGTACATTTTCCATGGAAGAGATCTAGCCGAAAAATTAGGTTTAGGCGGGTCATCTGCAGTAGTAAAATGGATATTTGGTTTAGCAGCGACAAATGGAATTCCAGAAATGATAGCTTCAATCTTGATTGTTACTGTGGTAGCAACGAGAGTTAAAGCGAGCAGAAAATAAAAAGATTGTAATAGAGATTAATAGACAATGTTCCAATCACATAGTTTTAGATTGGAGGTAGCTGCCAAGTCATATCGGGGCATTGTCAGTTGAATATAGAAATTTGGTAGCATAGATATATTGATACTTGTATTTGAT
>CAZBAL010000033.1:0-16320 GCA_964489735.1 uncultured Clostridia bacterium | reverse complement strand
GAAGATCTTAAAGTCTTTCCAAATACCATATCTTTCTTAAATATATCCTGAGGGTAGATAGTCTTTCCAGTAACTTTTGATACAGCATCTACCCTGAATATTCTCTTTCCAACTAAATCATATCTGCTATTAGGCTTCATCGCCCTCACCCCTTTTTATCTCTGCCGCCCTGTGTACGGCCTCAACCATTTTATTATAACCTGTACATCTACATAAATTACCCGACAGACCTACCCTTATCTGTTCATCCGTCGGATCTTCATATTTATCTATAATAGACTTCGAAGCTAAAACCATACCCGGAATACAGAAACCACACTGTACAGCTCCTTTTTCAATAAAAGCCTGCTGCGATGGGTCTAGCTCTCCATCTTTTTCTATTCCTTCAATGGTCACTATATTCTTACCCTCACATTGGAATGCTAAAACTAAACACGAGTCAGCTATTTCGCCATCTATTAAAACAGTACAAGCTCCACACTCGCCTTCTCCGCATCCTTCTTTAGTTCCGGTAAGCCCAATATCTTCTCTCAACACATCTAATAATCTTCTTTTCCCATCAACTTCAACTTCATATTCTTTCCCATTAACATTAATTTTTATCATCGATTGCACCTTCTTTCAGGAAATATTTATATGCTTTCTCGATTGCTTCCTCTATTGTTCCTTTTACTGCCTCTCCTTTGAATGCCAAAGATGATCTCCCCTTAAGTCTCTCCTCTAGCTCCTCTGTCATATCTTCCATAGCTTCTCTTATTAAGTCTTCATTCAATAGCTTGCCTTTTAATTTGGCTTCAACATTTTTTTCTCTTATTCCATATTTTCCAAGTGCTCCATTTGCAATTCTTATATCAGTTATTATTCCATCCTCTAACTTCATATACACAGAAGTACATATTCTAGAAATGGCTAGTGCTTTTCTAAGACCCAATTTACTGAATGAAACGAACTCATTTTTATCAAGCTTTTTAAATCGGATTTTAGTCAATATCTCATTTGGCGCTAAAACAGTACTTCCTTTATCTGCAAATATATCTTCAAGAGCCATTTCTCTGACTCCATCTGACGACTCAATCACTGCAGTACTGTCCAGTGCCAGTAATACTGGAACTGAATCTGCTGCAGGAGATGCATTGCATATATTTCCTCCAACAGTTCCTCTATTTCTTATCTGTGGTGATCCTACTGAACTCGATGCTTCAACTATCGCCCTCATATTCTCTTTAAATATATCTGAATTTTCAATTTGTGTAAACGTTACCATACTGCCTAATTCTATTTCATCTCCAAGGTCTTTTATTCCCTTGATCTCCTCTATATCTGAGATATCTAAGATATAGTCTGGATTTATTTCTCCATTTTTGATTTCAATAACTATATCCGTTCCCCCTGCTATCATTCTGATATCTTCCTTGTACTTATTCAGTAAGTCTACAGCTTCCTCTAATCTTCTAGCTTTAAAATGTTCTGTACTCATATTTTCACCCCTTAATTATATATCTGACGTTTAAGTTAAAAAATCCTTAAAAATCAATCCTGATTGACAATAAAACTTCTGCTGAATTTATAAATAACCCGCTTATAAATCGGTCAGTCACTTATTCCCTTATCTTATATTTATGCCCAATCTCTAGATATTTAAGCAATTTTTTATATCTATTTGTGGCTATTTCAACTTTATTGAATTAATTACTCCGATGCAACACAGATAATTGTAATAGATATTTTTTTAACAAGTTAGAATAAGCTTTTTCTATCTATTTTTTACTTATGATTAATTTATTTTATACTATATTTTAACTCATTCCAACACAAAAATAAAGAGCTTTTTTTATATAATATTCATGATATTATATTTCATATCTATATGCGACTTTTTATGATAATTTTAAATATACCGTATCCTCTATTTTCTCAATCTCAGTTGTTATAAAAATCTACATGATTTTTCCAACAGAGTCCCAGAGCATATATTATTTATACTTTATACGAATAATAATAATTTGTGATTAGAACAATCTATATCTTAATATGAGCATAAATCACTTCATTAATATTATAAAAAAGTGATTAATATTTTAATATAGGTTATTAATATTATGAATCAGCTATATATTCCGACTGATTTTTGTTAATTTATTATCATTTTAAGATATATTTATATTGTTATCTGACTAATAAATAATAATTCAGATGAATATTTTCTGCTTTAGTTCACTGTAAAAAGACATTCTTAAAACCTCTGCTTCAATAAAAATGATGAGTTCTCAACCCAGATCTTATCAATCAGGTTCAAAAACTCATCATCCTCTACACTATTTGTTCTTATTTATTGTCAATTTATCGTTTATATCCATTGTTCTAAACTAAGAACTAAACTTTTTTCTTCTATTCCTATTAATTGTCATCACTTATATCATCAGTTTCTTCTTCCACTGCTTTTGGTGCAAAGTCCGCAATCAGCTGTTTGGCCGTCTCACAATTATCTTTATTCATATAAGTTTTTACAAATTCCCTCTGATTGCTCTCATACATAGGATCATAATAACTTATGCATATATCTCTAATAACATCATCATACTCTTTGTTATCTATCTGCTTTATATATTCATCAGCTTTAGAATTAGAGATGTATTTTCTCAGCTTATTTACAGCATCTTTAAGCTCATCATCTTTTCCTATAACATAATCTTTCCTTATATTTTCTATTCTATAGTCCATATCTGCATCTATCTTTACTTTCTTACTGCTTATCATCTTATCATATACATTCTGTTGAATAATTATCTTACCTATCCTTCTGGACTCACCTTCAACAAAAAATACATCTGTTTTTCGATTTAGTAAATCTTCTAACATGAGTGATTCAAACATCTTCTGTGAGTTGCACTCACCTAGACCAACAGATCCTAATAGCGAACCCATATGATTAGCATACTTCTCTAAATCTAAAACGTCATATCCTAAAGACTTTATCTCATTTAAAATCTTGGTCTTTCCTGTTCCCGTATTTCCATAGACCATTATAAACTCGACTTCATCTATTATTCTGTTTATATTCTCAGTCACAAAAGCTCTGTATTTCTTATAGCCTCCATTTATCTTAAAAACTCTAAGACCTAACGAGTGGAGAAATCCGGCAAATGAAGCACTTCTATAACCACCTCTAGCACAGAACAGAAACACGTATTTATACTTTTTATTAAGCTCTAAAAACTGCGCAAATATCTCCGGAAGCTTTTGGGATACAAATTCCACTCCCTTTTGCTTCGCTTCATCATACTTTCCGCTATCATAAAGTGTTCCGACTATAACTCTTTCCTCATCATTCAGTATTGGAATATTTATAGCTCCTGGTATGGTAAATTTTTTATATTCACTAGGACTTCTGACATCCACATATATTTTATCATCTTTAAATTTTAGTGTATCTTCATAATTAATAGTTTCGTACATAAAAATTCTCCTTTTACTACTGCGTATCTATTAATTATATCAAACAAATCAGCATTTTTGTAAACCTTATCTTCATGTGAACCATGTCAAAAGCCTTAACTTAATAAACTATCTTTTTATTCTCCCAACAAATACATCTTCCGGTGCACTTTCATCAAAAGGATCTCGCTTCGTACCCTTGGCTACTTTATCTATATGAGAGAATAGAGTTTTCATATTTGTCGTATATCCACTATGTCCCGTGCATACTATTTCGGGCATATTTTTTTCGAACCTTTTTCTCAACTCCAAAAGTGACTCCCTATTCATATCTGTGTCCATATTGAAAAATGCAAAGAATCCATATCCACCATCTTTGTTTAAGGCTATCGAATCTCCTGTGAACAAACTCACCTGATCTATAAGGTAGCCGCTGTGTCCTGGAGTATGACCTGGTATATGTACAGTTTCTATTACTATATCTCCAACTTCAACAACCTCTCCATCCTCGAGAAGATTATAATTTTTTTCTCTTTTTATAGGGTTTTTTATCTGTATTGGGCCAAATCTGAATCTCTTCTCTACTCCATTTAACATATCTTCTTCATAATCCTGAAGGTATAGTTTTGCATTAGGAAATATATTCACACCATCATCTGCTACTCCTCCTGCGTGGTCCATATCTGCATGAGTTAAGAATACAGCTTTTACATCCTCTGGATTTATATTTATTTTATCAAATTCTTCCTGTATATCTGGAAAATCTATGTATCCCGAATCTATTGCTATAAGAGTATCTCCTTTTTTATAAAACCAGATATTTACATCATACTGTCTAATACATGAAATATTTTCATTTACTATTCCTGTAGGTTCCGGATTCAATACTCCAGTCCCTTTCAATTTCTTAGGCTTTATGACATGCCCAAAAAATTCTATAATACTCATCTGCTTTCCCACCTCTATTCGTTATTCTGTATAGTTCGATTTATTCTGATATGTATATTCTTAAGTTTAATTCTTAGATTCACTCTACAAAATTTAGCTAATAAAAATCAACTTATCCAAAGGGTACTCTCTCTAATCTCTTTCACTCAAATAAACATAGACTTATTTGATAATGATTGTCAAGTAGTATTTCTATTATATACTATTTCTTAGAACTATTCATCACTTATATAGTATAATGTTGATAAACTGAATTTCATATTGAGAAGGTGATCGATTTGAAAAAAATACATACTCTTATGCTCTTTTTGTCAGCCGCAGTATTAGTAACAGGAACCTCCTGCTCAAAATTAAGTAACAGAGATGCAGATAGAAATATACACAGTTCAGTAAAACGAGACAGTTTAGAAAGTAAAAGTGAGCAGTCCGAAAATGATGACATAGAGAATATTGTGAATAAATCAGGCGATACTATAGAAACAAGATATAAATAGTAAAAGCCTTTGGATTCTGGGTCCAAAGGCTTTTAAACAATAGCTTAATATTATTTTTTAGAGATCTAAATCTTCAATACTGCTTCTGCTATCAGGAAATAAGTAATAAGTCCAACAGCATCAACCACAGTAGTTATAAGAGGGGCTGCCATAACAGCAGGATCCAGCTTTAAAAACTGTGCTAGAAGTGGTAGTATTGAGCCTAATAACTTCGCCAATACAACTATAAAAAGCATTGCTAAAGAAACTACAACTGCAACCATAAGCTTTTCTGGATGCATTATATAAATGCGCAGGAAATTTGTAAGAGAAAGGACAAGACCAACTAAAAAACTTATTCTCATCTCTTTCCAAATAACTGACCAGAGATTCTTCATCTTAACCTCATTAAGCGCCATTCCACGTATAACCATAGTCGAACTCTGAGAACCTGCATTTCCTCCTGTGTCTGTAAGCATAGGTATAAAGGTTACAAGTATAGGCATCGCAATAAATGCATCTTCAAACCTACCCAGTATTCCACCATTAATAATACCTGAAATCATCAGAATCATCAGCCAAGATACCCTGCTTTTAGCATGTCTAAATACACTCGTCTTCAGATAAGGTCTCTCAGAAGGCGACATACCAGCCATTCTTTCGAAGTCTTCTGTAGTTTCCTCTTCCATTGCATCAAGTGCATCATCAATAGTAATAAACCCTAAAAGTCTCTTTTCATGATCTACTACAGGCAGTGTTAGCAGGTCATAGTCTTTAAATATATGAACAACTTCTTCCTGATCCCTATCAGTATATACATAGTGGAATTCTTTGTTCATTATCTCTTCAATCGTTTTATTCTCATCACATAATACGATTGCTCTAAGACTAACAGTACCTTCAAGAATTCTAGTGTCATCAGTAACATAGAATGTATCTAGAGTCTGATCATCATCTGCTGTAACTCTTAAAAAGTTCAACACCTGTTTGACCGTCTGGTGCTTATTGAGCTTAAGATAATCGGCATTCATAAGTCTTCCTGCACTGTCTTCAGGATATCTAAGGTATTTATTTAAAAGGTCTCTTCTTTCCGGTTTAACAGCTTTTAAAACACGCGAAACTGCATTTGCCGGTAAATCTTCAAGCATCTCAATAGCATCATCAGAAGCTAACTCACTGACCACCTGATTGACCTCCTGGTCAGTAAAGCCTTCTATAAGCTTTTCCTGTGCGTCAACATCAAGATATGAAAAAATATCAGCAGCTTCATCTTTAGAAATAAGTCTAAAAACAACAGCAGACTCTTTAGGCTCAAGTTCATTTATGAAGTTACCAGCATCATACTTATGAACCTCTGTCAGCTTTTTCTGAAGAGCTTTCATATCCTTATTATCCAAAAGTTCCTTAAGTTCATTGAATATTATATCTCTCATGTTTATCCTCCTCTCTATGAGCATAGTATTATTTATTTTTTACTCCTATATAAACTATAACATATATACACAAATAAGACCAACAAATCCCACTATATCAAACCTTTCAGAACAGACGCTACAATAGCGTAAGATATAATATACCACAAATACCCCAAGTATTGATTAAACATTTGCATTAAAAAAGCAAGGCAGAAATTAATCCGCCTTGCCCAATATATAAAATAAATTAAAGTCTAAATTATCTAACTACAGGATCTAGAACTTTGAAGTTGTTAACATCTATAAGTCCCATATCTGTGATTTTCCACTCTGGTGAAGTAGAAAGTGCTAGGAATGAAAGGTGCATAAATGGTGCATGCAGTGTTCCACCTAATTGATTCTTAAACATGTTTTCAAGTTCTTCAACTTTTTGTCCAACTTCTGGTCCTGTTAATTCGTCAGAGATAAGTCCTCCAACTGGAAGTGCAAGTTCACCTATAACTCTTCCGTTGTTAGCAAGTACTAGTCCTCCACCGATTTCAGCAACTCTGTTGATAGCTACAGCTATATCTTTTAGGTTAGTTCCTATATAAGTTATATTGTGAGTATCGTGAGCTACTGATTGTGCAACAGCACCTTGTTGTAGTCCAAATCCTTTAACCATACATTTTCCAATGTTTCCGTTGTGTCCGTATCTCTCAGCACATCCAAGGTATACTAAATCTTGGCTTACGTCTGGTTGAACGATTCCACGGTTTACTGAAGTTTGAGCTTCACCTTTTCCTGTTAAGTTTTGATCTGGAATAGCTTGGATATATCTAACTGTTGCTGAATTTCCATCTGCGTTGATTTCTAGATCTTGCTCAGTTATGTGTTTTATTGTAACTGAGTTTTTAACAGTGTTTGGATAAGTGTATTTTGGAAGGTTTATAACCATTTGTCCGTTAACAGCCATTAATTCACCTTTGATGAATACAGCATCAACGTTCATAGTGTTAAGATCTTCAATTACAGCTATATCAGCTACTTTACCTGGTGCTAAAACTCCTCTGTCTTTGAAGCCCCAGTAAGTTGCAGGGTTGATTGTAGCCATCTGAATTGCTTCTACAGGGTCAACACCTTCTTTGATTGTTCTTCTGATAAGGTCGTTCATGTGACCATCTTTTTCAAGGTCAACTGAAACCATATCGTCAGATACAAGGATAAGTCTTCTTGAGTCTAGTCCTTCTTCAGTAAGAGCTCTTATACATTCGCTCATGTTTCTTTGAGTAGAACCTTCTCTCATGAATACATAAACACCTTGTCTAAGTTTTTCGATACACTCATCTTTTCTAGTAGTCTCGTGACATGAACAGTTTCCTGCACAAGCTATTATGTGAGCAGCAAGGTCAGCTCCGAAAAGAACTGGCGCGTTACCGTCAACTGGTCTACCTATGCTCTTAGCATAAGTTGTAGATGCTAGAAGGTCATCTATTATTTCAGGAGTGTGCTTGTAAACGTGCTCTGTAAGAGAGAATCCTTGAAGCTCTCCTATACCATAGATGTTAGGATAGTTTAAAAGGTCTTCCATATCTCTTGAGTCAACTTCAACCCCTGCAGTCTCTAACTTAGGAGCATCAGGTGTTAAACATGGTACCTGAAGTCTAACATAGTTAGGTACAACTTTACACTCATCTGCCATAGCCTTCATAGCTATTGGTCCTAGTGCGTTACCAATCTCATGTGGGTCAGCCATAAGTGTAGTAGTTCCTGAAGGTATTGAAAGTCTTGAGAACTCAGTTACTGTAAGCATTGAACTCTCAAAGTGCATGTGTGAGTCAATAAATCCTGGAGAAAGGTATTTACCTCTTACGTCTACAACTGTAGTATCGTCTCCTATTAACTTCTCACAATCACCTACTAAAGCTATATAATCACCTTTTACAGCGATATCTGCAGTATATACTTCTCTAGTAATTACGTTTACAACATTTCCTCCGTAAAGTACTAAGTCAGCATATCTATCTTCTGCCATTAACACATCTATAATTTGTCTATATTCTACTGCTTGTTTTACGTTTTCTGGTTTTAACAAGCTAGTCGCCTCCTTCCGAGATTCAATTATCTTCTAAAACGTCCTTGTAGACGTCCATATTATCAACTATTCCGATTATGGCCGCATCAATAGCCGCATCGTGTTTCTTTGCTGCATTTCTTGATGCAGTGCCTTCGGCATATAGTACTACTTCTCCTATACCAGCTCCCACAGTATCAACTGCGATAAATGGATCTCCTATAGGTTTGTAATCTATATCTAATGGCTGAGTTATCATAAGCTTTGAGCCTACTAGGCTATCATCTTTTCTAGTGGCAACTAATGTTCCCATTACTCTTCCTATTAGCATAAATTATTTCTCCCCTCTTCTCAACAATGTTATACCTTTTTCTTTTGCTGTATCCAAGGCTAAAGGAGTAACCACTGTTCCATCTGGTATAGATATTGAATTCGAATCTCCAACTAAATCAAGTAAATCTTTTGATGTCAGTATCTTTGGAAACTCATTATTCATGATTTTCTGTTCAACAACCATATTGCCATCGTCAGTAGCTTCTACTTCGATATTCGCATTTTTGAATGCATTCAGCATACGAGTTATATAGTCACCATTTATAAGTTCGCTAACTCCCATACGCTTAACTCTATCAATATGGTCCTGAATTATCTGTGCTTGGAACTCAGACTTTGTGTCAGTTCCTTTATATTTTTTTACATTTTGGAAATCCACGAGTACGGTTATTCCCCTCCAAATCGCCTGCCACAACAGTGTCGAAATGAAACTGTCCTGGATGCCAAATGCAAGCTTTGAAACAGTGTCCTGAGTCGCCATTGGAACTACAATTCCATCAACGCCGTCAAGAACCCTTTCAAAAATCAGCTGGTCATGCTCAGTAAAAGTCTTTCTTGGAGAAAGTCTTCTAACTATATCGCTAATACCTTGCTCTCCTATTACAGCAGAGCCGCTGAAAGAAAAACCTACATCATATGAAAATCCATAGTTATTCTTCGCTTTAACGAGCTCAGTCAAAGATTCATTAAGTCCATAATCCGTACCAGTAAATACAACTAATAGATGAGTCTCATCAGTCACAAAACCGTTTCTATCTTCTATTTTTCTGTATTTGCCTGGATTATGTCCTGTTTCTACTCTCATGCTTAAATCTCTAAGAACATCGCTTGTTAGACTATCAATTTTCATACTCTAACACCTCTGATGATTAAATATTATTCGTTGCTTAAAAGAACTCTTTCAACTTCTGAGTGTGGTCTTGGTATTACGTGTACAGAGATAAGCTCTCCAACGTTTCTTGCAGCTTCTGCTCCAGCGTCTGTAGCAGCTTTAACAGCTCCAACATCTCCTCTTACCATTACAGTAACAAGTCCGAAACCTATTTTCTCATATCCTACTAGAGTAACGTTAGCAGCCTTTACCATTGCGTCTGCAGCTTCAACTGCTCCTGTTAATCCTTTAGTTTCTACCATTCCTAATGCTTGATTCATTTTTATTCCTCCTTGAAATAATTCAGTCTATTAAAATTATTATTTATCTGTTTCTTTAGTATCTTTAGCTTCTTTTTTTACTTCTGCTTCTTTCTTTTCAGCAGGTGCTTTAGCTCCACCTGATTTGTTTGCTTTTAGATTAGCCTCGAAAGCTTTTAATAACTTCTCAATTTCATCATGTGGTCTAGGTATTACGTGACTAGCCGCTACTGATCCTACTCTCTGGCCAGCTTCCTGCCCAGCGTCAACAGCTGCTCTTACTGCTGCAACCTCTCCGCCTATATGAATAACAACACTAACTGCTTTGTCTACACCTATTACCTTGTCAAATCCGATAAGGTTAACATCTGCTGCTTTGCATGCTGCATCTAATGCAGTCATAGCTGTTGTGAGTCCTATACACTCAATCATTCCTAAAGCTGCTTTCATTAATTACACCTCCTGACACTATTTAGAATCGTGAACTTTTTCCTATTGATCCAAGAGATACTTTAGGAACATATCCTTCTATCCCTTCAAGGTTAGTGATAACTGTCGATCTAACCGACGAATTACTTGATTTGCTAGCAGAACTTGAATCTGAACCATGTCCCTTTTCCTCTGCTAACTTATCTAATGTCACCATTCCACCTTTATTAGTGCCTTGCTGTCTTTCTTTTGCAGGTGTTGCTATATATTCACTCTCTGATGAGCTGTCTGAGCTGTTTCCAGCAAGCTGATCAAGACTAAGAGCTTTAACTCCTGCTCCAGATTTTCCTGAACTCGAGCCGTACGATTTTGTACCGTAACTGCTTTTCTGTCCATAACTGTTTGACTTCTGTCCATAGCTTACTTTTTCTCCATATGAAGTGCTTGAAGATGCGCTTGCAGATGAAGAATTCGAAGCGTTTAATGAATCACCAGCCAATGAAGCTAGCGATTGAATCCCTTTAACAGAAGATCCTGAGTTTCTTTTATAGCTTTTTGCCACTTCAGATCTACCTCCTGATACGTTAGACGTTCCGCCTCCTATTAAATCCAATAGAAGACTCTCTTCTTTGGGACTTAAATTAACATCTGATGAAGCTCCCGAATATGAACTGCTTCTGTTCGATGCAGATCTATTCCCTCCACCATTATCCATATCAACTAAATTAGTCATTATGACTCTTGCTAATGGATTTGCCATTCTTTTCACCACCATTTAGCTTTATTTTATATTAAAACATCAAGCAACTTGTCAACTTCCTCATGTGGTCTTGGAATAACATCAGTTGCTATTATTTGTCCAATTTGCTTTGCTGCTTCTTCAGCGTTTGCTACAGCTGCTGAAACTGCCGCTACCTCTCCAGTAACGATTGCTGCAACAATTCCTGATCCTACAATATTAAGATCAACTATATGAACATCCGCTGATTTAAGCATAGTATCTGCTGCTTGGATTGCTCCAACCAACGATTTAACTTCTACTGATCCTAATGCTTGTCTCATAATCAATTACCACCTTCTATTTGTTTTTTATCCCAGGGAAGTACTTCTCTATATCAAGCTCTCCTTCATATCCAGGAATTATAGCCATTTTATATAGACCTTTTTTGTCATCAAGTGGTTTTGTAGCATCTAGACCCATTTTATCAGAAACACCTCTGTATAAGTGAGATGCTTCAAGCGCTGATCCATTTGCTCCCTCAATAACTACTAAGTCATCAGATGCTTGGAATCTTGACGCTATTGCTAACTCAACATCTTTAACATTGAATATATCTATATCATCATCTACTACCACAACATGCTTTATATCATAGCCTGATGATAATGCTCCAATTATTGCAGCCTTTCCATCACCGGCTTTTTTCTTATCTATAGAGATTATCGCGTGAAGTCTGCAGCCTCCACCTATAGTTATGTTTACATCTTTACATTTTACTATATCGTTTACAGCATTGAATACTTCTACTTCTCTGATAAGTCCGTTTGAGAAATGCTCTTCTCTACATGGGAATGCATGTTGGAATACTGGGTTATCTCTATGAGATATCGCTGTAACCTCCATTACTGGAACTGGTTCAACTTCACCATAGTATCCCATAAGTTCACCAAATGGTCCCTCAACTTCTAATCTGTTCGGAACTATATAGCCCTCAAGAACCATCTCTGCCTGAGCTGGAACTAAAAGATCTATAGTCTTACATTTAGTAAGCTCTAGAGGCTCTCCTCTTAATGCACTGTCAACTTCAAATTTGTCCAGTCCATAACGAGTTGAGCTTATCTGAGATGCTAATAAGAAAGTTTCATCATATCCTAAAACAACAGCACACTCTAAAGGTTTGTTCATTTTAGCATATCTTTCTATCTGGGCTCTAAGTCTTGGTGAGTGTCTAGATACCAATGTATTGATTATATTACCACCTCTAACTTGGAATCTACGTACTGCCATGTGGTATTCCCCAGTTAAATCATCTTTAACTATCATCATACCTGCAGTAATAAATGCTCCGGCATCATCTTCATGTGATGTTGGAACTGGCAATATTTTTGGTATATCTACATCTCTTCCAGATATTAAGTTTTCTTTTATAGGCCCATCCTGTACAACCTTGTATGGCTGTGGATTAGCTATAGCATCCATATATTTAAGAATTCTATTTTCTCTGTTAACTCCCATTAAATCATAATAGATTCTACGGTTTCCATATAGTCCTCCAATAAGAGACATTCTATATCCTTTAACATTATTGAAAATAATTGGCTTTTCGTTTTCAAAATATCTTAAAACTGCACCTAGTTCAAACTTAGCGTCAACTGGAGTATTGCACTCCATAAGGTCTCCATTTCTTCTAAGCTTTTCCATAGTTGCTCTTAACATTTGTGCGCCCACACAATTCCCTCCTTTCAGAAATATTGTTTATTCTCCCCATCTGTCAATAAGGTTATGCTCAATCTTAAGTTGGTCCAGAATTCTAGCTACCATCGATCTGACAATATCAGAAATCGACTCCGGATTGTTATAAAACGGTGGAGATGCTGGTAACACAGTAACTCCTGTTTGTGAAAGTTTAAGCATATTCTCTAAGTGGATTGAACTCAGAGGAGTTTCCCTAGGTACCACTATGAGCTTTCTGTTTTCTTTTATAGTAACATCTGCTGCTCTAGTGAGTAAATTATCTGACAATCCATTGGCAACAGCGGCTATTGTCTTCATTGAGCAAGGAACTATAACCATTGCATCTGTTAAAAAAGATCCGCTAGCTATTGAAGCCGCCAAATCTTTATTGTCATGGAAATAGTCTGCATAAGTCTTAAGTTCATTTAAGTTAACACCACATTCGTGATTCGTAACATAATCTCCTAAAGTAGATACTACTAAATGAGTTTCTACTCCAAGATCCCTTAATACCTTCAAAAGACCTAAAGCATATATAGCTCCACTACCACCTGATATTCCAACAACTACTCTCATGATATTCCTCACTTTCTTCTTGAAACTCCCACGATAAACGAGGGTTTCATAGGTACCTAAAAGGACCTATGTATTCATAAGATAGTTTATTTTCTTATTATTATTATTATGTTTATATTCTAAATGCCTTCATCTAGTATATATTATATATGTTTTTTATGTTTAGCTCTCCATTCTCACACAAAACAACTTTACGTTATATTTATGAGAATAGGATAGTCGTTCTCATTGAATTAGAAAAAATGTCGTCAAAATAAGAGACGGCATTTTTCTGCATTAAAAATCCCAGCCGCCCAAGGACGGCCGGGATTCAATTTGTAAAATTAAGAATTAAATTCTATTTAAAGTCTTCAGCTGCTTTGTTAGCTGTGTCTCCAGCACCTAACCATGGATCTTGTCCAGCTTCTAGTGCTGCAGTGAACTCGTCTATTGTAACAAGTTTTGTGAAGATGTTAAGGTCGATTAGACCGTGCTCGTGTTGTTCTTGAGTTGCTGAGTGAACACCATCAGTAAGTGTTATAACTCTGTATGCTAATGCAAGAGCGTCAGCTGCAGTTGATCTAACACATACGTTAGTCCAAACACCTGTTACAACAACAGTGTCTATATTTTCTTCTCTAAGGTAAAGGTCTAAGTCAGTGTGCCAGAAAGAGCTGTGTCTTCTTTTTGGTATTGTATACTCTTCACCTTCTGGGTATAATTCTTTTATAAAGTCTGATCCCCAGCTTCCTGCTTCAGCGTGTCTTGGTCTAACTCTGAAGTCAGCGTCATTTTTTCTGTGTGCTTCTTGGATATGGATTAATTGAACATCGTCTTTTCCTTCTGCGTTTCTTGCTCTAACCCATTTGAATAATTTTTGAAGATTTGGAGTGATTTCTTCTCCACCTGGGCATCTAAGTGCCGCTGTTTCTCCTATAAAGTCGTTAAGCATGTCGATTACAACTATACCATATCTGTGTCCTGCTACGTTTGCTTGTGTCATAATATCTGCCTCCTTAAAATTTAAACATTTTTATTTTGTTTGTTTATATCAACAATAAGCATTGTTATACTTAAAAGTATTTCCGAAGCCTATTGGATTAACCTAAATACATATTTTTTAAGAGATACAATCTGCATAAGAACATCTATATCTCTATATACAGATTGTATCATAATTACTGATTTTTGTCAACAGTTTTTCAATCATAACTATTGATTTCAAGCCATTTATAAGCTTGGTAAACAACTACTCTACAGAGTCTTAATTAAAACTCTTGTCTTTCGTATTTGTCGAACTTTAACCATCTTTCAAGTTCTTCAATTCTTTGTCTTGGAACGAATTGTCCAAATCCTGGTTGAACCATGATTCCTTTGATTCCTCTGATGTGCTTGTCTATAACTTCTGGATGTTCTTTTCTGTATGATCTGTCATACTCAGCACTGTAAAGGTTAGGGAATTCTTTGAATATATCTGCATATTTCTCTTCAACTCCCGCTGGGTAGTTATGAATTATTGTTTGTAGATCGTCATCTGACATTGATGGAAGAACTCCTTCTTCTGCATCATTGTAAACAACATGTCCACGAACGATAGTCATATTAACTTTACCTTTAAGCTCTATTCCTTCAAGTGGAGTATATCCACACATAGAAACCATAGTTTCTTTTTCTATTTTGAACGATCCGTTTTCATCGATTATTGTGAAGTCAGCATCTGATCCTATAGCTATTGAACCTTTTTTAGGATAGATTCCGTAGTGCTTAGCACAGTTTGTTGATATTACATCTATAAATCTTCCAAGTGTAAGTCTTCCTTTTAGGTATCCTTCACTTAAGATGATTGGTAACATTGTTTCAACTCCTGGGATTCCTGGGAATGCAGTCCAGATAGTTGTACCTTCTTTGATTTTTTCTGATTCTAACTCGTAAGGAGCGTGGTCAGTAGCAACGAAATCAATTGCTCCGTTTTGTAGTCCTTCCCACATTTCTTCGTTGTCTCTTGTAGTTCTAAGTGGAGGTGCTATTTTAGCGCATGCTCCGTACTCAGTCATTGCATCTTGTGCGTTGATTAATAGGTAGTGTGGACAAA
Source organism: uncultured Clostridia bacterium (assembly GCA_964489735.1). Taxonomy (GTDB): domain Bacteria; phylum Bacillota; class Clostridia; order Tissierellales; family Gottschalkiaceae; genus Andreesenia. Next base: position 1,001 of record CAZBAL010000033.1, on the reverse strand, counting down.
CTTCTGAAGTAACTTTAAGTCCTCTCTTTTTTCCACCTCTTATTAATCTAGCTCCAATACCAGTACTCATGTGAACAACGTGGTATCTAACTCCAGTTTCTTCTGAGAAGCTAATTCCCATTTCTATAGCAACTTTTTCAGCTAATTCCATTCTAGCTTCTGCCCATGCTGGTCCGTCTGTTCTTCCTTCTTCTCTTAACTTGTTAACATAGTAGTCACACATTGCAAAGTTCTCAGCGTGAACACCTATTGAAAGACCAGTTTTAGCTACTTCTTTACAGCACTCTAAGAATTCAGGGTCTGTAACTCTTGGATAAGTTGGAACTGATGGAGTCATGTAAACTTTGAATGCAACCGCTCCAGCGTCAACTTGCTCCTGAACGTTGTGCATCCATCCTTCTCTTACGTCTTCTCCAGTAACTCCTCCCCAAAGAGCGAAGTCTACTACAGCTTGTGGCTGACAAACTTCTTTCTTAAGTTCGAACTGCTCAACACTTCTTGATGAAGGAACTGAACAGCAAGGCATGTCTATTATAGTTGAAAGTCCACCAGTTGCAGCTGCTGCTGTACCAGTTAGGAAGTTCTCTCTGTGTGGGAAACCTTGATACATAAAGTGAGTATGTGAGTCAATTCCTCCTGGAATAACTAATCTCTCTTTAGCATCTATTACTTCGTCAGCTTCTACTCCTGAAGCATCTGCAAGGTATCCTGCTACTTTTTCATCTTTAACAAGGATATTTGTTATTACTGTATCATTTTCTTTTCCTGATGATACTTTTGCGTTCTTAATTAATAATTGATAACTCATTCTTATTAACGCCTCCTAAAATTTTATTAGTTTCTTTTAAAACCTCTCGAATCATGTGATCACTAGGATCTAAAAAATTTATTTGAACCGGGGGAGTTTGCTCCCCCAGTTATTAACTTGTAATTATCAGTTTCTATTAAAATAATAATCTTCTTCTAAGTTAATTAGAATAATCCTACTATTTCTCCTGATG
>CAZBAL010000032.1:0-16580 GCA_964489735.1 uncultured Clostridia bacterium | reverse complement strand
AGAGTATGTTCATAATATACTTATAATCTCTATTTTATCAAATTTATTGAATTTTAACAAAAGGAATATAAAAAATCCAGGAACCATGTCCTGGATTATATTATTTATTTAACTGTATTACTAACCTTCTGTTTGGCTCTTCACCTTCACTAAAAGTGTTAACTCTGTCATCATTTTGAAGTGTAGAGTGTATTATCTTTCTCTCATAAGGATTCATAGGTTCAAGTCTTATAGTTCTTCCGTTTCTAACTACTGAGTTAGCTAGCTTGTTAGCTAAATCTACAAGAGTCTGCTCTCTTTTTTCTCTGTAATTTGCTACGTTTAAAACTACTCTCTTATAGCCCTTTACATATTTGTTCAGAGTTACTGTAAGGTAGTATTGTATAGCATCAAGAGTGCTTCCTCTTTTACCAATCAATATTCCCTCATCTGAGCTATCTAAATTGATTATATCAACATTGATGTCGTTGTTATCAATGCTTAACTCTATATCTCCTTCGATTTCCATCTTTTCAAGCAGTTCACTCAATAATCTTCTAAGCACATACTCCGCTGTTTTATCCGCTTTAACTTCAACTTTTGCAGGCTTAGTACCGATTAATCCTAAAAAACCTTTTGATGGTTCCTCTAGAACTTCTATAGACACCTCTTCTTCAGTGACATTTAGTTCTTTCAATGCAAGGCTAACAGCTTCCTCTACTGTTTTTGCTGATTTAACTGTTGATTTCATTAAAGCCCTGTCCTCCTCGATAATACAATTTACTTTTTATTTTTTTTACCCTTTTTACTATCTGATTTTCCCTTTGTTACAGTCGCTTCTACCATGTTTGAATCTTCATCTTTATTGGTCATGAACTTCTTTATTGCAAATTGCTGAACAATACTGAACACATTAGATACTGACCAGTAAAGTGTGAACCCTACCGGATATGTATATCCGAAGAATAAGAACATCGCCGGCATCATGTAAGTCATTATTTTCTGTGTAGACTGTGCCTGATCGTTTGTCCCTGCTCCTGGTGTCTGCTGTCCCATACTATATTTACTGAATAGGAATGTAGTTGCAGCTGAAATTATTACCATTATCGGTATTACAATTCCTGCAATCTGAGGTTCATTTGTCTGTCCTCCGATTACCGCTGTAGGAAGTTTTGAAATATCGATTACCCATAGGAATCCTTTGTTTATAGATTCAAATAGCTTTTCTGATCCGAAAACGAACTTCACCGGATCCCTAACTACTTTGATATATGCAAATAGTATAGGTAACTGTATAAGCATAGGTAAACAACCTTTAAAAGGATTTACATTGTATTCTTTATACAGCTTCATAGTCTCCTCATTCACTTTCTGAGGATCGTTTTTGTACTTTTTCTGTATCTCTTGCAGCTTAGGCTGTATTACCTTCATATTCTCCATAGACTTAGTCTGATTTAAAGTCAAAGGCAGAAGTATAAGCTTAAATATAATTGTCGTAACTATTATAGACAGTGCATATGCTGACATATGAGTTCCGTCTATTCCTGCATTACTGAACAGATCATAGATGAACTTAAGTAATATACCCAGTGGCTTAGCAAAAATATCTGTCATCAAGGAGCCTCCTTTCTTATACTAGCGGATCATATCCGCCGGGATTAAAAGGATTGCATCTTAGTATTCTTCTGATAGCTTTAAGACCACCTTTTATAGCTCCATATTTACTAATAGCCTGAAAGGCATAATCTGAACATGTCGGATAAAATCTGCATGTTCTAGGTTTTATAGGGGAAATAAATCGCTGGTAAAAACCGATTACGCTCAAAAAAACTGATTTCAAAACCATATCACCTTCTCTTTTTCTTAATGCCAGCTAAGGAAAATATATGCTTTAAAGCACTGTCTATTTCTTTGTACCCAATATCAGGAATTCTGGATCTGAATAATAAGATAATATCGTATCCTGTATTCAGATTATCCTGGTAAAGTCTATAGGATTCTTTCAGTCTTCTTCTATACAGATTTCTTTTGACAGCATTTCCAAGCTTCTTGGTAGTTACAAAACCTACACGGTTGTAATCAAGATTATTTTTTAAGAAAAAAATTACGAGATATTTGTTGGCATAAGATTTTCCTCTATCGTATACCTTTTTAAAATCACTATCTTTATTAAGTCTATTCTGTTTTTCCATAAAAAAACCCCTTAAATTGATAAAAAAGACCACACCAATTCATGCGGTCTTATGCTGATAATTTTTTTCTACCTTTTCTTCTACGTCTGCTTAAAACGTTTCTTCCTGATTTAGATCTCATTCTCTTTCTAAATCCATGCTCTCTACTTCTTTGCTTTCTCTTTGGTTGATAAGTTCTTTTCAATCCGAACACCTCCTCAAAATTTCTCTAAATTATTGAATTATATAGAAATATTCTAAATTCTAGTCAATTTATAGACATATTACCTTTACATTATATTCATTTGATACCTCAATGTCAAGAAATTTGAGTAAGATTTTTTAACTGTTAATAAACTGTTTATACTCTTAATAACCACTGTTGATAACTCCATCAACCTGTTGATAATTACAATCTATTCTGTTATCATAGTATTACTTGTTGATAATCTTAATAACTTATCCACCTTATTCACACTCTGTGGATAAGTCTGTTGATAACATTTGATTCTTTTATGAGTAATAGTGGATAATGGCTAGAATAAGCTGTTTCTTATCCATATTAGACTCATGAACATTTTGTTAACATTTTTATATTTATTGTATATACTTATATTATTCCACATAGATATCAACAATTTCAACTATGTAATTTCCCTAGCATTTCTTGTTGATATCTATGTGGATAAGTTTTGATATGAAGCAATATTGGAGGATTTTATAATGACAATAACAGTAGAAAAACTTTGGAATGATGCTTTAGATAAATTGAGAACTGAACTTTCCGAAGTAAATGTGAACACATGGTTCTACACTGCAACCCCAATTGATATTTCGGATAATCTCATAACTATAGGGGTTCCAAATGAGTTCACTCAGACGCTTTGGAAAAATAGATATGCCAGCATGGTAGAGGATACCTTAAAAGACACGACCGGAAAAGATTATAAATTGGAAATAAAGCTGCAGTTTGAAACAGAACAGCCTGATACTCCGATGAAACCAAGTGTTCCTCCTAATACTCATGTCGGCGGAGGCAATTCCCAAGCATCACTTAATCAGAAATACACTTTTGATAATTTCGTCATAGGTGAAAGCAATAGATTCGCACATGCAGCTTCAGTTGCAGCGGCTCAATCTCCAGGAATAGCATACAATCCTCTTTTCATCTATGGGGGCGTGGGACTTGGAAAGACTCACCTTATGCATGCTATAGGGAATTATATGCTGAAGAATAATCCTGATATAAGAGTAGTTTACGTGTCATCCGAAACATTTACAAACGACCTTATCAATTCAATAATGAACGATAAAAACAGTGAATTCAGAAATAAATACAGAAATGTAGATGTTCTCCTGGTTGATGATATCCAGTTTATAGCTGGAAAAGAAAGTACACAGGAAGAATTTTTCCATACGTTCAATACTCTCTATGATGAAAATAAACAGATAGTACTTACAAGTGACAAGCCTCCTAAGGACATACCTGAACTTGAAGAAAGAGTCAGATCCAGGTTCGAATGGGGATTAAGTGCCGATATTCAGCCGCCGGATTTAGAGACAAGAATAGCTATACTTAAGAAAAAAGCTGAGTTAGACAGCTTCGTAGTAAGTGATGAAGTCATGCTCTATATAGCTAAAAATATGAAATCAAATATCAGAGAACTTGAAGGAGCACTAACAAAAGTTGTCGCTTACTGTACTCTATCCAATCAGGACGTTACGATAGAACAGGCACAGAAGGCACTGAAAGACATAATGTCTGAGGCTAAGCCTAAAGAAATAGATATACCTCTTATAAAAGAAGTGGTTGCAAAGTTTTACGGTATCACAGTTGAAGATATAGATTCTAAAAAGAGACCGAAAGCAATTGCATATCCTCGACAGGTTGCAATGCACCTATCCAGAGAGCTCACAGACTTATCTCTGCCAAAAATAGGAGATGCTTTTGGAGGAAGGGATCATACAACTGTAATATACGCATATGATAAAATAGAAAAAGATTTAGAGATGGACGAAAATTTTAAGAATGATTTTGAAAAGATATTAGAAAAAATAAAAGAATAGAAAGATATCTACAGTTTATCTTGATAATTCTATAATTATGTTAATAACTTATATTGATAAAATGGATTGTTAATACTGTTTATAAGTATGAAAACTATTAATTCTTTCTTCACAGTATAATCCACAGGCTAAATCTAGATTTTTAAAGTAATACACAGAGTTATCAACATATTAACAGGCCCTACTACTACTACTACTATTTTTTTATTATTAATAACTTCACTTATAAGAAAACTGCACAAAATAATTAACATAAAGGAGTGATATTTTGAAACTAACAGTAAATCAAACTTCACTATCAAAAGCTATAAGTATAGCTCAAAGAGGAATAACAAGCAGAACTACAATGCCTATACTAAGTAAGCTGCTTCTAAAGACAAAAGAAAATAAGCTTTTTATTACTGGTACGGATTTAGAGATAGGAGTAGAAACATCTATTGAATGTCAGACTTTAGAGCCTGGATCAATAGTTATAACATCAAGACTGTTTGGAGATATAATTAAAAAGCTTCCGTCAAGCGAGGAAATATCGATATCTGTGGATAACAGCAATAATGTAAACGTAAAATGTCTGAATTCGGAGTTCAATCTCATGGGACAGTCGGTTGATGAATATCCAGAGCTTCCTGATATCAATGAAGATGAGACATTCACAATAGAAAAAGAGCTGCTTAAAGATATGATAAATAAGACAAAGTTTGCAATCGCACAGGATGAGACGAGACCAGTTCTTACAGGGGCTCTTCTGGAGATAGAAAATGGTGAAGCTGTTCTTGTGGCATTGGATGGCTACAGGCTTGCACTAAAAAAATCAAAAATAGATTATGATGGGAATATCTCTCTTATAATTCCAGGAAAGACATTATCAGAGGTTGGTATTATAATCGATGAAGCAGATGAACTTATAAAAGTTTCGGCTTCAAAAAACCATATGATATTCAATACTGGGAGTACAGTCATAACAACTAGACTCCTAGAAGGACAGTTCCTATCTTATAAAGATATAATCAGAAATGATTATAATACGAAAGTTACCGTAAATACAAGAGAGCTTCAAAATGCTCTGGAGAGGGCTTCATTACTTGCTAGAGAAGGAAAAAACAATCTTATTAAGATGGACATAATGCACGACCTAATGGTCATAAATTCAAACTCTGAAATAGGAGATGTGAATGAAAGAGTGAATATTGATATGGAAGGTGATCCAATGGAGATTGCATTCAACTCAAGATATATAATGGACGGGATAAAAGCAATTGAAAGCGAAGAACTGGTTATGTATCTAGTTGGAAATGTTCACCCTTGTATAATAAATCCGGAAAATGATCCGAATTACACATATCTGATCTTACCGGTTAGATTAGCTTGATACAGAGATATCTTAATAACTTTGAGTTGAATAAACTTATTTTGCTTATAGTTATCAACAATTGAATAAAAAATTATTTTTTAATATTTTAGATTAAGAGACTGCAATTAAATATGCAGTCTTATTTTTATGTGAATTGAGGATTTATATGATTTCCTTATATATGTTATAATGTATAGGGTACGAACTAAATTAGAGAAGGTATGATAGATATGGAAAAGATAAAGATAAAAGATGAGTTCATAAAGCTTGATCAGCTACTAAAATTTGCAGCTGTAGCCGGAACAGGTGGAGAGAGCAAATATTTTATTAAATCGGAAATGGTAAAAGTAAACGGAGAAGTTGTGACTGAAAGAGGAAGAAAGATAAGAAAAGGAGATATCGTCGAGTTAGAAGAAGAGGATATCAAATTAATTATAGAGTAGGGGTGTTTTTTTGCGCGTTAAAAGCATTAGGCTTATCAACTTTAGAAATTACAATAGTGAAAAGGTCTATCTCAATGAGAAGCTGAATATATTTCTTGGGAATAATGCGCAAGGAAAGACAAGTCTGCTTGAATCGATATATATAGCTTCGATTGGTCGTTCATACAAATCGAATAGAGATAGAGAATTGATTAACTTGAGTAAAAATCAGGCTTATATAGGAGTAGAGGTTGAATCTGACAGAGGCGAGAGATTTATTGAAATCAAGCTCGATGTGGACAATCCGAAGAGAGTAAAAGTGAATAGAATAGAATTGGACAAGGTTTCTGAGATTATAGGAAATTTGAACGTAGTAATATTCTCACCAGAAGATTTAAAGCTGATAAAGGAAGGTCCTGCAGAGAGAAGAAATTTTCTGGATATAGAAATATCACAGATAAAACCAAAGTACAGACATAATATATCCAAATACAGCAGACTTCTGTATCAGAGAAACAGACTTTTAAAGTCAGCCTATAGAGATAGAAAGCTTTTAGAAACTATAGACAGCTGGGATATGCAGTTAGCTGAAACAGGGGCTGAAATAATCTATGAGAGAATGGAGTTTGTAAACAGTCTTTCCACGATTTCAAAGGATATACATAAGAATATATCAGGAAATCAGGAGGAGTTAAATATTGAATACATTCCCTCTTTTGAAATAGAAGATTATGATCTAAAAGGTCTGAAAAGTGTTTTTGAAAAAAAGCTGAAGGACAGCTTAAATGATGATGTTGAAAGCGGAAGAACTTTCTATGGACCGCACAAAGACGATATAGAGATACTCGTAGACAATAAACCCTGTAGAATCTTCGGATCTCAGGGACAGCAGAGGACTTCGGCACTATCCCTGAGACTTGCTGAGGTTGAACTGATAAAAAATGAAATAGGTGAATATCCGGTAATTTTACTGGATGATGTTCTTTCAGAGCTGGATGTAAACAGAAGAAAAAAACTGATAGCCACGTTTAAGAACATCCAGACTATAATCACTTCTACGGATGATATTGTACTAGAGGAATTTGATCAGAAAGAAAAAAGCGTATTTTATATTAATTCGGGAAGAATCGAAAGGAATGGTTAGTATGTACCTTCACATCGGGAAAAAAGATGTTGTTCCTCAGGAAAATATAATTGCAATACTGAATACAGATTTATTTGAAGACTCTGAGATAAACAGTGAGTTTTATAATATATCATTTGAAGAAGGATTTATTGAAAAAAATATAGAGGAATCAGAAATAAAATCATATATAATAACAGAGGGCGTAAATAAAAGAGATAAGAGTGCTCATATGATGACTAAAATTTATGCTTCTAGTATTTCATCCTCTACACTAATAAAGAGGATTGAACAGAACAAACTGGATAGAGAGTTTATTGAAAAGGAATTATTGAATAAAGAGTTACCTAACAGATAGAGGAGAGAGAGAAAGTATGCCAAATGAAAATGTAAATTATGGTGCATCCCAGATTCAGGTCTTAGAAGGATTAGAGCCAGTTAGAAAAAGACCGGGTATGTATATAGGAAGCACAAGCTCGAGAGGATTACATCATTTAGTTTATGAAGTAGTGGATAACAGTATAGATGAGGCATTAGCAGGAAGATGCGACATCATAAAGGTTTCAATAAAGGCTGATAATGAAATAGAAATATCAGACAATGGTATAGGTATTCCAGTTGAGCTTCACCCTAAAACAGGAAAGTCAACAGTTGAAACAGTCCTTACTGTGCTTCATGCAGGTGGTAAATTTGATGATGGCGCATATAAAGTATCGGGTGGACTTCACGGAGTTGGTGTATCAGTTGTAAATGCTCTTTCTGAAGAACTTATTGCGACAGTAAAAAGAGAAGGAAAGATACACAGACAGAGATTTGAAAAAGGTGTTCCTATGACGGAGCTTGAAATAATAGGAGAGACTAAAGAAACAGGAACAACTGTAAGCTTCAAACCTGATCCAACAATATTTGATGAAGTACTGTTTAAGTATGAAGTACTTGAGTACAGACTTAGAGAATTAGCTTTTCTTAACAGACAGGTGAAGATAGAATTTGAAGATTTGAGAACAGGCAAATCAGAAGTATTCCATTATGAAGGTGGAATTAAAGAATTCGTTCAGTATCTGAACAGAAAAAAGACATCGGTACATTCGGATATAGTGTATTTCGAAGGTGAAAGAGATGGCAGTCTCGTAGAACTTGCACTTCAGTACACAGATTCTTATTCAGAAAATATATATGCATTTGCAAACAATATAAATACTACAGAGGGTGGAACTCATCTTTCGGGTATGAGAGCTGCACTTACAAGAGTTATGAATGAGTATGCAAGAAAAACAGGATTGCTTAAAGAAAAAGAAGAAAACCTTCAGGGTGATGATATAAGAGAGGGTATCACAGCAGTGCTTTCTGTAAAGCTGTCTGATCCTCAATTTGAAGGGCAGACTAAGACTAAGCTTGGAAATAGTGAGATGAGAGGTATAGTTGATGGTATAATAACTGAAAATCTTTCATCGTTCCTTGAGGAAAATCCTAGAACAGCCAAGACGATAGTTGATAAGGCACTGAAAGCTGCAAGAGCAAGAGAAGCTGCCAGAAAGGCAAGAGAGCTGACTAGAAGAAAAAATGCTCTAGAGAGTTTAGCACTTCCAGGGAAACTGTCGGACTGCTCTGAGAAAGACCCTGAAAAGTGTGAGATATTCCTAGTCGAGGGAGATTCGGCAGGAGGTTCTGCAAAACTTGGAAGAGATAGAAGAATACAGGCAATCTTACCTTTGAAAGGTAAAATCATGAATGTTGAAAAAGCTAGAATAGACAGAATACTGAATTCTGATGAAATAAAATCTATGATTACGGCATTTGGAAGCGGTATAGGAGAAGATTTCAATCCTGATAAACTGAGATACGGAAAAATAGTTATAATGACGGATGCCGATGTAGATGGTGCTCATATTAGAACACTGCTTCTGACATTCTTCTACAGATATATGAAAGAGCTTATAGAAAATGGAAATATTTATATAGCTCAGCCACCGCTTTACAGAGTTAAAAAAGGAAATAAGGAAAGATATGCATATGATGATGCTGAACTGGAAACAGTTTTAGAAGAAGTAGGAAATAGAGGATATACTCTTACAAGATATAAAGGTCTTGGAGAGATGGATCCTGAACAGCTATGGGAAACTACTATGAATCCTGAAACTAGACATATGCTTCAGGTGAGTATTGAAGATGTTCAGCAAGTAGATGATGTTTTCGTAACTCTAATGGGAGATAAAGTTCAACCAAGAAGAGAGTTTATAGAAGAAAACGCAATATATGTTCAGAATCTGGACATATAAATTCTGATATATTTTAGAACAGTGTTAATTGGTGCAATATGATTGGTGTAATATATAGTTTATAAGTTCATATATGTAGTGAAAATTGATATATATTAACATATATGAGAATATATATTTAAAATATTAAGAAATATATTATAAAGTATCTAGAGCTACAAAAGGTCTAGAAATCAATATATTGAGAGCGGATATAAAACATATATGAAATATATGAAGGGTGTATGAAAAGCATATTAGGATGTATTATGATGTATGAAGAAAATTCATCCGACAAAACTCATATGATATTACTATCTTTGGGTGAGTTAGAAAAATTCAGAGCGAATTAAGAGTATAATTGACAATTGACAGTAGAAACAATTGGATACTATAGGATGTTTCACGTGAAACAAAAGATAAGATGATAAACCGATTATAAGAACTTTAATTAATTAAAAAATAGAACGAAAAACAAAAAGTAAAAAGCAGGAAAAAAAGAGCCACAGAATAGTGGCTCTTTTTTGATTTAATAAATAATAATCAGGGTAAGTAAGAACCAAACAGTAAATGATCTATATATAAAATAATATAGAAAGAGGTGAGTAATATGAAGACAGTTTCTGAAAGCAGGAGGAAGATAATCTATGAAGAATTAGATTATCTGGAAAAAGAGGGACTAATAGACAGAAATAAGTCTGAAGAGATAAAGTCAAAATATGAAGTCAAAACCCAGTATGAATTCATAAATATAGTCATACTATTCAGTGTAGCTCTCATATCAATAGGTATCATAGGTTTTGCAACTCTTAACTGGCACAAGATACCCGATAATGCTAAAATAGCTTCTCTTATATTGCTGCTCATAGTTCTGCTTTCTTCAGCAATATATATGGAAAGAAAGAACACAGTAGCATCCACAGTCCTCTACTGCTTGGGAATGGTGGAGTATGGAGCGGCAATATATATAATAAAATCAATTATGAATTTTACGGAAAATGGTAACTTTTTCACTGAGGAGCCATTTATATGGGCACTGGGAGTCACCCCATTAGTAGTATTAAAAAAGAAAAAAGCAATAAATATAATATATTCATTAGGACTTATACGATTAGCTATCACAGCCTCTTCAGGTATATTTATGCGCTCTGCTGACTCATCAGCAATTACAATTATTTCCCTTATAGTAGTATCGGTATTCATTGCCATAAACTACTATGTAGCAAAGAAGATGGATTGGGACAATGTGAGCTTCATATTCGCTAATATTGCTATGTTCGTATTTTTAATCGTACTTATGGATAGAATAGTTTTCTTTGGAGAAACAAATACAAGATACATAGCTAAAGAAACTTTTCTGAGCGGTAATTTCAAAAGAGCCATTGTATATGTACCAGCTTTCATATTCGGAATGCTGCTGGAGAGAAAATACTCAAATAAGAAAAAGAGAATATCATTTGAAGGAAATGTATTTCATTTCATTGCGGCTCTCTTATTTCTGAACACTATTTACACTACCTGGAGATTTGGAAGTCAGACTGGTTCAAGAATCGCACAAACTCTTTTCCTTGTAGTTCTAGGAGGACTGTATGTGGTTTATCTTATGACAAAGGTCAGAAAAGGAAGTACAGTCAACATAATATTCTCAGCTATAGTCTTAGTAAATATTTACACCGTTCTTTCCAGTAAATATATATCTAAGTCTCTTATATTTCTAGGGTCGGGACTGATATTACTATTAGCAGCACTTTATATTAAGCGAAAAGGCAGCATCAGAATTTCGGAAGGCAGTTATGAAGACTCTCATTCGGACATCAGACAATCTGATATAAAAGGAGATGATCACAATGTCTAATAATGATTCTGAGATTAATATAAAGAAGATAGCTGTAATTATCATCCCTGTACTTTTACTAATCATACTAGGGTCAAGCAGGATATTCTTCAGAACATTCGGAGAAGAAATAATACTCGCTTCTAATGCTGAATATCTCGATCTGGCTACAGAAAAGAAAGAAACATATTTAGTACTCGATAAGGAGAAATTAACTGTAGAGCGTTCCAATATAGATGATGAAGTTCTGAGTACCAAGTACCAGTCTTATTCAAATGTAGTATATGCCGAGTTAGAAAGAAAAGATGGGATAGATGTTGTAAGAAGGATTAAAAAAGATATACCAAAGAATAAAAAATATCTTATAGGATATCTCGGGGAATTTATGGATGAAAACAAAAATACTATAACTTTAGATCCGAATTTTGATAAAGGAGAAGTCATAGACAGTAAATTACCTGATGTTATAAAATATGTGGTATTCAATCCGAAAATTTACTATCCATACAGAATGGAAGAGAATATAGAACCAGGAAAATATAAATCCGTATATTATAAACTAGGAGAAACTTATATATTTTCTCATGACGAGAAATTAGTAAGCAACTGAAAAACAATATAATAGAAAACCAGACTGAACAGATAGAAGTGTTCGGTAATGGATTAATAATTGTAAAAAAGAGCTTCTGATAATGGAGGCTCTTTTTATTGTCTAAAGGTCTGTTTAATGCCAAATATTGACTATTATTTATAACGAATTGATTTTTTGTAATCAAATAAAGTTTATGATACAATAAAAAAGATGAATAATAATATATTCAAAATATATGTCCTGAATAAGAAGGAGGACAATTCAGTTTATGGAAACAACAGAAAATAAGAATATCAGTAATATAAATCTCGAAGATGAGATGAAAAAGTCATATCTGGATTATGCTATGAGTGTAATTGTAAGCAGGGCACTCCCAGATGTAAGAGACGGTATGAAACCGGTACATAGAAGAATAATCTATTCTATGAACAATCTTGGTATCACTCCAGATAAGCCACATAGAAAAAGTGCACGTATAGTAGGGGACGTACTTGGTAAGTATCACCCTCATGGAGATACTGCAGTTTATGATGCTATGGTAAGGCTTGCACAGGATTTCTCGACAAGATATATGCTGGTTGACGGTCATGGAAACTTCGGATCGATAGATGGTGATGGAGCAGCTGCAATGCGTTATACTGAGGCTAGAATGTCTCCTTTAGCACTTGAGCTGTTAAGAGATATAGAAAAAGATACAGTAGACTACAGACTTAACTTTGATGAATCTGAAAAGGAACCGAAAGTTCTTCCGAGCAGATTCCCAAATCTTCTAGTAAACGGTTCATCGGGTATTGCAGTAGGTATGGCAACATCTATACCACCACATAATCTATGTGAAGTTATAAATGGTCTGTCTAAAATGATAGATAATCCTGATATTGAGATAGAGGAACTTTTAAAGTATGTAAAAGGACCAGATTTTCCTACAGGTGCAAGCATATTAGGAAGAGAAGGTATAAAAGAAGCATACAAGTCAGGAAGAGGTAAGGTAACTGTAAGAGCTAAGTCTGAAATAGTTGAACTGGACAGGGGAAGAAGCTCAATAGTATTTACAGAAATACCTTATCAGGTAAATAAAGCTAGAGTAATCGAGAAAATTGCTGACCTTGTCAGAGATAAAAAGCTTGAAGGAATATCTGACTTAAGAGATGAATCAAGCCGTGAAGGTATGAGAATAGTTGTAGATGTTAAGAGAGAAGCAAATCCAAATGTTGTACTTAACAATCTGTATAAATATACTCAGCTTCAGGACACTTTCAGTATAATAATGATCGCTCTGGTTGATGATATACCTAGAGTACTCAATATCAAACAGATGATGAAGTACTATCTGGAGCACCAGTATGATGTAATAGTTAGAAGAACAAAATATGATCTTGCTAAGGCAGAAGACAGAGCTCATATATTAGAAGGACTGAGAATAGCTCTTGACCATATAGACGAGGTTATAGCTATAATCAGAGCCTCAAGCACAGGGCCGGAGGCTAAGGAGAAGCTTATGTCAACTTTTGAGCTTTCAGATAAACAGGCTCAGGCAATTCTTGATATGAGACTCCAAAGACTTACTGGACTTGAGAGAGATAAGATAGAAGAAGAATACTCAGATCTTATGGTTCAGATCAGCAGATTTAAAGAAATATTAGCTAGTGATACAATAATATACGGTATAGTTAAAGATGAGCTTTTAGAGATAAAAGAGAAGTTCGGAGATGAAAGAAGAACAGAAATCGTAAACTATAACGGTGATGTTGAAATAGAAGATCTTATAGAAGAAGAAAATGTAGTTATTAACTTAACTCATTTCGGATATATTAAGAGGATGCCTGAAGATACTTACAGAATCCAGAAAAGAGGAGGAAGAGGTGTAGCAGGTACGACTACAAGAGATGAGGATTTTGTTGAGACAATATTCACAACATCAACTCATGAAAATCTCTTGTTCTTTACGAGCAAAGGTAAGGTATTCAGCTTAAAAGGATATGAAATACCAGAAGCTACTAGACAGGCTAAAGGAACAGCCATAATAAACTTACTTGAGCTTGAAAGAAATGAAAAGATAACAGCGGTAATACCGATAAGAGAGTTCAGTGATGATGCTTGCTTAGTCATGGCTACTAAACAGGGAATTATAAAGAGAATATACCTTGATGATTTTAAGAACATAAGAAAATCAGGAATAATAGCATTAACTCTTAAAGATGATGATGAACTGCTTGCAGTCAGAAAATCAACCGGCAATGATCAGGTTGTAGTGGTAACTCAAAAAGGTTTTGCGATAAGATTCAATGAAGAAGATGCGAGAATCTTAGGAAGAACTGCGATGGGAGTTAAAGCTGTAAATCTAAGAGATGATGATTCCGTAATAGGTATGGATATAATAGGAGAAGATGACTGCGGAGAGCTTCTAGTCATAAGTGAAAACGGATATGGAAAGAGAACCTCAATTGATGAATATACTATTCAGAAAAGAGGAGGAAGAGGTCTGAAAACTTATGATATAAGAAAGAAAACAGGAGATCTTATAAGTGGAAAAGTAGTTTGCGGTGATGATGAGATAATAATCACTTCAATAAACGGAACTATTATCAGATTAAATGTTTCAGGAATCTCTCAACTTGGAAGGTCAACTCAGGGAGTTAGACTTATGAAGATAGCAGAAGATGATAAAGTAGCATCAGTGGCAATAATTGAACCAGACGATTCAGATAATAAATAGTGTGGAGGGGAAGAAATGTCGCTAACAATTAAAGAAAAAATCGATGAAAACTCAAAACAAATTACAGTTTATCCAATAGGGGAAATAGATATATATACTTCAGACGAGCTGAAAAGCAAGTTAATAGAAATAATATCATCTAAAGATGGAGATCTTGTACTTGAATGTGATGAACTTGAGTTTATTGACAGCACAGGTTTAGGAGCACTTATATCTGTTCTGAAAGTAACTCAGGAAAAAGATAAAGAAATAATACTAAGAAACGTAAAACCTAATATCAAGAAGCTTTTCTTCCTAACAAAATTAGATCAAGTATTTAAGATAGAGGAGTAAGGATATGGATAAAATAAAACTGTCTTTTCCAGCAAAAGCAGAAAATATCAGTGTAGCCAGACTTACTACATCTGCTATATGCATGAAGCTGAATTTAAATATTGACGATTTAGAAGATACGAAATTATGTGTAGGGGAAGCTTGTAACATTATTCTTGAAAAATTAAAAACAAAAAAATTAGACGAAGTTAAAATTAAGTTCATTACTGATGAAAATATGAAGATAATCGTAAAGTCTGAATATGAAGACAATGGAAGTCAGTCTGAAAATGGAGAAGATGATTGTCAAGACAATCCGAATTATCCGCTTATGATAATAGAATCATTGATGGATGAGGTGGAATTAATTGAAGATGACGAGGAAATCCGTATAGAAATGATAAAAGAGATGAGGTAATGTTCGATGGAGAGCTTAAAAGAAAACTCAATAGATTTTTCTGATTTAACCAAAGTCGATACTAAAGAGCTGTTTAAAGCTTTAAGCGAAACAAGTGACAGTGCTATAAGAGATGAACTCATATCCAGACATATGTATATCGCAGAGATATTATCAAAGAAATATGCCAACAAAGGTATAGACTATGATGATATATTTCAGGTTGCGTGTATAGGTCTGATCTATGCTGTCGACAGATTCAAAGTAGAAAAAGGCTTTGAATTTTCAAGTTTTGCAACACCTACTATAATAGGGGAAATAAAGAAGCATTTCAGAGATAAAGGTTGGGCTATAAGAGTTCCAAGAAGAATTCAGGAACTTTCTCAGAAAGTAAATGTTGCGAGAGTAGCGCTGAGCCAGGAACTTCAAAAGTCACCTACTGTAAAAGATATCGCTGAATATTTGAACTGCTCTGAAGAGAAGATACTAGAGGTATTAGAAGCCAGAAAAGTATATACTCCTCAGTCTTTAGATATAACTTATGAGTCAGGTGGTGACGATAAGGATATATCTCTATCCGATTTAATAGGGGAAGAAGATATGGAGTATCAGAGAATAGAAAACAGAGACTTCATAGTAAATGCACTTAAGAGTCTGAATGATATGGAAAGAAAAATAGTAGAAGATAGATATTTTATGAAAAAGACTCAGATAGAAATAGCAAATGATTTGGGAATATCTCAGATGACTATTTCAAGAATGGAGAAAAAGATAATATCTAAATTCAGAAAAGAACTTAAAAAGACCAACCTGATTGAATCGAATGCTTAATAAGAGATTCACCAGGCAATGGAAATCATACGAACGATATTATATACGTGATCATATATAGAAGAATTATAGATAGAGGGTGAAATACTGCCCTCTGTTTTTTATTCATATAAAAGAAATGCTTGACTCCAGCAGGAGTATAATATTATAATCAATAGGCTTGAGTTTGAAAAAATTGAAAAAATAATAAAGAAATCAAAAAAAGTTTCAAAAAACTATTGACTTTACATTTCAAACCTGGTAAAGTAGATAAAGTAGTCGCGAGACGGCTACTGAGAAAATTGAACTTTGAAAAATGAACAGCAGATATAACCATGTTAATTCAGCAAAAGAAAAATTCTCAGATTTATTCTGAGGTCAATTCAAGGCGAATTACAACCAATAATATTCAATGACTTAGGTCATCGGATATTCCATTCAGTTTTAATACTGAAAATAAACAGCCAGTTAGTACTGGCCAAGACAAATTTTTTATGAGAGTTTGATCCTGGCTCAGGATGAACGCTGGCGGCGTGCTTAACACATGC
>CAZBAL010000031.1:3591-18132 GCA_964489735.1 uncultured Clostridia bacterium | reverse complement strand
ATTTTTTCATGGCTACATGAATTTAATATTCAGTAAATTCTCATGTAACATTGAAATCTTACGTTTTGTCGACCTCCCAAGTTTTTAAGTGCATTGGGAGTCGACAGAACGGCGAAACCCATTCTTTTCTTGAAAATCCAAGCAGTTTTATACATATATAACTATACCATATAAGGCATCTATTATCATGCTATGCTGAGATTACAGATTAGCAAAATGATTTAAATAATATTCGCCTTGGCCTACCTTAATACTGTTTTTTATACAAATAGTTATATAGTCTTTAGTCCTCTTTATAGATTCTTCCATGCTCATTTCATTTGCTAGATTAGCTGCAATTGCCGACGACAAAGTGCAGCCTGTGCCATGAGGAGAGATGCCCTCTATTCTTTCCGTTATATATTCTGTAAATTTCACACCGTCAAAAAGTATATCTACACAATACCTGCTCAGATCCGTTCTGTCTTTCGGTTCATAAATATCAGTGTATGAGTCGTTATAGCTTTTATGATATCTATTGTTAACATTTTTGTTAACATTTTCATAATTCACCCGTCCATGCTGCGTCTCTGCAATACTTCTATCATAATCGGTTCCTACAACTCCCGCTTTTAAATGTCCACCCTTTATCAGCACATATTTTGGCCCCATTTTTATCAGCTCATCTGCTGCTTTTTTTAGAGTCTCTTCCGAATTGATTATTATTCCTGTTAAAGACTCTGCTTCCGGAATATTCGGAGTTATTAAGCTGCATAAAGGAAACATTTCTTCTACAACTATCTTCTTTGCATCATCAGTCATAAGCTGCTTTCCCGATGAAGAAATCATTACCGGATCCAGAACAATTTCCGGAAACTCACTTGTATTCAATTCTTCCTTCGTACCACTTTCCAACTCATTTTTCCAATTTTTCAAAGTTCTTGAAATTTCATTTGCAATAGCTTCATTAGGTATCATCCCAATCTTTATAGCATCAATTCTTATATCAGAAAACAGAGAATGCATTTGGGAGCTCACTATATTCTCAGATACATTCTCTATCATTTTCACACCTAAACTGTTCTGGGAAGTTACTGATGTCACAACACTCATTCCATATACTCCATTAGCCGAAAATGTTTTCAAATCAGCCTGTATCCCTGCACCTCCCGAGCAGTCTGACCCGGCTATAGTCAATACATTCTTAATTGAATTCAATATTATCTCTCACTTTCTAAAAACACAACCTCACTAGACTAGCAATACTTTATTTGTCGTTATGATATAACAACCCTGCTCTCAGTACTTCACTATGATAAATCGGAACTTTATTGACACTTGTTCCATCGAGATCTATAGCTTTTTTACCTACCTCTACCAATCTCTCATCGCTGTTCTCTCTTCCAATCTTTACAAGTACTCTTGCAGCTACTGAATTTCCTGCTGGTACAGATCCATCATTAGTTTCTTTACACCTAATAACTAAATCATCTGAATCAACTCCATTTATATAAAATCCACCTTTTTCAGCATCCATAAATAAGTCTATCATTTTTTCAGTATATTCGTTTATCTTATCTGTAAATTCTACTGATTTCCTGCTCTCTGCACATTCTCCGCTGTGATTTCTAATATAATAGTTTCTACCCTCTAATAGAGCATCTATATAGCATGAATAATCCTGAATATAGCCTTTATATTTAACTACACCATCAATTGATGCAGTCATTATTCTACCATTTACTATCAAATTCTCCTCTATATATCTCAATATGTTTTCAGCTAATCGGATATATCCTCTGTTTTCAAAAATTTCACCTGCAATATATAGCGCTTTTGCTAAAAGCGAGTTCCAGGTAGTCATAATCTTATTATCAACAGAAGGCTTTATTCTATTTTCTCTGTACTTAAAAAGAACTTTAAGCCAACGATCTAAGAACTTGTAATCATCTATGTCGATTTCCTTACCTACCCTATTCAGTACAACTCTTCCTTTTAACGAAGACATTTCGGATGCATTGAAAAACCCGGTAAACCTTTCGAAAATGTCTTTTCCAAGCACAAATCCAAGTTCACTTTTAGTGTACAGATAGAACTTTCCTTCATCTCCTTCTGAATCCGCATCAATTCCTGCATAGAATGCACCACTCTCATCTTCCATTTCTCTTATTAAAAACAAGATCGTATCTTCTACGACTTTCTTGTATATCTCATTGCCACTAATTTTATATGCCTTAGAATAAGCTTCTATCAGCAGTGCATTGTCATATAACATCTTTTCAAAATGTGGAACCATCCACTTCTCATCTACAGAATACCTTGAAAAACCTCCACCCACATGGTCATATATTCCTCCTTTGAACATTGAGTCCAAAGTATGAAGGGCGATGTCTTTTAATTCCTCATCACCATACTTTTCATAATATTCTAGCAAGTAAGAAATACTGTGAGCCATAGGAAACTTTGGTTTTTCTCCAAACCCGCCGAATTCAGGATCAAAGGCAGATTTAAATGAATTCACACTATTTTCAATATCTTCTTTGGTTATATCCTCAGGTTCATATTTTTCGTAGGTATCTAAAACAAAATCTCTAATCTCTACAGATTTCTCTTCTATTTCCTCCCTGTCCTCTTCCCACATTTTCTTCAGTGAAAGCAAGACTGTTTTAAAACCAATCATTCCCTTGATATTAATTCTTGGGAAATAGGTTCCTGCAAAAAACGGCAATCCATCTGGTGTCATAAAAACAGAAAGCGGCCACCCACCTCTGCCAGAAGTTGCCTGACAGAATTTCATGTACAGGTTATCCAAATCATATCTTTCTTCTCTGTCTACTTTTATTGGTACAAAATACTTATTTAATATTCCTGCTATCTCTTTATTTTCAAAGGACTCTCTAGCCATATTGTGACACCAGTGACATGTTGAGTAGCCAATTGATAAAAATATTGGTTTGTCTTCTTCTTTGGCTTTATTTAATGCTTCTTCGCTCCATATATACCAGTCAACTGGATTTTTAGCATGTTGAAGCAGGTATGGTGACTTTTCAAAAATCAATCTATTTTCCGACATAATATCATCTCCATAACATTCATTTGTTTTCCACTTATTCCTTCAATATTTTAACTATCATATAACTATATATTTACCCCATATCACATGCTTGTACTCATAACTATATCCTATCCTTACATATAATAACTATATACAAGGATTATTCGTTATGATAGTATTATTATAAGGCTTTTAATTGAATAATATAAGGGAAGGGGGAGTAAAATATTGATTAAAATAGAAGGCATGGATGAAAACTATGAATTTGACTATATAGCACAAAATATATTTTTCCCTATATATGCAGTTATAGCTGATGACATAATCGATAAAACAGGTATTACTAGTGGAAAAATGCTTGATATTGGATGTGGCGGTGGTCACCTTGGCCTTACAATGCTTCAAAAGACCAATCTTACTGCAACATTGATAGATATAAATAAATATGCTGTAGAAAAGTCTACTGAACGAGCTAAAGACTGGAATCTTGACTCTAGGACAGAAGTATTTGAGGAAGACGTGACAAATATGAGATTCGCAGATAATACATTTGACCTTATAGTTAGCAGAGGTTCTATGGGTTTTTGGAAAGATACAGAGACAGCTTTTAAAGAAATCTACAGAGTCCTAAAGCCGGGTGGAAAAACTTACATAGGTGGTGGACTAGGCAATAAAGAATTAGTAGAAGAGATATACGAAAAAATGGGAAAAATAGATCCAAGTTGGCCTGACTCTCTGAAAACTAGAAGAGGTATGAAGAAAAGGTCGACAGAAGAGTATATGGATATATTCAAAAAACTTAATTTTCATAAAGCAAGTGTAATAAAAAATGAAAATAAAGGCCGTTGGTTTGTCATAGAGAAAATTTAGGAGGATGAAAGTAATATGATAGTTAGTAAATACCCTACAAAAACAGAAGCAATGAATACACTATTTTCAAAATGGATTCCCATATATGAAACTGAAATAGTATTTATAGAAGAAGCATTAAACAGAATCTGTGCCGAAGATGTCTACTCAAACAATACACTTCCACTCGTTCGTGCTTCATCTGCTGATGGAATAGCAACTTCTTCAGAGTATTTCAAGAATGGACTTCCTGACACAAGTGCATGGACAGAAGGAACAGAGTATGAAAGAGCCGATACAGGAGATGACTTCGATGATAAATATGACTTTGTAGTCAGAATTGAAGATGTAATGTTTGATGAAAGCGGAAAGATCTCTCTTTCTAAAGATATTAAATATGAACCTGGAACTAATGTATCAAAAAAAGGAAAAATTGTCTCAAAAAATGATAAATTAATTTCTAAAGACACAAAAATAAGACCTCATCATTTAGCTTCACTTGCTATGGGTGGTCATGAATATATCAGAGTTCGAAAGAAACCTAAAGTAGCATTTATCCCTACAGGGAGCGAGCTTGTATGTCGTGGAAGCATACCTAAAAGAGGTCAAAACGTAGATTCAAACTCAATTATGATCAAAAACATGCTTATGGAAATGGGTGCAGAGCCACTATGTTTTCCAATAGTAAAAGATATAACCGAAGATCTTGAATTTGTCCTTGATGAGGCCCTTTATGCAGCGGATATTGTAGTTATCAATGCTGGCTCATCAAAAGGTAAAGAAGACTTAAATACTGAGCTTATTAAAAAAAGAGGTGAACTTCTGCATCATAGAATAGCAGCGGCACCTGGCTTCCCTCTCGGTATGGGAATAATTGATAATAAGCCGGTTATAAACCTGCCGGGTCCAAATATTGCAGCTTTTTATGGGGCAGACTGGTGCGTTAGAGGGGCAGTTGCAAGAGCTCTCAACATTCCATCGGAAACAAAAGAAACTGTGAAAGCTATTCTTCAAGAGAGTATGAGCACACCAGCAAAAATGGATTTCCTTTGTAAAATGGAACTGAAAAAAGATGAAGATGGCAATTATTTAGCCTATCCAAAGCTTCATCGTGCACATCCTGGTGCTGTTTCCTCATCGGCAGATGCGTTTTATATTTCGCCAATTGGTACTTCTAAGATAGAAAAAGGTGAAACCATAGAGGTGGAGCTTTTGAATAGCAGAGCGTTTATTGAAGGTATATAGATTGAGAGATCTGGGTTTTAAGTAAATTGAAATTTAGTATGTAAAATTTAAGAAATATAAAAAATTGAGATCTCTGAGGTGATTTTATGTGGAGCATGTACGATGAACTTATTAAAAATATACCTGAGAATATTATTGTAAAAGATTATAACGTTGCAAGTTCATGGACTAAAGTCGAAACTGTTGACAGCATGGGAATATCAATAACTGTCAGAGGCTATTCAAGACCATGGATGTATGAAGATACAGTTATTGGAATGAAACTAAAAGATGTGGCAGAAATGAGTAAATCTTGGAACTTCACAGAAGCTTCTATTGGTCTTGCAGCAATCAATGCATATTATAACACCCCAGAAAATTTTCATGAACTGGGAGTTTTCGATGACCATGACCTTAGCAAAAAGGATATATTAAGCAGAAAGAAAAAGGATGCCTTTTTAGACTACGCAAACAAAGTAAAAGGAAAAAATGTGGCAGTAATAGGACATTTCCCTAGACTTGAAAAGAAGTTAGAGCCTATATGTAATATGTCCATATTGGAGAGAAATCCTTCAATGGGTGACTACCCCGATAGTGCATGTGAATATATTTTACCCGACCAGGACTATGTCTTTGTAACAGGAATGACTTTCATAAATAAGACATTGCCTAGATTGCTTCAAATAATGAAAGATAAAGCCGAAGTAATACTTGTTGGACCTACAGTTCCCGTTACCCCAATTTTATTCAAATATGGGATATCAGGCATTTCTGGTTTCTGTGTAATGGAAAAAGATAATATGTCTGAAATAATAAAAACTGGTAGAAACATGGCGATATTTAAAGCTGGACGTATGGTCAGTCTGGAGAATAAATAATTTCAAAGGTATAGCTTCAATAAAAAAAGCATTTGGATTGAGAGTATTTTAGATATAAAACTCTTTTTCCAAATGCTTTTATTTTTTCTTTCAATTATTATTAGCTATTATCTACTAATTTTTATTTGTTAGCCTTTATCTTTGCTTTGTCTCACTTAATTATCGTTGCAATTTCCCTATCTTGATAATTAATAGTGAACTACAACAGGCGTACCTACTTCAACATTGTTATAAACCTGTGCTACTGCTCCCATAGGTGTATTTATACATCCATGAGAACCTCTATAAAGATATGCGCTTCCCCCGAATGAAGGTTGCCAGTTAGCATCGTGTATTCCAACTCCTGACCAGTCTATAGGCATCCAGTAGCTAACAGGTGTAGCATAGTCTGCACCTCTTAAGATTCTGTTTGTCTCCTTACTCCAGATATAGAATACTCCCGCTGGTGTTGTATGACCTGTATTCGGATTACCAGTTACTACAGGCGTTTCTACTACTATCTCGCCATCTTTATAAACCCACATATATTGATTTGACAAGTCGATCTCTACATAATTTTTTTCAATATGATTAGTATCTTTATCAAATCCAACTCCATTTGTAACTGGAACTCTCTCAAGCTTATCATCTGCTTTCATAAACTCTTCCATAAGTTCCTTAGTTTCTTCAGCAACATCTATAGACCATCCATAGATTCCTCCACCTATTTTAATTGGTCCACTTAAAGTTCCATTAAAATCTCTTTCCTTACCACGTGTACTTCTTTGCTCATTAAGAAGTTGTACATATGCAGTTACAGCTTCTTCGTTCAAGCTAACATTTCCATTCTCATCATATGTCAGCCAAGCTGCTACAGCATCTTTTCCAACTATAGCATTTTCGCCTGATATTTTATAAACAACTTGCTTATCTGCTAGTTTATTCATCTCATCTAAAGCTTTTTTAAGATTCTTATCATCTTTCTTTATATTAGGCTGAACATAGCAGTCTTCAATGTTGATATCAGTTTTCCCTGCTTTTATTGATGATCTTATTTTGTCATCCACTTTTTTCAGGTCTAAAGTGTTTCCTACCGTCTCAGGTTCAATCACAAACTTGTCTTCCTTGAAAACAACTTTTGCATCTGTAGGCTCTGCTCTTTCTCCACTATTAAAATCAATATTTTCGAAATGAGCTTTATATTTATTTTCATCCATCACTATGCCATCTGGACTGTCTTTAACTTCTGAGTCATTGAACTTACTGATTCCCCAAGCCCATTTGTTCTGACCTTCATTAAGCTTTGATAAATATCCGTTGAAGTCTGGATTCATATCAAGTTGCTCTCCAGTAACTTTAGTTATCTCTTTTCCGTTTTCTTTAACAGTGTAGGTACTGGTAGTGTATCTTTCCTTCATTTCCTTTTCTGCCTGAGCTATATTTTTCCCAGAAATGTCCAAACCATCTACTACAGTTCCTGGTATAAACTTGCTATTATAGCTATATGCCACTCCGGAGTATATTCCTCCAATAAGAACAATAGCAGCAGCGATTCCGCCAATAATATATTTGGTTCTCTTTTTCGCTATAAATTCTTTTCCACCTTGCACCTTATCGCCTCTCCCATCATATTAATCTATAATTTACTATACTATATTCTATTATATTATACAATAACTTCAAACAATATACTTATATAATATGTAAGTAATGAAAAATACGTGATTTTTTTCTCATTTTACTTATATTACCAATATACTACGCAACAGTCACCTTATAGTTTGATTAATTTTTTCTATATTATATAAAATGCAGATATATAAAAATAAACTTAATATAAACAGTTTTTGGTTTAATACTCTCTAATTATGGGTAAGATTCTTAATAAGAAAAATTTATGAGGTGATTTAATAATGAAAAAAGATATCGTAATATACACAAAAAACTACTGTCCATATTGTAAAAGAGCAGTTGCTTTCCTAGAGAGAAATAACTTGGAGTTTAAAGAAGTTGACGTGACATTCGATCAGTCACTATTCGATCCAGTAATGGAAAAATCAGGCTCTAGAACTGTTCCTCAACTTTTTGTGGATGATGTGTTTATAGGCGGATATGACGACATGGTCGCATTAAAAAAAGAAGGTAAGATTAACGAAACACTTGGTATAGTTGAAGAGTAATTTTAATAATAAAACCCTATATACATCAGTAAATATGATGGATATAGGGTTTCCATTTGTATAAAAACGACTATTTCAGACCTGTTTTTTCAATAAGCTCTGTAATAATATCAATTCTGTTAAATGGAGTAATAAAATATATTCCATCGACATGAGGCTTTATTTTATTGATCGTTTCCTTAGCGATGTTTATGCCTATTTCAACAGATTTTTCTTTATTTTTTTCCTCTTTGAACATTTGAACATATTTATCCGGTATTTTTATTCCAGGCAGCTCATTATTCAGAAACTGTGCGTTTTTATAACTAACCACCGGCATAATACCTGCTAATATTTTGTTGCCCTCTTTATCCAGTTTTGACAGATATTCTATACTCTCATCATCAAATATAGGCTGGGTAAGATATATACTAGCACCCTTTTCCGATTTTCTTCTCATTCTTTCAATCTGAGCATCTTTGTTTTTCACATTGAGATTCAGTGCTCCTCCAATTAGTATCTCATCTCCACCAAACATTTCCTGATTCAGATTCTCTATCATGTTGATTAATTGATATGAATTCATATTAAATACCGACTTTGTCGATACAGTTTCAATATCCAGAACAGGATCACCTGTTATAGCCAATATATTTCTTATACCATTTATATAGGCACCCATAATACCTGATTTCAATGCATTCATATTTTTGTCCCTACAACAGATATGAGGCATGACCTCTATCCCAACATCACTTTTGATTTTAGATGCAACCATGAACGAATCCACTCTAGCGACACCTCTTGGTGAATCTGCAACAGTTACAATGTCAACACCATTTTCTTTACAAATTCTTGCATTATCAATGCTCTTCTGAATATTTATATCAAAAGGAGGATCTATTTCCACAGCAATTACGAACTCTTTGTTATCAAGCTTTTTTTTAAAGCTGTTTCCTTTTTTAACCTGTACAGTTTCGGCTTTCTTGTCAACAGACTCCGACTTGAACTCCAATGTTCTATCTTCATCTAACTGCTTTACTATCTCTCTTATATGCGATGGTGTAGTACCACAGCATCCCCCAACAATTTTAGCACCGAGCTTCACTATGTCTGTTATCTTTTCTGAGAAGTACTCAGGATTATTAACATAAACCATTCTTCTATTTACTATCTCAGGATATCCTGCATTTGGAAGAACAGAAATAATATTACTTTTGAATATATCTAATTTTTTCAGAATATTATATATATGTGCAGGACCTGAACCACAGTTGAAGCCAAAAGAATCAACAGACTCAAGAGCTTCCATTTCAAAAATTATTTTAGAAACGCTCAGTCCTCTTCTTGTATGTCCATCTGCCATAACTGCAAACTGAACCAGAACAAAAGCATTATCATTTTTGCTTTTAATATATCTCGTAATCTCTGGAATGAAATCAAGACTTCCAAACGTCTCAAATACAAATATATCTGCACCTTTATCAATAAAAGAGTCAACAATAAACTTGTACTCTGTCAGGAAATCAGGCGAGCTCTTCTTTTTAAGTCTTGTCTCATGCAGAGGACCTATACTGCAGCCAACAAAAGCATTATCTCCTGCGACCTCTTTAGCAATATCATAACTAGCTTCCAGTAATTCCTTAAGTTCACTTCTGCCAATGTTCATAGAAAGAGTGTTGGCAGAAAAAGTATTAGTTCTGAGAAGCTTTGCACCGGCTTCTATATACTCTCTATGGATTTTCTTGATTATATCAGGGTTTTTCACACTGGCCATTTCACACGACTCTATATTTCCAACCAGATCACCAAAATACGTTCCCATAGCACCATCTGTAACTAGTATATTGCTATTTAAATACTCTCTAATATCCACTTGACCACCTCATAAATCATAAAAATGAACACTCTTATAAGATCGTGTCTTTTTAAGAGTGTTCTCTATCGTTATATAGGATCGATATCCTTTAAATTCTAAAAGACTTCTCAAGCGAGTCTTCAATCTGATTTAAATACTCTTGGGCTGTTCTTTCATCTTGTCTAGGAAGTCCACCAAATAATTTACTTTCGATTACATTCATTCCTGCATATTCAAATATTCCCTTATCGATAATATTGATAAGCGAAGCTTTAAATCCGTCTTTGTCGTAAGTCTCATTTAGCGATCTCATAGAACTGAATCTATACACATGTTTACCATTAAGCTTGCCCTTCATTCCTAAAGGAGTAGTCTCATATGCAAAACCATAAGAAAACACTTTATCTATATAGCCTTTCAGCATAGCTGGTATTCCCCACCAGATTGGGAAAATAAAAATTATTACGTCTGCCCACTTAAGATATGCCTGTTCTTCTAAAATATCAGTAGAATATATTCCTTTTTCAAAATTGTTGATTTCCATATCCGTAAGAAGAGGGTCAAAATCCATTTTGTATAAATCTCTTACCTGAACACTATGACCTTTACTCTCTAAAAACTCCTGAGCTTTTTCCTTCATATCAAAAGAAAAACTTCTTTCATCAGGATTTGAATACACTATTAAATAATTTTTCATTATTATCACCTTTATTTCTGCACTCGCAGTTTTATTATTCTAATACAACACTATAAACGACCCATCATTATCATTATTGCCATTTAATTAATTATACTACATAATAATTAAACTTGCATTATTCAACTCTGTTATCTCCATAAAAGAAAAGTGCTACAGTGCCTGGTCCTGTATGTGAGCCTATAACTGTACCAATATCATTCAACATGACGCTTCCATCTATTTTATTAAACTTGCTCTCTATCAACTCTGCCACTTTTTGTGCATCTTCAATGCAGTTCGAATGAGATATAAAACACTTTTTACTGTAATCAAGTCCATCCTCAGCATGGATTTCCATCATTTTCACTATTTCCTTAATGACTTTCTTTTTACCCTTTATTTTTTTACGTGGGATAAGCTTTCCTTCATTGTCCACATTCATAAGTGGACACACACCTAGAACCGTTCCTATGACTGCAGAAGTTGCTGAAATTCTCCCACCTCTTTTAAAATGTTGCAAATCAGTTGAGAAAAACCAATGCTGTATATTCAGTTTGTTTTCCTCTGCCCAACTCACCACATTATCAAAGCTCTCACCGCTATCTCTTAAATCCGCAATGCTATCAACTAATAACCCATATCCTGAGGAAGCGCCAAGTGAATCAATAACCCTTATTTTTCTTTCAGGATACTTTTCGGACAACATTTCAGATGCAACTGAAGCAGCATTGTAAGCTCCTGAAATTCCCGATGATAGGCTGATATATATAATATCTTTTCCTTCTTTCAGATATGGTTCAATACACGATATGTTTTCTTGAACATTTGGCTGTGAAGTTGTAGGCATAGCACCTTTCTCAATTCTTTTATAAAACTCATCTATGGATATGGATTTACCAAAATCATCATCATACTGCTCTCCATCCATATTAAAATGAAAGTAAACATAATCTATATCTTTTTCCTTCAAGTATTCCTCAGGAAGATCTACTGTAGAACTGCAAATAATCTTGTAACCACTCATAAATCTACCTCCTAATCATCTCAAATACTAACAGTTCAAAATACTGACATTTTCTATATACAATAAAGCAGACAAAGTATAACCTTGTCTGCTTTGTTTAAAAATTAGTATCTCATAATAGCTATAATACGCTCCTTGATATCTACCATATCTCTTTTAAGTGCTAATACTTCTGTATTGCTTAAAAGAGCCGCTGTAGAAATTTCATCTGCATCGCTATCAACAGTTCCAGTTTCATCCTCCATAAGTATTACCTTATGAACTCTTCCCTGTTCTAGCGCTGCTTTTATTTCACTTATAGAGTCTGTAAATTTATCATCTCTTCTAGCTCTTTCAACCTCAGTTGCTATATTTTCAAGCTCTGTACTTTCATCCGGCTTTAAAGCTTCATCTATTTCTTTTACAAACGCATCCCCTTTTAACGAAATAAGAGGCTTACTGATTGTGTGATCAAGATAATAGTTTCCTTTAGAAAGATTTTTGAACTTTGATGTGTTTTCAGATGTTCCAGCAAGAATAAATTTTTTATCATTTTCCTTACTTAGTTTATCAAACTCTTTATCTAAGTACTGGAAGTATTTGTCTCTGTCCTTCTCAACTTCTTCAGGTTTTGCACGATGACCATGAAGTGTTCCCGATGCTCCGACATTTACGTTCGAGTTAGCATCAAAATCATCGAATATGTCAACGAAAGCTGTCTTGATATCAGTATCTTCTAAAGCTTCCAAGCCTTTACTACCTACCTCATATAGTCCAACTCTGTCTCTAGAAATATCCGCAAGGTATAGTCCTGCAAATATCTGGTCAAAGTAGAATAGTGGTTTAAGGTGGAACGAATCCCCTACACTTGCTATTTCAGGAACTGAATAATCAAGGCTGAATATTCCAACTTCCTTACCACAACCAAGAACTACAAGACCATCTTTTGAATCTTTCCAGAAAAGAGAGTCATTGCTCAATGTAGATAATGCATCAAGAGTCTCTTGCCACTCTCTTCTAGGGTACTTGTCTTCTAAAGCTTTTTTAGCTTCCTGCCAAAGATTTTTATATACCGTAGAATCCATTTCATTTTCCGGTGCTTTACGATTAGTTGGTAAACAGATTGTCACTCTTGGTCCTTCTATGTTTTCACACTTTTTTACGAAATCATGTAGTTTTTCTTTTAATAACATATTTATCTCCCCTTATAGCTTCTCATTTTTGCTTCTAGTATCTTTAATACCCTTTTATTCTATTTTTAAAAGCTATTTCGGTTA
Source organism: uncultured Clostridia bacterium (assembly GCA_964489735.1). Classification (GTDB taxonomy): domain Bacteria; phylum Bacillota; class Clostridia; order Tissierellales; family Gottschalkiaceae; genus Andreesenia. The sequence goes on along the minus strand of CAZBAL010000031.1, from coordinate 5,192 downwards.
ATTTTTAATTTGAAAAAAACTGAACCCAATAATTTACTCCATTTATCTCACACATACCTACCCCTATCCTTGTCCATTCAGGGTCTAGCATATTCTCTCTATGACCTTGAGAATTATACCACAGAGCTGTAACCTCTGATGCACTTTCACTATAATTATATGCAATATTTTCTCCAGCATATCCAATCATATCAATCCCTCTTTGCCCATTCGGTCTTGTATGCGAAAAACTTATGTGTAATTCTTCCGCCCTAATCTGAGCATTATATCCCAGATTATCACACCATACCAAATCTCTAAGACCAGCCGCTCTCCTATAATAGTTTACCTGTTCCATTACACCTTTAACTGCACCGTTAGAGCTACTAAGATTATCCTGTATCGTTCCTTCATATATGCTGTCCAAATAGCTTTGTGGAACATAATAAGCCTCAACATAATTTTTCTCTGTATAGCTAGCAGCCTCAGGTTCTATATTATTAACAATCTGACTTGAGATTGGAGCATAATCTATATTGTCTTGGAAAGCAATCTGATTGCTATCATATACAACCTTTTGTTCAACTTTTTTTCCTCTGATAAGATTCATTGTTTTGTTAAGAATTTCCGATGCTTCAGCCCTAGTTATATTGTTGTCCGGTCTAAAGTCTCCATTACTATATCCATTTAAGAGATTCAGTTCATGTAAACTAGATATGTCATCCGATGCCCAGTGACTATATGTATCATTAAAATAATATGAATTAGACTCTATATTTCTGAACTTTTTCAGGAGTTTAGAAATTACCACACTGTATTCGCTCCTGGTTATATCATTTTCTGGTCTGAAACTACCGTCTGGATAGCCATTTATTATAGATTTACCAACTAATTTATGTATAAACGTTTCACTCCATCTTCCTTTTATATCGTGGAAATTCTTATAATCAAAATCATTGCTGCTTGACTCATTAGATAGTAATTCAAGAGCTACAGCTATCATCTTAGACGCTTCTTCTCTTTTTACATGGTTCTCCGGTCTAAATGTTCCATCTAAATAACCTGATACTATTCCTTCTGAACTTAATTCCGATACAGACCCTGCCGCCCAATGAGAACTCATTTCATAACACGCATCAACTTTAGTTGAATTAATGAATAACATCGGAACAATAGTCAACATTCCTATTAATACCCTTTTCATTTTCTTCAGTCCTTTCTTGAAATTCAATATGTATTTATGCTTATAAGATAGCAAAATAGCCATTTTCTTTCAAGTTTAGCAAATGCCATATACTTCCATCTTATGTTTTGATAAAAGTTGATTAACCCAACAATATATTCAACTTATTAACACATCATACCACTTAATTATGGTCATATGATTGTGTTTTTCTCTTTATTGAATGGATTTTACTGATTGTTTTTTCTATAACTGTTGATTTTACTGTGTTTTATTCTTATTTTTGAAACTTAAATATTTTTATTCATGTCGTTTTAATTATAGTTGAATTTATTATTTTAAATTCAAGTTGATTTTGTCTCGATAAACATTGATATTATCGTATTTATTTATTTGTAGTTTTTACCATTTTGAAATATTTAGTATTTGTTTTTTGATT
>CAZBAL010000031.1:0-3491 GCA_964489735.1 uncultured Clostridia bacterium | reverse complement strand
TTTATTTATTTGTAGTTTTTACCATTTTGAAATATTTAGTATTTGTTTTTTGATTATGGGAATAATATTTAGAAAAGATATGCTGTTTTTTACAAGTTTTTCATGGCATGAATGGCATATTTTTATCAAATGGAAGATTATGGTCATTTCCCATAATGGGATTTTATAGAATATATTGTCTTGAACTTAAATAAACTTTGCTTATCTGTGAACTGGAATAGAAGCTTTACTTACTGCTCGAATTATCATACGTATATTAGGGTATAAGTATCTACAGATACATATAAAATAAGAATTTATTTTCTGTTTGGATTATAATATCTGAACAGTAAATAAAGATTTTTGAAAGGAGAATTAATATGAAAAGAAAAATCTTATCAGCTTTACTATCAATTGCTATGTTGTTCACAGCAACGTCTAGTTTTGCAGAATTCTATGATATGGAGGATCATTGGGCTAAGGACTATGTCAGAGAAATGGAAGAAGCAGGTCTTCTCTATCAGTTTGGTAGTGGACATCTCTATCCCGATAAACCAATTACAAGAGAAGAGTGTACCGTACTATTAGCAGATATGCTCGAATCATTTGGTTATAAAGCTTCTCAAGTTGCTTCAGTAGACAATTCCAAATTTCCTGATCTTCCTATAACCACAGATGAGGGGTCAAAAATCCGCTCGCTGAGCAGCCTGTATTTCAAGTCTAAATTTTTACCAAGTATTGATGGTAGCTATTCAAAAATAGTTGATGGATATCCTGATGGATATTTTAAGCCAGAAAATGCGATAACGAGAGCAGAATTCTCTAAGCTACTGATAAATTCAATCGACTGCTTCGGTTATCTAGGAATAGGTTATTACACTTATTTCCATAGTGATTTAGAGCACAACGGTATAAAGCACTGGGCATATAATCATATGTACTATGCATATATTTTGAACATTATGAATGGATATTACCAGTATCCGCTAGAAGATGGTATTACTTATGTATCGGTTCAGCCAGACAACCATATAACTAGAGCGGAAGCAATAAAAATGGTTGCAGAAGCTAGAAAATTAAGCTTTAGCGGTTATAAACCTAGTCTTTCAGAAACGAGAGACCCTGGAGAAGAACTGTTCTATACAGAAGAAGTAAATCCATATATTAGCGATAAGATAAAAACAGAAAGAAATGGAAGATATGGATTTTCTATTGATTTGCCAGAGAATTGGAAACTTATATATTCTGAAAACGGTGATGGATTAACTTATATTTATGAGTCTGATGGAGTTGAACTAAGAGTTTGGGGAACGCATTGGGATCTAAGCGAAGAAGCATACAATGAATCAACTAGTGCCAAAAGTAGTGGAGGAACTGTTGAAACACTTAATCTAGAAAACACTAACTTTTCATTTAAGACAATTTACAGAAATAGAGTAGAGCTTTATGCTAAAAGAGGTGATACTTACATTCGAGCACAGCTGACTGAAAAAAGACCAGGATCTAAAGTTTTTAATAGAGCCGCAGAAGCTATTAATACTTTGAGAGTACATCCTGAACCAAGTTATCAGCAGTAATACAGAGTACGCGTTTCTATCGAATAAGCAATGCTGTATCTTAAATTAAACTTAAAGTCAGTTCTAAACATGAATTATATATGGATAATAAAAAACCTTCGATTTGTACTAGCTAATTTATGCTTTATACAAATTGAAGGTTTTTTAAATTTAACTACTATGCTATTTAACAAACTAACTGCCATAAGATATGAAATTTGAGTATTGTTTACTATTTAATCCCAAACTAAATCAAAGATTTGAATAAAACTTTACACTAATTGTCCTTGATTTCCACTATGGTTTAGATTCAATATATGTTACATACTGAACTTAATGAACGTTTTTCTCAGTGTAATTAATTACCTATTATTTACCCATACGATAGTAACATAGCACCTGTTCCTCATAAGTAATTATCTTATTAAGCTTTATTGGCGAGTATCCTCTATTCAAGTAAAATTTATATCCTGGAATAGAAGCATCTAGCTCTATATTATTATATTTTTTCAATACTAGATTTTCTAATTCATTCATTAACAATGTTCCGAATCCCTTTCCTTGATACTTCGGCAAAATAAAAACTCGCTTAATCTCATTTTTTTTAATACTACCTGTTCCAATCAACATTGATTCATGATAAATAAGCAGAACAGTTTCATCAATTATAGCCTTTTCAATATTCTCATACGAATGGTGATATAAGAAAAAGTCCATAATCCCTTTAGGATAATATTTTGAATAAGTCTTTTTTATAGTGGTATGTATAAGCACCCTTAAATCTTCAACAGCTTTTGCACTTGCAACCTCTAAATATATCTTATCGAGCATTTGCAACCTATCCTCTCTAATTTTATTTTTATATATATTTAATATACTATGTTATAGATTATATTCACAGCTATACAGGAGCACATTATCTGCGACGCTTTACCTTTATTAATCTGTGAATATTTTGTTCCAAAAGAACTTTAATAGCTTATACCCCTTCTTTCACTATTAGGAGTCATACTTTGATTGTCAAAATCTTTCTCTCTAAAGCTATAGCTTTAGATTCCACTATGGTATAGATTGTCTAAGAACAATATATCTATTACAGGGGCAGTTCAAATCTTTAGATTCCACTTTGGTTTAGATTTATCTTGAATTCTTCATCATTGGGCTGAATCTGCATGACACTTTAAATTCCACTATGGTTTAGATTTATCAAATTTCGAGGAAGACCATATTCTACAGTGCAGCTTTCTTTAAATTCCACTATGGTATAGATTTATCCTCCTACTTCTACTTTACAATCATATACCTCTATAGCTTTAAATTCCACTATGGTATAGATTTATCCTTAATTGTTTGGTAAAATCTGTTTGCTTCTTAAGACTTTAAATTCCACTATGGTATAGATTTATCTCCAGTTCTAATGTCTTGTAATAAAGACTCTGGACTCTTTAAATTCCACTATGGTATAGATTTATCTCAATCTTTTCAGCTGCAGAGCCTCCCCAATGAGCTTTAAATTCCACTATGGTATAGATTTATCAGATACTTATGAAACGGAAAAAGAACTGGTTCAATTCTTTAAATTCCACTATGGTATAGATTTATCGCCAAGTCCCTATTTTGTAGTCTTCTTCATCTACACTTTAAATTCCACTATGGTATAGATTTATCATCAACAACAGTAGAGCCGAACCTGTCGAATTCCGATCTTTAAATTCCACTATGGTATAGATTTATCCAATATCGTTTTTCTCAATTCTTTACCACTACAATTCTTTAAATTCCACTATGGTATAGATTTATCCCTACATTGTTCCACGCGTGGTTCTTATGCTCTAAGCTTTAAATTCCACTATGGTATAGATTTATCCGGCTAGGTTGTTTATAAATAAGCACTCAGATCTAGCTTTAAATTCCACTATGGTATAGATTTATCGATAAAATCACCAGAGGCGAAGT
>CAZBAL010000030.1:4843-19900 GCA_964489735.1 uncultured Clostridia bacterium | reverse complement strand
CACTTTTTTAAAAGTTTTTTAATTTCTTTTTAAATCAGTCTTAACATTCTTAACAAACCAGCACTTCGATAAGTTTTTCTTTTTGTTTAACCTCTTAACTTCTGTTCATTAATCTATCTGGTCAAACTCTTGTGTCTACTCGAAAGATTTTCAAGTGTTTCTCTTTGTGCCCCTCAAAAGACAACTTGTTTATCTTAACACCTATCCTATATTACTGTCAACTTGTTTTTTGTATTATTTAAAATTTTCTTTTAAACTTTTTCCTTAACGACTGAATTTCAGCTATTTTAGCTATTATATTTTTGATTTTTCTCAAGCACCTCACTGTAGTGAATTAAATATTAAAATCAAATCCCAATCCACAAGAATTTATTATTAGAGAGATTACGATTATGTGGGGGTTCAGTTCCCCTCATAACAGCCATATAGCTTTTCACCATTTCATACACCGATATATTATGGCCTTTGTATTATAATCTTTCCACCCTAAACCCTTAGTATAGATTCATTTTCTAATTATAGCAGTTCCAACAGCCAATATAACAATCAATATGTAATAAGAAAGAAAAACATAATTTAGAGAATGTTGCAATTTTTATTTTCGTTGCAGTCTTAAAACGAAAATAATAAATATGCTTTTCTATAAATTATGTTTTTCTTGATTTAAAATACTTTGTAAATGTTTCGATAACTTTGTAATCTTTATATACAATGCAAGTTTAAAACAAAACATAAATATGACTTTCTATAAATTATGTTTTTCTTGATAAAACGCTAATTAAAAACTATCAACAGAACTATAACTACTTAATAATTACCCTCTTAGAAATATCCTCAGGATCCTTCGGATCAACCTCTTCCTCTATTCCACCAAAAGGCATTTGTGCAAGCAGTCCCCAGCTTTCAGGAATATCAAACATTTTCGCAAGATTTTCATCTATAACAGGATTATAATGCTGTAGTGATGCTCCTAAACCTTTATCTCTCAATCCTATCCAAATTATATACTGAAGCATTGCATTCGCCTGATTAGACCAAATAGCAAAATTCTCAGCATAACTTGGCAGTGCATCCTGAGAAGCTTTTACTGCTTTATTTTCAATATAGAACAGAATAGTTCCATATCCATTCTTGAATGTATCTATCTTTTCTCTCTTCACTTTACCACCAAAAGTATCATATATGGTATCCCAGAGCTTATCATGCTTTTCACCAAATACTACAACCGCTCTTGCACTTCTCATATTATAAGCATCAGGAGTAGCTTTGGTCAATTCCTCTACCATCTCAACTATTTCTTCTTCAGTAACTCCACCTAAATCCTTGTTAATTGAATAATAAGATCTTCTTTTTTTAACTATATCAACAAAACTCATTGATTACCCCTCCAATTATTATAATTTTTTTATTACAATACTATTACCAAATTTCACATTCATATAACTCTATACCCATTTAATTATAAAATTAACCACACCGCCGGAACCAATATTAACAATCTATCGTTCCAAACTAATCATAAGTGTATATATGAATCTGTTATTTATAAGACCTACATGATATAATATGAAGAAAGGTTATTCACAAAATTAGAAAGGCAGTGATAAATAATGGGTATTGCTATTGGTGTAGCAGAATTTAAGAGCATAGCATACGGACTTGAGATGCTTGATAAAATGACTAAGACGGCATCAGTTGATATAGTACAAAATAGAACTATATGTATTGGAAAGTTTTTAGTTACAATTTCAGGAGATGTTGCAGACGTGCAGGCTTCTATAAATTCTGTTAAAGAAGAAAATAACGACTTACTTATTTTAGCTGAAGTTATTCCAAGCATAATGGATGGAGTAATTGAAAAGATCAATGCAAGCATAGATAGAAAAGATGTTCAGTCAGTTGGAGTTGTAGAAGCTAGAAACCTGAGCGTAGGAATGCTCTGTGCAAACAAAATAAAGAAAACAGCACAAGTTGAACTGCTGAAAGTAAATATGAACTTGGGGCTGGGTGGAAAATCAGTTATAGTGTTCACCGGAGACATCGCTTCAGTTGAAAGTGCTATAGATGCGACAAAAGACCTGTTGATGTCAGAAGGGTTGGAAAGAGACCTTATAGCAACAGCCGCTATAGCATCTCCTTCAAGAGATTTTATCGAAAAGTTCAATGCTTAATCGCAAAGCAAACAAAAAGTAATCATTACATTTTAATAGATAATAAAAAGTAAATCATACAAAAATCAAATCCGGCCATCAGTTAAAAGTACGACATATAAACTTCAGTAGAAGCCAGTCATATTCTGATATCCGGATTTTTTTATCTTAATAGTTCCCAAACTTAACTCTTGCTTTAGATATATTTACTTCCTTCTCTTATACTCAAATTACTCAATCTGTCTTTATATTTATCTATAAAAACTCTAACCCATTCAGGATTAGTCTTGCTATACTCTCTCAGTGACCATCCAATTGCTTTATTTATAAAAAATTCTGTTTCTCCTAAATTGTTAACCAAGATTTTTTCAAGTAGATTCGTATCAGTTTTTTCTTTTCTCTTGAGTTGATGGTCAATAGCAATTCTTCTTAGCCAAATATTCTCATCAGTACTCCATTTAACCATCGTACCGTTAAGTTGTGGATAGTTAAAAGCAAGTTCACCCGCAATCCTATCCAGCACATCAATTGTATCCCACCACGACTTCTTCAAAGCTAAAGTCTTTATATGATTAATATCATCCTGTGCCATTTTTTTAACAGAAGATTTCAGATACTCAGCCGCAATGTACTGCATTTCTCTGTAATCTGAATCCCATAATCTATACACGAAATCCCAATCTACAGTATCTCCCTTTTTTAACTCTTTTAGAAACTCTTTTGAAATATCCCTTCTTAGCACTGACTGTATTCCTAGAAATTCAAATTGGTTTCTCATATATGCACTCATCTTCTCAGCTTTCTCCGAGTCAGCATTTTCTTTCATTTTAGCTAACAGCTCTTCATAAATCATATTTTTGTCACCCGCCTTAAGCTTTCAGTTTTAAACTAATTATACCATATTAGCTGAGTACTCTCTTTTACTGATCTTAGCTTAATTTATTATAGAAAATAAATTCTCAATAAATATTCTCTATACATATAATATATTCATCACACATTTCGTTTGGACATATCTGGTTTAACATGATAGAATTTTGAAAAATGCTATATCTATTTTTAGGCATTTAACACTTAAGAGGAGTGATTCTATGAAGTATTCAAAAAAACTTGTCACTGTTCTAGCTGCACTTTCAATAACTGCTATCGCATTTACTGGATGTGCTGGTGAAGACAGCAAGGAAAAAACTACCGAGACAACCAAAACAGAATCTACTGATGTAAAAGATTCTGGGAAAACTGACAGAGAACCTGTCAAAGCAGAAAAAGTTGAGCAGAAAACAGTTTTTGTATCTCCAGACTGGGTACAAAGTGTTATCGATGGTCAGCAGGAAGAATCAGAAAACTATGTAATTCTTGAAGCAGCGTGGGGAGACGAAAAAGAGAGTCCTGACTATACAAAAGGACATATCCCTGGAGCTATACATGTTGACATAGCTTCAGTAGAAGGGGAACCTCTATGGAATCTGAAATCACCTGAAGAAATTGAGAAATCAATGCTGGATTTAGGAATAACTAAAGACAAAACAGTAATTCTCTATGGACCTGATGTTTCAGGAACTGCTAGAGTTGCTTATGCATATCTTTGGGCAGGAGTTGAGAATGTAAAAGTATTGAACGGAGGACTTGATGCTTGGAAAAAAGCTGGATATGATTTAGAAAAAGAATCAAACAAAGCTGAAAAAGCAGAAGATTTCGGTGTAAAAGTTCCAGCTCATCCGGAATACTGGATGTCTATAGATCAGGTAAAAGAAAAATTGGAGAGTGACCCTAACTTCAAACTTGTCAGCATAAGAAGTGAAGATGAGTTCTTAGGTAAAACAAGTGGTTACACATATATTCCAAAAGCCGGTGAGCCAAAAGGTGCAGTATGGGGTAAAGGTGGAAGTGACCCATATAGCATGGAAGACTATACAAACGATGATGGAACTTACATCACTATGGAAGAAATGAAAGAGCTTTGGAAAGATCTCGACTTTACAGATGTAAACGAACTGAGCTTTTACTGTGGTACAGGTTGGAGAGCGAGTATACCATTCCTTATTATGTACCAAAACGGATATACAAATATGAGTATGTATGATGGTGGATGGTATGAGTGGCAGATGGACGACAGCCTACCAGTACAAGTCGGTGATCCATTGAAAGATGATGTAGAATATTCTACAGTTGGAGAACTATCAGATGACAAAGCTGCAAAAGAATAGAAGTCTGGGAAATAGAAAAAAATACAAAGCGATAAATATACTATTATATATATTAACAGCAATATCAGTTATAGGAGCTTTTCAGCTCAACTCATTTACAAGAAGAAAACTGGGAGTTCTTAGGCATATAGTGTATTTGAATGGAGTTTGGGAAAAAACTGTGCCTATTTTGGCATTAAAAAACATTGCAATAATTTTACTCATAGCATCTATAGTTTTTGTATTCAGATTGATAACTAGAGATAAGCAGCTGGGTAGAATCCACAACATAATATATATTGCAGTCTCCGTCTTTACACTTACTTTTATCTTTACACAATCTAAAGATACTATAAAGCCCTACTACATGGTGGGAACTCTATTGATAATCGCATCTGTTTTTCAGTTTATCAATGTTTTAATAATAAAAAAGTCCAATGAAAAAATAACAATGTAAATATAGATGTGAAAAAAGAGGTCTGAATTCAGGAAACTTCCCGAGTTCAGACCTCTTTATATTTAAATCCATATAACTATTAATAGTTAGTAGACTTTAAGATTTGATAATATGCCCAATGCTCCTTAGTTACATCAGAGAATTGCTCATACTTCTCAATATTTTTATCTATTTCCTCTTTATCTATTTCAAGTTCAAGAATTCTGTTTATTATAGTCACAGCTTCTGCTCTAGTAATTTCATTATCAGGCTTGAATGTTCCATCGCCATAACCTTCTATCCAGCCTTTGCTCTCAGCAAACTCAATATAGGACTTTGCCCAGTGACCTTCTAAATCATCAAACTTAGACTCTACATCTGCTTCTTTATATCCGTTAAGTCTAGCCACTATAGTAGCAAACTCCGCTCTAGTAATTTTTGAATCCGGCTTAAATGTTCCGTCTTCGTAACCATCAATAGCTTTCAGTTCTTCCATATAACCAACGATGTTTTTGTACCAGCTATCTTCTGGTATATCACTGAAACTGCTGTCATATACTTTTTTATTGTCAAATCCTTTAAGAGCTACAGAAATAATCTTAGCTGACTCTGCTCTAGTTATTGGGTTGTCTGGCTTGAACGTTCCATCTTCATACCCATCAATATAGGACTTTCCTTGTACTACAGGAGTAGTACTTCCACCCCCACCTATTCTAGTTACAGTTATTGGTATTGATATAGTCTTTTCAATGCCTGTCTTAGAAATTTCTATTGTTTTAACAGACGGAAGAAGAGCACGAGAATCGTAGCTGATTCCATACTTATCAAATTCCTCAGGTCCAATTTCAATAGAGATATCTTTGTCATCAGTAAGTTTTATTATCATTCCTTCAGGATTGAAACGCTCACCAGCTTTGTAATCAACTTTATCTGGTTTTTTTACTAATTCCATAGAAACAACTTTAGACGAATTGAATACATTTACCGCTACTTCCATGTTAATGTCAAAGTCGATATTGTTCCAGTTCTGCTTAGTTGCCGTATGATAAACATATTCAAAAGAAGGAGAAGCTGGATCTAGTAAAACTATGCCTGTTGCTTTGTCAAACGTTCCTCCCGTTACAGACTTTAATTTATCTGCATTTTCTTTTCCAACTACATCTGAGATATTAACTTTTAACTTTCCATCTTCTAGATTTCCAGATATAACAATATTCTGCTTAGATAACTTGGCATTGTTAGCGGAGCTGATATTCGAGTCTTGAAGATCAAGGGTCTTAATCTTGTTGTTAAGACAAGAAATATTGTTCAATTTTAATCCCTTTGTATTCAGTTCTCCGATCTGGTTGTTTTCGCACTCAATATATCTTATTGCTGGTGCTTCTTCAACTTTAAGCTCTTTTAACTTGTTGTTTTGAACTCTTATTTTATCTAGACCAGTATTGTTTTTCAATATTACAGTCTCTAATTCATTTTCTCTAAAATCAACACTGTATAGTGCTGTCAGATCAGATAAATCTACAGTTTTTAATTTGTTTTTAAATGCATTTATATCTTTAAGCTTCTCCGCACCCTTAACCTCTAGTTTCTCCATAGCGGAGTTGCCCATATCTATTCTTTCAAGATTCTTAAAATTCTCGACATTCAGTGACTTAAGAGCTGAAGAATACGCAATATTGAGAACTCTTATTTTTGGCGAATTATTCAAATCAAGTTTTGTTATAGGTGTATTAGTTAAATTTATTGTTTCTAACTCTGGATTATCATTCAGCTTAGCTTCTACTAAATAATCCGATATACCCGTAACTTTTTTAAGATTTGGAAAATTGCTTAAATCCATAGTCTCAACATCTGTCCATGTGAATAGTATTTCTTCTAGCTTCTTATTTTTAGATACATCGATTGACTTAAGTGGATTTATAGACAGGTTCACTTCAGTTAATTCAGTATTATTAGATAAATCAATAGAAGTAAGTCCCTTGTTTTTTTCAGAGTAAGGTGCAGTTGACTGGAGTATTTTAAGCTTTGTATTAGTGCTTAAATCCAGGCTATTGTGAACATTATCTGAAAGAGTAAGGTTTTCCAGATTAACTAACCCTTTAACGTTTATTCCTTTTTCAATACCGCATTTGTTAACTCTTATTTTTTCAAGATTGGTATTCTTGCTGAAATCAATACTTTGCAAAGCAACCTGTTGAACATCAAACTCCTTAAGTCCCGTAAAATATCCTAGTCCCTCTAGAGACTTAATATTTCTAACAGCTGAATGAGTCCATGACTTAAGCTCCATCTTATCGATCAGTTTTATTTTTGCTAAATCCGAACCATATATAGGGTCCGTATAGCCAGCAGGAGCAGTTGCTCCCTCAGGTATAGGATCTCTGTCTGATCCTAAAAACTTCTCTACTATCACCTTTCTGAAGTTTTCATCTGGTATATCCAGCAGCTCTTTTTCATCAATTGACTGCATTTCCACTCCAGATGCAACCGCAATCTGAGGTAAAATCGTAGGAATAGCTGAAAATGCCATAGTTCCAGCTAAAAGATACGACATAATTCTCTTTGTTTTCATAAATTTTTCACTCCCCATACAATAATCTTTCTCAATCTACTTATTACAGTATATCGTATTTTCTATCACAAAACAATAAAATATCATGCTGTTTTTATTGCCAAGATTATCCATAAGCTCTGTTACTTTACTAATTTCCCACATATTTTACAATAGAAAAAGGTCTGTACTCGGGAATTGTTCCAAGTTCAGACCTCAAAAATATTTCTATAATCACTCTATTTAAATACTATTTTAATATTCTAATACTATTCTATTACTATACTCTTCTCACCGCAATCAGTCATAAATTATAGTGAAATCATTATTTATTAGTTTCCTGTTGCTAACTCATGTTATATTTTAAGCAGGTGGATCTCCCGCAAGAATTCTGTCTGCTTCATCATCAGTCAGATCATAATCATAGAATTTCTTATAAAACTCTTTTGTCTTCTCTACCATATCCAGATCTTCAAACTTATCAGGATGGAACAGCTTAGCCGCCCACAGAACCTGAAGAGCTTCTTCAGCTGAATACCTGTCCCAGTTGAATGTTCCAACAGGATTTCTAATTAGCTTATCTTCTTTAACAGCTTTAACATCCGCCCAAGCAGGATCATTTTTTATCTTCTCGATTCCTTCTTTTGACTGGTTACCACCTATTATGATTATATCAGGATTTGACTCTATTATTTCTTCTAATGTTATATCTGCTAGATTTGCTTCATCAGATATGGAGTTAACCGAGCCCGAAATATCCATCCATGCCCCAATCATACTCTTAGCTCCATCAATCTTTGTCAGATCCTCTCCCCCTGCTATGTGAAGAACTCTAGGCTTTTCATCATCCTTTAAATCTTTTAATTTATCTTCTACATATTTCATGTTTCCATCTAAATAGTCTATATATTCTTCTGCTCTCTTTTCAGCATCAGGACCTATTACCTGTGCTGTGATTTCGACAGTTTTTTTCAACTCTTCAAAGTTCTGAAACATAACTTCTACTGCTTTAAGACCCGCTGATCTAGCCGCCTCAATTTGCTCAGGACTTGAAGCAATCACCACATCAGGATTTTCCGCTATGACTTCCTCTACATTGAAGTCACTCCCCTTAACCAAAGCAGGTACTTCATTAATTCTCGGATATACTTTAGCAAACCAAGGTAAGCTTTTTATGGCTTCAGTTGTTGTAACCAGCTTGTCTCCACCACCTAGTAAAAGCACAACCTGATTATTTGCATGCCAAAAGTCAGCTATTCTTTCAACATTTTTTGGCAGTTCAACTTCCACACCTTTTTGATCTGTTACAGTTCTTGTCTCTGAAGCTTTATCGTCACCTTTACCATCCTGCGTCTCTGTAACTTCCGTTTTATTTCCTGAGTCAACACCCTTTTCATCATCTGATGGCCCAGAACATGCAGAAAGTATCATGGATAATGACAGCAACGAACTCAACAAGATATAACGTGATTTGAATCTTTTCATCAATAAACATCTCCTTTTTGTTTATTAATGGAACGGAATTTAAGTAATTTAATAAAACCAACTACCATTTATATACCCCGTGTCAATACATCTAATCAACAACTCCCAGTTTTTGGCTTGTATCCATAATCTGAATTTTATGATTTTTTCTATTCACCGATTCTGAAAATCTTGTCTGATACTCTCTCAGCTTGTTCTATATTATGTGTAACCAGTAATATAGTATGATTTTTTGAAAGCTTAATTATCAGGTCCTCTATAATCTTGGTATTTGCAGGATCTAACGAGGCAGAGGGCTCATCTAAGAGAATAATTTCCGGTGTGCATGCCAACGCTCTTGCTATACAGAGCCTTTGCTTTTGTCCACCTGACAATGAGCTAGCAGGTTCTTTTAACTTATCTTTCACCTCATCAAAAAGACCAACACTTGTCAGCAGCTCTTCAGTTTTTTCCCTTTTATTTTTTACCCCATAATAATCCAGCACATAGTGAATGTTCTTTTCTATACTAATTGGAAAAGGCTTAGAATCCTGAAATACGGTACAAACTCTATGTCTCAACTCACCAATATCCATTTTAGAAGTCTCTATTCCCTTTAACTTTATTTCACCTTCATAGTTACCGCCCTTTTCAATAATGAACCTGTTTATACAGTTCAGAAGTGTTGACTTGCCTCCTCCTGAAGGACCTATAAATGAAACGACTTCTCTTTCAGAAATATTCATATTCACATTTTCAAAGACAATATTGTCCCCGTAAAAAGCTTTTAACCCTCTAATTTCTAACACTCTTCTTACCCCACTTTCTATCCAAAAGATATGATAACAGATTGATAATCAGCAACAGCAATATAAGTACAAATGCAGTTCCATATGCTTTCTCAACTGAAATTCCCTGACTCAAAAGCATATTCAAATGAAAAGGAAGTGTCATTATGGGATCTTTTATGCTGCTAGGTGTCCTAGCAATCAGCACTGCCCCTGTGAGAATTACTGGAGCTGTAGCACCTACTGCATAGCTCCCCGCTAAGATTACAGTGGATAGGATTTTTCTAGAAACAGTAGGCATTAGAAGTCTGAAAACTGTAAACTCTTCAGAAACGCCCAGTCCTCTTGAATCAAAGCTGATCTGAGAATCTATTTCTTCAAATATTTTTTCAGTGTTGATTTCTATATATGGAAAAATCATAGTTGCCAAAGTCAGACTTACTGTTAGCAGTGACCTGTCTATTCCAAGCAGCACTATAAACACCCCATATCCAAACAGCGCGAATATTATAGAAGGAAGTCCTGCGATATTTTTTGTTATCAGCCTGATAAGCTCCTTCAATGCTCCGATTTTATTGAAATAAACATTATAAACTGCTGTAAGCACAGCCAAAATTGATGAAATCATCATACATAAAACCATTGAAAACAGACTTCCCATTATTGCCGGAAAAACACCACCTTCAGTTCCCTGCGGTATTCCTTTAGGTGAGCCAAATATAAACTCAGTATTTATCTCTCTAATTCCTTTTACTGCTATAAATCCAATTATAAAGAATATCATTCCAGCTGCCATAACAAAGGCTGAAGAAATCAGAATCTTAGTTATCATATCCTTAATCTTCATTATGAATACCCCTATTCCTAAAGATTTGTATCACTATATTTACTAAAGTTATAGTTATTAGAAGAATCAGTCCTGATGAAAACAAAGCGCTGTAGTGTATACTTCCAACTTCAGCCATCCCCATCTCTAATGCTATAAGGCTTGGAATAGTCTGTGATTTTCCAAGAAGCTTTGGAAACATAGGTGCATTTCCAATAACCATCATGACTGCCATTGTCTCCCCTATAACTCTTGAAAATGCAAGGATAAGACCTATACCAACTGATCTTCCTATTTTTTTCATTGCTATTTCTCTAATAAAGTACTCCGTACTTATACCAAGCGAATCCGAATCAGTAATGTGATTTTTTCTGATAATGCTCACAGTCTCCGATATGGTCGACAGTATAAACGGTATTACCATCATAGAAACTACGACCCCACCTGCAAGCACACTCTCCCCCGAAGATAATGACAAATATCTTTCAATAAATTTTACAACTACTGTGAGTCCAATAAATCCCATTACCACAGAAGGTATCCCGGCTAATATTCCTATGAACTTCAGAATAGCATCCCTGTATTTTTCTGGTATGTAAAAGTTTATAAAAAGAGCTGTTCCTAAACTTATTGGCAAAGCAATAATGATTGAAATCAAAAAGATATATAAAGATGCCGCTATCAGATTGAATATGCTGAAGCTTGGGCTGTTAGCAATAGGTTTCCACTTGCCTGGTTTTAGCAAAGATACTATTCCCTCCGACTTAATAAAAGGTAAACTCTCTAAAACTATAAAAAATATGACCGAAATCAGGATAAATATTGAAACTACAGATATAAACAAAGTAAGATAATTCAACAGTCTGTAATTTTTCCTCTTGTCTACCATTTCTATCTCCCTTTAAATCAAATTGACCCCCAGAGCAATTTCTGAGAGTCAATTTTAAATATTAATAATTAGATTTTAATGCATTTTCTTGCGTTTTGGATGCCATTTAAAAACTGATTACTTTACTGGCACAAATCCCATTTCACTTATAACTTTCTTACCTTCTTCTGACTGAAGATAATCAAGGAACGCTTTTTCTGATTCTGTTGGCTCTCCAGACCTTATAGCTATAAGCGGTCTAGAAATTATATAACTGCCATCTAAAATATGCTCTTCTGTTGGACTAACTCCATCAACATCCATCGGTGTTAATTTTCCTTCATTTTGATTAACCATACCGTATGAAGCATATCCAATTGCATAAGGATTTTCTATTATCTTTGTTACCAAAGCCCCCATAGATGGTGCCTGAATTGCAGATTCAGCAACTTCAGTATCACCCATTATGTTCTTTTGGAAAACTTCATGAGCTCCACCTGAAAGGTCTCTAGTTACAACCACTATTTCTTCATCTGGTAAAGAACTGTCAATGTCATTCCATTTCTTGTATTCTCCTGAGAATATCTTCACTATCTCATCTTTTGTAAGATTCTTGTTTTTTAGTTCTATGATTGGGTTCTCCGGATTCACTGAAACAGTCAAAGCATCAATTCCAAGCTTATACTCATTTAAATCTTCAAGCTTTTCTCTCTCTTCATCTTTCAGTTCTCTTGCTATCATTCCAAAATCTGAAGTTCCATCAAGTACAGATTTCACTCCTGCTCCAGAACCTCCAGCTGAAACATATATAGAAATATTGTCTTCTGGCATACTGGCTTCAACCTTATTCCATTTTTCATACTCTTCAATGAAATTCGTTGATACCGCTGAAATTACAGGAGCTAAAGTTGATGAACCATTGAAGCTGAACTGCGCTTTAAACTGATCATCTTTCTTGGCATCTTTTTCCTCATTCTTCTCTTCACTTTTTTCTACATCCGTCTCCTGCTTTGTGACTTCATTCGCTTCCTCTGCACCTTTATCATCATTCGTTCCGCATGCTGTAAAAAGCAATGTACTCAAAAGTGCGATAGAAGTGAATTTCATAAATTTACTGTTAATTCTTTTCATACAAATATTCCTCCCTTATGTAAATCACTTAACTCTTAACTAAATGATATCATAAATACGAAAGAAATATTTGCAATTACATTTTGCATTGTTCTATAGGTTTTTAGTTATATATAGATATTTTAAATAGTTGGAGTGTCAGCTATCTCAATAAATATATCTATTGACTAAAAAGCACCTTTTTTATTCTTACTAAATCCTCATCATTGTTATCATCTTCGTTATAACTTGTACTGATATCCACACACCTTATATTTTTAACTTTCTCCTCAAGTAATGGAATTAAATACTCCATAAATACGCCTCTTTCATCAAATATTGAACAGGAAGGGCTCTGATTAATTCCAATCACGCCTACTACTTCATATCCCGAATCAATATATGGAGTAATCGTTTCTATTGTGTGCTCTGAGCTTTTCCTGCAAACTTCCACATACTTATCCAATTGCAAGTAATCCGACTTATCCATTGGATCTCTACCCAGCCCTAGTGCCATAGTTTCCGGACATGGCAACTGTATTATTCCAACTTCATTTTCCATCAGCAAATCCATAATCTCTCTATATGCACCTTTTGCTCTGGCAAGCGGACTTACTACACTGTTCTGATTCAACACACAATTAGCAATCAAAACTATCTTTTTACTTCGCTGCATTTGTCTTTAACGCTTTCATTACTTTTGGATATAGAAGCGATACTATTGCACAACAAGCGATTTTATCCACTAGATTACTTGTAATTCTAGGAATAAATGCTGATGAAAAGATTGTAGCTCCTCCATTTTTCAATGCTGTAAAAAGAACATCATTGAAGTCTCCAGTTATTCCCTCAAATAAAAATATTGCTATTGGTGTTCCTATCATTGGTGCCACAACAGAAATTATAAGTCCAGTAATAATCGCAGTTTTTAGTTTAAATCCATACTTTTTGGCAATAAATCCAACAACCAGACCTACAGCTATGTTTACTAATGCAAAAGGTATAGTTCTAGGATTAGTTATTGCTCCTTGAACCACATTAGTCAACCCTCCAATAATAGCACCATATAGTGGCCCTAATGTAACCGCACCAAATATAGTTCCTAAAGTATCTAAAAACAGCAGTGGGATTTTTAGCAAATCTACTACGGTACCTAGGACAATATTAATTGCTATACAAATAGCTCCAAAAGTCATCGCTTTTACATTTGACATATCTTTCATATGCTTACCTCCTAAAATAATTTACGTATTGAGTATATCACAATGGGATACTGATAATTACTAGCATTCGCATAATTTATATTAATTATTACTATGACTCTCAAAGTTAATATCGCAATATTCTATCGCTCTTTCAGAACAGAATATATTATTTAAAAATATATTTTTATTGACCCATTTAATTCCAAGTATTATAATTGAACTGAACGTCAGTCTAATAGATAGGAGGTATTTTATGAGAGTTATAAAAGACGCTAAAGTTCGAAGAAATGAGATATTGGATGTATCTGAAGCTCTTTTCAATCAGAAGGGCTTTGACAATACGACAATAAGTGAAATCATAGAGTCTGTTGGAGTGGCAAGAGGAACCATATATTATCACTTCAAGTCTAAAGAAGATATACTCGATGCTCTTATTTCTCGTCAAGAAGAGATGTTACTGATGGATGCAAAGAAAGTCGCATCCGATAAATCTATACCAGTTATAGAGCGATTTTTTCAGACTATATTGGCATTAAATGTAGATAAGAACGGTTCAAATGAAATAACAAGCCAAATGAAAAAACCTCAAAATGCGCTTATGCAGCAGAAAATACATAAGTCAATGATGCTGAACATACCACCTGTACTATTAGAAATAATAGAAGATGGTATACAGGAAGGTGTCTTTAACACCGAATATCCATATGAATCCTTGGAAATGATCCTTGCGTATGTCAACACTGTTTTTGACGACTTATCTGAAAATATCACTGAAGAACAGTTAGTGACCAAGATACAAGCATTCATTTATAATTTAGAAAGACTTTTTGGTGCAAAACCAGGAAGTTTTGACAAAGTTACAGAGATGCTTATTAAAAAGTAATATTTTTATACTGTTGAAAAATGAAATAATTAACCCATTGAAAGGAGAACCTTTATGTACAGTAAGCTAATTAAAAATGACATTAAAAAAAGCAAACTGATAACCATTACAATTACAGGATTTATTCTGATTGCGGCATTACTGACTTCATTGGCATCTATTCTCTCTGTCAATCTCTATTCATCAATCGACAATATGATGAGCCGTGCAAAAACTCCTCATTTTATGCAGATGCACTCAGGAAATATCAATATGGATAGAATGAATAAATTTGTCAGCGATCAGAAAAACATCGAAGAATTTCAAATTCTCTCATATCTGAATATTGAAAACGCATATATTTTTATAGGTGAAAATTCCCTATCTGACTCCGTACAGGATAACGGCTTTTCAACTCAAAGCGAAAAATTTGACTATTTACTGGATACGAATAACCGGATAGTCTCTCCTGGTGATGGCGAAATATTTGTTCCAATCTACTATATGAAAGAAGGCAAAGCAGAAATAGGAGACAAAGTAAATGTCCATGGAGTTGAATTTACATTAAAAGGATTTTTACGAGACTCTCAAATGAATGCTGCAATGGTCTC
>CAZBAL010000030.1:0-4743 GCA_964489735.1 uncultured Clostridia bacterium | reverse complement strand
ATCAGCATTCTTGTCATAGTAATCAATTTTCTCTGCATAAGATTTACACTGATGGCAAAAATTGAAGAAGATTATAGAGAAATAGGAGTGCTGAAAGCAATTGGTCTTCGGATAAGAAGTATTAAAAATCTTTATCTCGCTAAATACAGTGCGATGGCAATCATAGGCTGCACTTTAGGATTTCTAATTTCTTTAATCGTTAAAGAGCCACTTATGGCAAATATAAGACTCTATATGGGTGACAGTGGAAATTCCAACCTAGGAATATTACTAGGACTCATTGGCTCAGCATTAATATTTGTTATCGTAATCTTCTATGTAAATATGACTTTAAATCGCTTTAAAAAGATTTCACCCGCTGAAGCAATTCGAACTGGCCTTCCAGTACAAGATGCGATATCAGCAAAAAATATGACACTTAGAAAAAATAAGCTTTTATCAGTGAATATGTTTTTGGGTGTAAAGGATTTGATTACAAGAAAGAAACTCTATTTCACCATGCTTTTAGTGCTTATAATATCAGCATTCCTCATGATAGTTCCCCATAATATACACAATACTATTTCTCAACGTGACTTTATGACATATATGGGAATAGGTGAATCTGATATGAGAATAGATATTCAGCATGGAGAACAAACTGTTGAAAAACTTTCAGAGATAAACGAGAAGCTTTCAAGTGATAAAGATATAAGAGAATATTCCATATTAAACAGCTATATGTATGATGCTAGACTAAAAGATGGCTCAACAACTAAACTTAAAGTAGAACTAGGTGACCATTCAATCTTCCCTATTGAATACAGTGAAGGTGCTTCTCCTAAAACAGAATCAGAAATTGCGATATCTAAACTAGTTTCAGAAGATATAGAGAGCAAGGTTGGAGACAATATCTATTTGAAAATAAACAATGAGCAAAAAGAACTTACCATATCCGGAATCTATTCAGACCTTACTAATGGAGGTAAAACAGCAAAAGCTATTTTTACTCCAGATGACTCGCCAATGCTCTGGACAGTTATTCCAATAAAGCTAGATAAGTTTTCAGCAAAAGAAAGTGAATCGATAATAGATATTGAAGAAAAGATCGCTGAATATAAAACTGCTTTTCCTTATGCAAAAATATCAAATATAGAAGAATATTTGGACCAAATTTTTGGCACAACTGTAAATGCTATAAAAAGCGCTTCATATGCTTCTATAATAACGGCCATCTTTCTTACAGTGCTTGTAACTCTTCTATTCATGAAAATGCTCGTAACCAAAGACAGATATTCAATAGCAGTTACAAAGTCTTTTGGCTTCACAAATAGAGATATAAAGAAGCAGTACCTCACAAGATCCTTGCTTTTAGTTTTTATTGGTACAGCACTAGGTATAATACTGTCCAATACAATCGGAGAATATGTGGGTGTCGGACTGATTTCATCTTTCGGCGCATCAACTTTTAATTTCAAAATAAATCCTATATTCTCATATGTTTTTGCACCAGCAAGCTTAGTAATATGTGTTCTATTAGCAACAATTTTTGGAATATCAGAAATGTACAAATTAAATCTTTCAAAATACCTAAAGGAGTAAGCCATGGAAAAAATACTGATTGGAAAAGATATAATAAAAACATACGGAAATGGAGACAAAAAGTTTAATGCACTCGACAGTGTCAGTATAGAAATCAACTCCGGAGAATTCGTATCAATAATGGGACCTTCAGGATGTGGAAAGTCGACACTCCTATTTGCACTCAGTGGAACGGATACAATTGACAGTGGAACAATAGAAATTGATGGTTCCGAGCTGTCTCGGCTTGACGAAGCTAAACTTGCAGACCTGAGAAGAACCAGAATAGGCTTCATTTTCCAGCAGCCTACAATGCTTAAAAATTTGAATATTCTTGACAACATAATACTTCCTGGTTATCAGGAAAATAAAAAGAATATCTCTGAGTATACAAAAAGAGCTTTAGAGCTCATGAATAAAACAGGTATTTCCGGACTGGAGTCAAGGGATATAACAGAGGTTTCAGGAGGTCAGTTACAGAGAGCAGGCATCTGCCGTGCCCTGGTTAATGAACCAAAAATCATATTCGCCGATGAACCCACCGGTTCTCTTAATTCAAAGTCTTCAGAAGACATAATGGCCCTGCTTTCAAAAATAAATGAGGATGGTACAGCCATACTGTTAGTAACGCATGATTCAAATGTTGCATCAAAAGCTGACAGAATTTTATTTATGAAAGATGGTGAAATTGTTGAAGATCTACATTTTGATATGAATACAGAAAACAGAGTAGAAATTATAAATAGACAGATGGCGAAATTGGAAATCTAAATTAAAAGCCCTAAGCGGATATACATTATAATCTGCCTAGGGCCTATTTTATAATTGTGAAATTCTTTCTTGAAACCAATATGTCTTAATTATTTATGTCTTATCACTAACTACCAAGACCTGCTGGATCCGCCACCACCAGAACTTCCCCCTCCGGAACTTCCTCCTGAGCTGCCGCCAGAACCACTTGAATCCCTATCAAATATCATAGTGGCTATAGTGGATAAAAACACAGTTAAAGCACTCCAAAAAGTTTTTTTACCTCTTTTTTTAGGAACTTGATTCCTTTTTCCTGAGTAGTAGCTATTCAGTTCTTCAGATTCTATAATTTTCTTTTCTATGTATTTATCCATAAAACTTCCTTCTTTAAAACTGTTTTGAAAAGTCAGAAGATTCACAGCGCCATTCTCTTTGTCAGATTTAGAGTATGAAGATACCTTTGATAAATGAACAATTAATCTGATTAGCAGAAACGGAAGTGCTACAACTGTGGAAAATGCAACGAAAGCAACAACCATTAAAATAAATCCTAGTATCCCAAAAACACCAAGCAATATCTTTTGCAGCGTAGATGTTTCATCTGAGTCCGTATCTGAACCTGACTCTTCTCTCGATACACTTTGTATATCCCCTTGGTCAAATTTTTCTTTAATACCGGGCGAGATTTCATTCGCAAACTCCAAAACTAAACTCCTTATTCCTTCATCATACTTGCCTTCTTTAAAATATGGAATAGCATAGTCGTCTTGAAATCTTCCGGTCTTTCCATCTGGTAATATTCCTTCTAACCCATAGCCCACTTCAACTCTTGATTTAGCCTGTTCTGATGATACGACTATAAGAAGTCCATCATCCTTTTCTTCTGTTCCTATCTCCCATTTTTCAAATAATTTCAAAGCATATTCTGTTTCATCAGCATATGGCTCAAAACTTCTAGTAGTTACAACCACTATCTCCCCAGCATCCTGAGCCATTAATTCTTGATTAATAGCAACTATTATGTTCTTAGTTTCTTCACTCAGCAGACTCTCTCCATCTGCATAGTAACGTTCAGTCCTTTCAGGCAAACTATCCGCGGATAATGCTGTTTGTGAAAATGCTGGAAACACGACTGAAAAAACAGTTAAAAGTGACATAATTACTATAATAAAACTCTTTTTCCCGAAAAACTTCCCCATAAGTCTTCCCTCCAATATTTAGTTGTTTTCTTGGTTCTCTTTACATTTAAGTATACCCAATAATAAAATTATTCTATCTCTTTTTTATTATTTTACATGATTTAAATATGATATTATTAAAAACTCTCAATCAATAAACATGGCTAATTTCTATAATTACCTGTATACTCACCACACTTGTTCAGATATCGATAAAGAAATCATGCTAGTGCTAAGATTAACATAAGATAAGTAAAACATAATTATACAAACAAACACCAGTCATCAACTAAGATTCCTGGTGTTTTATTATTCATATCTCATTATTTTCTTCTAATTCTTTTAAAGTAACTCCATCCTTGTTTTTCCAATCTAATCTACCATTGGTATTCATTCCCAGTACAAAAGCTGCAGCATAAGATGGACTCTTGAATAGTTTGTTCTCTAAAAGTCTTTTATCTTTGCCTTTCCTATCTATCTTAGCTTTTTTTCTCTCCTCAGATATCATTTTGGGAATATGGTATGAATCTATCACTTCTATCATACTACCTGCCAATACAACAAATCCTTCTTTTGTTCTTTTGCACTGAGCCTCTATTATGCGATCGCTTTTATTGCTTTTTCTATTTAAATATAAAGAAAGCTCCGCTTCTTGACTACCTTCATATTCCGATGAGTCACTTGACAATAGTGGAACAAAAATCTTGTACCCAAGAGCACCTATAACCATTTTAGAATAATCTATAAAGTCCTTAAGCTCTGATTCTTTCTCTTCTGTAACATTCCCTACACTAGGTTCATTAGCATTTTTCACAATATATCTTGCAGCTTCTTTAGATAGAAATGTAAAAGAACTCTCAAGATAGCTTATTTCAGTTGGTCCAAACGAATTGTTTTGTGTCGTTAGAATTACCGCTTCATTAAAATAGTCTGTACCATGGTCTCTATTATGCTCTAAAATTCTATAGAGTATTCCTTCTCCATTTTTTCTTATGCCCGTCTGCCCTATATATACAGTTTCCTCACCTGTCTCCTCAGAATTGCCAAATAAAAAATATATTCCACTCTGTTTCAAATCTTCTCTGTCTTTAGATTTTTCAAGGTCAACACGAGGTATTTTATAGGCTATACCAGTCCAGTTGGCCAATGTGCATTTTATTCTTCCAGTTACTTCCCCATCCATCAGATAAAGATTGATGCTTTTTCCTCTTTTCGCCATACATGCTCTCCCTTTATATATATACTTACACATATT
>CAZBAL010000029.1:15355-20328 GCA_964489735.1 uncultured Clostridia bacterium | reverse complement strand
TGTTCCCAAGCTTCAGCATTTTCGAACTCTTTGAACCTTCTTTTTGGTATTAATTTCTTATTTTTATTCATTCTGTCACCACCAACTGACTCACTAAGTCCTCAAAAGCCGTTTCAAGTTCTGCTATTTGCTCATCCATGTCAGATATTGTTTCTGAATATCTCTCGTCTAGCATTTTTATTATATCCAGTTCTTCCTTAAGAGGAATTTCTACTAAATTAATCATTTTTGAAATAGTGTCCCCAAACCACTTTTCATACATTAACTCATCGATTTCATCATCTGTGAGAGTCAATATTCTTTCCTGTACTAATTCATTAATTTCTTTCTCCGATTCTCTAATCTCTCTATTAACTTTTGTTCTCTTTTTAAGCAAATTATCAACTTTACTAAGAAGCTTTTTCTCCATACTTCCTTTTTCTGCATTTTTGAGTTCTTCTTTCAATGCTCTGTTATCGAACGAATCCATAGGCTCGTCTTCATCATTTTTTCTCAGTGCATCATATAATGCTATATTTTCATCTGTATCTTCTTCTTT
This sequence comes from uncultured Clostridia bacterium, assembly GCA_964489735.1. Classification (GTDB taxonomy): domain Bacteria; phylum Bacillota; class Clostridia; order Tissierellales; family Gottschalkiaceae; genus Andreesenia. The sequence goes on along the minus strand of CAZBAL010000029.1, from coordinate 19,790 downwards.
TGCAGATTCAATCAACTCTGATAATTCTGCTTCTATCTCATCTGATTCATTTCGTTTGTTTTCTATTTCTTTCAATTCTTCACTATAAAGACTAGTCTCTATCAATTCATTAGGTATAAGGCATCCAGTCCATCCATCTTGCTCAACTCTTTTATTTCTCCCAGAACCTTTAGTAACCATATTAGGCTCTCTACTTCTCGCAAGTGTATAAAATTCTCCTTCTACAATAAGTTCTGTATCACGCGATAAATATTTATTCCATATTTCTGCAACTATCTGATAACCATCATAAACTTCTATATATTTGAACTCGGATAGTATATCCTTTACTTCATCAAGCATATCTTTAGATAGTTGAACTGAACTTGCTTTATCTTCAATATTTTTTAACTTTTCCCAATGTTTTTTTATAAATAGATTTACTTTTGATTCTATATCTTTTGACTTTAATAGCACTTTATCATCGTTTAATATATCTTCTGTTAATTCATCTATGGATTTAACCAGCTTAACATATCCGTCTCTTATCTCTTCTAAACCATTTTCTAACACATCTGGTGCTGTCGATTGCAATATTTTTAATTCTTCGATGTGACGTTTAGGTATTCCTCCATATAGGTGAGCATCAACGTCGTGAGGTATCTCCTCATCTATTGACTCAATATATCTTGGTATATTGAGATTGTACTCATTCTCTACAATCTCTTCCCTAAAAGCCAAATGACTATATCCTTTTATTTCTGTTCTATTAAGATAAACATCTACTATTTTTGCAATATCTTTTTCTTGAAGCGTATTTTGTTTTCCTACTTTAACAAAGTCATTTGAAGCATCTATTATTAGTACAGGCTCGTCTAGTTTTCTATTTTTCTTTAAAATCATAACAACCACCGGTATTCCTGTGTTTGTAAACAAGTTACTCGGAAGACCCATTACTGTATCAATATAGTTTTTCTCAAGAAGTCTCTTTCTAATTTCACCTTCCGATGCTCCACGGAATAGAACACCATGAGGTAATACTATTGCCATAGTTCCACTTTGTCTTAAGTGATAAAGTCCATGAAGCAAAAATGCAAAATCACCTTTTGAATCTGGAGGCAATACTCCAGCCACTTCAAATCTTGGATCGCTTACTTTTAATTCGGATCTATTCCAATTCTTAAGTGAATACGGTGGATTCATAACTACTGCGTCAAATAGAACTCCTTCACTTGGTCTTCTTGGATCTTCTGGCCAGTCTTCTGCAAGAGAATCACCATTTTTAATCTCCATTTTCTCAGGTCTTACTCCATGTAAAAGAAGATTCATCCTAGTTAAATTATATGTTGAAGTATTTTTTTCTTGGCCAAAATATTCCAGATTCTTTTGTGCATCTTCATCTAGGTGCTTTCTAACAGTAAGCAAAAGTGAACCTGAACCTACAGTCGGGTCATAAATTGACTCAACAGTGTTGCTCCTAGCAATAATCTGTGCCATTACTTCACTAACTTGACTAGGTGTATAGAACTCCCCTGCTTTCTTTCCTGACTCCATAGCAAACATTCCTATCAGATACTCGTATGCATCCCCTAAGACATCTCCATCTCCCAGCTCCACCATGTTCATATCAGCAAACAACTGAATTAATGCCTTAATGTTTTTACTTCTATCATTTAAATTGCTGCCTAGTGCAGTATCTGATAAATCTAATGTTGAACTTGAGAAAAGACCTTTAAAATCATCGTTTTCTTCTGTTACTGCAATAGATCTTTCAAAGTAATTTAAGCTATCAGTCACTTTTTGGACCTCAAACTCTCCAGTCTCTATGTCATATAGCCAAGTTTGATAAAGGTATTCTGGTGCTACATAATAACCAAGAGCCATTTTTATCATACGAAATAATTGATCGCCCATTTTATCAGCTGTCTCAGTATATGTCTTCCTAACTTCCTCTTCTGTGCAACCTTTCATCTTATTTATATTCTTAAATGTTTCTAGTGTATTATCGCTTAAAAACTTATAAAACATAAGCCCTAGCATGTAATCCTTGTATCTACTTGCATCCATTGAGCCTCTTAACTCATTTGCTCCATTCCATAATCGTCTTTTAATTTCTTCAGATGTTTTCATGTAATTCCTCCTAACAAGTCATTATAACTACTACTTAGTTACAGCGTTAGTATAAAGTCAAAAAAATCAAAGTATACAAAATACTGTCCTATATTATTGCTTACTATCAACTAATCTGCTTCACAAACATAATATGATTCAATTCATCTCTTTACTACATTATAGTACAAAATAATAATTATTGTTAATTCCTGTAGATTCTTAGCACCCAATTCCATACAGTAGCAACATCTTTCAACAACTCCCACCTAATTTATTTTACAAACACCTTTTTCTACAAAAATATACCCTAAGGTAAGATTAATACCTTAGGGTCGTATTTCCGTTTACCATAAAATTAATTCTTCTCTGAATATGCCAAGAAATTTCCTTACTTTATCTTAGTAAGCAAATGCTGAGCGTTGAGTGCTACTATGATTGTACTGACTGACATAATCGCTGCACCGACTGTAGGTGGTAATACGAAATGCGGATATAGTATTCCAGCTGCCAGAGGGATCGCTATAACATTATAAGCTGTCGCCCAGACTAAGTTCTGAACCATTTTACTTCTTGTAATAGCTCCCCATTCTATAGATTTGACAACGTCCATAGGATTGCTATTTATTAAACTTATATCCGATGTTTCATTGGCAATAGCTGTCCCTGAGCCAATCGCAAAACCTATGTCTGCTGTAGCTAATGCTGGAGCATCGTTGACTCCGTCTCCTACCATGGCTACAAATTCACCCTTGCTCTTGAGGTCTTCTACTATTTTAACTTTATCTTCAGGTTGAAGGCTTGCATGGAATCCATCCAGTTTTAATTTATCACTGACTTCCTTTGCAATCACATCGTTATCGCCTGTTGCCATCAATACTTTTATCCCACGTTTCTGAAGCTTTTCTACTGCTTCTTTCGCATTATCTCTAATCTTATCAGCTAGATGTACTTCCCCTTCAAGTTTTTTATCCACTAAAAGATAAACTACTGTACCCGGCTCTGACTGTTCTTTTATTTCATGACCAAAGTCTTTAACTGCTTTTGGACTAACTACCATAACTTCTTCATTATCTATAAATCCTTTAACACCTTTAGCAGTGATTGATTCAAAATTCTCAACTTTTTCCAATTGCAGCTCTCGTTCAATAGATTCTTTCAATATGGCCTGAGCGATTGGGTGTTCTGAGTACTGCTCCATAGATGCCACTTTAGTTAAAAGCTCTTCTTCACTCAAATCATTATATGATACTACTTTACTTACTTTGAAATCACCGTAAGTTAGCGTTCCTGTCTTATCGAAAATTATAGTATCGATTTTATCGGTTTCTTCAAATGCTGTACGATTACGAATCAATACTCCATTTTGAGCAACTTTGGAAATTGAGTTCGACACCACCAGTGGAATAGCTAATCCCAAAGCATGAGGACAGGTGATTATTATTACGCCGACCATCATCATGAGTGAAAAATCAGTTCCTTTGCCTGCTAGTAGCCAGTGGGTAAATGTCAAAAGTCCTGCTGTCAATGCGATATAAGTCAGCCATTTTGCAGCTCTATCTGCTAGATTCTGAGTCTTAGACTTATTCTCCTGTGCCTGTTCTACAATACCTATGATGTTTGACAGATAAGACTCTTCTCCGGTAGCTGAAACCTTAATTTTTACTGTATTATTTCCATTAATTGATCCACCGACAACCTGGTCACCTTGTTCTTTCTTAACCGGTTTAGATTCTCCTGTCAGCATAGACTCATTAACAGATGTGTTTCCTTCTACTATTTTCCCATCGGCTGGAATTTTATCATTGGCACGGATTAACAGTATATCTCCCTTTTTTATTTCATCAATATTGATCTCTTTTGTACTCTCTCCATCAACCAACAAAGCTTGTGCAGGTAAAAGCTCTGCTAATGCTTCTAGAGACTTAGAGGCTCCCATTATGGATTTCATTTCTAAGTGGTGACCTAATAGCATTATTGATATCAATGTTCCTAATTCCCAGAAAAAGTTCATTCCTTCAAAGCCGAAAACAGTAGCAACACTATAAAAGTAAGCAACCGTGATGGCCACGCTTATTAGAGTCATCATTCCAATGTTCCGTTTCTTTATTTCATCATAAGCTCCTTTTAAGAATGGCTGGCCACAATAGAAGTAGAGAACACTAGCTAATATCAATTCAACCCACTGCGACCCCGGGAAGCTTAAACTGTAACCAAATATCTCTTGAACAACTGGGGATAATATCACTAGAGGAATGGTCAAGAATAAGGATATGATGAATTTCTTATAAAAGTCTGCTCCATGCATGCTGTGATCCATTCCGCCGTGTCCAGAGTGATCTCCATG
>CAZBAL010000029.1:0-15255 GCA_964489735.1 uncultured Clostridia bacterium | reverse complement strand
CGTGGTTCCCATGCTCATGCTCTGAGTGTTCTTTATGTTCATTTTTCACTGTTTTCACGTCCTTAGAATCTTCGATTTTCTTTTTTTTCCATATAAGTTTAAAAACTCTGTTTCTTAGTTATATATAAAATTATTTCATGTAGCATCAGTTCATATAAAATCAATTCTGCTTACTGCTCTCTATTCATCTGACAATGCTCATTGAAAAATGTCTTATATGCTAAGTGCACAAATATTGTAGTTGTAAGTGTAACGCTTCCCAGTATACCAAGCATTATGGCTATCTGGTACTCTATAGCTGTTACAGGTGATATCCCTGATAGTATCTGACCGGTCATCATACCTGGCAGGAATACTATTCCCATTCCGACCATTGAGTTGATTGTCGGAAGTATAGCAGAGTCAAATGCACTGTCAACTATTTCCTTTGTAGCCATTTTAGGTTTTGCTCCAAGCATTAGAGCACCTTCCACTAAATCTCTATTCGACTGCATATCATCTACCAATTTTGTAACTCCTAACGTAACGCCTGTCATGGAATTTCCTATCAGCATTCCTGAAATCGGTATGAAATATTGCGGATCGAACCAAGGTGTAATTTTTACAACTACAAACAGGAAGAACAGAATACAGCCAACCGTTCCAGATACTACCGATACGGCTATAACCTGCTTTAATCTGATAGACAACTTTTTTCTAGTTCTCTTTATTACATTGTAGACCGCAAATGCCTCCATAAGAGCAAGTATCAGGACCGTAGATATTGGAGATGGATTATCAAAAACATATACCAGTACAAACCCTGTGAGTATCAACTGAAGTGTCATTCTGACTGATGACAGCAGTATCTCTTTTTCTCTAGGTATCCCCTTTATTTTAACTATTATCATAAGGACTACAACGAACATATATGCTGCGAACATCTGCCAGAAACCTAGTTCTATTACACTATTCATACTGCTCACCTCCAAATTCCCTAACGCCACCATCATATATTTCCAGTATTCTGTCAGAATAGGTGTAAGCGAGTTTTTTAGAATGTGTGACTATTATTAATGTTTTCCCATTTTCTTTTGTATATGAAACCAGATTCTCCATTATTATCATTTCCGTTTCATCATCTAGTGCAGATGAAGGCTCATCGAGCAATAAAACTTCCGGCTCCATTATCATTATTCTTCCTAATGCTAACCTCTGCTTTTCTCCACCGGATAAATCACTTGAATCATCATCCAGTTTTTTATTTAAACTGACCACTTTCAGTATATTATTGAGAACTTCATCATCTACTAAAGGCTTCTCAGAGAACTTAAGTCCGATGAGCAGATTATCTCTTACTGTTCCGGAAAATACTGTTGGAATCTGCGGAAGCATAATAACTTCTCTTCTGAGTTCAACTGAATCAATCTCTTTTAAGTTTTTATCATTATAAAATATATCTCCTTTGTCATTTGTTATCATTTTATTGAACAATTTCAAAAGAGTGGTCTTTCCACTACCACTTTCCCCTATGATACAGGTTACTTTGCCTTTTTCAATAGTTAGATTTTCAATGTCTAAAATATGCTTGAATTTTATATTGTTAAATCTAAACATAAGCCTCTCCTCTCATTTATACATTTTGCAATGTATTTTTCCTCAATATATAAGTACCCTTCTTATCTTAACAATAACTTTATCTTTTTTATGACATCTTTTAGAATTGCTTCATTATGGAATATATAGTTCTTTATAACTGCAGAAAAAGCAAAAATGTCAGGAGCTATATAGCCCCTGACATTTTTGCTTTTATATTGAATCTGTTGCCTCTTGATTATATTATTGTTCTTTTCCTATTCGTTGCTATTACTCTTCTGACAATTTGAGCAGACTCCCTCAAACACTATTCTATGCCTATCTATCTTGTGATCAGTCTTGACTGACATCTCTTTGTCCATTTGTTCATCATATGGTAGTGGAATATCTGTAACTTCTCCACATTCTTTGCATATGAAATGGTAGTGCTTGTCTATCTGTCCTTCAAAACGATCTGCTTCAGGCATTTTTACTCTGAGAATCTCGCCTTGCTCAACTAGTGAATTTAGATTTCTATAAACAGTTCCTCGACTGATTTTGTCATCTTTAGCACGAACATCTAAATATATCTGATCGGCAGTGGGATGGTCGAAGCGATTCTTAACTGCATCCAATACCATCTGACGCTGTTTTGTGTTTCTGTGCTGCTTCATAAAAACCACTCCTAATTAATCTGTTAACTACATTTTACTAGATAGAGTAGCCTGAATCAACTCATCATTGCTAAGCTTTGATAACTCGATTACCTTATTAAGGTCTAGTCCAGCAGCTTCCGCAAATCTCTCACCATATTCTTTATCTGCTAAATAGCAATGAGCTGCATGACGATATTTTATATTTATAGTAACTGGTGCCATATCTTCTACAGTATTTTCAATCAACACTTGTTTCTTATCTTCCTCAAGAATTCTCCACAGGTCTCCTCCTGCTTTGAAGCAGTCATCTGTAGGATCATCCTTTGGATCATAATGGTACATTGCACCTTCAAGATTAAGTGGCGGTTCCATAACTTCTGGCTGTGCTGCCCAAACACCGTAGCTATTTGGTGTATAAGCCGGTGTACCTCCATAGTTTCCATCGACTCTCATAGCACCATCTCTGTGATATTCATTCACTGGTACTTTAGCACGGTTTACAGGTATCTGGTTGTGGTTTACACCTAAACGGTAACGCTGTGCATCTCCATAAGAGAACAGTCTTCCCTGTAGGAATTTATCCGGACTGAATCCAATTCCCGGAACTACGTGTGCAGGAGTAAACGCCGCCTGCTCAACTTCAGCATAGAAGTTCTCTGGGTTACGGTTAAGTTCAAGCACTCCAACTTCTATAAGTGGGAATTCAGCATGTCTCCATATCTTAGTGATATCGAATGGATTTTCATAGTGATTTTTTGCCTGTTCTTCTGTCATAACCTGAATATACATAGTCCACTTTGGATAATCTCCATTTTCTATAGCATCATATAGGTCTTTCCCCATATATTCTCTATCCATACCATTTATTTTAGCAGCCTCTTCATTTGTGAAGTTCTTGATTCCCTGCTGTGTTTTAAAGTGGAATTTACACCAAACTCTCTCATTTGCTTCATTATAAAGTGAGAATGTATGCTCTCCGAAGAAATGCATATTTCTGAATGATGCTGGAATTCCTCTGTCACTCATAACTATAGTAACCTGGTGGAAACACTCCGGTAAGATTGTCCAGAAATCCCAGTTGTTCTGAGCTGATCTACGACCTGTTCTAGGGTCACGCTTAACAGCACGGTTTAAATCTGAGAAATTGTGAACATCTCTTATAAAGAATGTCGGCGTATTGTTTCCAACTAAGTCCCAGTTTCCTTCTTCTGTATAGAATTTTACTGCTGCTCCACGGATATCACGCTCACAGTCTGCTGCTCCACGTTCTCCAGCAACTGTAGAGAAACGCATGAACAGTTCAGTTTCAGTACCTTGCTGAAGAACTTTAGCCTTCGTATATTTTGAAATATCATGAGTTACTGTAAGCTTTCCGTAAGCTCCCCAACCTTTAGCATGCATACGACGCTCAGGAATTACTTCTCTGTTGAAATGAGCCATCTTTTCTAAAAGCCATACATCTTGAAGTACAACTGGCCCACGCTCTCCAGCAGTTATTGAGTTCTCATTGTCTGGAATTGGAGCACCAACTTCATTTGTCAGCTTCTTATGCTCACTGAAATCTTTTTCTTCATTAGGATCTTTTACTTCTTCCATGTTTTTATTATCTTTCATGTCTTTCATGTAAATCTCCTCCATTTTAATATTTTTTATCTAAAAACTAATTAAATACCAATTCTACAAACTTTTTTTCAAAATCCGCTTATCAATAAGTGAATTTATAATACCAGTAACATGAACAGTATCCATAAATATGTGCATGTCTTTGGCAGCATCAGCATACCAACTTTCGGATTCTTATTTGACCATAAAACTACTGGAAGGTAAAATGCGAAACTCAATATTATTGCCAACCACATTAAGCCGATACCCTGAACACTATTTCTATGGACAAAATAGAGTCCTGCAACTATCATTCCTTGTATGAAAAACGGAATATTCCTATATATACCCCATTCTACAGGAGGATATCTATCTTCCCATCTATTTTTAGGCAGAAGACAGAGAATTATTCTTACTAAAGCTAAAAGATAGACTGTATATGTCCACAACTCTACATTAGATGGTGAAAATATTTCTAATCCTATCATCCACAAAATCACATAGAATATGGTCATGGTTATTGAAGTTATCTGTTTTCCTTTACCAAGTGCCCGGCGGTACTTTTCCTCTTCACCTTTGACTATCACAATTATCCTTGGTACTAGATGAAAAGCATCTCCTCCCACTAGCACTAAAGCCATTATCCCTGCCAGAGTTCTTTCCGGACTCTCCACACCTGTCATTAACAGAATCATTCCGAGTACAAAGGCAATAAGCATATAGAGTATATCAAAGACTACTTCAACCATTCCAAATACACGCTTCATTCTTTTTCCTCCTCAACTCCGCCTCTGACTCTGCTTCTAGACATCCATGCAATGTGAATTGTCACAGCGATTCCAATTAGAGAAAGAAAAAATGTCATAGTTATCTTCTGCATCATAACCATTGATAATAAAAGCATTCCCCAAAGCCAAACCATGCTCATCCAGAATGTCCTACGAGAAAGTCCCCTCCTCGTTTCATAATTCTCCACATGTTCTCTGAAAAATTTAACCTTCAGAATTTTTTCCTTGATTCGCGGTGTACCTGAAAAACAGGCTACAGCCAGCAAAACAAATGGTGTTGTTGGCCATACCGGCAACAACAAACCGATTGCTCCCATTCCCAAAAAGAAAAATCCTAATATTGTGAGTAAAATCACTTTTGGACTCAATATATCACCTCGTTCTTATTCGTTAATAGGACTTAGTACTATTATTATATCATCTTTAATTGTCATTTACAATTACTTAACCTTCACTTTTCTTAGAGCTCAGCTGCATAGTTTCTATCATCTATCTGCATCTGTCTCTGATATAGGGAGACTTAACCAGAAAGTACTTCCTTTTCCCATCTCCGATGAAACACCATACTCTCCATCATGCATTTCAATTATATTTTTGACTATAGAAAGTCCCAAACCAGTCCCTATAATGGCTCTTCTGTGGACTTTATCGGTTTTATAATATCTATCCCATATATGAGGAATGTTTTTCTCTTCTATTCCAGACCCCTTATCTATTATCTCTAAAACTACAGATTTATTTACCGACTCACCTGACCATGCTCTCACACCATCAACTACTCTTTGATTTACAGTAATATTTAGATCCTCTTCACTGTAGTTAACTGCATTTATGAGCAGATTATAAAAAGCCTGGGTAATTTTCACTTCATCCGCATTTACAAATACATCACTGTCTTTGATGAATTCAAATTTATACCCATCTTTTTTAACCATCTCCGCAACTCTATTTACTGTTTTCTCTATGCTATCTGTGAGATTGTACACTCTCTTTGAGAGTGCAAAATTACCGGATTCAAGCTGTGAAACATCAAGTATGTCATTTACCAGAGAACTAAGTCTTGAAGCTTCATTCATTATTACTTCTGTCTGCTCCTCGTTCACCTCAGTCGGAAAATCATGCATCATCTCGGCATAGCTATATATTAAAGCCAGAGGTGTTCTTAAATCATGAGAAATATTTGCCATAAGCTCCCTTCTCAACGACTCAACTTTAGAAAGTTCTGATGCTGTGTAATTGAGCGTATCTGAAAGCTCATGTATTTCTCTGTATTCATTTCCTGAAAATGAGACATCATAGTTTCCTGTGGCGAGAACTTTTGCCGACTCATTCAGCTTTTCTATAGGCTTGGAAACTATTTTCGCAATAATAAATGCCAGTATTACAGATAGAAAAATCATAATGCCTGTAACATAATATAGTTGTACTTTAATCGTAGATATTGTCGCTTTGACCGGAGAAATAACAGCATAGAATGTGTAAGACACCCTTGTTCCATCTGTTCTTACAAACTCTTCCGTTTCTGTTATGGTTTGACGGATTCTATTTCTTCCCATTCCATGACCTCTTTCTTGTCGAGCAGGAACATTAAGCATCCCAGAGTCATTTGCAATTGATACAAATATCTCTGAGTCATGCTGCAGATCTTCTATAATCTCATTTAAATCGGGACTATCAATATTTTCTTCTATCAGAACTATAGCCTTTTTAAGTTCATCTCTTCGAATATTCTGGTACATAGTTTCAAGTAGAGATGTCTGTAATATCCATAAAACAGCTAATAGAAGCACACAAAATCCTATCAAAAATATAAAAATTTTCCACATAAGTTTTCTTGGTCTATTCATTAATATCCCTTCTATCCTTCAAATCTATATCCTATACCTCTGAGTGTCACTATCCATTTTGCATAATCTCCTAGTGACTTTCTCAGTAATTTCATATGCGTATCTAATGTTCTGTCATCTCCAAAGTAATCATATCCCCAAACCTCTGTAAGTATTTTTTCTCTGGGAACGGCTATATTCTTATTTCTGATCAAGAAGAATAAAAGTTCATATTCTTTTGGAGCCATATCGGTCTGAAGACCATCTATCGTCACCTTATATGCTGTCATATCAACTTTCAATCCATCTTTTTCAAATACTTCGTGTTTATTCTCCTTTTTGTCACATTTTTTTCTGCTTGAATTTCTTCTCAGTATTGCATTTACTCTCAGCATCAGCTCTTTTGAGGAGAAAGGTTTGACCACATAGTCATCTACACCCAACTCAAATCCCAACACCTTGTCATACTCTTCTCCTCTGGCTGAGAGCATTATAACTGGTACATCCGAAGTCTTTCTTATTTCCTTTACAGCAGAAAACCCATCTAACTCAGGCATCATAACATCCATTATTATTATGTCAAAATCATTATCTTTGAAAAGTTCAAGTGCTTCCATGCCATTCGACGCCTCAACAACTTCAAACCCTTCGAACTCAGCATATCTCTTTATAACTGCTCTTAAACCTTCCTCATCATCACAGACCAACATTTTAACCATGTTACTCACCGCCTCACTGTCAATAATTATACCCCTATGAACATTCTAAATAACCAATACTGCAAAGATTTAATATTTACTCGTCCTTTGCAGATTTCATTCTATGATTTTATAGACTGATACGTTATTTTTTAGTATTAAAAAAGCCGAGAAAATTTCTCGGCTTAATATATGATATTTATTTATTTGGAGTCATTTCCCTTACCAGAATTCTGTCCATTTCCTTTTCTCTGACCTAATCCATTCTTTTGTTCAATATCAGAATTTCTGTTCATACCTTTTCTTTGACCTTGTCCAGGAAAGTCTTGATTTATCATTTGGTCATATTCTTCTTGACTTATTCTTCCTTCCGCTAGCGCCTGCGAAAGACATTCTGTTCTTCTGGCTTTTCTTTCTGCAATTTCTTCTTCTGTGAGCTCCGCTCTTTCACCATTGAATCCTCTACCACATTTATTGCCTCTATTTCCTACGTTTCCTCTTCCAGTTCCATCACATTCACGTGTTCCATTTCCTAGTCTGCCACCGAATTCTTGAGTTACTCCTGTAGTTGTAGAAGAGTCTGCTTTATCATCTCCTGATGCGAAAGATACTGCTCCTGTAGCTCCCATAATTGTAACTATACCTAGAACAGGTATTATTCTTTTTAGTTTCATTGTTCTCATCCTCCAGAAATTATATATTTTGTTTATATATAAATAATAACCTGGAAAGATGAATTCTATTTGTTTCTTATCTGAAGTTTATCTGAACTATTATATATGCTTTGAAACAAGTTCTATATTGCAGATATTCTTTTCTCCGTTAAACACTTTGAGTCTGTATCCTTCCTTACCGCCACTCATAATTTTAGAAACCAAATCTGATAGTATCTTTGTAAGAGTGTGTGGATCAGTAATGGTTTCAACTCTCTTGTTAGGTATTTCAAGAGTCAACTGATTATTTTGACTGTCAAGTTCATAATAATAATTCAAAATAAGCTCTCTCGTCAATGAATCAATTGGCGTTATTTCCAATTCACTAGGATAGTTTTCATCCAACTCCTGTATAAAAGATTCAAGTGCATCTACAGTTTCTTTTAAACTTAATGATTCATTTCCTATTAAATTGACATATTCCAAATTATCACTTCGCATATTAGACTTCATTGAATCAACATAAACGCTTATGGCATTTACTGATGCTTTCATTTCATGAGCAAGAAGATCCATACTGTCTTTCATCTTCTGATTGTTTTTTCTGTACTCAATATTTGAATCTTTCTTTTCATTTAAATGTTCATTCAATAGATCAACCAACTCAATTACCTGTTTGTTAGAAGAGTTGGTGAATAAACTTTTTTTATATTCCTTTTCCAAACTGCACTTTATATCATAATTTAATAATTTCAAATCTTCCTTCAATAAAACATAGCGAATTGCGAATATCTTTGCTATTATAGCCAGTGCTATTATTACAACTAGCATAAATTCTCTCCTTACATATATGTGATGTTTTTCAAAATTCTACCAAATATATTGTATGACTCTTTAGAATTTTTACAACATCTCAGTTGAAAAATATTATTTTGAATTCAACATGAGAACTATTTTGAACATATTGTCTTCCAATGAATAGTCAATCTCATGATTTAGTCTTTCAGATAACTCCTTGACTATTGACAATAAAAAAAACTGACCACCAAAATCTAGTTTCATACCAATTTTCGAGGTCAGTTCAGTCTTTAGTATCAAATTTTTAAAGAATATTTAAACAGTCCATCTTTTGTGCAATGTATATATAGGTTTCCTCTTCCTCTCATTGCAGGCATTCTAAATGCTGAGCTCTGTTCAGGATAGAGTCTTTGAAACCAAACTCTATCTTGATATACAAAAGCTGCAAATGAAATATAATGCTGCTTACTCATTTCGTGTTCTAAACTTACATAGTACTCATTATCCACTTCTTCAACAGATACATCGTGTTCCATTGTTGATTTGTTAGAAGTCAATGGTGAAAGCATGATTCCACAGCAAGATATATTAGCTTTCCCTGTACTCATGAGAATATTCCCACATGTTGAGCATACATAGAACTTAATCTTCTCAATATTACCAATATCCGGCTTATTGGGCTTCAGCTCTCCATGAAGTAGTTTCAATATATCTGCACCAAGTATCTCAGAAAGTTCTTCCCAGAGTGTAACATCAGGACATCCATTGCCACACTCCCATTTAGATACCGTCTTGTTGCTTATATTCAACTTTTCAGCTATTTCTCTCTGTGTCAATCCTTTTTCTTTTCTGAGTTTTATAATTAACTCGCCTATTTTTGAACAATCCATATTTAATGTATCTCCTCCTTGCTCCATCTATTTCTTTATTTATTTTCATATATGGGTTTCCCACCTCTTCTTTAGTTTAATTTAAAAAGTCTACGCAAACAATCCACGCTCCGTAGACTTCATTGAACAGTCTCAAAATACTCTATATTTGATTACCAAACTATGACTGTGATATTTTCAGGCATGAAAAAACTGAGGTTTCCCTCAGTCTAAAATCTTTTTAAAATGCTGTCCTAGTAAATCTCTATCTGTCAAAAACTAACCTCATAATTTATAACAAACTAATAACTGTCTTTTTCGCATATTTACCAAAGAAATGATATCCTGAACCGCCTTCTGCTAATGTATCTAATAACTTATCAGGGTCTGTCACTTCAACTCCACCTACATAGCTAACATTTCTTTTGAAGAAAGCTTCCGGTATCATACTAACAGTAGGTCCTACTACGATCACTTTGGCACCTGGCTTTGTCATTTCCAATAGTCCTTCTAATGAATCATTTATAAGTGTAGTCCCTGTTATTATCATATAGTCTGCTTTTGGAACGACTTCATCTTCTCTTCCAGTTGGGACATGGTATTTTCTCTCGTGCTCTTTTAATGTGCTCGGATCAAGTTCCAATATGGAGAATTCTCTATTGTTTTTAATCAGCATTTTTATATATGGAACTAAGGCTCCAACGACAACTGTATGTGTTCCTTCTTCAATTTCTATTTTTTCAATTGGATCCATATCATACTCTATGGCATAGGTCTCGTTACCTTTACCCATACTCCAGCATGTAGTAGCTAATGCATTTATAACGGCAATTCCCAGAGTCTTCTTCAAATCTCCGCCTTTGAACATATCATCTAGGAAATGCTTCACATTCTCTCCTGCCATTCTTCCTGCTCTAGGCATTGTGGCTGCAGAACTTGGACAGCAGACAGCACCTGACAGAGATTTAAGTGGTGTATAGCTTATGCCACCTTTTCCGTTGCTCAGTTTCACACCTGTAAAGAAAAGACCAAATACAACCCTGTCTACATATATATCTTCAATTTCATCACCCAGTATCTCATAAAGCTTATCTATTGTCTCTAAAAGTATATTGTTTTTCATAAGAATCATCTCCTCTACAAAACTCCGTTCTAATTCTATTATTATAATGATATCATAAAAAAACTCCCATAATGGGAGTTTTTATTCACCGTGATATTCTATTGCACTAACCGGACAGTCATCTATAGCTGTTTGCAGTCTATCCATATCAAGCTCTGCGCCTTCTTCTCTTTCAACTACATAAGCTTTACTGCCGTCCATTTGAAAAAGTTCAGGATAAGTTGCTACACACAGCCCACAACCTATACATGCGTCTTTATCAAGAGTTACTTTGTCCATTATAATTTCCTCCTCTTCTGGTAAATCTTCTTCTTTGACAATCTTGTCTGCAATCCATGAAAATATTATTATAGCAACGATGGTCAAAACCCATCTCCATGCCATAAACCTTGGTCCTAAGAACTTTGCTTCGTTTATCAGCATTGGAATCTTTATTACTGCCCAAGAGCTTAATATTATAATAATATTTCTAATCGATGCTCCCTTTTTATGAAGCATTATACACATAGGAAATGCTGCATAGATAGGTCCTGCGGAAATACTTCCTATAACAAAAGAAAGAAATACTCCTTTAGCTTTCGCATCTCTACCCAAGTACTTCTCAATTCTATCTCTTGGAACCCACGTGTCCAAAAGAGCAGTCAGTATAAAAATAACAGGCATTATTAAAAGCATTTCTTTTATATAATAGGCGCTGTTTTTAACAGACTGCTGTCCAAGAGACGGACTTACTATTGTCATAACTATATATGACAGAAGTACTATGACAAAAAATTTATTCTTTTTTATCTTGTCTATTACCATCATATTATCGCTCCCATAACTAGTGCTATGATTATAGCTGATATGAAGCTCAGACTATTTCTCACAGCCGTAAACTTTGCTCCGAACTTTTCCTTTTCTAGTGGAATTGTCACCACACCAACCATAGTGAGTGTAGTTAAAAATGCCACAGATGGAACCACACTGACACCCGCATCCATAAGTGTCCCTACTAATGGAAATGCAATAAATGCCGGTACAAGTGTCACCGTTCCTAACAGTGCTGATATGACAGTCGATACAATAACTGACTGTTCTCCTACGAAACCTGCTATTTCTGTAGGTGGCAGAAATGTCAGAATAAACCCTATTGCAAAAATAATTGTAAATATGCTAAGCGCCATACCTTTCCCCATATAGAATGCACGCTTAAGTGTTCTCTTAGTTCTATTTTTATCTTTAGCAAATGAAATTGCCAAGAATATTATCGTTCCGATCCATATAACAAGTGTGAATACGTCCATTTCAACTTCCCCATTTCCTCTTATAACTCAGGTGCTGGTGATTTTACTACTATCAGCTCCAACGTATCATCATGAAGATTTCTTACATTCATTTTTGTATCTACTGGTATCTTCAGTAGTGTATTTCCTGTATATTCATGAGTGTCTTGGTCATCAAGTGTTATAGATAGAGTTCCTCTCAAAACTGTCATATACACATTCGAATTGGAATAGTGTTCCGGAAGTCCCTCTTCTTTGTTGAATACCATGTGTAAATAGTTAACATTTTCATCAAAAATCACTTTCTCTACTGCCCTCTCATCGCCTTTAGAAAGTTCAAATACTTTTTCAATCATCGTTTTCTACTCCTTTCTGTTTCATTTATATTTTATTCTAATATTATGGTAACACTGACTCACATAAAGAAAAAGACACTTAGGTTTCTTTTTGTTATAATAATATTAAAGGAGTGATTTCATGGATAGAGAACTGAGAAAATACCCTATGTTAAAAGAAATCGATTCAAAACTTATACAGGAATATATTTCAAAAGGTGATATAATTCATTCTTCATATGAAAAGGGGAATACAATTCACGAACAAGGTGAAGAGTGTAGAACTCTGGACATTGTATCTTCAGGAAATCTTATCGCATACTCGCTGACTGAGAGCGGATCTGAAACAGTTGTATTTGAGTTCAAGGAAGGCAGTGTTATAGGAGCAAATCTGCTGTTCGGTGATCAGAATAAGTATCCTATGAATATATTTTGTACCACAAACTGTTCTGTATATCATATATCTAAAGAAGCCATTATGAAGTTTTTAGATAAGAAAAGTTTTGTCATGGAGTTCATAAAATCCCTATCACTTAACTCTCAGGGACTTAACAGAAAAATAGCTATGTTCACTCAGAAGTCTCTAAGAGAAAATCTACTAGACTATCTTAAGGCACTTTCTGCTGATCAGAAGTCTAATAATATTATTCTTCCTATTACAAAAAAGCAACTAGCTGACCATTTAGGAGTACAGAGACCCTCTCTTTTTCGTGAACTGAAACGAATGAAAGATGAGGGAATAATAGATGTTGATAACAGAAATATTAAAATAATGTACTGATGTACGTAACAGATTCCCCCATGGTTCATTCTGCAAACAGCAAAATTAAACTAAACATTCCGCTTCAATATTTGTTTGCTCATGATACAATATTAACTATGGTTAATTTTTATTAACTTTAATTTACTACGATTGTAAATGGTTGTTGAGTTCAATATTAAAAGGAGCTGAAATTCATCTAAAATGAGGTATTCATATATTAAATATTTGATTTCCTTGCTATTATTTGGCTTGAACGGAATTGTCGCAAGCTTTATAGATTTAAATAGTTATGAGATAGTTCTGCTTAGAACACTCATTGGAAGCATTCTGCTCACTGCCATATATTTTTTAGGCAAAGGAAAGTTAACTTTCTACAATGATAAGAAACACTTTTTCTATCTATGTGTGTCGGGATTTGCTATGGGAACAAGTTGGATGTTTCTATATGAAGCATTTGCACAGATTGGAGTCAGCATATCCACACTTTTATATTATTCAGGACCAGTAATTGTCATGGCATTATCACCATTTGTTTTCAAGGAAAAGCTGACCATAGTAAAGATAATTGGATTTATTGCTGTTTTCTGTGGAATCTTCCTTGTAAATGATAATACATTTTCAGGTGGAAACAGCTTTGGATTCTTTTGCGGTATTATGTCTGCGGTTATGTACTCATTTATGGTAATCTTCAATAAGAAAGCCACAAAGATTGTAGGGCTTGAAAATTCAATGCTACAACTAATAATCGCCTTTGTAACTGTTGCTATATTTGTTGGATTTAAACAGGGCTTATCACTGAATATTCCAAGTACAAGCATAGTTCCTGTACTGATTCTTGGTCTTCTAAACACGGGCTTAGGATGCTATTTTTATTTTTCATCTATCGGAGATCTTCCGGTTCAGACAGTTGCTATCTACAGTTATCTTGAACTGGTTTCAGCTGTGTTTTTCTCAATGATAATTCTTCATGAACGTCTTTTAATAACTCAGTTCATTGGAGCAGTATTTATAGTCGGTGGTGCTGTGTTCGCAGAGTATTATCCAAAAAGAAAATATACACTAGAAGAAAACATATCATAAATAACTCGTGTAATTATATAAAAGAATCATACAAAAAGCCTAGGAAATCATACCATATGAAATCCTAGGCTCTTTTTTTATTGTATAAATTTTTGAATAAAAATAACTTAACAAAATTTTTACTCTTCTTTGTCCGCACTCATTATTTCAGATAGCTTAGGCGTCAATCCACCATCTACAACAAAATCATTGCCTGTTATAAATGAAGCTTTTTCACTAGCTAAAAAGTGAATCATATTAGAAATATCTTCAACTTCTCCATACCTCTTAAGGGGAGTCATTGACTTCATATAGCTCATTATCTCCGGATTTTCCTCTTCAGCTTTTTTAGACATTGGAGAGACTATTATTCCCGGTGATACAGACACTATCCTTATTCCTTTATCTCCATATTCGGCAGCATATTTTTTAACCATAAGCTGAACCCCTCTTTTAGAAAGGTTGTAAGCTACATCTGAACCATTCTGTGTGAACTTCACCAGTTCATCTATTACTCCCGGTTTCGATGGATTGACCAGGTAGTCATTACAGCTGTCGCATGATGGTGCAACGTACCCCATCATTGAAGCCATAAGAATCAGAACTCCACCTTCTCCTATATAATCCTTTGAAGCTAGTACCATGTTTTCAGTGCCTATCAGATCTATTTCAAAAGTCTTTCTCGCATCTATTCCTACTCCGCTCACACCGGCTGAATTCACAACAGTCTTTATATTCCCTAATGTTTTAGCATACTCGAGCAACTCTTTGACACTATCTCTATCTGATATATCACTCTGCTTGTACTTTGCATTTACTCCATTTGATTTGAGCTCTTGCACAGCCTTTATCAGTTTTTCTTCTCCACGTCCTGAAATTAAAACCAGGCCATCTGTAAACTTTTTAGAAACTTCCAAACCAATTCCACTGCTGCCTCCAGTAACAACATGAATATTCATAAAAAATTACCTCCTAATAATTTTATACAGTTAATATATCTCCTATTCAATATACATACCCATAATATTCATACTCTATCTTTACCAGCTTTTTATACGTCATCAGACCCTTTCCTTTATCCTTACTTTCACAGTATCTCCTGGCTGTTTACCTATTTTAGCTCTTATATCCTTTCTGATTCCTATAATATAGCATATTGAGCCATCATCATTTTTAATACCCATATTCACGATACTGCCTTCATAAGGCTCTCCCTGAACCTCTCATGACTAAAGTCACGAGGTTCCTGTTTCATAGAATTCTGCA
>CAZBAL010000028.1:14542-20455 GCA_964489735.1 uncultured Clostridia bacterium | reverse complement strand
TTGAGCTCACCTAGGAAGCTTATATCTTCAATTTGATTATCATTAATAATGAGAGCTTGAAGTTTTGTTAATTTCTTTAGGGGCTCTACATTTTTGATGTAATTATCTGACAGTTCTAAACTCCTTAAGTTTTCTAAACCAGATAAATATGATAAGTCTGTAATCTTGCTTTTATTGATTTTCAAACTTTCTAAGGTTATATTTAAATCTTTTAAATCTGATGAAGTTATATTTGATGAGTCTATAGAGATTTTTTTTAAACTAGTTATGTTAGCAATTGGCTTTAAAAATCCTGTTTCACTGGAAAAATCTTCGATATCTTTATTCCTAGCTTTGGTTATATGCATATATTCCAGATTTATTGCATACTGAAGACCCTCTAGTGAATCAATACTTACTTCTACACTATAGTTTCCTAAAAATATCATTCCTGTTAAATGACTGAGTTTCTTCATATCTCCTACAGTTATTTCAAGATTATCCGTATTTCCAGATTCCCTTCCTAATTCATACTCTACAATACTTTTCAAGCCTTCATCAGGAATGTTTACAATATCAGTATCTTTAGCCTCTGATGGGGGAGTTGGGTTATACATCGAAACGTATTCCTCTCGTTCAACTGCTTCGGATGCAACTGAAATACTTTCTCCTATGTAGTTGTTAGCTAACGGAAAAGCCACTGGCATTGTCATTGCTGTAAGTACGATTACACTGACTATTCTTTTTTTCAATTCTTCATCTCCTCTATTTTTTATTATAGTTATGCTGTAAAAGTTATAACCATACGACTATATTATATATCTCGCCCAATATTTGTCAATGAGTTCATGTGATATAATTCAATTTATTGAAGTGTCAATAATTCAATGTCAGATTATTACTTTGTTTTATAATTTATATCTTTATTGATTTTTATGCTTTGATTTTCAAAATTTTTATAGACAACCATAAGAACAGTTCATAGACACAAAAAAAAGAGCAGGTCTCTCGACCCACTCTTATCTGTTTCTATTCTATTCCATTATTTCTTCTATCAGTTTCTTTGCTTCTTTTTTATCACTGATATAGTATGACAGTGTTTCACCTTCTACAGTTTTTGTCTCTGCATTTCCTGGTAAAACATGCATCGTTATATCTTCTTTCTTGATGTTTCTAAGCTTGAATCCGTAGTATATACCATCGAATACTCCCACATTTGTATCTATTTCTGAAAGTATTGTTTTTGCTGTTGATGGTATTCCATTTTCTTTTGCTTTCAGCATGAAAGATTTAACAAAATCCTGCTGCTTACTAACTCTTCCTAAGTCTCCATCATCATATCCATATCTCTGTCTCAGGTACTCTATTGCCTGATCCCCTTTTAGAGTCTGAAGACCTGGTGTAAGTGTTTCAGTATTTTGAGCAACTACTGGAGGAACGTTCACTTCAACTCCCCCAACAGAGTCTATAATTCTCTTTGCTCCTTCGTAGTCAAGCTTAACATACTTGTCTATCTTGATGCTATTGTCTCCCAATACATCTCTAACTTGCTTGCTAAGGCCTTTGAAGCCTTCTACCTGATAAACTGAGTTTATCTTTTTAAAGCCTGCTCCAGCCTTATTGTAGTTGATATAAGTATCTCTAGGTATTGAAACTATGTCCACTTTATTGTTTTTATAATCATAAGACATGAACATTATAGTGTCTGTTCTTCCACCGTCTGTTCCAAGTATAAGTCCATTTATTCTCGATTCATTTTTCTTCTTTGCTGAAGTTTCAACTTTGTTTGAATTGTTCGAGTTATTATTTGAAGCTATAGATAAACCTGAAAAAGCCGATAAAGCTAAAGTTAGTCCCAACACTAAAGATAATCTTTTAATCATTCTGCTCTTCATGTAATCATTCCTCTCATAAATATTTCCATCATACGTTTACTCTATTCTATCACAAATATCTCATCATTGCTGATTTTTATCCATTGTTTAGAAAGAGTTAATAATTATAGGCTATTGTCATTATCTGGTGTTTCTATGAATAGATCAATAACCTGGCTCTGCAGATACTGTAAGAAGTTCTTGTATTCTATCTCAAAAAGATCTGAATGAACTATTATATCTTTCAGCAGTTCTTCCGGATTGAGCTTTTCCGGCTCTATATGGTAATGGAGTCTTACGTTGAAGCTGTTTGTCTCTTCCGTATAGATATACTTTATATTTCCGTATCTGACATTCAGATTCCAAGCAACTTCAAGCATATAGAGTTTACTTACTTCTTTCTGATTTCCAAATATGTTTCTGAACTCTATAAACTGGTCTTTTGAATTCTTATAGATTTTGTATTCGACTTCGTATGCATTTGCAGCACTGTTTACTATTTTGAATATCAGCTTTATATTATTTCCTTCTTCAACTCTTGAAACGAATATATCTTTCGAGTTTAAGTAGTCTTTGATATCCTGAACCATATCTTCTGCTATATGGTCGCTGCTGTTTCTGATTATTTCGTTTATATCCAGGCTCTTAGAATAGTTTTCTTCTATATAGTTCACTAATGTATATTCATCTACTCTTCTCAGTATTTTCTTATAGTCATCAACTATTGCTGACGGTTCTATTTCTGAACCTGTCTGAATGACTCTGTCTATTGAGAAAGCTATCTTATTCTCTTCTGTGAGAAGGAATTTGATTTTGTTCTCTTCAATATTTTTATCGTTTATGAACTCCCATACTTCATTTTTCTTGTAAAACGGTATTGTTCTGCTAAGCCCTGAAACTACTGTGCTTATGTTTTTACCGTCTCTTGAAACTATATGGGCTACTCTGGCTGTTCTCCCGCTTTTTGTATCTATGTCATAATAGATAACTGAGTTTTCATTATCATCTTTGACTGTTCTGCTCTCTATATCTATCGAATTTAAATAATCAACTAATCTATTGTCCAATATAACCACTCCAATTCCTATATATTAATCTATTTCCACCATTCCGTGCTTAAGCATATTGTTTAGACTCATTATTATACCAAACTTACAGTGTTCGTATGTCAGTCCACCCTGATAATATGCGAAATACGGTTCTCTGCACGGTCCATCTGCACTCATCTCTATTGATGAGCCCTGCACGAATGCTCCTGCAGCCATAATCACTTCTTCTTCATAGCCCGGCATTTCTGATGGTATCGGTGCAAAATATGAATCAACTGGCGATGCTGACTGTATTCCCTGGCAGAACTTCAGCAGTTTATCTTCTGAATTGAACTCAATCGCCTGGATAATATCTGATCTTTTGGCTTTAAGATCGGGTACTACATTATAACCTAAGTCTGAGTAGATAGCTGCTAAAAGTATTGAACCTTTCAGAGATTCTCCAACTATATGGGGAGCTAAGAACAGTCCCTGAAGCACATTTCTTGTCATTCCAAATGTAAGACCGCAGTCTTTACCTATTCCCGGAGCTGTTGCTCTGTTTGAAACGTACTCTATCAGTTCTGTCTTTCCAACAATATATCCTCCTGAAAGAGCTAGTCCTCCACCCGGATTCTTTATTAGTGAGCCCGCCATAAGATCTGCTCCTACTTCTGTAGGTTCTCTGTCTTCTATGAACTCTCCATAGCAGTTGTCTACAAATACTATTATATCTTTGTCTATCTCTTTTACAGCTTTTATCGCTTCTGCTATTTCTGATACTGTAAATGCATTTCTATTGCTGTATCCAGTTGATCTCTGGATTGCTACCATCTTTGTTCCCTTTTTTACATTGGCTTTTATGGCTTCAATGTCCATTTTCTTGTCTTTAAGCGGTATTTCAGAATACACTATTCCATACTCGATTAGTGTACCTTTCATATCTCCTGTTATACCGATGGATTTCTGAAGTGTGTCGTAAGGTGCTCCTGAAATGTATATGAGTTCATCACCCGGCTTTAACACTCCTGTAAGGCTTAGATTGATGGCATGAGTTCCCGAAGCTATTGTAGGTCTTACAAGTGCATCTTCAGTTCTGAATACTCTCGAATAGATCTGCTCTACCTTGTCTCTTCCAAGGTCATCATAACCGTACCCTGTAGTCCATGCAAAATGGCTGGCGTTGAGTCTGCAGTACTGCATTGCTTCAACCACTTTTATCTGATTGTACTCTTTTACTTCTTCCATATTGTTGAACCAGTTTTTATCTGCTACTTCTTTTTCTTTTTTCTGTACAAAATCTATTACTTTCCTGTCTATGCCATAAGCATCTACAAGCAAGTCAAGTGTCTTATCTAACAAAATACTACCTCCTGTTATATTTATCCTCTTTTAGTCTATTTAAACATCTATCTCATTTTTTATAGTTTCAAGTATGTCACTGTACATCTCTTCGCTATTTTCATACTCATCATAATCGAACCATTTTATTCTCTTATCTCTTCTGAACCATGTGAGCTGTCTTTTGGCAAATCTTCTGGAATTTCTTTTCAGGATTTCCACCATCTCATCATAATCCATATTCCCTTCGATATATTCTATGACTTCTTTATATCCTATAGCTTTCATCGAGGTCATGTCTTTTGTAAATCCTCTTTCTAAAAGATCTCTGACTTCATCTACAAGCCCATTTTCCATCATGATATCGACTCTTAAGTTTATTCTCTCATACAGTTTCTGTCTATCTCTGTTAAGTCCTATTATGACTAATTCAAAGTCATCATTCTCTTTTCTGAAATTGCTGTAGTTTTCGGACATCTTCTTTCCGGTCATTTCATAGATCTCTATGGCTCTGATTATCCTTTTTGTATCATTTAAGTTTAGCCTTTCAGCCGATTCAGGATCTATTTCTTTTAACTTGTCCATTATATACTGATTTCCATGTTCTTCTGCAAGCTCTGTGTATTTATCTCTTATCTTTTCATCACTTTCGGCTTCTGCAAAATTAAGCTGATAAACCAATGAGTTTACATAGAGTCCTGTGCCTCCTACTCCTATTGGAACTTTTCCTTTTGAAGATATCTCATCGATGTACTTATATACCAGTTCTCTGAAATCTGAAACAGAAAACTCTTCATCGGGATTTACTATGTCTATCATATAGTGAGGAATGCCCTCCATCTCGGACTCCTCTATTTTTGCTGTTCCTATATCCATATCCTTATATATCTGCATGGAATCGACTGAAAATATTTCTCCGTTCAGCTCTTTTGCGAGCTTTATGGAAAGGTCGGTCTTTCCAACTGCTGTGGGTCCAACTATTAAGATTAGTTTTTTTCTTTCCAAGCTTTTCACCTCTAATTCACTACTATGCATATTACCAAAAAACTGATTGGCTTACCACAACTAATTCTGAATTCTGCTGAAATTCTTTTCTATATCTTTTCTGCTGGTTCTGAGTGTTATCGGTCTGCCGTGCGGGCATGTATAAGGATTTTCCGATTTGAACAGTCTGTCTATAAGTGCTCTGATTTCGATATTGGCTATTCTGTCCCCGCCTTTTATAGCGGCTGTACAAGCCTGTTTCATGATTTTATCCAGTTTACTGTCATATATGCTCTTAGAACTTTCTCCTTCAATATCCAGTGCATCCAGTATATCCAGGAAGAGATGTTCTGAGTCGGGCTTTCCGAATATCATAGGTATGCTTCTCATTCTGACTGTGTTCTCACCGAATTCCTCATAAGTGAAGCCTAGTGCACTCAGTACTTCTCTGTTGTTCTCAAGCTTTGTCATATCGTTTAAGCTTAGCTCTATAGGTTTTGAACCTATTACTTCCTGAGTGTAGATCTCTCTGTTTCTGTACTTCTCCTTCAGTTCTTCATAGAGTATTCTCTCATGAGCTGCGTGCTGGTCAATCATAAGGAATTCATCATTTATCCTGTCTTCACATAAGATATATGTGTTGAATATTACCCCTACGACCATAATATTGTCACTGATATTCTTAGCTTTATCGTATGAACCTCTAT
>CAZBAL010000028.1:0-14442 GCA_964489735.1 uncultured Clostridia bacterium | reverse complement strand
ATCATCTTCCTGCCATACTTCTGATTTTCAGGATGTTTGTCACTTGCACCTGATTTGGTTTCAAGGCTAGTTTCAAGACTTTTTTTATTCTCTTCAAGATATTCAAATACTGGTATCTCTTCGTATTTTTCTTCCTTCTTTGTCTTCTTATCTTCATCTTTTGCTCTGTCTCTAAGGTAGTTTTCAAATAGATTCACTTTTGGAATCAGATTTTCGCTATGAAGTTTTTCCGCTACTGCAAGTTTTATTGCTTTTTCAACTTCTCTTTCGTTTTTAAACTTGACTTCCATCTTCGATGGGTGCATATTGACATCTGTAAGTGCAGGGTCAAGCTCTATGAAGAGTATGAATATCGGAAACTTCCCTATCGGCATCTTTTCTCTGTAAATCTCTTCAACCGCTTTTGATACGAGTTCGCTCTTTATCGTTCTTCCGTTTATGAATACGAACTGATTTGCTCTATTCCCTCTGAAATACTTCAGATTGGAAATATATCCATCTATTTTTATACCTTTTTCCTCATAGTTGATCTCAAAAGTGGATTCTATAAAATCTTTCCCCATTACTGAGTAGATTGTCTCATCCAGCTTTCCTCTTCCAGGTGTTTTGAGTTCAGTCTTTCCATCTTTGATATATGTAAATGATATCTGTGGATTGCTGATCGCAAGTTTATAGACAAAATCATTTATAGCGGATGCTTCTGCAACTTCTGATTTCAGGAAGCCTTTTCTTACGGGAACATTGAAGAAAAGATCTCTTATTATTATAGTCGTTCCGTTTGTCGTTCCTATTTCCTGATTTTCACGCACTTCTCCACCGTGGAGTATGAGTTTCTGTCCCATCTCAGCTATTCTGGTTTTAGATATGATTTCGACTCTGGAAACTGCTGCAATACTTGCGAGTGCTTCTCCTCTAAAACCGAGAGTCAGGATATTTCCTAAATCTTCAACTTTTGAAATCTTGCTTGTGGAATGTCTTAAAAATGCATTCTGAATATCCGACTTGTCTATTCCTAGCCCGTTGTCTGTAATTCTTATATATGATGTACCGCCTTTTTTAATCTCTATGGTGATAATTGTCGAATAGGCATCTATTGAATTTTCAACCAGTTCTTTAACTACTGAAACCGGTCTTTCAACAACTTCACCTGCTGCAATTTTGTTAATTGTCTTGTCATCCAAGATTTTTATCTTTGCCATTTATATCATTCCTTATCGCTTAGATCATATTAATTTCTCTATGTCCTTGTGTCTAGTACAATTATAACACATTGTGAAATCAATAACTACAAGCCTATTCTATTACTAAACCGCTGTGGTTACCTAGGGTATACATCTTTTCTATTTGTGATTATTTGATATTTTATCGGGTACTATATTTAATGATATATTTTATAGAATATATTACATACAATATTATTTAAAAGGGGATGAAGAAAATGGAAAGATTAGTTTATGGACTGCCGTTCATCGCTGGTATAGGTTTCATAGTCGGTATAATACTTCTCATAGTAGCGGCAGTAAAAAAGAAACCTAAAAATGTTTCGGTTATTATAATAATAGTTTCAATTTTATTAGGAATTGTAGGAGTTGTACTATCTGCAAATCTGGCTGTGAAAGATCTTACTGGTGGAAAGATGAAGACCGGAGATATTATCTATTTCAATAATATAACTGAGCCGCTGAACGATATGACAGTTGCTACAAATGAGTACACTGCAGTTATTCAGAATCCGGATCCTGAAAATCCTGAGTGGATCGAAAGGCACGATGAAGCTGTAGCCGATATGCAGGAAGCATCGAATAAGTTCAAGAATGAAAAACCTGGGCCGAATACTAAGGAGATAGCAGATGAAGCTGAAAAGATATCTGTCGAAGTTGACAAGATAGCTGCAAATTCGAAGGATACTTTCAAAAGTGAAGATGTAGGTAAGCATATGGAGATGGTGGAAAGTGCACAGAATATTCTGAAACACTATCAAACGATAAACGCACATCTTATGGAGCTTACATCAGAAGCAGATACTCAGCCTTAATCAGCCTTAAGACGAAATCTTAAAATCTTATAAAAACCATATATAAACCCCTGACAAATCCGTCAGGGGTTTTAATCTTAGTCCACCATTCCCGTTAATTTATAAAGAATATTCATAGCATCAAGTGGTGTCATATTTATTATATCTATCTCTTTGAGCTCTTTTTCTACTGATTTGAGCTTTTCAAACTTCTCGGCATCTTCTTTATTTCCCCAGCTTTCTTTAGCCTCTATTGCTCTGCTCTTTCCTGATGCAGGCTTATCTGAAGGCTCGCTGACCATCTGATTTTCATCTCCAAAAAGTGATATCTGGGATGGCTGAGGTCGGTTTATATCCTCTTCTTCAAGTTTTTCAAGTATCTCATATGCTCTGTCGGTAACTTCTGTAGAAATTCCCGCAAGCTTTGCAACTTCAATTCCATACGATCTGTTCGCTCCGCCTCTTTCGATCTTTCTTAAGAATACGATACCTGATCCTGCTTTTTCTTCTACCGAAATTCTGTAGTTTTTAATTCCTGAAACCTTGTTTTCAAGTTCGGTAAGCTCATGATAGTGTGTAGCAAACAGGGTTTTAGCCCCTATTCTGTC
Organism: uncultured Clostridia bacterium; assembly: GCA_964489735.1. GTDB lineage: Bacteria > Bacillota > Clostridia > Tissierellales > Gottschalkiaceae > Andreesenia. The sequence goes on along the minus strand of CAZBAL010000028.1, from coordinate 11,820 downwards.
TTTGCTGGCTATATACTCGATTACTGCCCATGCAATGCTCAGTCCATCATAAGTGCTCGTTCCTCTGCCTATTTCATCGAGTATTATAAGGCTCTTTTCTGTTGCGTTGTTCAGTATATTCGCAACTTCCGTCATCTCAACCATGAAAGTACTCTGCCCTTCTGAGAGATCATCTGTTGCTCCTATTCTCGTAAATATCTTATCTACCAGTGAGACTTTCGCATATGAAGCCGGTACGTATGAACCTATCTGAGCCATAAGAGTTATAAGTGCAACCTGTCTCATATAAGTGGACTTTCCTGACATATTAGGTCCTGTAATAATATCGAGTCTGCTGTCCTCTGTATCGAGATAGGTATCATTCGATACGAACGCACCGTCATCTATCATCTTTTCAACTACCGGATGGCGACCATCTCTTATGTCTATAGGACCATATTTTTCTTTAACTATTTCACTCTCTGAATGTTCAGCATCAACTCTAGCATCTGTATTCGGTTCTACAATCACCGGTCTCACATAGTTGTTGAAATATGCGGCTTTTGTAAACGAGAGAAGAACATCGAGTGAAGCTATTATCTTCGCTACTGTCTGTACTCTTTCAACCTGCTCCTTGACTTTCTCTCTGACCTGATTGAAAAGTTCATATTCAAGGTCTATCATTCTGTCTCTGGAGTTCAGTATTTTATTTTCCACTTCTTTCAGTTCATCTACAATATATCTCTCTGAATTAGCAAGTGTCTGTTTTCTTATATATCTGTCCGGTACTCTATCTATATTCGATTTGGTCACTTCAATATAGTAACCGAACACTTTATTATATGAGATTTTAAGATTCTTTATCCCGGTCTTTTCTCTTTCTTTCTCCTCTATCTCAAGAAGATAGAGTTTCCCGTTTCTTGAAATATTTCTGAGTTCTTTCAGTTCCTCGGAATAATCCTCTTTTATCAGTTTTCCCTCTTTAACACCAATCGGACAGTCATCTTCTATGCTCTCGTCTATAAGATCATATACATCTTCCAGAGTGTCTATCTGCTCAGCGATCTTTTTAAGATTATCCGAGTCTGACTCTGATAGAAGCTGTTTAAGTCCCGGAAGAACTGCAACTGAATTCTTAATTGAAATCAGAACTCTTCCATTTGAACTGCCCTGAACCACTCTACCTATAAGTCTTTCAATATCATAAATATTTTTCAGTTCATCTGAAATCTTGTCCATTAAAATGATATCACTGAAAAGGTCCTCAATTATATTATGTCTTTCTTCAATTTCCGATTTGTCAAGAAGCGGCTCTTCTATCCATCTTTTGATAAGTCTTCCACCCATGGAAGTGTGAGTGTAATCAAGTACCGAGAGCAGACTTCCCTTTTTCTTATTTCCTCTTATGGACTCCAGAAGCTCAAGATTTCTTCTGGTGTTTATATCCATAACCATGAAGTTCTCTATCGAATAGATTTTGAGATTCCTTATATTATCCAGATGTGTTTTCTGAGTTTCATTAAGATATTCAAGAAGCGCTCCTGTTGAGTACATTCCTGCATAATCACCATAAATTCCGATTCCTGAAAGTGAATCCGTCTTGAACTGGTTCTTAAGATTGTTCTCTGACAGATCCCTCTCAAAATACCATGAGTCCAGTACATTTATGACATTTTCAAATCTCAAGAACAGCTCCCTGTACTCTCCTGACAGAATATCAATATTTATCAAAAGTTCTCCCGGCATAATCTTTCCAAGTTCATCTACTATCTTCACAAGATCCTTATCTTCTTTGATCTCAAGTTCCGTTGAATATATCTCGCCTGTAGTTATGTCTGCATATGAAATTCCCGCTCTGTTTATTCTGCCATTTGACTCGTCAAAATAGACAGTACAGAGATAGTTGTTCGATTTATCATCGAGCATTTTCGGATCTGTCTTAGTACCCGAAGTGATTATCTTAACGACATCTCTTTTTACTATTCCAACTGCTTCTGACGGATCTTCCACCTGTTCACATATCGCTACTTTGAATGACTTTTCTATAAGCTTTGCTATATATGAATCAGCTGAATGGTACGGTACACCGCACATAGGAGCTTTTTCAGGAAGACCGCAGTCTCTGGCAGTAAGTGCAATTTCAAGTTCTTTAGATGCTATAAGCGCATCGTCAAAAAACATCTCATAAAAATCACCGAGACGGAAAAACAGTATGCAGTCCCGGTGCTTTTCTTTGATATCCATATACTGCTGCATCATAGGTGTTAATTTTGCCAAAAAATCACCCTCTTCAATTCTTTCAATTCTTTTTACCTTTATAATCTCTAAAAACTATTTTTCAAATTCCTCTATAACCTGTTTTTTCGCTTTGTCTTCATATCTGTTGATCGAGACTGGGAAATTAACTGAATACCCTCTCTGATCGCACATTCTCTTTATTATTATATCTGTAAGTTCCGGATTTCTAGCTAGAAGCGGTCCGGACATATAAGTTCCTATAAGATTTTTATACAAGATACCATCTGATTTATCCTTCTCATTGTTTCCTACTCCGTTCAGGACTTTTCCAAGAGGATTCAGTATTCTGAAAGTTCTTCCCGCATGATTTTCAAATCCTGCAAGCTTTAATTCCTGACCGTCAATCTCAGTTTCAGTCACAAGATAACCTGCTATATGCTCCTTATCAGGATCCGTCTCCGTATAGTAGTTAAATGCGCCTACTCCATCAAGTTTATTGCCTTCATCATCTTTATAGTACTGGCCTAATATCTGGTAGCCAGTTGAAATCATCAGAAACACTTTATTCTTCTCTATGGACATTATGATTTCTTCTCTTTTTGACATGAGATCGTCATAGAAAAGTCTCAGCTCTCTATCGGAAGCTCCGCCCATGAATACCATATCATATCTGTCCAGGTTGAAATCATCTCCAACCGAAAGTCTGTCTACTATCAGATCTATTCCTATTTCTCTGCATCTGTACTCCAGTATATTTATATTGCCACTATCTCCAAACAGCTCCATTAAATCAGGATAGAGCCATGCTAATTTAAGTTCCATAAGGTTATTCCTTTCTATACAATATTGCTATAATCATTGCTATTGCCATTATAATAATCGCTGAAAATCATCTGAATCCGGATTTTCAAACTCGTCTACTCTTTTATTATCTTTCTGATCGGCTGAAGTGAAGAATAGCTGGATAACAGATAAGGCTTTGATTCCACATTGTTCTTAAGATAATCCACTGCCTCTTCTATTTCAGGTAGAACTATCAGTTTTTCTTCATCAATTCCCGCATATTTCAGTCTTACAGCCAGATCATAGGCTCTCATTCCTGAGCAGATAAATTTATCCAGTCCCGAATCAACCAGCTTTTCAAATTGGCTATCCCATATCCATGATGTATCAATACCATCGGCATATTTATTCGTAAGTGACATGAATACAGAAAACTTTTCATCTTCCTGGTTCAATATATAGTTGATTGACTGGTTGAGTCCTGCAGGATTTTTCACTAGGTTCAAATACGTGTCGTATTCACCTATCTGCACAGACTCCATTCTGCCCTCACCGATTTCAAAATCGAAAACAGATTTCTTTATAGTTTCATAATCTATATTCATCTCTTTTGCTGATGCGATTGCTCCTAGAGTGTTAAATACGAAATACATATTGTCATATCTGGATCTGTACTCTTCTCCATTGACTTTGAATCTCTTAAGCTTAAGATCCAAATCTGTTGCAGTGTATTTAAGTGAAGGAGTGTTAAATCCGCATTCACATCCGAAATTTCCTATCTGACTGTAGTGATAATAGCTGTAATTCAGTTCCTTATCACATTTCGGACAGAGTTTTGTCTCTCTGACTTCCATTTCACCATCTTCACCATATTCAGTTTTTTCCATTCCATAGTAAACTGCCGGATTATTTGGCAGGTATTCGCTCATGCTGTAAACGAAAGGATCATTACCGTTTAAGACCAGCTTTACACTGGGATCAGTCGATTCAGCAATAGTTTTAATCAGAACATCGATCTCGCCATGTCTGTCCAGCTGATCTCTGAAGAAATTCGTAACAACTAGCTGAGTTGCATCTACCGATTTGAAGAACAGCGGAACTGTAGACTCATCCACCTCCAGCAGAAGAACGTCTGCCTTCATCTTAAATGAAAATCCTGTCTTTTCGACTATAGCCGTTACAAGACCACTGAGCATATTAGCTCCTCTAGTGTTGTGAACAACTTTTTTACCTGCATTTTCCAATATCTCCGCTAAAAGATTAGCTGTCGAAGTCTTGCCGTTTGTCCCAGTAACTACAATAATATCTTCAGGATACTTTATTTTTTTCAATATATCCGGTGATATTTTTATTGCCAAAAGACCAGGCAAACTGGATCCTCTTCTTAATATTTTACCGAAAACTAAAGCAATTTTACCTGCTAAAAGACCTAAGTATTTCATATTCTTGCTCCTATCCTATATCATTTGTCAATACTATATTATACCATAAATCTAATATTTGTTTTTTATGTAATTATGTTTTTTTATCTGTAAATTCTCATCTGAAATATTTCATTTATTTCTATTTTACAGTAATTAATCTGTTACAGTACTCTTAAAAAGGGTATTATTACCATAAATAAACAGATGTAATTTTTACTAGATACAATATTTATCGAATTTTATTAATCCAATTGGAGGTGCAAGTTATGAGTAATTATAATGAAAATTATCCAAGACAGAACAGCTATGATAATCCGAACAGATACCCTAGCACTGGGTATTCAGGCAATGTAAAGATTCCTACTATAAAAGACTGGATTATATGGATGCTATTGATGGCGATTCCTATAGTAAACTTAATTTTAATTATCGTATGGGCTGTTGATAGCGATCCTGAAAATGAAGTCAGAAGAAATTACTGCAGAGCTAACCTGATTGTAGGTTTAGTTGTACTATTGATAACTTTCTTAATCTTTATATTCGTATTTTTATTAGCAGGAGGTCCTGAATTGTATTATTAGTCTTTATTAGCAAATTATTTGTAATTCTCTTTTTTATTTTATTTGATATATCATCAGTATTGAAGACCTTTATACAAGGTCTTCTTTTTTGTTGGGCTTGTTGAGTTTGTTGGGTTTATTGGGTTTATTTGACTTGTTGGGTTGTGTTCTTTCTGTTAGCTATCTATGTAATAAGCTTGATATGTCTGGTCTTTTTTTATTGTGTTGTTATCCGTCCCTATTATGTATTTGCTATGAGCTGATCTTATTAGTATAATTTATATATGAATTAACAGCTTAAGGCTTGAAAGGATAGTGTTTATGGCAATTGTAATCAACAACCTTAAAATAAACTTAGATCAGGATATAGAGACACTGAAGAAAATGGCTGCAAAAGAGCTTAAAGTAAGTGTTTCCGATATTGAGAGCATTAAAATACTGAGAGAATCGGTAGATGCTAGAAGATGTGATATTAAACTTGTCTACAGAGTTCTTCTGACTCTTAAATGCAATGAACAGAAGGCCCTGAAAAAGTCCCGCTCTAAAAATGCTTCAATCCACAGTGAAAAAAAGAGAATAATAGAATACGGAAGTGAAGAGCTGAAAGGCAGAATAGTAATAGCAGGTGCAGGTCCTGCAGGGCTTTTCTGTGCTTACACTCTTGCCAAGCACGGTTACAATCCGCTTATAATTGAACGTGGAGAAAAAGTGGATGACAGAAAGAGATCAATCGATAATTTCTGGAACACGGGTGATCTGAATGAGAACTCAAATGTCCAGTTCGGCGAAGGCGGTGCAGGTACTTTCTCTGATGGTAAGCTGACGACCAGAATAAAAGACGTAAGAGTTCAGGAGATTCTAGATATATTCGTGAAAAATGGAGCTCCTGATGAAATATCTTATTCTCATAAACCTCATATAGGAACGGATCTGTTAATAGATGTCATCAAGAATATGAGAGAAGAGATAATCAATATGGGAGCAGAGTTTATGTTTTCTACAAAGCTTACCGATATTGAACTGGTAAAAGACAGCCTATCAGACGTTGAAACAGTAAAATCTATTCGTTTAGAAGATGTGTCGGGAACTGAATTAGAACACAGTTCAGATTGCAGTTCAGACAACAGTTCACATAGGAGTTCAAATTCCTCTACTGGATACAGATTAGAAAAAACTGTTGATACTGAAAACCTAGTGCTTGCAATAGGCCACTCTGCTAGAGATACTTACAGTATGATATTCGACAAAGGCATAGAAATGAGTCAGAAACCTTTTGCAATAGGAGTTAGAGTCGAACATCCGCAGGATATGATAGATTCCAATCAGTATGGTGAGTGCAAAGACCATCCTAAACTCAAAGCTTCGGAATACAAGCTGACTAACAGAACATCGAGCGGAAGATCCTGCTATTCATTCTGTATGTGTCCAGGCGGGACAGTAGTCGCTTCTTCATCAGAACCTGGAATGCTTGTAGTGAATGGAATGAGTGAGCATGCTAGAGATAAGGCAAACGCAAATTCAGCCATAGTGGTTTCAGTTAATGAAGATGATTTTGGATCAGATCATCCACTTGCAGGTATGGAATTTCAGAGAAAATATGAAAAAATGGCATTCGAACTTGCTGGCTGCGACTATAAAGCCCCTGTTCAGCTGTTATCAGACTTTAAAGAGAATAGGGCGTCTGAAAAAATTGGAATTATTCAGCCTTCTCATACTAGAGGTTATGTTTTTAAAGACTTGAATAAATGTCTGCCGGATTATGTGTCAGAAGCGATAAAAGAGAGTATGGATGCGTTTGATAGAAAAATCAGCGGTTTTGCACATCCCGATACGGTTCTTACCGGTATAGAAACGAGAACTTCTGCCCCGCTGAGAATTCAGAGAGATGAGTCTTTCCAGTCCAATATAAAAGGCCTCTACCCTTGCGGAGAAGGTGCAGGTTATGCAGGTGGAATAGTCTCAGCCGCTGTAGATGGAATGAAGATAGCGGAAGAAATAATGAAAAAGTATAAAAAGCCTAATGCTTAGAAGCTTGAGCAAAATAAAATGCACTCAGACTTTATGGTTGTTAAACCCTTTAGTCTTGAGTGCATTATTTTATTTAATATATATTTCGTAACAGCTGTAAATTCCAAGTATCAGTAAATGCAGCGGATAGAAAGCATAGAATAGATACTTAAGACTCGGCCCTTTCTTCTCATTGTAAAAAAGAATGAACAGTGCCGGTATCGATGCTCCTGCTACAAACTGGATGCTGTCCAACTGAACATAATAGTACAAATAAGTCCATAGCAACAAGAAGGCTATCTGTACCAGTTTGCATTTTCTGAAAATATAAAGTCCCACTATAAGTGTTATTCCTGTGTACCCATAGTCTACCTGACCACCTATACGATAGATTGCAAATGCTGTTATCATTACAAGAAATATTGTCTCAACCAATCCAAATGGTTTCACTTTGCTACTATCTTCCGGATTATACTCTCTTTCTGCTGGTTCTATTCGATTTTCCGATTGATTTTCCGAATTGATCAAATCTTTTATTTCAGTTTTTCTGCTCACATTTACCCTTATCAGATTAAAGATTTTCTCAATTGATGCAATCGCAAGCATACCTAATGCCAAAGTATAGAAAATACTCAGCGGAGGTAGGAGTATAAATATCTTGCTGTCACCATAAAAAGTGAAAAACGGCAATATAACAGCTATTACAACCGGCACTATTGACCAGTCTTTATTGTCTTTCCATACATAGTAGATATAAGCTGCTATCATTATAATTATAAATCCGAGTGAATCAAAATTTCTTAGATTCAAATGCATACCCCAAGGAGAGAAGTTTCCCTGTGACAGAGCGAAGTTTTTAAATCCAGTGAAGTTTGATATTGCAAGTGTATAAGGAATCTGTGAAATTGCTCCAAAAATCACCATATTTCTGACATACTTCTTCTTATCCCTGGTGTACTTCCAGCCATTTACAATCAGGAAAGCAAATGTAGGATATGCAATCCTTCCTATTGTTCTCATCACTACCGCCTGATCTTCTGTTATCTTCCCAGTCGCCTGAAGAGCAAATCCCAGATGATCTATGAACATAGTTATTATGGCAATGAGTCGAATTACAAAGACAGACATTTACGCTTCTACCTTTTTGTTTATAGCTGTGATAAGAGCATGGATAGATGAGTCTATAATATCTTCATCTGTACCTACACCCCAGTAAACGCCCTGATCCTTCTCATCAAGGTTCTTGATTCCCACATAAGAAATAGCTCTAGATGTCGACCCTGTTTCCATAGAGTGCTCCTGGTATGTGTCTAACTCATAGTTCAATTTGAAATTGTCTTTAACTGCATTGCTAACGGCATCTAATCTACCATTACCTTTTCCGGATATCACTGATTTTTCGCCATTGTTTTCAATAGTCACTTCTGCTTCAATACCGCTTTCAATCTGCTTGAAGTGAGTTTCTAAAACTTTAAACGGCTTTTCTATATCCACAAATCTCTCCATGAATATGTCATATATTTCATCATGTGAAAGTTCCTTATGAGCTTTGTCTGAAACATCTTTCGTAGCATAGCCTATTATCTCTCTCATCTTAACAGGTATTACGAAGCCGAACTGCTGCTCAAGAATATAGCTAACTCCACCCTTACCTGACTGGCTGTTTATTCTTATTACATCAGCATCGTAATTTCTTCCAATATCTGTAGGGTCTATCGGAAGATACGGTACTGTCCAAGTTTCACAGTTATTCTCTTCTCTCCACTTCATACCTTTAGCAATAGCATCCTGATGTGAACCTGAGAATGCAGCAAATACCAGCGAACCAGCATATGGCTGTCTTTCAGGAACTGTAAGCTGAGTGAATTCTTCATATTTTTCTACTATATAAGGCATGTTTTCAAAGTTAAGTTGAGGATCTACTCCCTGAGAGTACATATTCATAGCCAATGTAACTATGTCAGCATTACCTGTTCTCTCTCCATTTCCGAAAAGTGTTCCTTCAATCTTATCTGCTCCAGCTAACATACCCATTTCAGAAGCTGCAACTCCACAACCTCTATCATTGTGTGCGTGAAGCGATATCAACACGTTCTCTCTGTTATTCAAATTCTTATCGAAGTATTCAACCTGCGTTGCGTAAATATGCGGCATTGCATTTTCTACAGTTGAAGGAATATTGATTATAACTTTATTATCAGGTGTAGGCTGCCAGATATCTATTACCTTATTGCAGACTTCCAATGCGTATTCCATCTCTGTACCAGTGAAACTCTCTGGGCTGTACTGGAATGAGAAATTCCCTTCAGTTTCATCAGCCAATTTCTTCAATAATTCTGCACCTTTTACAGCTATATCCATAATCTCTTCTTTAGATTTTCTGAAAACCTGCTCTCTCTGAGCTACTGAAGTCGAGTTGTATACGTGTACTACTGAGCTTTTAGCTCCTTCTAACGCTTCAAAAGTCTTCTTGATTATATGCTCTCTCGCCTGAGTTAAGACCTGAATAGTAACATCATCAGGAATCATATTCTCTTCTATAAGTGTTCTTATGAATTTGTACTCAGTTTCTGATGCAGCCGGGAAACCAACTTCTATATTTTTAAATCCGATATCCACTAAAATCTTAAAGAACTCAAGCTTCTGTTCTAAAGACATAGGAACTATAAGTGCCTGATTCCCATCTCTTAAGTCTACTGAACACCATAATGGCGCTTTTTCAACATGTGTTTTTTTCGCCCAGTCTAAACAAGGTATTGGTGGCATGTGGAAACTTTTTTCATACTTTTTGTGATTCATCATTTTTAATATCTCCTTTAGTTTAAATGTTTTCATGTATTATCTGAACTGCTATATAGCGGATGGTATTTTTGCAATAAAAAAAGTCCTCCATCTCTACTGTAAAATTACATAGTAATCTACAGAATAGAGACGGAAGACATATATATTTCGCCTTACGCGGTACCACTCTAATTTCATAGCTATGTGAGCATAAACTTCAATAATCTCACATGACCATACTCTCGCCGATACAAGTATTAAGATACTGATATCTCTCCTGGATAACGGTAGGATTCCGTCTACGCCTACTTTCAGATCAACACTTTCAGTGTATTTTCATATCGATTTCGGGTAGCCGCTTAGAGGTGAGTTCCAAAAACTGTTTATGCTGTTTCACATCAACCAACAGCTTTCTGAAATAAACGTATTTCTGTACTAGTCCTCTTCATAGCATTTTATACATTATTATATTTGATTAACACTAATATAACACCTTAAATAATCAGTGTCAAGAGTTATTTATTTTTCCTGTTAATTGCATTTTCCACAGGATGAGCAATCCCCTTTTTCCACTTTCAAGTTTATATAATGGCTTATTATCCTGTTTATATCATTCATAAGTTCGCGCAGTTCAGCCTGAGCATTATCATATTCATCTATTAGGCTGTCCAGTTTTTTTCTCTCTTCTTCGGAATAATTGCCGCTTTCATTCTCTATTTTCGCAATCTTTTCCTCTATTTTTATCAGATTCATATACTCTTCTGATTCAGTTATCGCCTTTCCAAGCTCTCTCGCTTTCGTAAAGTGTTCCATACAGTTCCACTCCTTTGTCGACTTTTTAAATCCACTTTTATCTATACTCCGAACCTCTCATGAACTATCAATCATTATTATTCATTTTATCTGTTCTGCCCACATCGTAAACTTATGGTTAAGACTGTATTTAACAGCATTTCATCCACATTAATTTCAAAGAAATACTTGAGCCAAAAGTCCTTTTAGTTATATAATATTAGATACTACGAAAGTGTTCATTTAAATTATTATAACAAATAACTATACTGTCATGTAGAAAATCTTAACACGCTATGGGGGATATTTATGAAGTACATAAAAAGAGTGCTGATTTCTGTTCTATCAGCATTTGTCATAATAGCATCACTATTTTTCGTTTTTGACAAAAACTCAAATATAGCAAATCTCAAGTTCCTAAAACATACAGCTCCTAGACAGATTAATATAAAAATCAATGAAATAAAAAATAGAGTTGATAATAAGAAAGCCGTCTCAAGTGCTGAGAATGTCGATTTTATTAAAACTCATAAAATTCCAATACTTATGTACCACAACCTGACTGAAGATCCTCTTAAAACCAACAGAATAACTGTGACTAAAGAGCGGTTCGCAAGGGATATGGACTTTCTTATCAGAGATGGATATACTTTTATCTCATTTAAGAATTTATTGGATTACAGAGATGGAAAGTTAGCCCTTCCAGAGAAATCCGTCATTATTACTTTTGATGATGGAAAAAAGAATATCTATGACCTGGCATATCCAATATTAAAAGAAAGGAATATAAAGTTCACTTTTTTTGTAATTGGAAAGAGAATGGAACAGCTTCCTGAAGATAAGAAATATGGTGAATATATAAAATGGAGCCAGGCTAAAGAGATGTATGAATCGGGATTAGCCGAAATTCAGCCCCACACTTATGATATGCACTATCCTAAAACTACTCTTACCAGAGGTGTCGGTGTGCTCCCATTTTCTGATGAAAGTGAGGAGAATCATTACAATAGATTTAAAGATGATACTGAGAAAATAATTGAAACCATCAAGAAAAATGTCGGTTCCGACTCTTATGTATATTCATATCCATACGGAAAGCACAATGAGACAAATGAAAAGGTGCTCAAGGATATGGGGTTCAAGATATCTGTGGTGACAAACACTCATATGACCGACTTATCAGGTGACTTATGGAATCTGCAGAGAATCAATGTTCCCTGTCAAATCGAACTTGAGGAACTGCTTAAAAGAGTAAA
>CAZBAL010000027.1:0-21710 GCA_964489735.1 uncultured Clostridia bacterium | reverse complement strand
CATTGTCTTACTCACGACTGAAGTCACGAGTGTGCGACAATAAATTAATCAAATAAGATAGCTCTTGAACTTGTCGTACCCTGATCAAATGCCATGATATATTTTTTCATGATTTCCTCCTTATTTGATCTGAATTTAATCTAACAGATTCTCTTGATAATCATAATTCTTATTCATTCATAAGACCGAGCCTATCAAATATATAGAAAGAAAGACTCAGTACCACTGCAACTACAGAGGACAGAACCATTCCTTCCAATTTCACACTTCCAAGGTCTATATTTATCCCACTAAGACCTGATACGAATACAACAGATGTCAGTATCAGGTTCTTCGATTTACTGTAATCAACTTTTTGATCAACCAAAAGCCTTATTCCTGAGGCTCCAATCATACCATATAGCAGAAAAGTAACTCCACCGATTACATTTCCAGGTATTGTTTGAATTAAGGCTGCAAGAGGTCCTATAAATGCCATACATATAGAAATTACCGCAGCCCCTGCAATTACATATACTGAGTATACTTTAGTTACGGCCATAACACCTATATTCTCTCCATAGGTTGTAGTGGGAACTCCTCCGATAAGTCCTGATATAGCTGTAGAGAAGTTATCTGCAAAAATACTCCTGTGAAGACCTGGGTCAACAAGAAGATTTCTTCCAACAACATTACTTGTAACTATCTGATGGCTAATGTGCTCCGATGTTATTACCAGAAGCACAGGAAGCATTATACCGACTGCCTGAATACTGAACTTTGGCAGATGAAAATTTGGTAGAGTAAATAGCTTGGCTTCTAAAACTGGTGTAAAGTCTACCATTCCAAATATTACTGCCATAGTGTAACCCGCTACAATTGCGATCAGAATCGGTATTGTAGATAGAAACTTTTTAAACAGAACTGTTCCCAATATCGCAACTCCCAAAGTGACCAGAAAAACGATCATATCTTGACTTGTTCTGTTTTCCACCATTATATTAGCACCTATTTTTCCTCCTGAAACCGTAAGTCCTGCTAGACTGAATCCTATGAGTGAAACAACAGCACCCATCGCTGCCGGCGGAAGGACAATATCTATCCAGTTTATACCGAATTTCTTAATTATTAATGCAAGAACACATCCCAGCAATCCTACTGCTACGAATGCTCCCGAAGCATATTCATATCCCATACTCGATATTATAATACTTGTCGGTGCTAAAAAAGCAAAACTTGAACCTAAGTATGCAGGTGACTTCTTCTTGGTTATAAATATGAACAGCAGAGTACCTATACCGTTCATAAGAAGAACTATTCCAGGATCTATTCCAAATATTATCGGAACTAGAACCGATGCACCAAACATAGCAAACGTATGTTGAAGACTTAGTGGCAAGAGAAGACTCTTAGGCACCATTTCTTCAACCTGAATTATCTTTTTTGAACTCATATTTTCACATACAATCCAACTTATATTCTCTCGTTACTGTTGGATTTTTCTCCTTTCTTCTGACATATTTAGTAAAAAATACTTTTCTAAATAATTATATAACATAATCTTCTATATCGGATAAACTATATATTTAGAAAATTTCTAAGAAATATATATAGCATATTTCTTGTTCTAAAATGATTATTTTTTATTGAATTTACTCTAGACAATTATATCTATAGCTCTTCCACACTTTGAACAGCTTCCATTTTCCGCATTTAAGAGCCTTCCTGAGTAAAACTCTCTCTCTATCAACCTACCACCACATCCTGGACAGAAAGTGTTATTGTCGTATCCGGCTATATTGCCTATATAAACATAGTCAAGATACTTAGCTGCTATTTTCTTAGCTTTTATGAGAGTATTTACCGATGTAGCTTCATTTTTCATCTTATAGGATGGATGATATCTATTAAAATGAACCGGTATAGTTCTATCTATATCTGATAAAAACTTTGATAGAGATTCAATCTCCGTATCTTCCGTATTCAGTCCATCAATTAAAAGCGTTGAAATTTCAAGATGAGTGTTTTCAGCAGCTATTTTTATGCTCTCTTTAACAGGATCGAGTTTCCCATAGCATATATCACTATAGAATTTCTCATTGAATGCTTTTAAATCCATATTTACAGCATCTATATGCTCGAGCAGCTCTTCAAAAGGCTCTTTATTTATAAATCCGTTTGTGACTAAAACCGTCTTCATGCCTCGTTCTTTAGCTAATCTAGATACATCCAGCACGTATTCATACCATATAGTGGGCTCATTATACGTAAATGCTATACCTATGTTATCTCCTGAAGCACCTTCTTCTATTTCCAATCTGTTTTGATCAGCTATTCTTTCTAGGAGAGTTTCTGGAGATATATAGTTGTAGCTGCTTTTGAAAGATTCAGCCTTAAGCTCTGAAACATTTTCTCCCATTGAAATATTGTGATTCTGGCAGAATTCACATTTGAAATTGCATCCGAATGTTCCTATAGATGCAATTGTTTTTCCTGGATAGAAGTGAAATAACGGCTTCTTCTCTATCGGGTCGACCGCGTAAGCCGAAACGACACCATAGTTTAGACTGTATAGTTTCCCACCGATATTTTCTCTTACTCCGCAAATTCCCACTCTTCCTTCTTTCACTGTGCAATAATGCGGGCATAGCTTACACTTAATATCCCCATCTATACTTTCATAATAAAGACATTCTTTCAATTCAATCTCCCCCTAATTGTTTTCCCATAATATTTACTGAAAATCTCTATCCATCTACTCTCTTCGCCTTATAAAGCCTTGAAATTTTTTCATATTTGGAGTAATTCTCAGTGATGTCTTATAACCTCAAACCTCTCCATCTCTATATCCTCATCTTCATATATTCCAGCCTTTCTCATAGCTATAGAAACCTGCTCTTCCGGTGTATTGATTCCATCAATATTAGGAAGCAGCAAACCTCTTTTATATCCAGAGTTTACAATAACTCCATACTTTTTAGTATCAAGTTCTGATATGGAATCAATCTTTTCCGGCTCCATAAGGACATCAACAGAATATTCAAGACTGTCTAAATCTTCCGCTGTAACTGTGTCAAACCTTGAATCCTTTGTCCCCGAACTTATAGCATTGTGAATTATTTCATCAGCTATACTGTTTCTATATGGAGAGATTGTTCCTATACATCCTCTTAAATTTCCATCTTTATATATGGTCACAAATACCCCGGCTCTTTCTTTTATGAGTTCATCAGAAAGACCTTCCGGTATATCCAAAACCTCTCCTGTTTTAATGTAATATTCTAAACTGTTTCTCGCTAGCTTTACATATTCATCCTCATTTTCTCTTCGTTCTCTCATGTTTCCGCTTGCAATATTCAGTATCTCTTCATATATTTTTCTGTTTTCACTCTTTTCTCCAACTTTAAAATCTACTACCCCATATCCAACTCCAAAAGTTCCTTCATAAGAGAGTTTCTCTGGCTTTACACTATATCCGTCAATAGCTCCTAAAAGGATTTCTATAGATCTCAATCCGCATTCTCCAGCATTTTTCCTCATAGACTTATCTATTTCCGCTATCTTGGTAAAATCTCCTGATTCAAGTATAGACAGTAATTCCTCATCGAACTTAGGACCATCCGGATGATAGTCATACGGCCCTTTGTCTGCTAACCTGTGAGATAAATCCCCGCTAGATATAATTACAGCATTTTCATCTGATTTCTCTATAACCGACTGAAGAATCATCCCAAATTTATAAAGTTCAGTATAAGACATTGCTCCATATGTTATATGGACTAGATTATAATCACCATACTCCTTGTCCACAAAATAGAGTGGAACCTGTACCCCATGGTCAAGCTTGTAATCGATATTGTAT
The DNA here is from genome assembly GCA_964489735.1 of uncultured Clostridia bacterium. GTDB lineage: Bacteria > Bacillota > Clostridia > Tissierellales > Gottschalkiaceae > Andreesenia. Next base: position 17,869 of record CAZBAL010000027.1, on the reverse strand, counting down.
AGATCAGCATTTTCGATATCAAGCTTCAGACATATTATCCCTTCTTCTGATGATCTCTGTATAAGTTCCTCAACCAACTCTTTAGAATTGGTCTTTTTTATCTTCAAACTCGGCTCACCAAACATCCTCATATCCCCGATGAGTTCGTCTTCATATCCTATAGTTATTGCATCCTGAAATACCGGTCCATGCGGTGTTATTACAACTATAGTATCCGGTGCTATTTCTTTTATCCTCTTAGCAACAGTCTTCATCGAATTAAGTGTTTTTTCTACTTCATACTCTCGTCCTCTTCCTATTTCGCTCATTATAATAGGTGGATGAGGCATCAAATATGCTCCTTTAATTTTACCCAATTTTATCACTCCTCATAACTATATAGTTACCCATTTTCTCAGACTTTATATTGTTTATATGTAAATAATATAAAACTCCCCATCTTATATATGGAGAGTTTTGTCTTTATTTCAGTATTCTATTTTTCAGCTTTATTCTTTCTAGGTAATTTGACGTACATAGTTATAATTAAAAATATCATAATCAATATGCTTCCATAACCCAGAGCAGGATATATGAAGCTTATGAGTTTAGAAAATCCAATCTGACTCAATATCAGTGACAATGCCATTATAACAATTGCAAGTGTCTTTTCTCCAAACTTATAAAATATCTTAAGCTTATAGGCTCTCGAGTAAAAACCGTAGTAACAAGAAATCGCTGTGGAATATAGACCTATAAACAATATTCCCGAATAAATAAACTTAAGTCTAGGATCTATATTTTCTGCTATTGCAACCATTGGTAGATCCAAGCTTCCAACGGCGTATATATTGTTGTGCATTGCTAAGTAAAGTACATACGCACAGACTCCAATAACAACTCCTGACAGTACAGATGCAATTGCTATTGTTTTTTCGTTCTTAGCTCTAAAGCCCATTGGAACAGCTATACCGAAAGCTATTGAAAAGTTATATGAAACATAAAGTATTCCTGATAAAATCCAGTGTTTCAACAGCGGACTGCTGTTTACCACAAGCTCCTTGCTTTCATCTGCAGGTATCGAATTTACACTTCCATATATTCCAATAATGAATGCTACCACAATCATTACCGGAACCATAGCAGAAAGGACTCTGACTATACCATCAAGCCCTGAAAATAGAACTATTACGAGCAGAATACTTACAACTAAGCTACCTGACCAATATGGAATATCATACATCATATTGAACATCGATCCTGCAGCAGACACCATTATTACTAATGTTCCAAACTGTGTAACTGAGACAAGTATGTCTGAGAATACTTTTGGAAATTTTGTTTTAGTGGGTGTTATAAGTTCTTCAAAATCCATACATCTCATTCTGTAAGCTAAAATCAGAGGACAAAAAGCAAAAATCACGAATAAAACTGTAGATATTGCTATAGATAACTTTCCGTATTCTCCAAAAGCATTGAAGAACTGTAAAATTTCCTGTCCTGATGCATACCCAGCTCCTATTATGGCTCCGATATAAGCCGAAGAAATACCCAAAACACCTATTTTATTTGACTTTTTCAACCACATCAATTCCTTCTCATTATTATTCTAACACTAATACAACAAACTGTTTTTCAGCCTCCGTACCTTTTACACTTATCTTATCACCCGACTTGATAAATGCAAGTCTATCTGAAACAGAAATAGAAGCTATATAATATTTTTCATCACCGACAGCTTTTATTATATATGTCGTGTTTCCATCTATTACAACTTCTCTTATATCTTCAACTTCAATCTGTTTTGATACGGTTTTGGTGCTTTCTTCTGTCCTTGAAAGTCCGGAGAATTTGCTATAATTCTCTACAGCTTCAGCTATAGTATCTCCTACTGCAACTCTCTGATAGTTCTCAGCATCAACTAATGCATACATCTTTGTAAGACCTGCCCTATCTTTTAAAGACATGAAATAAGTCGGCCTATTTCCCATGTTTATCAGTATGGGAAATGTTGATTCATAGTTTTTCTCCTGTACAGTTCCCGCGGCACTCTCCATAACAGAAAACTCCTCCGCTGATGACACAGGATAGAACTTTGTTTCCTTAGTCCTCATATTGACAAGCACAAACCCTATATTGGATTCATCTGCAATAACAGATGTTATCCCTGTATAAAGATGTATATCCTCTCCAAGTGAAAGGTAATTATATCCTTCAGTAGGCTCAGTTACACCCTCCTGTTTGATAAAAGAGTTCAGGAAGCCCTTTTTATAGCGCCCATTATATCCAAGCTGTTTTAGTATAAGATTTGCAGGATATGCCCTATCTATCCATTCGGGCACATTATCCTTATTGTAATTTTTAACTTCTCCATTTACCGCATTTACTGTCACAACTTTATTCGTATCATATCCTCCGAACAAACCAATTTTCGGGTCAACTGCAGGTGCTACCCAATATGGATTGCCACTGTCATCTAATTCCAGATTTACCTCATAATAAATAAATGTAGGATTTGAAAATCTAAGCTTTCTAAAAACATTTCTTGAGAATTTATCACTCTGAGAATACTTCATAGGCTTTGACAGTTTATTTAAATTTGCTTCCTGAGTTACCATATCCACACTTATATAATATGGGATTCCATCATTTCTATTAGTTATCCATTTGAAAAAGCTCGCATACTCCAGTGAAGAAACTCTTACCGGCTTACCTTTCATATTAATCTGGCTGTAAGTTTCATTTATATTATATTGAGACACCAGATCACCCATTTGTCCCATTTTTCTAGAACCAAGTTTGATAGCAGTGTCTCTGTCAACAGATGGTATTTGATCAAAATCAACCTCTTTGACATCTTGAGCAAACTTTCCTTCCTCCATATTTATAAGTTTCGAATAGCTCTTAGCTCTGAAAACTACCATGGAAGATATACTTCCCAGTACAAACACCGCAATCAAAACAAAAAATGCTTTCATTGAATACTTTAAAAATCTTGTTTTCTTTTCTCCACTTTTCAGAAATGAAGCTATAGTATTCATAACTCCAAAAATTATGACTATGATTCCAATAAAAAAATAGAATTCTTTTGATTTTATATTTATCGGCGGAAGTGCTAAATAATAAAACACACTCGTCACAATAAAAGCTATTATATTGACAAAAAATCTTATTTTAGACAAATAACCCTCTCCTTCTCTCATTCAACAGAACATTGAAACTAAACCCATTAACTACTCGGATTTAAAATACTCATCTATCTTTGATACATTCTTAGATGTAGCAAATATAGTGACAAGGTCCCCTGCTCTTATCCTATCATTACCATTAGGTATAAAGTGATTGGTTCCTCTTTCTATAGAAACAATCAGAAGTTCACATGGCCAATCTATATCCGATATTTGCTTGTCTACGAGTTTTCCTGAAATAGGTATTCTGTATTCTAGGAGTTCCTTCTCACTATATCTCACTATTTCATCAGGTTCATCTTCAGACTTTATCTGTCTTTTCAGCAATCTCTCTAATAGCGAATGATATATAGGAGGTGATTTCAGTATCTCTGCTGCTAGATATGCAGATATCGAAACCAGGCAAAGCCCCAGGACATAGTCAAAGCTCCCCGTCATTTCAGATACAAGCAGTATTGATATTATAGGTGATCTGGCAACTGATGTTAACATTGCCGCCATTCCCAGTATAATGAAATTAGCAAAATACATTTCAGGTATATACGTGAAATAATTCAACAGATTAAAAAATAATGACCCTGCCAGTCCACCTAGAACTAGAACCGGCAGAAATATCCCTCCCTGAGCTCTACTCCCATATGAAACGGAAGTGAATACTGCCTTACCTAAAAACAGCGCAACAACTAGTCCCATAGCCACTTTTCCTTTTGCAATGAACTCCAGAAGGTCATGTCCTCCTCCCAACAGTTCATATGAGGAAAATCCTACTATCCCAGTTATGAACATAATTAGCACAATTTTTATCTCAAGCTTTACATCTATTCTATTGAAAATATCCTGTGCTTTTAACAGAAGCTTATTGAATACAACTCCCAATATTCCAGAAAACAGTCCTACCATAATCACTATATAGTACTTGCCTAGAGGCATCTGATTTGCTACTCTGAACGAAAATGCTGGCTCTAGTCCAAATACATTTTTAGACAAGAAATCTGCAATTACAGAGGATATAAGGCAAGGAATGAGAACAAGTACTGAGAAATTTTTATGTATTTCCTCTAATGCAAATAGGGCTCCCGATATTGGTGCATTGAAAGCAGCTGACAAACCGGCACTGGCTCCTGCAGATATCATATACCTACTTTCTGTACGGTCTTTTTTTAATATTCTAGCTACAACCTTGGCAGCAGCAGCTCCAATCTGTATCGATGGACCTTCTCTGCCCAGCGATAATCCGACAAAATTCGCCATACCACCACCAACAAACTTTGCAGCTATTATTTTACCAGGCTCCATATCAAGCTTACCTATCAATTCACCTTGTACTTGAGGGATACCACTTCCCGAACTCAAAGGCTGCCATTTGATCAGCTTAGAAATCACTATTCCTGATAAAATGAGCGTTACCACAAACGTTAAAATATGATCATAATTGTGATAAAAATAGTATCTAGCTTCTGAAAGCCTGGATATCATTAGTCTGTAAATTATAGACAGTGTACCGCTCACTAATCCGATTGCTATTCCATCCAACACAAGCTTGCTTTTTAATGTATACTTATTTATGAGCTGAAAAGGTTTCCCTTTCATAAAATAACTCCTCTCATCATATGTTAATATTTCCTATAATTATACCATAATAGAGAATTTAGATTGTTTATTTTTATAATTATTCTGTTCTTGTGTTATTTTATATTTTATATGGGTATCTTATATTGTAGTGATAATTAAATTCAAAAATGATAGGAGTGTTATCAATGATTGCAAGAGATATTATGGAAGCAGCAGTTATTACAGTTGGACCGGATACAACTATTAAGGAATTAGCAGACATTTTGATAGACAATAAAATTTCTGGTGTTCCAGTTGTAGACGAAGAAGGAAATATACTAGGTATCGTTACAGAAGGAGATTTACTTCATAAAGAAGTTAGCCCACAGGTACCGGCTGGACTATCAGCAACATTTGGATTCGGAGGTCTTGCTTCACTTAAAGACTACGAAAAATATCTTTCAGATGTGAAAAAACTTTCAGCTTGCACTGCAGAAGAGATTATGACAACAAAGCTTTTCACAGTACAAGAAACAGCATCTGTAAAGGAAATAGCAAATGTTATGATAAGCAATAATATTAATAGAGTACCAGTTTTAGTTGGTACTAAGCTTGTTGGTATAATAAGTAGAGCTGACGTTATAAAAACTTTAGCTTAATATAAGAATTTTCGTACATGGTGTTGGCATTTTAGTCGACACCATTTTTTTGTACCTAAATTTATACTTTTAATAATTATTCTTTTAATTCCATAATAATACCGTATTTTTCCAGCAGTTAAGATGAAAAAAAAGTTGTGTAACTGTTAATTACACAACTTTGCTATCTTTTCATCCATTATTTTCTTTTATTGAAAAATCCTATAATAAGCAGTAATATAACAGCTCCTGCAATTGCCACAAGAATACTGTAAATATTGATTCCTGTTAATGGACCTAGGTTAAATACAGATTGAGCTATAAATCCACCGATAAGTCCACCTACAATCCCTACTGCTATGTTTGCTAGAGCGCCCATTTTAGCGTTATCGCCAGTTATCATACTAGCAATCCATCCAGCAAGTGCACCTACTATTAGCCATGAAAGAATACCCATTTTAGTTTCCTCCTCTCTATAAATGTCCTTAGGTAATTATATACCCACCAAAATTAATCTTAACCATTTTTTTACTTTAAATTTTTAGCAAGCGTAAAACTACCTGTGTAGGAGTTGATGTAATACTCTTTCTTACTGGCTTTTGGATTTTTTATATCTGTGACTCTGATAAAGTAACATAAATCACCATTGAATTTATAGTCTTCAGAATTTATTATCTCAACCTTGTAAAGTTTCTCATCGAACTGACTCTTCTCAAGAAAAATTTTTCTGGCTTCTTCTCTCGAATATTTGCTCCTTCCATACTTTTCAATCTTTCTCTTTTCTTCCGCTTCTTTTTCCTCTTGAGCCCTTTTCTGTTCAATTTCCTCTTCTTTTTTTCTGTTCTCTTCAATCTTTCTGGCTTCTTCGCTCATTCTTTCTGCCTCTTTTCTGGCTTCCTCTTCAGCATTCAGTTTTGCCATTTCATCCGAGGCTCTTGTGTTCATATCTTCAATAACACTTTTCTGTTCATTTGTCAGTTTCATAAGACCAACTGATTTTATTCTTGAAAGAGCAGTTTTATAGTCTCCAACATCTAAAACTTCTCTTATTTCTTCTATCTTTAAATCTACAGCCTTTTTATTTTCATTTGAATTGCTCACTTTCGTTCTAAGCGCATCTATCTTTGTAGCAAAATGCTTGTACTCTAATATCTTCTCCTGAATATTAGACAGTGCTTTCTCTGCACCTTCATAATCTTCACTGTCATATTTCTCTTTTGCTTCTGAATAGAACATAACTGCTTGCAAAGTTATTATATCTTTTTTTCTGCTGAACATATCATATTTCATAGATTTTTTTATATAGACCACAGCATTATTCATATCATCCTTGATTATTGACTTCTCTACAAGCTTTTTAGTCTCATGATATTTAAATGAATTATAACCTGCATAACCGAGCACAGAGGCCATGAGTGCGATTACTATAACAATTATCCATTTTTTCATTTGTTACACCTCTCAAGCTCAATTAAATACTCTTTTAATTCGATGCCCGAAGAAAATCCTCCTAATTGCTCATCCGATCGAATTACCCTGTGACAAGGGACCACCAATAATAAGGGATTTTTCCCTACAGCATTTCCAACAGCTCTAGATGCATTCTCTCTCCCGACTAGCTCTGCTATCTCCTTATACGATCTTGTCTCACCATACGGTATTTTCATCAGCATTCTCCATACCGAGTTTTGAAAGTCTGTCCCACAGAACTTTACCGGAAACTCAAACTTCTTCCTCTCCCCATTAAAATACTCCTCAATCTGCTCATAGGCATTTCTGATCAACTCTGTTTCCCAAAGCCTCATGCCTACAGTATCTGGCATATCCCCCATGTGAATTCCTGTTATCTCATTGCCATTGTCCGATACTGCTACTTTCCCATAATTAGTGTCATAAAAAAATATATTATCCATAAATTTATCCCTTTCTAATAGATATTCTATTTTTATATATTAAGCCCCTGTTTGTAATATAATCTATAAATAAACCTGATGCTATCCCTAAGACTGATCCCATCAGGACATCAGAAGGATAGTGTACCCCGAAATAAACTCTAGAGAACCCCATAAAACATGCTGTTATCAAAGCTAATACACCATATTTTTTTGGCATATGAATACATATGATCATTGCAACTGCAAAAGACGTAGCTGTATGACCAGAAGGAAAAGATGTTCCTGAAGGAGGCTCTATTAATAATCTTATATTGCTTAAGACATGAAAAGGCCTTGGTCGTTCTACCATGTATTTTAGAATCTCCGTCAATGTATAGCTGAAAGATAGAGCCATTAGAACTTCAAATCCTATTCTTTTCTTTTTTAATATGAATAAAATCAGACTTAACATAATCCAAACAAGTCCATCATTACCCATGAAAGTTAGTGCCTTCATAACCAAAGTAATAACACCATCACTACTACTCTGAACTATATCCAGCACCAGTTTTTTATCGAGATTTATTATTAAATCAAACATAATATCTCCTTTACATTATATTAAAACTATTATATCAAATTTTTCATATATACGCAGTTTGTAATATCCTCTATGCTATGATATCATAACATTAATTAAACAAGGTAATTACATATTTTCAACAATATTAATAGAAAGGATAATACCTATGAATGAAGATAAATTCTGTACCAATTGCGGATCTGAAATAGATCTAGATGATAAAGTTTGCAAAAGCTGTGGCAAAGAACTATCTAAGTCCAGTAATATTACTATTTCCAATATAGACTCCAATAACTCCGAAAGAGAAAGAAAAGAAATCTATAAGGATTATGAACACAGGAACTATCCTAATAATACGATTAACAATAAAAAAGCAGAGTTTTCCGAAAGTACAAAACCTAGCTATCAGCATATTGATAGTTTCAATAGTGATAGTGATGAAAATAAGAGTGCTTCGCTTCTTAGACGCTTTTTTAATTTTGATATATTCATAACAACGTCTATTCTGAAACTCCTGTATATTGCTCTTACAGCGCTTGGATTGATAGCTCTTCCATTGAGCTTGATATTTACACTGGTCTACAGAGATATATCATTTTTAATTGCATTTATCTTCCTTCCATTAGGACTCGTCCTTCTGAGAATCTACTTCGAACTGTTAATAGCAATATTAAAACTTGTAGAAAACACATATGAAATTAAAAACAACCTAAAAAAATAGCATAATTAACGATGTTTGCTATATATATTTTACTACAAAAAGCTCATGTATTCTTATACATGAGCTTTTTTAATATAAACTTAATATTTACTTTATATATACTTCACTTAGTTTTTACATCTATCTAAAGTTGAACCCATATACTTAAGTTATCAAATAAAACATTTAGGAGAGGATTAATTATGAAAAGAATATTGAAACTTGGTATAGGTGCTGCCCTATCAATCGCACTTCTTGCTGGTTGTGGAGCGGGAAATGACACAGGTGATAACGGAAGAAACAATGATAATGCCGGAACAACTTCTGGTGAGATTGTTGTAATAACACGTGAAGATGGTTCTGGAACTCGTGGAGCTTTCGTAGAACTTACAGGTGTAGAAAAAGATAAAACAGATAATACAACTGAAGAAGCTGTTGTTCAAAATAAAACTGACGGAGTGTTAACAGCAGTTGCTGGTGACGAGAGCTCAATCGGTTATATATCACTGGGATCTTTAAATGATACAGTAAAAGCACTGAAAATAGATGGTTCTGAAGCATCTTCAGAAACTATAAAATCAAAAGACTATAAAATTTCAAGACCATTCAATATAGCAGTTAAGGAAGATGAACTATCAGACTTAGGAAAAGACTTCATAGACTTTATAATGAGCAAGCAAGGACAGGAAGTAGTTGCTGAGTCTTATATTCCTGCAGTAGATGATGCTCCAGAGTATGAAGCTAAAGAAGTTGAAGGAAACCTTACTATAGCAGGTTCTTCATCAGTAACACCAGTTATGGAGCAATTAGTTGAAGCTTATCAAAAAGTTAACCCAGCTGCAAAGATCAGTGTTCAGCAATCAGACTCTTCTGCAGGTGTACAAGCAGTTATAGATGGTATTGCAGAAATCGGTATGGCTTCACGTAACTTAAAAGACAGTGAGTTAAAAGAAGTTTCAAATAAAGAAATCGCATTAGATGGAATCGCTGTAATAGTTAACAAAAACAACTCAATGGATGATATCAGCTTAGATAATCTAGCAAAAATCTATACTGGTGAAATACTAGATTGGGAAGAAGTAAAATAATATAAGAAGAAATTATATTGATTTTTATATATAGTTTGATAAAGGAGTATCGGTAATGGAAACAAATAAAAGTAGAAAAATGTTCTATTTTCGTGAAAAATCTTTGTCCATTATATTCTTAATAGCAACTTGTTTTTCAATCCTAGCTCTAGCTACCATTTGTTATTTTATGTTTTCAAATGGACTGCCTGCGATCGGTAAAATAGGACTGACTGACTTCCTATTAGGAACTAAATGGAAACCAACAAATACTCCTCCTGCTTTTGGGATACTGCCTATGATTTTAGGCAGTATCTATGTTACTTTAGGAGCCATAGTTTTAGGAGTTCCTATTGGAGTGCTTACTGCCGTTTTCATGGCAAGATTCTGCCCTCAGAAAGTTTATAAGCCTCTTAAAGCTGGAGTGAATTTAATGGCTGGAATACCATCTATAATTTATGGTTTCTTTGCCCTAGTAATAATCGTACCTATTATAAAAACATTGTTTGGTGGAAGCGGTATGACAATGCTTACTGCAATAATTCTACTAGGTATTATGATTCTACCTACAATAATAAGTCTTTCTGAAACATCCTTAAGAGCTGTTCCTAGACACTACTACGAAGGAGCTATAGCGTTAGGTGCTTCACATGAAAGATCTGTAATGACTGTTGTATTACCAGCAGCCAAATCAGGAATAATATCTTCAATCATACTAGGTATAGGAAGAGCTATTGGTGAAACAATGGCGGTTATCCTAGTTGCAGGAAACCAGGCTCGTATGCCTAGAGGTTTATTCAAAGGTGTTCGTACAATGACTATGAATATAGTTACAGAAATGTCTTATGCAGCAGATTTGCACAGAGAGGCACTGATTGCTACAGGAGCCGTTCTATTCATATTTATACTTTTAATAAATGTTGCTTTCCTGCTGTTTAAAAGGAGAATATCGTAATGAGATCAAAAAACAAATCAAAAGATAATTTAGTGAAATTTTTTGTCTATGGATCGGCTGCTGCGACATTTATTTCACTCTTTTTTATCGTAATCTATATACTGTTTAGAGGTGTTCCTTACCTTAAGCCTTCACTATTCAGCTGGACTTATACAGTTGAAAATGTATCTATGATGCCAGCAATAATAAATACGCTTATAGTAGTCGGACTTTCTCTAATAATTGCAATACCTGTAGGAATTAGTACTGCCATTTATCTGGTGGAATATGCAAACCCAAATAATAGGCTTGTCGGAATAGTCAGAGTAACAGCTGAAACATTATCCGGTATACCTTCTATAGTTTACGGATTATTCGGTATGCTGTTCTTCGTTACTTTCCTTAAATGGAGCTATTCCCTTTTAGCCGGAGCTATGACAGCTGCAATAATGGTTCTTCCTCTAATAATAAGAAGTACAGAGGAATCACTTATGGCCGTTTCAGATATGCTTAGAGAAGCGAGCTACGGTTTAGGTGCTGGTAAGCTTAGAACTATTTTTAGAATAATCCTTCCTTCAGCAATGCCCGGTGTACTAGCGGGAGTTATCCTAGCTGTCGGAAGAATTGTAGGAGAAACAGCTGCACTTATTTATACATCTGGTACAGTTGCCAAAGTTCCCGGAAATATCGTTGGAGCTGATGCATCTGGTAGAACACTGGCTCTTCATATGTACACACTGTCAGGTGAAGGACTTAATATAAACGAAGCTTATGCAACTGGTGTTGTCCTGCTTGCAATAATATTAATAATAAACTTTATCTCAGAAAAATTAGCATTGAAGCTTGGAAAGGAAAATTTACAATGAATAAGTTAGAAATCAAAAACTTCAACTCATATTATGGAGACTTTCATGCAATAAAAGATATAAATATGATAATTCCTCAGAATGAAGTTACTGCTTTTATCGGTCCTTCAGGATGCGGAAAGTCTACTCTGCTTAAGAGTATAAACAGAATGAACGATCTAGTTGAAGGCTTTAAACATGACGGAAATATCTATCTGGATGAAAAGGAAATATTCGATAATATAGATGTTTATGAGTTGCGAATGAGAGTGGGAATGGTTTTTCAGAAGCCTAATCCTTTCCCAATGAGTATCTATGATAATATTGCCTACGGACCTAGAACTCATGGGATAAAAGACAAATCAACTCTTGATGATATTGTGGAAAGAAGTTTAAGACAAGGTGCTATATGGGATGAGGTTAAGAATGATCTGAAGAAATCAGCATTAGCACTTTCAGGTGGACAGCAGCAGAGAATCTGTATCGCAAGAGCACTTGCAGTAAGTCCAGAGGTTATTCTTTTAGATGAGCCTACTTCAGCACTTGACCCAATAAGTACTGCGAAAATCGAAGACCTTGTATCTGATCTTAAAAAAGATTATACTATCGTAATGGTTACACACAATATGCAGCAGGCTACAAGAGTTTCCGATAAAACTGGATTCTTCCTAATGGGTGAACTTATAGAATTTGATGAAACGGAAAAACTATTCTCCACTCCAGAAGACCAAAGAACTGAAGATTATATAACTGGAAGATTCGGATAATACTTGTCTATCTTTTAAGAAATAAAAAATTAATAATAGGAGACTAAAACTATGGTTAGAAGTAAATTTGATGAAGAAATAGAAGTGCTTAACCAAGAACTTATAGAAATGGGTAAATTAGTGAATAACAGAATAGATCAATCTGTTAAAGCACTTATTACAAAAGATAAAAAGATTGCTCAATTCATCATGCAGAATGATGAAGATATAAATGAAATGGAAAAAAACATTGAAAAGAGAGCGCTTAGGCTCATTCTAAGACAACAGCCTGTAGCTAAAGACTTAAGATTTATTTCTGCTACTTTGAAGATGATTGTGGATTTAGAGAGAATCGGTGATCAGGCTGCAGATATTTCAGAGCTTACTCTTAGAATACTAGACCTACAAGGTAGACCGATAACTGATGACCTTATCACAATGGCAACACTTACAATAGAGATGGTTGAAGAGAGTATCAAAGCTTTTATAACGAGTGATCTGGAAATAGTAAATAAAATTGAAAATCACGATGATAAAGTTGATGAATATTTCGATAAGATTAAAAACAGCATCATAAGTGATATCAGAAATGAAGTTGGAAACCCTGAAGTTTCAGTGGATTTTCTAATGATAGCAAAATATCTTGAAAGAGTTGGAGATCATGCTGAAAATATTAGCGAATGGGTTAAATACTCGATTACAGGAGAACAAGCATAGTCCCTCATATTTTTATATACACATATACTATATGCACAAAAAGAAAAGGCACTGGAATATTTAATCCAGTGCTCTTTTTTTATTATTCAACTATTTCGTAGTCGTATTCCTTAGTTCCTTCAAGAACATTAGTGGCGTCATACCCTTTTTCTTTCAGCGTTTCAGTAACTTCTGCCGACTTGTTACCTGTAAAGCAGTAAACATACTGTTCTTTAGATTTGTCCACTTTGTCTATATTTTCTTCAACTTTGTCAAATGGAACATTTATAGCTCCTTCTAAATGCCCTTTTTCAAAGTCTTCAGAAGGTCTTACATCAATAATTTGAACATTATCATCTTTAGCTTTTTTCAGGAATTCACCTGCTGTTATATTGCCATACTCAGTAAGTGTATAATCATACTCTTTAACACCTTCAGCATTTGTAACATCCTTAAATCCATTCTCCACTAATAGCTCAGCAGCTTTTCCACTTCTGTTACCAGTGTTACAGTATAGGATAATAGGAGTTTCTTTATATTCCTCTAAATCTGAAAGTTTAGACTCTATTTCTTCCGATGATATATTTATTGCATGCTTGATATGCCCTGCTTCATACTCCTCAGCATCTCTAACATCAATAACTAGAACCCCATCTTTAGCCTTGTTGTCATCAACAAGTTTCTGAAGCTCTTCACCTTTCATAGCTTTTACTTCTGCTTTATCACTACTATCATCAGTAGTATCTACAGTATCTGTAGTTTCTGTTTTAGTATCATTAGATGAAGTATCTCCACATCCAACCATTGAAAATGCAGCCACCACAACCATAGATGCAACTAAAGCACTTTTGATAAATCTTTTCACAAAAAATACCTCCCAATATTTTGAAATTGTATTATAGATTTATTCTATCATACAAATAGGTTTTCTCAGTATTTGAAATAATTATAGATTGTTTCAAACCTATAAAATCACTTTATATTACTATATATCCATGACCTTTATCTGTTGTCCACTTTCTCAGGATACATATCATGGTTTGAAAGTCTATTCCAAGAAATTTCTTCCCATTTAGTGCCTGGCTTCCCGTAATTACAGTAAGGATCTATAGAAATCCCACCTCTTGGTGTAAATTTACCCCATACTTCAATATACTTAGGATCCATTAACTCTATTAAATCTTTCATTATTATATTCATACAGTCCTCATGAAAATCTCCATGATTCCTGAAGGAGAACAGATAAAGTTTCAGTGACTTGCTCTCAACCATTCTCTCACTCGGAACGTATGATATATAAACTGTCGCAAAATCTGGCTGACCCGTCATCGGGCAGAGACTAGTAAATTCCGGGCAGTTAAATTTCACAAAATAATCATTATCCGGATGCTTATTTTCAAACGTTTCAAGCACTTCCGGTGCATAATCATCCCTGTACTTTGTATTCTGATTTCCTAACAGAGTTAAATCAGAACCTCTCTCGTTATTGTTCATATTACCAATTCCTTTCTGGATAGATTTCATTTATTCTATATCCATCTATAGTCCATGTTTTGTTAAATCCTGATCTATCTTTTTATATATAATCCTATTTCATAAGAGGATCCACTTCATTATTTTCTTTAAATGCATTGATTCTATCAATACATGTGCCACATTCTCCACACGGGCTCTTTCCACCTTCGTAGCAGCTCCATGTCAGTTCATATGGAATATTGAGCTCTAAACCTTTTTTTACTATACCTGCCTTGTTTTCATTTACAAAAGGTGCTTCCAGTTTTAGCTGCTTTCCGCTACCTATATATATTGCATCATTCATAGATTTGTAAAACGCTTCTGAGCAGTCTGGATAAGCACTTCCTGCTGAATCATCAGCATGTGCCCCATAATATATTACTGAACACCCCTTTGAAAGAGCCACACTCGCAGCTGTAGATAGGAAAAGTCCATTTCTGAATGGCACATAAGTGCTCACTGTCTCTGCTCCCTCATCTTCAATCTGCTCTGCATATGATTGATGAGGAATTTCTTTATCAGAATGGGATAAAAGTGAACAGTCCGAGAATTCAAACATCTTAGATAAGTCCATAGTCAGATGTTCCACTCCATAGTACTCAACCACAGCTTTTGCTGCATTCATTTCCTTGTCATGTTTTTGTCCGTAATATATCGAAAGAGCTATAACATTCTCTTTACCATATTTATCTATAGCTAAGGCCAGACATGTTGTGCTGTCAACCCCTCCGCTAAATAAGACCATAGTTTTCATACTTACACACCCTTCATATCAGGATCCCATATGAATTTATGCATCTGCAACTGAAAATTCACATGGTTCATCTTGTTTTCAATCATATATTCAACTATTCTCTTAGGTTCAATCTCGCCAAAAACAGCAGATAGATAAACACTGCACTTTTCAGTCAGACTGAACTCTCTAATTATCTCATGGGTCTTAATCAGGTCTTCTTCGGAACCTATTACAAACTTAACCGTATCCTTTCTTCTTAAAAACCTATAATTATCTGTATTCATATCCCTTTCCATTCCACTACTTGGAAGCTTATAGTCAACTGTAAGTGAAGGACTTAAATCACCGAGCTCTACGGCTGACTTTATGTCTATAGACCCATTAGTTTCAACTTCCACTTCTACTCCATTGACAGATAACATTTTAAAAAGCTCGTTAATATTTCTCTGTAGTAAAGGCTCTCCACCTGTCACGGTTACATTCACAACTCCAGTAGATAACACCCAGTCTTTAAGCTGCTCAGGGCTCATCTCTTCGTATTCAGCTGTTTCTATATTTGCCCACTCAGTATCGCAATATGAACAGTTCAGATTACAGCCCTTAAATCTTATAAATGCAGTTAACTGACCCGCTTTAGTCCCTTCACCATTAATACTTACGAATTTCTCTACAACTCTATATTTTTCCATAACTAATCCTCACAGTAAGTAGCACTGTTATTTGGCGTCTCATATACAGTCGCCTCTTTCACATTGTAACCGCGTTCTCTCATGACCTCATAAAAATAATATGCCATATTTTCAGCTGTTGGTCTGAATGGAATCTCAATGACATTGAAATTTGAATCTCTCAGCATTTCCAAGAGCTCTTTTTTCATTGAGTTCTCCTCTACGATAAGTGCATGGTCTAATTTATCTACTTCTTCTTTTAGGTCTTTTTTGAGCACTCCAAAGTCAACCAGCATTCCTCTTTCCTGACCTTCAGAGTCCAATTTTTCTCCCTTTATCTCTATTATTACTCTCCACCTATGACCGTGTATATTACTGCATTTCCCGTCATACTGATGCAGAAAATGAGCTGAATCAAAGCTATTCTCCGTTCTTAAGCTATACATAATGAACTCTACCTTTCTAAATCTCAAATTATTTTAAAACAAATATCCTTTGAAAAAGCAAAAAAAAAGATGGACTTGTACCGTCCATCATATAAATGGGCATAAACTGCCCAAGATGTCCTAGTTTTATTTATAGACAGGATGGTACGAATGAACTGTCTGTTATTCTATTCCTTTTCAAATCACTAATCATATATGATCAGTGATTATTTAAGACTCTTAATTCTATCATTATTAATTTTTTTGGTCAACATCATTCTCTCTATATCTTGTCACTGCTTTCATCCCACCAGATACTATTGTAGCATCTATTCCTGCAGATTTTAATATAGAGGCCGCTAAAGTAGCTCTGATACCGGAAGCACATAAAACAAACATCTTTTCACGGTTTGGAACTTCCGATAGTTTTTTTGACAATAGCTGAACCGGAATATTTACACTTTCTCCTAATTTATCTTCTTCCAAAAGCTCTTCTTCTCTTCTGACATCAAGAGTGAATGTATTTCCATCCTTAACTTTCTCTACATAATCTCCGGCATCTATATAGTTCAGTCTTTCAAGCTCTTCAGCACTTTTTTCCATATCATAGATGGTTTTATTGCCTAAAACTCCAGTAATTTTGTCTATTCCCATTCTTTTTAGTGAGAAATAGGCCATAGATAGCTCATCAGTTGAGACTCCATCAGCCATGAGATACACTTCATCTTCTTCCGTATATATCCATCCTGCATACTGACTCAAAATCGATACTGGTAAATTTATGCTTCCCGGTATATGTTTCCCAATATAAGCCTCTTTCCTTCTTATATCAATAATCTTATTCCTTTTGGATTCATCTATCTCAGAAACTTTTGTCGGATTTAGTATTATGTGATCTCCTAAATAATCAGTTCCTTTAACATTTGCCACTTCAACATCGTCAAAATATGGAGGCTTCAGTCTCATATATCCGTGTCTTTCTACAAATTCTTCTCTAGAACTTACTAAAACTTCTTCGTTATAATTTTTTTCGTAACCAATTGTAGATGCTTCTCTATCTTCTATTTTTCCACCACAGGCTGAGCCAGCTCCGTGAGCCGGATATACCAGTATATAGTCTTCAAGCTCAAACAGTTTGTCAAATATGCTATCATACATAAGTCCTGTCATTTTTTCGATATTCTCTTTCCCATAGAAATCAGTTCTTCCAACATCCCCATAGAATAGAGAATCTCCTGTGAAAACAGCATAAGGTTCATCTTCTCTGTTATAAAGCATGTATGAGAGATGCCCTAAAGTATGCCCTGGAGTGTGAATAGGAATTATTTTGATACTCCCTATATTGAATTCATCCGATTCGCCTATCTCTTCCCCATATACATATCCTAAATCTTCATACTTAGAAATAAAAACTCTAGCTCCTGTTGCCTCCGATAGCTCCAGTGAACCTGATATTATATCTTCATTTCTGTGAGTTTCGAATATATGGGTAATCCTTTTATTCTCTTTTACAGCCTCATCAATATATATCTGCACATCTCTTCTAGGATCTATTACCGCTATACTGTCGCCATCATTATCACCCACCATGTACGAAACATGTGCAAGTCCATCAGTGTATATTTTTTTAAAAAACATCATATCACCTCTTATCATAATCATATCTTATCCTGAACCTCTCATGACTAAAGTCACGAGGTTCCTGTTTCATAGAATTCTGCATA
>CAZBAL010000026.1:0-21748 GCA_964489735.1 uncultured Clostridia bacterium | reverse complement strand
TCATTGTCTTACTCACGACTGAAGTCACGAGTGTGCGACAATAAATTAATCAACTTTTTCTCCATTGACAATAAAAATCAGAATGCTAGAGGGATTTGCTCTCTTTAAATATTCAGTGAAACTCTCTTCCTCTGAATCATCAATTCCCTTCTTTTTTATCAGAAGCTGCCAGTCATTTACTACGACAAGCTTTTTTTCTGCCATAAAAGGAAGAGTTTCATTTGCATTTTCTATTTTTGAAAAATCTGCTTTTTCATCATCTATATAGATATAATTCAAACTTTCATAGATTTCATCTATATATTTCTTCTTAGTCTCATCGATTAAAAAATCAATTAGATACTTTTCTGTACCGTAAAAAAGATAAACAGGACTAAGATTATCATTCTTCAAGTCCTTAATATAATCTCTATAACTCATACTTTATACCTCATCCAATCAGAAATTTTCTGAACTTCACTCAATCTGTAGACATCTCTCATACTACTGACCATGAGCATACTTATCATTATATATATTATCACAATAACAATCTGTTCTCTATTCTTTAGGAGCAATTGTTTTAGACCAGTTTCAGGTTTAAGAAATCTATCCCAATTTAAATTACCTTCCACATCAACAGTAAATTCAATCCAACCATCTTTGTCATTTCGAAAAATCCTGGCATTCACTCTTCTATATCTCTCAAGAACGTCTTCATCTGGATGTCCAAAATTGTTCTTCCCACACTGTATAACTGCAAACTTAGGCTTTAATATACCAAGAAGCTCCTCAGATGAAGAAGTTTTACTGCCATGGTGTGGTACTTTTAGAATATCTACGCCATTTATTAATTCAGATTTGTGGTTGAATCTAAACATACTATTATCTGCGTTCATCTTTCCTATTAGCTCTTCTTCACCTTCTTTTTCAATATCCCCGGTGAATAAAACAGTTCTGCCGTTAATATTTAGTAATGAGATAAGTGATGAGTCATTTTCATTTTTACCCTTTATAAGTTTTTCAGATGGAGAAATTAATCTTATATAACCATTTCCCGACAAATCTACAATTGTATCTCTTTTATCATTAACCAAAATAACTTCTGTTTTGTTGTATTCAGCTTTTTTGACTACTTCTCTATACAGTTCATTTTCTTCCGGTCTATGTCCAATATACATCCTGTCAATCTGGAATGTATCAAGTAGAGCTGTCAATCCTCCCGCATGATCCGAATCGAAATGTGAAACTATGGCCCCATCTATCTTTTTAACACCATTTTTTAATAAAAGTGGCTTTAATATCATTTCTCCAGCATTAAATTTGCTATCGCCAAAATCGATGATATAGTTTTTATCACCGTATTCTATCCAAGCTGCATCTCCCTGCCCGACATCAACGAATCTTATATAGGCATTATTATCATTGTGAACAAGCGGAAGGATTGCAGATGCAATTATCATCGATATAAATACGAATTTAATAAATTGTTTGGGAAAATCATTAATATTTATTATTCTGAATAATATAAATATGGCCAAGTAGATTATTAAAAATTCAATAATATTTGGTGACTTAAAATACATAATATCCGTGTCCAAGTGTGTAATAATATCATTCATTACTGAGTTCACAAAATCCGAAATAAATGATATAAAAATACCTATGTTCTTTGAAATAGTAAGTAAAATGATATTCATAATGGTAAGGATTACAGAAAATGTGAATATAAAGGAAATTAAAAGATTCGAAATTATATTTGTTAAAGAATATTTGTTGAAATAGTAGATTGAGATGGGAAACAATCCCACAAAAGATGCGATAATCGTATTTAGTTGAGTTTTTCTAATAAATACCTTTATAACCTCTGCCACAATAGAATTGAGTCCATAATTATCTAGCATATTGGAAAAGACTTCGCTGAACGATATTTTGGGCGATAAAATGATCACTGATATGACACCCAGAAATGAAAGTTTAAAACTCAAACTCATGATAAAAAGTGGTCTAGCCAATAATATAAAGAATCCTACAGCACCTAGAATATTGAGCGGATCCATTCTCTTGTGAAGTATCTGTGATACTACTAATATTGATATCATTAGAAAGGCTCTCATGGCAGATATAGGAAAACCTATCATATAGATGTATATAAATATTATTGAAAGAGAAACCAGTTGAGATTTTCTTTTATGAAGCCTCACAAATATATTTAATGATTTCATACTGAATAGATAGACTATACCTATGTGAAAACCTGAAACAGCTAGAAGATGAGCAATTCCCAGCTCTCTGACTTTTGCAACCCTATCTTTGTCCATATAGTCGGTATTTCCTAACAATACTGATTTCATAAAGTCAGAGTTCTCTTTATTTAATATGGTATCTATGCTGCTCTCCATATATTTATAAAATCTGACTCTGATAGAAAGATTGCTCTTTTCATGATGTAGAATATCCTTTTCATTGATATTTATTATAGAAAAAATATAATTAGAGTGTAGATAGTCTCTGTAGTTAAATAGCATTGGATTCCTATTGGTTTCCGGCTTCTTTATTTTACCTTTGATTCTTACAATATCTCCTTCTTCTATTGAGAGTTTCCTGTCTTTGTAAGAGTAAATATTCAATATGACTTTTTCATTTTTTGTAACAGATTTTATTATATAGCTGTTATGTTTACGATTTTCTTTTATGACTGAAAAGTCTTCATTAATTTTTTGATCTTCTATATATTGGGATGAACTATATGAAATTAAAAATGATATACCTGATGATAAAAATATAAAAAAAAGAATGATATTTAGAATTTTTTTGGGAGAAAGATTCAAGGAAAATGAACCCTTGATAAGCAGGACTGAAAAAACTATTGGTATAATTAATAAAATAGCTTTATTTCTAAGCAGAATACTTTCTATAAAATTTAATAACTGATATGATATTTTTGAATCTAATAGAAATCTTTTGAAAAATATCGATCCTAAAACGGATGAAATAAACATTTTAAACATTGGTCGCTTGAATACTATCACCTGCCCATTAGTATTTTGACTTAAATAATATATTTATAGTAAAAGCTCTCTGACGCTATCAGAGAGCTTTTAATCCCGTACCATTTTGTATAATTGATTTATGTGTTTGTATAATAGAATCTTTATTTCCACATAATGAGTTTCCATGAACTTCTTAACAACATTTTTCTCCTACTGATTGCCTAATGTTGCAACCATAATAGCTTTTATTGTATGCATTCGGTTTTCTGCTTCATCAAACACTACAGACTGTTTGCCTTCGAAAACTTCATCAGTAACTTCAAGCTCTTCTAGTCCATACTTTTCTTTTATATCAAGCATAACTTCTGTTTCAAGATCGTGGAAAGCAGGAAGGCAATGCATAAATATTGCATCATCATCTGCAAAAGACATCAACTCCGAGTTAACCTGGTATGATTTAAGAAGGTTTATTCTCTCTTCATACATAGCCTCTTCACCCATAGACACCCAAACATCTGTATATACAACATCTGCATCTTTTACAGCTTCTTCTACTGATTCAGAAAATGTTATTTTAGCTCCGGTTTCCTTAGCTATTAACTTAGCTTCTTCAACTAGATCTTCCTCTGGGAATAAGCTTGCTGGTGCAGCAATTCTAAAATCCATTCCAAACTTAGCTGCTCCAATCATCAGGGAGTTTGCCATATTGTTTCTTCCATCCCCTACATATACAAACTTTATTCCTTTTAGATATCCTTTGTGTTCTCTTATAGTCAGGAAATCAGCAAGTATTTGAGTTGGATGAAACTTATCAGTTAAACCATTCCAAACAGGAACGCCTGCATATTCTGCAAGTTCTTCAACAGTATCATGCGAGAAACCTCTAAACTCAATTCCATCAAACATTCTTCCAAGAACTCTTGCCGTATCTTTTACTGATTCTTTTTTACCTAGCTGTATATCATCTTTTCCAAGATATTCCGGATGTGCACCCTCATCAACAGCAGCTACGACAAATGAACATCTTGTTCTAGTTGAAGGCTTTTCAAAAATAAGGGCTATATTCTTGCCTTTCAAATTTTGTGGCTTGATTCCTGCATATTTAAGCTTTTTTAACTCTTCAGCTAAATCAATCATATACTCAAGTTCTTTAGTTGTGAAATCCAATAATTTCAGGAAACTTCTTCCTTTTAAGTTAAACATAGTCTTAATCCTCCCGCAATTTAAAACGTCTTATTCTTATAATAAATTATATTCTCTGCTCATATTAATGTCAATATGATATGCTGATTTTATTAATAATTATTTTTATTTATTTATAATTATTCTCTCTGTATCCATGATCTCAGTTTTTCTCGATTGAGCATAGTAATTTTTCTGCCTTTGACTTCTATGATTTTATCACTTCTAAATGTGGATAACACTCTTGAGACCATCTCTCTACTCAGTCCCACTAATGAAGCGAAGTCATCTCTACTTATACCAATATTAAAAGTTTTTCCATCGCTAAACTCTTCTCCGTAATATCTGTCAAACTTTAATAGCTCCCTAGCCACCCTACTGTAAGAGTCCTCAGAAGATAGTTCTTTTATTCTTTCTTCTGACAAGAAAACTCTGCTACATATCTGAACTATTACATTCTTTGCAAATATCGGATCAGATAAGATTAAATCTTCAACCAAATCTACTGGTGCTGCAAGCAATACCGTATCATTCACAGTTTCAGCTGAGGCAGAATATTCTTCTGTATCAAATATTCCTATATGTCCAATAACCTCATAACTTCCTTTTAAATGAATAAGTATATTCTCTGTATTATTATTGTACGATTTATACAGCTTAACAAGCCCAGAAAGAATCAGATAAACATATTCTGCTTTTGAATTCTCTTTAAGAATAATATTGTTCTTTTTTATTTTGCGGACTTTTATTTCCTTTCTCAAAGCTTCTACCGTTTCACTCTTTACACCATTCAGTATTGAAATTTTATTATAATCAATTTGAATATCTTTCATCTCAATGCACCTCAATTATTATACTATAATTTAAACCTGTCACTACCACATACAGTTCAAAATGAACTCTCTTACTTTTACTCCTCACAGGCTTGAATCATAGCATTGACATTATATGTATAATACCCAGTTTTGCTAAGTTAAACCTTCTATTACTATGGATTCACATATTACTATTCTTCAGGAGGTATTGGAGTATCTAACTCCTCATTATCAAAAAAATCGGTTCCATCTTCAGTATTACTAGTATTTAATGATGTCAAACCGACATATTTTTGTCCATCTATTTCAAAGTATATCTCCATAAAGCTCAATTGTGTTACATACTTCATTGTCTGTGGCACATATCTCTTCATATTGAATGAATACGTACCCTCCTCATCTTCTTCCAGTTCCGATTCAATATCTCTTCTTTCATAAGGAGGATTGTTCGTATAAGGCATCAATTGATCTGGATATATTTCAAGTTTTATTATTGGATTGCTACTCGGCTTAACTTTTTTATCATTTTTATAAAATGTAAAATTTATTTGATTCTTACCCTCATCAAAGTTATTTGCAGGAGCATCTCCCTCAACCCGACCGTTTACGGTGTCCTTAGCTTCAACTAATTCTTTCTCCGTCATTTTTTCAAACTCTTCTAGAGTATATGTCCTTATAATAGGTACTCTGCCCGAACTATCCGAAACATCCATATTCATTACTACATCAGATGTCGAGATATTTCTCTTATCATCCGGTGTAGGCTTATAAGCTTGTTGGATGACTATAAAAGCTATTAGCAGAATCGCTGCTATCGCCCCCAGAGATATCAGTAAAGGCTTTCGAAAATTGCTCATATTTTTACTCATTCTCATCACATCCTCTCTTCATTTACTTAAAATTTATAATGCCATAAGTTTTTGTAAAGTTTTTTATGCACTGAGTATAATAGATCTCAATTACAATACTTATTAAACTCTTACCCGTATCCATATATAAATAACACAATTTATATATGGCAGTTCTTCATTCCTTGTCACTCCACTGTTATCAACACTTTATAGTCATATCAGAGGATTGCAAATAATATTTGTTAAATTGCATACAAAAGGGTATATATGTAAATACAGATTTAGAGGAGGTTTTTTGAATATGAATATGAAAGCATTGATTAATATAAACTTGCCTGATGGACAAGTAAAAAAAGTACCAATTGGTACACTTCTAATGGATATACTTCCAGATGAAGATAAGAAGATAGGCGGTGACAACTATACAATAGCTGCTATTGTGAACGGAAAAGTCACTGAACTATGTACTCCGGTATATGAACACTCTACAGTTAAGCCTATAAAAGCGCTAGATAGAATAGGCTATTCTATCTATGCTAGAAGCGTCACTTATCTAGCTGTAGTAGCTGCAAACCTAGCTTTCGACAATGTGGAAATACTGGTTGAACATTCTATCAACAATGAAATCTTCGGTACGCTAAGGTTGGGCAGAAAGATTACTGAAGAAGATATAAAAACTCTAAAAGATAAGATGATTGAACTGGTTGAAAATGATGAAAAGATTGAAAAAGTAAAAGTGCTTAAGGAAGTAGCTGAGAAAATATTCGAATCGTACAATCTTCCAGACAAAACACTTTTGCTTCAAAATGCCGAAACAGAATATGTAAGTCTCTATAAATGTAAAAATATATATGACTATCTATATGGGCCTATGGTTTCATCAATGGGTTATCTGCAATCATTTGATTTGACTTATTTTGATGACGGATTCCTAATAATGCTACCTGAGAAAAAACAGATTTCAAAAATCTCTTCCTTCAGAGATATACCAAAGCTAAGGGCAGTATTCGATGAGACAAAGCAATGGGCAAGTATCTTGGGACTTCAGAATGTTGGACAGATTAATGAACTTATAAAAAAAGGCGGACATGAGCTACGAGATATGTTTTTAGTTGCTGAAGGGCTTCACGAAAAGAAGATTTCTAAAATTGCAGACTCGATTTTAGAAAATATCGAAGATACAAAACTGATATTAATTGCAGGACCAAGTTCTTCAGGTAAAACCACTTTTGCCAACAGACTCTCAATTCAGTTAAAAGTTCTAGGGCTGGAACCTAAAAGCATATCGGCTGATGACTACTTCTTAGATAGAGAGCACACACCTAAAAAAGCTGATGGTGAGTTCGATTTTGAATCTATAAGAGCAGTCGATGTAGACCTCTTAAATAGACACCTTACACAGCTTTTAGCAGGTAAGGAAGTAGATATGGTAAAATACAATTTTCTGACAGGTGAAAGAGAGCTATCTGGAGAAAAATACAAGATGAGAGCTAGATCTGTTCTTATAGTTGAAGGAATACACGGTCTGAATGAAGCAATGACACCATCCATTCCTAAAGAACATAAATATAAAATATATGTCAGCGCACTGACCCATATTAACCTGGACAATCACACTTCAGTTTATGTGTCTGATATAAGAACACTTAGAAGAATAATTAGAGATAACAGTCATAGAGGTATGAGTCCTGAGGCAACACTTTTAGCATGGAGATCAGTAAGAGATGGTGAAGAAGAGAATATCTTCCCATACCAGGAAGAAGCGGATATTATGTTTAACTCCAGTCTGCTTTACGAGATAAACGTACTCAAAAAATATGCTGAACCACTACTAGAAGAAATAACAGATAATAGCCCTGTATATATTGAAGCAAACAGGATACTGAAGTTCTTGAGATTCTTTAAATCAGCTGATGAAGAATTCATTCCTCAAAACTCAATAATGAGAGAATTTGTCGGTGGATCATGCTTTGAATAAAAATAAATTATAATTTAAACTGTTAGGAGATGAATCTTTTGATTATAGAAGAAGCGGAATTAATAAGAAAACTTGAAGAAAGACATGTGACCGTAGAGTCTATTGCTGAAATTGTTTATGATATTCAGGAAAATTATGTATATATAAACATGGATGACTGTATAGAAGCAGTTAATTCGGTTCTCAAAAAACGTGAAGTTCAGATGACAGCGCTATTTGCTATCCAGTTGGATATATTCGCTGAAAGAGGGCTATTTGAGGACCCACTTAATACATTGATATGCAGGGATAAAGGACTATTCGGTCTTGATGAAGTTATAGCTGTTGGTATAGCCAATCTATACGGTTCAATCGGAATTACAAACTTTGGATATTTAGACAAGATTAAACCTAGAATTGTCGGGGAGCTCAATCAGTATGCAAAAACAGGTGCAGCTGTAACAACTTTTATTGATGACCTTATATGTGCAGTCGCAGCTGCAGCGGCTGCTAAGCTTGCCCATTCTAAAAAACCAAAAGCGAGAGTAAATATTTTCTCAAACTTATCTTATGAAATACCTGTTGAGACCGACTCTGAATAATTTCAGATTATAGTTATATAGAATATATGTTGAAACATACTAAAAAGGTGTTAATGTCAGTACTGACATTAACACCTTTTTATATTTATTAACACTATTTGTTTTTATATAGTATATGCTGAAACACTACTTGCTTATCTCTTCCAGACTCTTATCTAGTATTTCAACTGCTTTCAGTACTTCTTCCTCTTTAATTATAAGAGGTGGAACAAATCTTACAACATTTGTTCCTGCACTTATTATTAGAAGTCCATTTTCTGTACATTTATTCAATATTTCCTTCAGTTTTTCCTGATCCACTTCCATTCCCAGCATCAGTCCATATCCTCTGATATCTTTGATAACATCATACTTATCTTTAAGCTCTTCTAGCTTGCTTTTTAGAAGCTTTCCTTGTTTTTTAGCATTATCAACCAGGTTGTTATCTATAAGCTCTTCAAAAACCACTAGTGCAGCTGCTGATGCTATAGGATTTCCTCCAAATGTAGATGCATGGTTTCCAGGTTCAAAAGCCTCGGCAAACTTCTCTTTTGCCATCATGGCTCCCATTGGTATCCCACCAGCTATACCTTTAGCGGTACAAAGAATATCAGGCTCTACACCATGTATTTGGTAAGCAAAAAGTTCTCCCGTTCTTCCTACACCAGTTTGAACCTCATCGAAAATTAGTGCTATATCATTATCTGTACATATCTTTCTCACTTCTTCTATATACTCTTTATCAGCCGGATAAACTCCACCTTCTCCTTGAACAACTTCCATGATAACCGCACAAGTATTCTCATTTATCTGAGACTTCAAACTCTCTATATCATTGTAATCAGCATTTTTTACACCTGGAAGTAATGGTCCGAATCCTTCGTGGTATTTTGGCTGTCCTGTAACGGTTACCGACCCTATTGTTCTTCCGTGGAAAGAGTGATTCATTGCAACTATCTCATATCTGTCTTTCCCATGGTTCATACTTCCATATTTTCTAGCCAATTTAAGTGCCGCTTCAACAGATTCTGTTCCTGAATTACAGAAAAACACTTTATCAAAAGCTGTATTTTTTACAATTTTTTCCGCCAATTTTATATTTGGTTCATTTAAATAAAGATTAGATACATGATGAACTTTTGAAAACTGGTCATAAACAGCAGTTTTAAGCTTTTCATTATCATACCCTAATGCGTTTACAGCTATTCCAGACACAAAATCAAGATATTCTTTTCCTTCTGCATCGTATAACAAAGAACCTTTCCCCTTTTCAATAACTACAGGAAATGACGCATAAGTTCTCATTATATACTGTTGCCCTTTAGCTACTAAATCTTGCATTGACTATCATCCCTTCTTATTCCTTCTATTCTTTACCGAACATAGTTCCTATTCCAGACTGAGTAAATATCTCTAAAAGCATACTATGCTCAAGTGTTCCATCTATTATGTGGACAGTATTTACCCCTTCTTCAACTGCATCTATACAACATTCAACTTTTGGTATCATGCCACCCGATATGATACCATTTTTTATATTTTCTCTTGCTTCATCAACATTCATATAAGAAATCAGAGAGTCAGGATCATTTACATCTCGCATAACACCCTTTACATCTGTAACGAATACGAGTTTTTGAGCCTTAAGCTTTGCTGCAACTGCAACAGCTGCATAGTCTGCATTTATATTATAAGTGTTGCCGTCACTGTCTCGTCCAATAGGTGCAACAACTGGTATAACACCGCCATTAACCAAACCATCAATAAGTGCAGAGTCAACCTCCGTAATCTCTCCTACATAGCCGAGATCAATTCCATCTTCTCTCTTGAGCTTTCTGGCAGTAAGTGTCATACCATCTTTACCGCTTATTCCAACTGCCTTTAAATCCATCTTCTGTATATCATTCACAATATTCTTGTTAACTTTCCCCGATAGAACCATCTCTACAATTTCCATAGTTTCACTATCAGTAACTCTAAGTCCTTCCTTGAATATTGGTTTTTTGTTCATTCTGTCCAGAGTCTCATTAATGAAAGGACCTCCTCCATGAACAACCACAATATTAATTCCTATGAGTCTGAAAAGTGCGATATCCTGAATCATCATTTTTTTTATATTCTCATCAACCATCGCACTGCCACCATATTTTATTACAACAGTCTTATTTCTAAACGATTTGATATAAGGTATCGCCTCTATAAGCACTTTTGCTTTATCTATATGCTCCTTCATTAATTTCCCTCTTTTTCCTCTATATTATATGCTGTTTATTTAATCATATTATTAAGTTCTATAATCTGCATTTATTTTTACATAGTCATAGCTAAGATCGCAGCCCCATGCCGTTGCTGTTTCATTTCCTTCGCCAAGCTCAATAATTACCACTATCTCATCTGCTGAAAGAACGCTCTTCGCCTGCTCTTCAGAGAATTCAAGAGGATTTCCTTTTTCCATTAAATCTACTCTCTTACCATCAGATGTGAAATATATATTTGTCTTATTAAGATCAAATTCTATCTCAGTATATCCTAATGCACAAACTATTCTACCCCAGTTCGCATCTTCTCCAAAGAATGCAGCTTTAACAAGACTTGAGTTTATAACAGATTTTGCTAGAGTTCTGGCATTTTCCTTCGTATCTGCTCCTGTAATTGTGACCTCAATGAACTTCCCTGCACCTTCACCATCTTTAATTATAAGCTTTGCAAGTCCTAAATTAACTTCATGAAGGGCCTCTACAAACTTTTTATACGACTCATTCTCTGAATCTATAAGTTCATTTCCCGCTTCTCCGTTTGCTAATACTATTACAGTATCATTAGTGCTAGTGTCACCATCAACAGAAATCATATTATAACTGTCCTGAGTGCTGTCTAAAAGCGCCTTCTGAAGCATTTCCTTAGAAATAGAAGCATCAGTAGTCACATATCCTAGCATAGTTCCCATATTCGGATGAATCATTCCAGATCCCTTTGCTATTCCACCAATATTTACAGTCTTTCCATCTATCTCAGTCTCTATCGCGTATGATTTAGAGAAAGTATCCGTAGTCATTATTGCTTCTGCAGCTTTGATGCTATCTTCTTTTGATGACCCAAGTGTTTCCCAGTTAGCTTTTGTTCCTTCAATTATCTTATCTACAGGCAATGGAACTCCGATTACACCTGTTGAAGAAACTAAAACTTCCTCAGTCTTTATACCAAGACACTCTGCTGTCACTTCCCCCATTTTTTTAGCATCTACTAAACCTTGGTCTCCAGTACAAGCATTTGCATTCCCACTATTAACTATTATCGCCTTTACATATTCAGAATTTTTTATTATATCCATATCATAAAGCACTGGAGCAGCTTTTACAGTATTTTTAGTAAATACTCCTGCAGCAGTACATGGTTTTTCAGAATATATTAATGCTGTGTCATCTTTCTTCTTACGAATTCCTGAAAAGTAACCTGTCGCTTTAAATCCAACGGCATTAGTCACTCCACCTTCTACCTTCTTCATATATTTCACCTCATTCTTAGCTTTCTACTATCTATTAGACTAGTCTGTGTATGCCTATATAAAATTGTATAGCTAATAATTTTACGAGTATACAACTTCTAAACACTCTTATATATCTAAAAATTTTTAGATTGGGAAAATCGAAACGTCTTCTAATCCCTCTTTTTCATCAAGTCCAAACATTATATTCATATTCTGAATTGCCTGACCTGCTGAACCTTTTATCATATTATCTATAGCACCAATGACTATTACTCTTCCTGTTCTCTCATCAACTTTAATTCCTATATCACAGAAATTAGAACCTTTTACCCATTTTGTTTCCGGGAAAATATTCTCTTTAGTAACTCTTACAAAGTACTCTTCACCAAAATACTTGTTGTATATATCTTTTATTTCCTGATAAGTCTTCTTCTCTTTAAGTTTTGCATAAGAAGTTGTTAAAATTCCTCTGTTCATAGGAACTAAATGAGGAGTGAAATTAAGCAGTATCTCCTCACCAGTTTTAGAAGATTTGCTAAGCTGCTCTTCTATCTCCGGTGTATGTCTATGAGACGCAATACTGTAAGCCTTAAAACTCTCATTGCATTCTGTGAAGTGAGTAGGAAGATTAACCGATCTACCCGCCCCTGTTACACCTGATTTTGCATCTATAACAAGAGTTTCTAAATTTATCAGTCCCTCTTTTACTAAAGGTAAAACTGAAAGAATGCTGCTTGTAGGATAACATCCTGGATTGGCAACTATTCTTGCATCTTTTATTTCATCTCTGTACATTTCTGGAAGACCATAAACAGCCTCCTCAAGTACATCTACAGAGCCGTGATCTGTGTTATACCATTTTTCATAAACATCTACATCGCTAAGTCTGTAATCTGCACCCATATCTATTACTTTTGTTTTATCCAATATGCTCTTATCAATCTGCTTAGAAGCTATTCCATGAGGAAGCGCTAAAAATAAAACGTCAACCTCTTCAGCTATCTCTGAAACTTCCTTATTAGTACATTCTAATTGAAAAACTTCTCTATAGTTTTCATATATATCATCATACTTCTGACCATCATACGATCTAGAAGTTATATGAGTAATCTCCACATCTTTATGTTTTTTCAGTAATCTGATAAGTTCAGTCCCCACATACCCTGTTGCACCAATTACTCCTGCCTTAATCATTGAATTCACCTTCCTGATTTTTTCTACATAATATGGTTATACATAATATACTTATATGTAATAAAGTTTCCATCAAATTATATAATAAAGTATACTCCTCCAAATGTATAATGTCAACTTTATTTTGTATAATTATTTCTTTTTATACAATCTCTTTTTTAGCAAAAAAACTCAAGAAGAAGCCAATAAGTTGGTTTCTCCTTGAGATTTTATACATTGATTATTTATTAAGTTTAAATCTGCTCTTAATCGATACAATTCTGTTGAATACAAGCTTATCATCAGTTGAATATTTAGGATCAACATTGAAATAACCGTGTCTGAATAGCTGAATTTTATCTTGTGGTTTTAAATCGCTCATATTCGATTCCATAAAACCATTTTTGATTTCCAATGAATTTTTATTTATATCATTCAGGAAATCATCCGATGCATCTTCATCGTTTATAAGGTTATCATAAAGTCTGAATTCAGCAGGTATTGCAGTCTTTGCATCAACCCAGTGAATAGTGCTTTTAACTTTTCTTCCTGTAAATCCAGTACCACTCTTAGTCTCCGGATCATAAGTACAGTGAATTTCTGTAATATTTCCGTTTTCATCCTTAACAAAATCATGACATTTTACAAAATATGCATTCTTAAGTCTAACTTCATTTCCTACAAACAGCCTGAAGTATTTAGAAACGGGTTCTTCCATAAAATCTTCTCTTTCAATATAAAGTTCTCTAGAGAAAGTAAGCTTTCTAGAACCTAATTCTTCATTATCGTCATTATTGCTCGCATCCAATAATTCCGACTCATCTTCCGGATAGTTAGTGATTACAAGCTTTAACGGATCGATTACAGCCATCATTCTCGGTGCTTTAATCTTAAGGTCTTCTCTTATAAAGTATTCAAGCATCTGACTGTCAACAAGAGAGTTATTCTTAGCAACACCTATCTCTCTACAGAAATCCCTAATAGATTCAGGAGTATATCCTCTTCTTCTAAGTCCTGAAATAGTCGGAAGTCTAGGGTCATCCCATCCATCAACTATATCGTTGTCAACCAGCTGCTTAAGCTTTCTCTTACTCATAACAGTGTTTGTGATGTTCAATCTTGCAAACTCAATCTGTCTAGGTATTTTCTCCATCTCGCACTCTTCAACAAACCAATCATATAGAGGTCTGTGATCTTCGAACTCTAATGTGCAAAGCGAATGAGTGATTCCCTCTATAGCATCCTCTAGTGGATGTGCATAATCATACATCGGATAAATACACCATTTATCACCTGTATTGTGATGAGACTCATGAAGAATTCTGTAAATTACAGGGTCTCTCATATTTATGTTAGGTGAGCTCATATCAATCTTTGCTCTTAAAACTTTAGTACCATCTTCAAATTCTCCCGCCTTCATTCTCTCAAAAAGGTCGAGATTTTCCTCTATGCTTCTATTTCTGTAAGGACTTTCTTTTCCAGGTTCAGTCAAAGTTCCTCTGTATTCTCTCATCTCTTCAGCAGTCAGCTCGCATACAAAAGCCTTTCCCTTTTTGATAAGAAGTACTGCTCTCTCATACATTTCATCAAAATAATCTGATGCAAAAAACAGATTGTCCCACTCATATCCAAGCCAGTTTACATCTTCTTTTATGCTCTTAACATATTCCATTTCTTCTTTACATGGGTTTGTATCATCAAATCTCAGGTTAGTAGTCCCATTGAACTCATCACCAAGATCAAAATTTAAAACTATCGATTTCGCATGTCCTATATGAAGATATCCATTAGGCTCAGGAGGAAATCTGGTAATTATACTGTCGTGCTTTCCAGATTCTAAATCTTCTTCGATTATAGTCTTTATAAAGTTGCTAGGTACCTTTACTATTTCGCTCATATATCTGCTTCCTTTCATTATGCTGTATGATTCTAGTATATCACTAAATTGAGTTCATTCCAATAAGATAGGAGGATTGAATATACATAGTATATAGTGTACTTAACAATAAAATGTTTTTGGTATAGACTATGAGTAGGTGTAATGATACATTGAAAAATTGCAAAAAAAATCCTAGGCCCCGCAGGGCACTAGGCTTAGTCTGTTGACCATATTATAGCAAGAAAACAGCTTTTTGTCGAATCGTTATATCTTTACAGTTAGCTTATATGGAACTATATTACTACTTAGGAAACAAAGTCAGATCTAATGTAACCAAAAAATGGAGAGAGAGAGTATAAAGCATACCTTTGTAACATAAAATCCTAGGTTAATTCATCAACCTAGGACTTTTGTGTTAACCTTCTACTCCTGACTAATCTTGTACGAAATGTCAATCTCTCCACCATTCGGCGTTGGTATTACTCTAAAAACATAATTCACAAATGTTTTGCCTGCAATTGTGGATATACTTCCCTCGCTATCTGCTTTAATAACGGAACTCTCCTTATTAATAAATATCTCTACATCTACCTTGCTATTATTTTTGACAGAGAATACTATTTTTTCTCCATTTTCTCCTGACAAATCGTATTTAGTATAATATTGAGTTCCTGAAGCCTGACCACTATTTATCACTTTACTATAATTTTCTCTAGCTTCATTCTTAACTCTATTACTGCTTAAATTTCTATTTTTCCCTTGGTTACTACATCCAGTTCCTATTAACACAATAATAGTGATCAAAATTAAGATTACTCTAGATAAACTGCTGCTCAAATGGCTCAACATAATATCAATCCTCTCAGTATAATATATTATTTTATCAATTCGGTTCCATTATACATTTATACTGATTATAATTATACCCTGTTCGTCTAACTGATTATTTTAATTGTCTAAATGGAGTGACCCTATTTTTATTTATCTTACTAGGAAAGTTAGTAAAAATATAAGTAAATTCAAATCCAATATCAACTACCATATATTACTAAATATATATACTAAACTTTATGAAATTTCTCCCTCTTAGTTCTGTATTCTCTATAAATATATCTGCATCTGTTTTTTCAAGTATAGTCTTTAAATTGACTAGTCCGTAGCCAGATTCTTTTAAATCTTTCTTTGTTGTAAAACCTTTTTCAAAAAATCTATCTATTTCATTCAATTCTAATCTTTTGAAATTATTCCAAACTTCTATAATATCTTTGCCATTTCTTGAATATAGTTTGAATATTACTTCCTTATGTTTATGATTGTCGCTAATCGATGCTTCAAATGCATTGTCTAACAAACATGACACAATCTCTAACACCTCATACTCAGTAAGCTTCTTTATTTTGTCTGGCTTATTAACTGTTATTTGAAAGAGAATAGCTTTATCCTCAGCTTCTTTTAGCTTTTTATACAGTAATCCCATTAATAGCTTGCTCTCTAATTTTACAATCTGCTGTAATAGAATATTCTTACTTATATCATCTATATAACTATCTTTATCAGAAGTTAAATCATTTGCTTCCAGTAATATTCTCATAGTCTGAAGTTGATTACTAACCTAATGTTGTGACAGTTTAATTTCCTCAAATAACTGCTCCGTATTTTTAGTAAGTTCCTCTGAACGTATAAGCCTCTTATCTGCAATAACTGCATCCGAACTAAATTTAGTGTTTGATATAATTCCAGTTTGAATTATTATTGACACTACAAATATAGAAAAAGCATTTTCCTCAAAAAGTAAATAATTATGGAACTCAGAGTATTTCAATATAAACAGTATTAAAATGAACAAACATAAGAAAAATGCTGTATTAATAAAACTTCTATTATCCGGAATCTCTATCCTGTTCTTTCTAAAATATGAAGCTATAACTATTGCAAGCACAGTTCCGATTAGATATACAATATACTCCTTATTAAGTGCCTTCTCCAAATCTGTTATCATCATTATAGTAATTACCTTTGATATTATTATATTGATTAACAAAATATTTGTAACAAGCAAGCTGCTAGATATGGACTTGTATATTGGCAGATAGAAAAAATTCATATATAAAACAATACTTATGAATATGTTAAAAACATATAATAACCACTCAGTGATTCCAATTTTTGCCAATATTGCACTTATTCCAATCGTAACTCCAATCGTAAAAAAGCTAAATCCCAACCACTTCTTAAAGCATTTAACAGAATATAAACTTCTATTCAACGAAGATAAAAGAATGATATAGCTAATAATAAAGATTGCTGATGATACAACTCTTTCAATATTTATTTGCATCTCATCATATCCTTTAACTTGTTTTTATACATTCTGCCTATAGGAATTGCTTCTGTAATATTTTTTAAATGTATTGTATTTCCTGCAAAATCTACACTGGATACAAAGTCAATATTCAATATAATACTCCTATAGGGTTGAATAAAACCATCACCTAGTTCTTCAAGTAAGCTACTCAGTGTTCTATTCGAGATTACATATTCATCTTCCTTTGTAATTATATGCAGTTTTCTGGATATCCTCTCAATATATATTATATCTTCCACCGGAATCCTAGAACTAAAAGATTTATATTCTATTACAATATATTTCTTTGCTCTTTCATTAAATCCATAATGAATAATATTTTCTAGTAATTCTTTTAAATATTCTTTATCGTAAGGCTTTAATACATAATCATAACAATGAAAATTCTTAAATATTGAAAGTTTATCATTATCTATAGAACTGATAAAGATTATATTGGTTAACTTATGTCTGTCCATCTGCCTTATATACTCAGTAAGTGTCAATCCAGAAAAATCCGGAAGATCAATATCTATCAAAAATAGTTTAATATTATTTTCTTCTGCTACTTCCAACGCATCCTGTGAGTATCCTGTCGAATAGATACTTATATTCTCATCTATGTTCTGAACAACAGACTCTATTTCTTTAAGCTCTTCTATATTATCTTCCAGAATAAGAATATCATACATAATTTCTATACCACCTTAATCAATTTTCCTGTAAACAGTGCATAGATGTATTTCTCTTTTACTTTCTTTTTTGTAATATCTTCCATTGCTTCTTCATAGAGTTTAAGCTGTTCACTGTACATTTCATTAAAATATCTATCACTTGTACTTCTATCTGTTTTATAATCCAGAAGAACCAGTTCACCATCTTCTTCAAAACTGCAGTCAATTGTTCCCTGAAGGTATATATCTCCGCCTATATCTGAAATCTTATAAACGAAAGACTGCTCTTTTCTGATATTGTCTGAATTTTTTATTCTGTCATATAATTCCGACTCAAAGAAACTAATTATGGAGTCAAAATTTATCCTTTCAAATTCATATTCTGTTATAAGCTCTCTAGCTACTAACTTTTCTGCTTCTAAAATGAGTTCTTCTTTAGTCCAGTCTTTTCTAAAACTTAAGTTCTCTAAGATAGCGTGGACTGAAGTCCCTATTTCAGCAGCAGTTGGCTCTCTATCTTCTTCCATAAACTTTGGAAGCTCGACTGTCTCTTCTATTCTGGATTTATTGTCCTCATTTGCTAAAAATGCTGTAACACCGAATCTTGACTGCATTTCTGTCTCATCTGCAAATGGATATTTCCAGTTCAGCCTGTCAATATATATGCTCTCTTTCACATCTGATGTTTTGGATTCCTCTATAATCTTTTTAAGATTTTCTTTTCTGATGTCTTTTGCTTTTTCTGCTATAGAAACATCTTCTCGTCCTCTTATATTCACAATGTAATTCTTATAAGAAGTGTCCGACTCGATCGACATTGCTATCCAATCAATAAATGATCTTGCTGATAGCAGTTTAGATAGCGGAATGGAAGACTCTTTTCTACTAACCTTCCCGTTACTGATTTCAGGACTGTTATCTTGACTTATATCTTGACTGTTCTCTTGGCTCATGAATCTATCAGTATCAATAATCTTTGAAGCATCTTTTACCGTTCCAAACAGTATTAGTTTATCCTTGGCTCTAGTCATCGCCACATAGAGAATTCTCATCTCCTCTGATAGAGTCTCTATCCTTATCTTCTCAATTATGGCCCTTTTAGAGATTGTCGACATCTTATATCTTTCCTCTATATCCACATAGTCAATTCCAACACCTAAATCCTTGTGGAATAGAAGATTGCTTCTCGTATCTCTAGTATTGAACAAATTCCCCAGTCCTGCACATATTACGAAAGGAAATTCCAGTCCTTTACTCTTGTGAATACTCATAATCCTAACGACATTCTCATTTTCACCAAGTATCTTCGCTGCACCCATATCAGAATCTATATCTTTTATCCTGTCTGAAAATCTCAGAAAGTTGAACAGTCCTGAAACGGATGTTTTTTCAATCTCATTAGCCTTATCCACCAATAGTTCTAAATTGGCCTGTCTCTGCTTGCCATTATTAAGAGAGCCTACGTAATAATAGTAGTCACTTTCTATCATTACTTTCCATATGAATTCATCCAATTTATAAAACCTGCTCATCTTCTTCCAGTTAGATATCCTATCCAGAAACTCTTTCAGTTTTAAGGAAAGTTCGTCCTCGTTTTCTTCAATATATTTAAAAACAGCATCATAGAAATAACCTTCTTTTGAGAATAGTCTAATATCTGATAACTCCTCTAATGAGAAGCCACCAACGAATGATTTCATAGTACTTATTAGAGGAATATCCTGTCTTTTATTATCTATGATATTTAGTAAATTTAAAAACACCTTAACTTCAACTGCTGTGAAATATCCTTTGTCAGCGTCAGTGTATACTGGAATATCTTCATTCAGCAATATCTCCTCATATTTGTCCGCTCTGTTTTTTATACTTCTCATCAGAATAACTATATCTTTATTTTCAACATTTCTGTATTCGCGTTTCTTTGCATCATAAGTCTTAAGTTTTTTTAATTCTTTTATCTTTTCAGCAATCAGCTTGGCTTCTACTTCCTCTTTTCTAAGCTCATTTATATAATCATCTGCATCTTCTATCTCATCGCTCTCAACTATATTTACTTCAGTTCTGGTATCATATTCATTTTCATAATCTGCTCCCGTGTATAAGTATGCTGACTCATCATATTCAATCTCACCCAGCTTTTCCGACATTATATTCTTAAATATGAAATTAGTCCACTCTAAGACATCAGCCCTGCTCCTGAAGTTCTTTGCCAAGTCAATTCTCTTATTCAGACTGTTTAAGCAGTTTTCTCTCTCATCTGAACTCTCGGATGTTGAGTTTTGGTAATAAAGTTTCTCTCTGTCTGAGTCTTTGCTGAAACGCTTGTATTTATCAACAAAAAGTGTAGGATCTGCAAGTCTGAATCTGTAAATACTCTGCTTTACGTCACCAACTAAAAACAGATTGTCCTCCCTCTTTATCCTGTTGACTATTGTCTCCTGAACTATATTACTGTCCTGATACTCGTCCACGAAAATATAGTCAAATCGCTCTCTAAGGCTCTCCTGAATATCTTCATTTTCAAGGATTTTAAGTGTTTTATGCTCCAAATCATTGAAGTCTAACGAACCTCTTTCTGCTTTTTTCTCAGAATATCTATTATCGAATTTCTCAATTATTTCAGAAAGATATTTCATAGGTCCGTACATTCTATTCAAAATTTCAGTCTGATTTTGTATATCTATATCTTCTATATTTTTTTTCAGATCTTCTATCTCTTTTTTGGCAGAATCTCTATAGCCTTTTGATAATTCTATTAAATCCTCTGAATAGTCTGTCTTTTTCGCTGTCTTAAGTCTTTTAAACTCAATAAAATCAAGAGCATTTATAACTGATTGCTGACTGAATTTTTTATCACTAAAACTATTTATATCACCAGCATTATCTAAACGATCAATATCCGAATTTTCTATTTCAGAAAATATTTCCAGTACATTTTCAACAGCTTCATATTCAGGAATCAGATTATCTAGATATGGTTCCGGTCCATCGAGCATTTCAGCAACCTTCATTGCAGATTTCAGCATATCGGCTGCATTTTCAATCTTCATCTTCATTGATTCCATGACGATATTGTACCAGTCGCTATTTTCCAGCTCACTTTCTGTCATATTGAACTTCTCAACCTTCTTTGACAACCATTTGTACGGTTCAGGCTGACTCTGAATAAATGAATGGGTTCTCATAATTATATTTTCTATTTCAGAATCATCTCTATCACCCGTGAACATCTCTATAAGCTTTATAAAGTCTTCGCTCTGCTTTTCGTATTCTTCCTCTAATACTTCTTCAAGAGCCTCCTGCTTCATAATTCCTGCTTCCATTGTTTCAAGCACTCTGAAATTAGGATCCAGCTCCACTTCATAGAAGTAGTTTCTCAAAATACTCGTACAAAATGAGTGAATAGTAGCTATCATGGATTTTCCTATTAAATTGATCTGCCTTTTTATTATCTCCGAGTTGGAATTGGGCTCTGCAATCTTATTGTTGAAAGCTTCAAGGATTCTCTCTCTCATCTCTCCAGCTGCAGCTCTTGTAAAAGTAACTATCATCATCTTGTCTATATCTGCCTCACCATTTATTGCTAAATTTACAATCCTCTCAACCAGAACGGCGGTCTTTCCCGAACCTGCTGCAGCAGATATGAGCAGATTCTGACCTCTGTTTTCAATTGCTTCCTGCTGTTCATCTGTCCATTTTGGCATATTATCATTCCTCATCTTTTATAGCTGAAAGTGACTTTTTCTCCAGCTTTTTATATTCATTTCCGTCCATAGATACCTGAACCTCTCATGACTAAAGTCACGAGGTTCCTGTTTCATAGAATTCTGCAT
>CAZBAL010000025.1:0-22319 GCA_964489735.1 uncultured Clostridia bacterium | reverse complement strand
ATGTTGGAAGAGCTTTAGATATTTCGTATGGTAAAGTTGATTCAATAGCGAAGCAGATACCTATGGAGCTTTATATGACAATAGATAAGGCTTTGAGTATGAACCCTGAGTTGAAAAATCTATATGACTCTGATGATGAAACAAAAAACATAATAAATATAGCAAAAGCCGTTGAAGGTCTACCAAGACATACTTCAACTCATGCAGCTGGTGTAGTTATATCTAAGGAGCCGATTACAGAATATGTTCCACTGTCTAGAAATGGTGACAGTATAACAACGCAGTACAATATGATTGAACTTGAAGAGCTTGGACTATTGAAAATGGATTTTTTGGGTCTGAGAACACTCACTGTGATAAGAGATGCAGTAGATCTGGTTGAAAAAAATCATGGATTTAAAATAGATTTTGATGAAATAGGAGAAGATGATCCGGAAGTATACGAGATGTTTAGTAGAGGAGAAACATTAGGAATTTTCCAGTTTGAATCTCCCGGAATGAGACAGGTTTTAAAAGAGTTAAAGCCAACTGAATTTGAGAACATCGTTGCTGCTAACTCTCTCTATAGACCAGGACCTATGAGTCAGATACCTAGGTTTATAGAAAACAAAATGCATCCTGAGAAAATAGAATATATAGATCCAGCACTAGAGCCTATACTGAATGTAACATATGGGTGTATGGTGTATCAGGAACAGGTAATGCAGATAGTTAGAGATATAGGTGGATTTTCTATGGGAAGATCAGACCTGGTTAGAAGAGCAATGGGTAAGAAAAAAATGGACGTCATGGAAGAAGAGCGGAGAAACTTCATTTACGGAAAACTTAACGATGATGGTGAGTATGAAATAGAAGGGGCAATAAGAAAAGGAATTTCGGAAGAGGCTGCTAATAAGATATATGATGAGATGATAGATTTTGCTAAATATGCATTTAATAAATCACATTCAGCGGCATATGCACTTGTAGCTTACAGAACTGCTTGGCTGAAACACTATTATCCTGTTGAATTTATGGCTGCACTTATATCATCTGTTATGGATAACAGCAGTTCAGTTTCACTATATATTCATGAAAGCAAAAGACTGGGAATAGATATATTGCCACCTGATATAAATGAATCCTACCATAAATTTGCTGTTTCAAATGGCAAGATGAGATTTGGAATGTCAGCAATAAAGAATGTTGGGAATAATTCCATAGAAGCCATAATTAAAGAGAGAGAAAAAGGTGGTAAGTTTAAATCCTTTGTTGATTTCTGTAAGAGAATTGAAAGTGGTTACCTAAATAAGCGTATGGTAGAGTCATTGATTAAAGGTGGAGCTTTCGACTCATTAGGCTATAAGAGAGCACAACTTATTGCAGTGTACGAAAAAATACTGGATGGTGTAGCAAAAGATAAGAAGAACAATGTTGCTGGTCAATTCTCTCTATTTGATATGGAAGAAGTAAGCTCGGATTCCAATCTAGAGGAGATACCGGACGTAAATGAGTTTGATAAGAGATTGCTTTTAGCTATGGAAAAAGAGGTTACAGGGACTTATATTACAGGCCATCCGCTTTCAGATTATGAAAAGGAAATAAATGCATACTCAACAATTTCAACAATTGAGATTTTAGGAGAGGATTCCGAAGAGTCTGGTTTTCAGGAGAAGAAAGTAAGAGATGGACAGGAAGTTAAAATTATCGCTATAATCACTAATAGGAAAAATCAGTTTACTAGAAACAATAAATTGATGTGTTTCCTGACTGTAGAAGATCTATTTGGTGAAATAGATATAGTGGTATTTCCCAATATATTCGAAGTGACTAGAGAATATCTAGAAGAAGACAGGATCGTAATGATTGAGGGTAAGCTCAGTATTTCTGAGGATGAAGGCAGAAAGTCAATAATTGCAGATAAAATAATGCCCATTGAAAATATGTATATTGATGAAAAGAAACTTTATTTGAAAATTGAGAAATATGACCCTATGATGATTTCTTCAATTTCAGGAGTTTTGACAAAATATAAAGGAAAAACACCTGTTTATATTTATATTGAAGAAAATAAGAAATTAATTATGGGAAATGCAGATATTTGGGTAAGTATAAATAATAGGGACCTGATAAAGGAACTTAAGCTGCTCTTGGGTAATGATGCAGTGGCAATTGTTGATAAGAAATAGTAAAAGAAAATACAATATTAAATTTGATTAAAGTTAATTATAGAAAAGTGGTGATGTGAATGAAGCGAATCGCTGTATTGACAAGTGGTGGTGATGCTCCAGGAATGAACGCAGCTATAAGAGCTGTCTTAAGAACTGGTATATACAATGGTCTTGAAGTATATGGTATTAGAAGAGGATACCAGGGACTACTTGAAGGCGATCTTTTTAAGATGGAACTTGGAACGGTTGCTGATATCATTCAAAGAGGTGGAACGATTCTAAAATCCTCTAGGAGTGAGGAATTTAAGACAGAAGAAGGGCTTAATAAAGCAATAAATGTTTTAGATGTGTTTAAAATAGATGGTTTAGTGATAATAGGTGGAGATGGAAGCTTTCTAGGTGCATACGAGCTTCACAAAAAGGGAATACCTGTTATGGGCTTGCCAGGAACCATAGACAATGATATGGGATATACGGAATCTACAATTGGATTTGATACGGTTCTAAATACAGTAGTTGAGGCTATTGGTAGATTGAGAGATACAACAGAATCTCATGGTAGAGCAAGCATAGTAGAGGTTATGGGAAGAAACTGTGGAGATATTGCATTGTACGCAGGTATTGCTGGTGGAGCTGATGCAATATTGGTACCTGAGAGTGAAAGAGACCTTCAGAAGGTCTGTAAGAAGCTTCTCCAGAGTAAGAGCAGAGGAAAAAGACATTCGATTATTGTTATAGCAGAAGGTGAAGATGAAGTTAGCTCTTTTGATTTGGCAAAAATTATTGAAGAAGAAACAGGAATTGAAGCTAGAGTTACAATACTCGGATATGTTCAAAGAGGTGGAAATCCAAGTGTTGCAGATAGAGTGCTGGCTAGTAAACTAGGATCTAGGGCAGTTCAGCTTCTGCTTCAAAAAGAGAGTGGAAAAGCATTGGGCATAAAGTCTAAGCAGGTTATAGAGATGGATATTGAAGAAGCCCTTAAGGTTGAGAAAACCTTTGATTTTGGAGCTTTAGAAATGGCAGATGAACTATCTATTTAATATTATTTTGCAGGAGGGGATTTTTAATGTTAAAAAAGACTAAGATTGTTTGTACAGTTGGTCCAGCAACATCAGATGAAGAAGTGTTGGTTGATCTTATGAAGTCTGGAATGAACGTTGCAAGGTTGAACTTCTCTCATGGGACACATGAGGGGCACCAGGAAACAATTGATTTGATAAAGAGTGCAAGAGAAAAAGCTGATCAGCCAATAGGAATAATGCTTGATACAAAAGGACCTGAAATTAGAACTAGAGATTTCAAAGATGGATCTGTGACATTAGTGGAAGGGACAAGTGTAACAGTAACACCGGAAGATGTATTAGGTAACGAAGAAGTTGTACCTGTTACATACGACAATATATCAGATGACGTTTCAATAGGAGGAACTATACTCATAGATGATGGGCTTATAGAGCTTCATGTTGTAGATATTAAGGGCAAGGACATCATATGCAATGTAAATAATACAGGTATAGTTTCGAATCACAAAGGTATAAATATTCCTATGGCTAAACTTAGTTTGCCAGCCGTAACTCAAAAAGACATAGATGATATTATTTTTGGTATAGACAATGATATAGACTTTATAGCAGCATCTTTCGTAAGAAAAGCACAGGATGTTCTAGATATTAGAGAAGTTCTTGAGCATAACGGAGGTGCACATGTAAGTATTATTTCAAAGATTGAGAATCATGAGGGTGTTGAGAACATAGATGAAATCATTGCTGTATCGGATGGAATAATGATTGCTAGAGGAGACTTGGGAGTAGAGATCGCACCAGAGGAAGTTCCTCTTGTTCAAAAGGATATTATTAAGAAATGTAGTGACATAGGTAAACCGGTAATAACTGCAACTCAGATGCTTGATTCTATGATAAGAAATCCAAGACCTACAAGAGCTGAGGTTACAGATGTAGCTAATGCAATAGATGAAGGAACGGATGCAGTTATGTTATCTGGAGAGACAGCTATAGGTAAATATCCTAGAGAAGCGGTAGCATATATGTGTAGAATTGCACTGAAAATGGAGTCAGCTATTGACTATCAAAGAATGCTTAGAAGTAAATCACTGGTTTTAGGTAAATCTATAGCTGAGTCTGTTTCTTTCTCAGCTTGTGGAGGAGCATTGAATTTGAATGCAAAAGCGATATTGACACCTACATCGTCTGGATATACAGCAACAGCGGTATCTAAAGTTAGACCAAAGGCACCAATTGTTGCTACTGTTCAGTCATATAGAGTAGCTAGAAAATTGAATCTTACTTGGGGAGTCTATCCAATAATATCCCCGGACTCGAATACAACTGATGAATTATTTGAACATTCAATAGCATCTGCAAGGCAGAAGAACTTCGTAGAAGATGGTGATTTGGTTATAATAACAGCAGGTGTACCTGTTGGAGTGGCCGGAACTACTAATATGATCAAAGTTCATACAGTTGGTCAGGTTACAATAAAGGGTATTGGTGTAGGTAC
This sequence comes from uncultured Clostridia bacterium, assembly GCA_964489735.1. GTDB lineage: Bacteria > Bacillota > Clostridia > Tissierellales > Gottschalkiaceae > Andreesenia. The sequence continues at coordinate 17,649 of CAZBAL010000025.1, read as the reverse complement.
AACAAGTGTGACAGGAAGAACTTGTGTGGTTTCTACAATGGCTGATCTACAGGAGAAATTTGAAGATGGGGACATTGTGGTTACGATAAGTGTTGAAAAGGCAATGATTGATTATCTGAAAAGAGCAGGTGGAATTGTTACACAGGAGAGTGGTTTAACATCAAGTGCTGCAATAGTTGGACTGAGTTTAAATATTCCAGTTATAGTTGGAATAAATGACCTGAAGAGCAGAATATTTGATGGTGAGATAATAACTTTGGATCCTGAAAGAGGAGTAATATATAAAGGCGAGGTAACTCAGTTATAATGGAATTTACAGATATTATCAGAGTTAGATACTCCGAAACTGATGCAATGGGTGTTGTCTACCATGCAAACTACCTAGTATGGATGGAAATTGGAAGAACAGAGTTTTTAAGAAATAGCGGATTTCCTTATCGAGATATGGAGGACAGCGGGGTTCTCGTTCCAGTGTCGGAAATACACACAAAGTACTTGAGCCCGGCAAAATATGACGATGAAATAGTTGTAACTACCAAACTAGCTAGTTATAGCAGAGTTAAATGTGAGTTTTCATATAAAATGGTCAGGAAATCTGATGGTGTAGAAATATTAAGAGGAAGTTCTGTTCATGCATTTACAGATAGGAACTTAAAGCCGGTTAACATTAAGAAAGTGATGCCGGAGCTTTGGAATAAGATGAGCAGTGTTGTTTAATATTTTGGCTCTTTGTCAAATATTGTTTAGTAAAATGAGAAGAATCCCGGGACATAGTTCTCGGGATTCTTTTTATATAAATATTGAATTGTTTATCCTCTGACTTTTTCGTTGCTTTCATCATAGAACATTCTTTTAGTTATTACCGCTTCATATTCATTATCACCACTAACAATTTTCGCGCTATCTCCAACTTTGGCTTTGTCATTATCAACTAATACAAATCCGATATTTTTTTCAACAGTGAATCCGTATGTGAAAGTAGTCACTTTACCAGCAACTTGACCATCTACAGATACTTCTGAACCAGGTTCTATCTCTGCTGCATCATCATCAACTGTGAAACCTAAAAGACTTCTTTTAGCACCTGATTCTTTAACTTTTTCTAATGCTGCTTTACCTATGAAGTCCTTGCTCCAGTCTACAGCCCATCCTGCACCAGTTTCTAGTGGGTTTGCACCTTCCAAATCACTCATCAGAACAAATCCTTTTTCTCTAGGAAGACTGGTGATTATTACATCCGTAGTGATATTCATAAGATCATAAGGGTTACCAGCAGCAACAAGCTTATCTTCTACAGCTTTGCTATCTTTTGAATCACAGTATACTTCATAGCCTAATTCACCTGTAAACCCAAGTCTTGCAATCATTACAGGAATATCATCAATGTAATTATCTGCAAACTCAAAGAACTTCATATTGTCTATATCATCTTTTAAAATACTGTTCAAGAAATCTTTTGATTTAGGTCCCTGAACAGCGAACATAGTGTGAGATGAAGTGATATTTTCATATTTAACATCTTCTCCATCTTTGTGCTTGTCGAACCACTCTATCATTTGATCAATATACAGAGTGGAAGCCCAGTATAGGTCTTTACCTATATGAAGTATTATCAGGTCATCAATGATTATACCATCTTCATTTAACATCGTCGTACTCTTTGATTCACCGATATCAGCCTGATCTACTGCACATACAAAAATCTTATTTAAAAATTTCAGTGCATCAGGTCCAGATACTTCTAGTAGATCATGAGTAAAGTCATAGTATCCGACACTGTTACGTACTGCTTCATGTTCTTTACGAACTTCTACATCATTTTTACGCATTAATAAACACTCCTTTTTTTCATACTATTAAATCTGAATTCTATATTTTCCAGATTCTCAAATTGTTGCAACATCATGTAAACATATCTTATTAACCTACATACCCTATATTGAAGCAGGTAATCTAAGCTTTTAATTTTTAGTAAATAAAAAAATCCCCTGAGTGATTTAAACTCAGGGGATTGAATAATCTATTAAACTCTATAACATTATAAATTCAGTAATTTAACTATACTAGTGTTATATGAATTATTCAGTTTATTAAACTTACTATACTCTTTCTGCTACTAATTTACCCATTTCTGAACAGCCTACAACAGTAGTCCCTTCACTAGCAATATCAACACATCTATAGCCTTCATCAAGAACTTTAACAACTGCATCTTCAATAGCTTTAGCTTCTTCTTCTAAATCAAAAGAGTATCTAAGCATCATTGCAGCTGAAAGTATAGTTGCTAGAGGGTTAGCTTTGTCTTGTCCAGCTATATCAGGAGCTGAACCATGGCTAGGCTCATAAAGCCCTAGTTTTCCTTCTGCTAATGAAGCTGAAGGAAGCATTCCGATTGATCCTGTTAGCATACTAGCTTCATCTGAAAGAATATCTCCAAACATATTTGAAGTAACTATAACATCAAACTGTTTTGGATTTACAACTAATTGCATTGCAGCATTATCAACAAGAAGGTGATTAAGTTCAACATCTGGATAATCTTCAGCAACTCTAACTACAACCTCTCTCCATAGTCTCGAGCTCTCAAGAACATTCATCTTATCAATGCTAGTAACTAATTTATTTCTTTTTCTAGCGATTTCGAAAGCAACTCTTGCAATTCTCTCAACTTCGCTAACTGAATATTTTTCAGTATCATAAGCAACTTCTTCACCGTTTTCAACAGCTCTTCCTCTATCTCCAAAGTAGATTCCACCTGTTAGCTCTCTTACTATGCAGATGTCAAGACTGTCACCGATAACTTCTTCTTTTAGTGGAGAAGCTTCTTTAAGTGCTGGATAAAGTATTGCTGGACGAAGGTTAGCGAAAAGTCCTAGAGCTTTTCTTATTCCTAGTAGTCCCGCTTCAGGTCTCTTATCTCCTGGAAGATTGTCCCACTCATATCCACCAACTGCTCCTAGAAGAACAGCATCACTTGCAAGACATACATCTATAGTTTCCTGTGGAAGTGGTGAACCAGTTTTGTCATAAGCGATTCCACCCATAAGTACTTCTTCGTAGTTAAACTTATGTCCATATTTTTCTTCAATCTTGTCTAATACTACTTTAGCCTGATCAACTATCTCAGGACCGATACCGTCTCCTGGCATTACTGCTACTTTAAAATCCATAATTCATTCCTCTTTTCTTATTTTCTTTAAATTATATTATATTATTCATCTATACTAATGAGCTTGTACTCAATAGAATCCTTTAGAGCTATTAAACTAGCTTCTATTATATCATATGAAATACCTATTGTACTCCATCTTCTCTTGCCGTCTGTAGATTCAATAAGAACTCTAACAATTGCCGATGTTGTGTCTTCAGTATCAAGAACTCTAACCTTATAGTCAGTAAGATAAACTTCTTTTAACTGAGGATAGAACACTTCAAGAGCTTTCCTAAGCGCTTTATCGAGTGCATCTATTGGCCCCTTTCCTTGAGCGGCAGTTATTTCTTCTTTTCCTTCAACACTTACTTTTATCATAGATGATGAAGAGAAACCTTCAGTTAGAACATCATTTTCTACTATAGTTTTAAAGAAGTCTATACTGAAAGTAGGCTTGTATTTTTTTAGAACCTTTCTAACAACTAGCTCAAAAGATGCTTCTGCTCCTTCGTAATGGTATCCTTGGTGCTCAAGTCTTTTTAACTCATCTATAATTTCCTGAGCTTCAGGACAGTCTTTAGTTATTGAAGGATCTATCTTCTGTACTGATGAAAGAATACTTCCTCTACCCGATACTTCTGACATAAGGAATCTTCGTCTATTACCTATAAGCTCTGGATCAGTATGTTCAAAAGAGTGTGATGCTTTATTCACACCATCTATATGCATTCCGCCTTTGTGAGCAAATGCACTCTCTCCAACATAAGGAGTATTGTTTGGAATTATTACATTAGATATTTCTCCAACTTCTCTAGCTACTGTTGTTAACATCTTCAAGTTTTCTTCAGGAATACATATATAGTCTAACTTAACCTGTAAGTTTGCAATAACTGTTGATAAATTTGCATTCCCACATCTTTCACCAAATCCAAGGAATGTTCCTTGAACATGTCTAGCACCAGCTCTAACACCCGAAACAGAGTTAGCAACTCCCATTCCTGTATCATCATGACAGTGAACTCCAATTATAGTATCTGGAAATTCCTTAACAATCTTTGCTGTAATTTCACTTATCTCATCTGGGAAAGCTCCACCATTTGTATCACAAAGTGAAAGAGTAGTGGCACCGGCTTTTACAGCAGACCTTAATGTTTCGACAGCATATTCAGGATTTGCTTTATACCCATCAAAGAAATGCTCAGCATCAAATATTACTTCCTTACCTTCTTTTACAAAGAAAGAGATAGTATCTTCAATCATAACTAAGTTTTCTTCAAGAGTAGTTCTTATGATGTCAGTTGCATGAAAATCCCAAGACTTTCCAAAAATTGCAACCGCTGGAGTTTCAGCTTTCAAAAGAGCTTTGACATTTGCATCATCTTCAATGTCTATATTTTTTCTTCTAGTACTTCCAAAAGCAGTAAGCTTCGCATTTTTAAGCTTCATTTTTTTTACTTCACTAAAGAATTCGAGGTCTTTAACATTAGATCCCGGATTTCCAGCTTCAATATAATCAACACCCAAATTATCAAGTGATTCAACAATTTTCAACTTGTCTTTTACAGAAAAAGAGATACCCTCACCTTGGGCACCATCTCTCAATGTAGAATCAAATATATATACTTTTTTATCCATATATATTAGCCCCCTTTCGTCGAGCTTTATCACAATATTACTTTATATAATAATATTATCTTTTTTATGCATGAAGGTCAAGACTCATAGTATAATTATTAAATTTAGAATGTGTATTCATCTATTAAGAAGACTAAAATAATGTTGACATAGTCAAGTATTAAGAGTATAATTTGAGTAACAAACAAACAATATATAGCAATGTAAATTAAATGCATAAATCTTTTATTCCCACACTTTAGGAGAGTAAAGGATTTTTTATATATACTTATTTCGTTTGATAATTATATCAACACTTAATCTGATTATATTGTTTGAAGAAATAGTATAGAATTATCTACGATATCGAGAGGAGATTTAGTAAATGGCAAAAATGTATTATGATGATGACGCAAACTTAGACTTATTACAAGGAAAGAAAGTAGCTATTATTGGTTACGGTAGCCAAGGACATGCACACTCACTTAACCTTAAAGAGAGTGGAGTAGATGTAGTTGTAGGACTTTATGAAGGAAGTAAATCTTGGGCAAAAGCTGAAGAAGCGGGACTTACTGTAAAGACTGCAGCAGACGCTACAAAAGATGCTGATATAGTAATGATACTTCTTCCTGATGAAAGACAAAAAGAGGTTTACGAAGAGTGCATCAAACCTAATCTTAAAGAGGGTGCTGCATTAGCATTCGCTCACGGTTTCAACATAAGATTCTCACAAATAGTTCCACCTGCACATGCAGACGTATTTATGTGTGCACCAAAAGGACCAGGACACTTAGTAAGAAGAGTATATGAAGAAGGATTTGGAGTACCGGCTCTTATAGCTGTTGAGCAAGATGCTTCAGGACAAGCTAAAGATATCGCTCTAGCATACGCTAAAGGTGTTGGCGGTACAAGAGCAGGAGTTCTTGAAACAACTTTCAAAGAAGAAACTGAAACTGACCTATTCGGTGAGCAAGCAGTTCTTTGTGGTGGAGCAACTGAACTTGTTAAAGCTGGATTTGATACATTAGTAGAAGCTGGATACCAGCCAGAAATTGCTTATTTCGAATGTCTTCACGAATTAAAACTAATAGTAGATTTATTATATGAAGGTGGATTTGAAAACATGAGATACTCTGTATCAGATACTGCTGAGTACGGAGACTACATGATAGGAAAGAGAATCATCAACGAAGAGACTAGAAAAGAAATGAAAAAAGTTCTTAAAGAAATCCAAGATGGTGAATTCGCTGCTAACTGGTTACAAGAGAACCAATTAAACAGACCTATATTCAATTCAATAAAACAATCTGAACTTGAGCACCCAATAGTTGAAGTTGGTAAAAACTTAAGAGGCATGATGTCTTGGATTAAAAAATAAATATTATCAACTCCCACCTGATACTTTGTTCTCAGGTGGGAGTATTTCGTTAGGGGATGAATTAATATGAGAAGTGATACAGTAACTAAAGGTGTAAGAAAAGCTCCACACAGATCTCTGTTTAAAGCACTGGGATACAGTGAACGTGATCTGGAAAAACCATTAATAGGGGTAGTAAACTCGTTTAATGAGTTGGTTCCTGGACATATTGGACTGAATGACATTGCAGAGGCTGCAAAAAGAGGAGTTCTTATGGCTGGAGGAACACCACTTGAGTTTCCAGCAATAGCTGTTTGTGATGGTATTGCTATGAATCACGATGGAATGAGATATTCATTAGCTAGTAGAGAGCTTATTGCCGATTCAGTAGAAACTATGGCAAAAGCGCATGCGCTAGATGGTCTAGTGCTTATTCCGAACTGTGACAAATCAGTTCCAGGAATGATGATGGCAGCTGCAAGACTTAATATTCCTTCAATTGTAATCAGTGGGGGGCCTATGTTAGCTGGTAACACAGCTGGACAGGCAACTGACCTTACTAATATGTTTGAAGGTGTTGGATCTGTAGAAAATGGAAAAATGACAGAAGAAGAGCTTCTGGAATTAGAGAATACTGCATGTCCAACATGTGGGTCATGTTCAGGAATGTTCACAGCAAACTCAATGAACTGTATGTCAGAAGTTCTAGGACTTGCACTTCCATACAATGGAACAATTCCAGCAGTTTATTCAGATAGAAAAAGACTTGCTACAGAAGCAGGAGTTAAGATACTTGAATTAGTTGAAAAACAGATACTTCCTAGAGATATAATAAATCAGAAGTCTATCGAAAACGCATTAGTTGCAGATATGGCATTGGGATGCTCATCGAATACAGTACTTCATTTATCAGCAATAGCTTATGAAGCTAAATCACCAATCAACCTGGATATAATTAATGATATATCGAATAAGACACCAAATCTTTGTAGACTTAGACCAGCAGGACCATACCATATTCAGAATCTAAATGATGTTGGTGGAATTCCGGCAGTTCTTCATGAACTGAATAAAAAAGGTCTTATCAATACTGACTGTATTACTGCAACAGGAAAAACTGTTGGAGAAAATATAGAAGGCAAAGAGAAAAAAGGAAACAAAGTAATAGCGGATATAGATAATCCATACAGTGAAACAGGTGGAATTGCTATACTTAGAGGGACATTAGCTCCAGGTGGTGCAGTTGTAAAAAGAGCTGCAGTAGCTGATAATATGCTTAAAAACAAAGGAAAAGCTAAAGTTTATGAGTCTGAGGAAGAAGCTATAGATGCAATCCTAGGAGGAAAAGTTGAAGCTGGAGATGTAGTAGTTATAAGAAACGAAGGACCTAAAGGTGGACCAGGAATGAGAGAGATGCTTTCTCCAACGTCAGCAATCGCTGGTATGGGACTTGATACTTCAGTATCACTTATAACTGATGGAAGATTCTCGGGAGCTACTAGAGGAGCTGCAATAGGACATGTTTGTCCAGAGGCACTAGATGGCGGACCTATCGCTTTAGTTAAAGATGGGGATGTTATAGATATTGACATTCTTGCAGGTAAGATGGACCTTTTAGTTGATGAATCTGAACTTGAAGAAAGAAGAAAACAATTAGAAATAAAGCCAAAAGAAGTTGAAGGTTATCTTGGAAGATATGCAAAGTTAGTTGCATCAGCTTCAGAAGGTGCAGTTTTAAAATAAATTTTAATATAATCAAATAGAAATAAACATTGGAAATCCAGCAGTATTATTCACTGCTGGATTTTTTATGTTGTAATAAATATTCTTTTTTTCATAAAAATACATTTTCGCTTTACTTCCATGAGTATAATGGGTTATAATTAAAACTCATTATAACACAAAAAACATAACGAATTAATGGAGGATTTAGTATGAAAAAGAGAAAGGCAGTAGTCAGCTTAATGGTTATATCTCTTATGACAACTTCAAGCATAATGAGTATACCGAATTGTTCGATGGCAGAAAAAGACTCAGAAAAAGAGGTACAAAAAGCTTATGTAAAGGGATATCAAGATGGTAGATTTGGTCCGGATAGAAGTATAACAAGAGCAGAGTCAACACAGATAGTAGTTTCATCGATGGATCAGGATTATGACGATTCAGTGAACTACGAAAACAACTTTTCAGATGTTAAAGAAGGTTGGTATAAGAATATCATAGGATACGCCCAAGGAAAAGAAATCATAGAAGGGTATGAGGATGGTAGTTTTGGACCTGATAAAAGTATAACAAGAGCAGAGTTTGTAACAATTGTCGCAAAAATTAATGGGTTTGAAAATAATAAAAAAACTACTTTTCATGATATTGAAGGTCATTGGGCTAAAGAATACATAGCTTTTGCAGAGAGTAAAGGATGGGTTGATGGTTACGGAGATGGCGAGTTCCGTCCAGAGTCAAAAATTACTAGGGCAGAAGTTACAAAAATAATTAATAGTATAACTGATAGAAAAGTAGATGAGAAATTATTTGAAGAGGATAAAGATAATTTAATAACTTTTAGTGATTTAGAAAAAGAACACTGGGCTTATAAACATATAATTTCTGCAGCAAACACAGTTGAAGATAAAACTGAGTATTCTGATTCACAAGTAGACTCAAATGAACAAGACACAAATGATGAGATCAATAAACCAGAGACTCCAGACACTCCCAATACACCAGGGAAATCTGAAGAACCTTCAGCACCGGACAATCCAGATGTAACAAATGACTCTGAAGATCCAAATATTCCAGCAGTACCAGAGAATCCGTCAACACCAGAAATTCCAGATCTACCAGGAGAAACAGAAAATTCAAACGAACCGGCAGTTCCAGAAAAGCCAAGTGAGCCAGAGGTTCCCGATTCACTAAATGATTCAGAGGATTCAAATAATCCGTCGAAACCAGAAAAACCAGAAGAATCTGGTTCATCTGAAGAAAACGAAGATGCCTGGGATACTTCAGACTTTATAATAGAATATGAAAAAGGATATGAAGGACTAACAATTAATGGCTTTAGTAACAAGGGAAAAGAAAAATTTAAGAATAATAAAAAGATTGAATTCCCAGGGGAATATAATGGGGAGAAAATCGCAGCGATAGGTACTGCCTCATTTGCAAGTATGGGGATAGAAAGCATAAAAATTTCAGGAGATATAAATACAATTGGACTTGAAGCGTTCAGAGGGAATGAAATTAAAAACTTAGAACTGCCAGAGGGCATAGAGTTTATTGCTATGAGTGCATTTGAAAACAATCAGATAGAGACATTAATACTCCCAGAGAGCCTTACAGTTGTAAGAAATAAAGCTTTTATGAACAACAAGCTAAATAAATTGGTCTTGCCAGATAATATTAAAAAACTTCATGCTTATAGCTTTGCTGATAATGAAATAGCCGATGTAAAGCTACCAAAGAATTTAGAGGAAATTGAAGGCAATGCATTTGATACAAATAAGATAGAAAGAGTTTATGTACCCGATTCATTAATAATATTAGATCGGGATTCATTTTATAATAATCCTGGAATAATAAGAATGGGTGAATACTCTTCACGTGTTGCAGTATACACTGTTGGAGGCAAGAATATCAATAATTTAAGAGAGTCAGTTAATATATTAATAGATGCGGAAGAAGACCAGGATTTAAAACCAGTTACTCCAGCAGATGAAATAGGAAATGGCTGGCAATATGATGATTTCAGTTATAATATAATATATGATGTGGTAACAATAAATGGATTCACAAAAAAAGGAGCAGAAAAAGCTAAGACGGTTAAAGACTTAGTACTTCCAGATAAGGACCCAAAAACAGGTAGGTCTGTAACTGATATAGGAGAATGGGCATTTAAAGGATGGAGTCTGCAAAGTGTTAAAATGCCGACTGGAATTAAAAAGATTAATGTAGGAGCTTTTGAAGATAACCATATTTCATATATAGAGTTTGGAAATGAATTAATGGAAATTCAGGGAGAAGCATTTAAAAATAACAATCTAACGATGGTAAACGTACCAGTGGCGACAAGAAAAATTGATGCCTCTACATTTGAAGGAAATCCGGGCGCTTATAAAGATAGAGTAGCAGTTTTCACAGCTAATGGAATGAACAATGGATTATTTGATTCAGAACATCAACTGATTAATCCTAAGGGTTTAGTTGATAAGGATTCCGTTATACTAGGAGCTCTTGAGTATTCCATTAAGAGTGCCAAGGAATTGAATCTTGATGAGTATGAACCAGCAGGAAAAGAAGAAATGAAAGCTGTACTAGCGGAGTCGGAGGCTTTGGTTTCAAAAGAAAATGCAAGTCAAGAAGAGGTAAATAATGCTGCGATGAGATTGAACAAAGCAGTTGAAAAGCTTCAAAAGAAACCTGAAGAAGAAATAGTCACTGAAGATGCAGACTATGTATCTTGGGATATTGAGAATTTTGAAATAGAAGAAACGACAGACTATTATACAGGAATTAAGAAAATCAGTATAAAAGGCCTAACAGAAAAGGGTATAGAAAAGTTGAAAAATGATAGAGTATTGTTATTGCCAACTAAAGACTCTAATGGAAATACAATAAATAGTGTATCTAGATATGCCTTCTTCAAAAAGTCAGTTGATAAGGTAGTAATACCGGGAAATTATAAGTATATACAAGCTCGTTCGTTTGAACAGACAGGCTTAAAAGAACTTATATTATCAAATGGAATAGAAGAAATTAACTCAGGTGCATTTTCAGAAAACAATCTTACAGAAGTCACGATTCCAAAAACTGTAAAAGAAGATGGATTGACTTATGATGCATTTGATATTAACGTAAAAATAATAGATCTTAGAAAATAAACAACAATGAAAAGTGTTAGGAAAAAACAGGTAGTCAAAGGACTACCTGTTTTTTGTGATGATGTTTACATAAAGATATAGAGAACGTAATTGCAAATTAAATTGACAGAAGGTGGTTATACTATTAGAATTATAACTATACGATATATTTACCGGAGGATAATGAATGAAGGTAAAAATCGAATACTAAAAAGAGGGAGGAAAAGAATTGAAAACTTGGAAAAAACGTCTAAATATGTTTTTAGCTGTACTTTTAGCAATTACATCAATTAATTTTGGTGCTATATCTGCATTTGCTGAAGATGAAAAAACATTGCTAGACATACCAGATTTGACGTTTAGAAAAATTATTCTAAGACAAGTATTAAATGATCCTAACAGATCAAAAGCTGGTACTGTAGAAAGTCCTGTATATAGTACTGATATTCCTAGGATAGAACTACAAGAAGATCTTAATTTAAATCATCTGAAAGCTTGTTCCACACCTAATCAATGTATATATCAAAAAAAGATAACAGATTTAAAGGGTCTGGAATACTTTACGAATTTGAAAAAAATAGAACTTGAGTCTATTTCAGCGACTTCAGCTGACTTTAGTTCTAATCCGATGTTGGAGCATATTAACTTAAAGAATGCAACTAAAATGGAAGAAGTAGATCTAAGTGCGAATACAAAGTTGACCTATTTGGATATTTCAAGAACTAAGTTGAAAAAGTTAGATCTTAGCATGAATCAAGAACTAGTTACTTTTATCGGTTCTGTTGAAGAAACTATATATACAACAAAGCTAAATGAAAAGCATAGACTTTATCTAAACAAGATATTAACAGAAGAAGAAGTTGAAAGTTATGATTTTCTCATAGAAGATCGTAATGGAACAAAAATACCAACAGAACCATATATAGACTTAACTGGTTTTGGAAAATATGTTGAACTAGGACCAGTAGATAAGCTATTATTCAATAGATCCACAAAAAATGATAATTTTCCACTACCATTTAGAATAGCAGTAGGTTGGGTTAATCAACCTACAAAGGAGAATATCAATTTATTTAAGATAGCGGACATACCAGAAAAAGTTAATTATCCTGTAGGAGATACTTTTGAAAGCACAGGGTTGAAGCTATTTGTTAGTGACAGTCAAGGTAAAGATGCTATGCTTGACTATGCAGGATTCATCAATTTAGGAGGGACCGTTGAAGCTGATGGTCAGCCATTTAATGATGGAGATATAGTACAGAAGAACACAAAATTAATCTTCAAAATTGGAGACTTGCAACAAGAGGTGGACTTATCAGTTGATGAGGAGTTAGCTCCTAAAGATATTCAATCGATTTCTTTTGCAACAGATCCATCGAAAACAAGCTATTTACAAGGAGATACTTTACAAACGGCTGGGTTAGCAGCCAAGTTGAGCTACAATGATGAGACAGAATTAGTTGTTAAAGACACAGACTTTGAGAGCAATAATATAGTTTTAAAAATAAAAAGAGAGTCAGGAAATGCAGATATAACTGAACCTCTAAAACCAGAAGATAAGATACTAATACTGGAAACAGAAAATAATGCTGGAGAAACAGTTTCTGCTGAAAAAGAAATTATCAATGTCAAAAAGACATATAATGTAAAATTCAATATTTCTGAAGAAGGCACAGTTTCGGCGGCAGATCAAAAATATTTAGATCAGAAAATTACCGAGGGAGAGAGAATTAAAAATATTCCTAAGGTTACTGCTAAAGCAGGATATGAATTCTCTGGATGGATTACTAATGGTGCTATATCGTCTGATGATGATATAAAATCATTAGATATCGACAAAGATATAGAAATAAAAGCAGTATTTAATAAGATTAAAGGATCACTCTTAACACAGGTAGTAGATCCAGAAGTTAGAAAAGCAATTATTAAAGAATTAGGATATATGGGAAGAGAGCCAATTCCTTCAGTCGAAGTACCTGATGGGTATGAAAATCCATTGTATTCAACAGATTTACCTAAAATGGAGAATATGAAGAAATTAACAGTAACTGGTCCTTATTCTCAGTGGAGTAGTGACAAACCTGCAAAGTCACTTGAAGGTATAGAACTTCTGAAGTCATTAGAAGAACTTTCGGTGAGCAGAAATGAGCTCGATACTATGGATTTATCGCAAAATACATCACTGAAAATTGTTAGAGCAACAAGCAATAAATTGAATAGTATTAAGTTACCACAGCCAAGATTATCTAAGATAGAACAGCTTGACTTGAGTAGTAATAATCTTAAAGAGCTCAATGTAAGAGATCATAAATGGCTGAACTGGCTAGATGCATATAATAACCAGTTAGAATTTTTAGATACGAGAGGACTTATTAGGGCTAATAGAATAAATGTTTCTAATAACAAGCTGAGCAGTCTGGATATGATAGACATGAGATCACTTAAGACTCTTACTCTTACAAATAATGAGTTTAAGAAAATAGACATAAGACCTGCAATAGGTCTAGAAGAGCTGACTATAGCAAACAATGGACTTGAAGAGCTCATGGCTGATGGTCATTGGAATATAAACAGGATTTATGCAATGGATAATAATCTAAAGGAAGTCAAATTAGAAAATACAACAAATTTATGGCAATTAAATTTAAGCAATAATCCTTTAGAAACATTGGATCCATCTCAAAGTGTTAATATGACAAATTTAACAGTAAGAGATACAAAGCTAAGCAAACTGGATATATCTAAGAACACAAATTTAAGCTCTATAGATATTACAAATACAACAGTTCCAGGTGGAAACTCTATATCAGAGCTGGATTTTTCAAACAGCCCTAAAGTATATAGAGTTGATTTGAACAACAATTATTTAACAAAATTAGATTTAAGTAATAATCCACAGATATCATATATATATGCTAAAAATAATATGATTAAAGAACTGCTGATAAATGAAAAAGCCTCTATGTCAGGTGTAGATATAAGTAATAACCAATTAATGAAAGTTGATCATAATTTAAAATCTTATGTAGGAACTCCAGTTGTAACAGATCCACAGATTAGAACATTAATGGCTGAAAAAGTTGAAGGTAGATTTACCGTAAATCTAAAAGAATTGTTAGGACCAAGCTTTGATTATGTTTTAAATGGATATAAAGGTGGAGAACTCAACAGAGAAACAGGTGAATTAAAAGTTTTTGAAAACAGAGATTCCTTTGAATACACTGTTGGAACAGGAAGTCTTACTGGACATCCTATGAATGTAAAGCTTATATTCACCGAATCAGATGAAATTGAAACAATATCTTACGTGAAACCTTTTGAAACTATTTATGCCGCAGATGGCGAGAATGTTGTACTACCTAAAGAAGCAGAAGTAGTTACGAATAAAGGTGAACACAAAAAAATGCCAGTTACTTGGGATGAGGAATCAGTAACAGTTAATAAAGAAGATTCTCCAGTTACAGTAAATGGTGTGATAGTGGGAACTAAATACCCTGTTAAATATGAAATCAAGGTAGTTTCAATCCCTGTTTTTCAAGATATAAAAGCAGTGCAATATCAAAAAGTGGAACTACCAAAAAACATAGATGTTGATGGGGCGGGATTAAAAGAAATAGTTTGGGAAACTGAACAAGTAGATACTAGCATTATTGGAACTAAGACTGTAAAAGGTGAAATTCCAGGAATTGGTGAAGTATCAATCAACGTTATAGTTGAAGAAGCAGATGATGAAACGGAAGGATATTTGCTTAACATTCCTAATGAAGTGTTTAGAAAGGCAATCTTAAGCAGAATATACGGCAGAGCTCCGATACCAACAGGAGTAACAGTACCAAGAGATTATAACTATCCTATATATTCAACAGATATACCAAAAATGCAGACGATTGCTTCTTTGGATATAAAAGGAAAGGATCCTAATACTGTAAACAATAGACCAAACCCAGAGCTTACAGACCTAACAGGAATTGAACATTTAACTGGTCTTAGAACCCTGAGGCTTACTGATTCAGACATTAAAAAGATAGACTTATCACATAACAAAGAACTCACAAGTTTCGATTCAAAGTATAACAATACTGAGGAACTAATAATTGGAGAATTGCCTAAACTTACAACTCTTTATTTAGGTGGAAACAAGATTAAAAATCTTGATATTTCAGGAGCACCAGAACTTACGAGAGTGGAAGCTCCTTATAATGGAATGGAAACAATTGATGTGACTGGGCTTAAAAAGCTTACTAGACTTTGGATTAATAAAAACAGCCTGAAATCTGTAAATACTAGTACAAACATGTCTCTTCAAGAGTATGATATAGCTGAAAACAATATTCAAGGAATCTTGGATTTGACTGAAAATAAGGATATTAGATATATCAGAGCTTATAATAACCATATTACAGAGATAAAAGCTAATGATCTAGCAGAAATTAGAGGCCTCACAGTTAACAATAACGATATAACGAAAATAGATATAACTAATACTCCTTATCTGTATTCACTAATAGCTGATAATAATCTTCTTGAAGACATAACCATTGAAACTTCAGGAAGAATGAATGAATTGAGTCTTAGAAATAACATGCTCAAATCTATAGATATAAGTAAAATACCAAATTTAGATAGATTCTATATAAACAATGTTGATGGAATTATAGATAGGAGAAACAATATTGAATCTATTGATTTCAGTGAAAGTTTAAAACTGAGAGACATAGATATAAGTGCTATCGGTTTGGATTCAGTGGACTTCTCAAAGAATCTGGATATTCAAACTATTAAATCGACTCATAACAATTTAACGGGAATAGATTTACTAGGTAATACACGCCTATCATCTATAATAGTAGATAATAATAAGCTAACAAACATTGTGTTGCCTAAGTATGCAGACTATTGGAGCAATAATTTAAGAGTGGTTTCTTGTGGATATAATCAATTAGAAACACTGAACTTAGATGATTATCCGAGACTTCAGGCATTATACTGTGGTGGAAACCATTTAGTTAAACTGAATTTAGATTATAACGAGATTTTAGGTAGAGATTATGGAGGACCATATTTAGAAACTCAAATCAGAACAGTTGCAGCTGAAGAGGTAGATGGTCAGCTAACAGTAGACTTGAAGAAACTAATAGGTGAGAGTGATATAAGCAGAGTAACCAACTTAAAAGGTGGTACGCTTGATACTGAAACTGGTCTTGTAACATTAGAGCCAGGTAAAAAATCACTTCTTTATGATTACAGAACTAAAAACAAATATGTTCCAACAATGGAAGTAAATCTGTTTATTGACAGTACAACTGTTGAATTTATTGTAGAAGAAGGAGCTGTGGTATCAGAAGAAGATATGCATTTCATGAAACAGACAGTTCTAATTGGTGGAAAAGTTGAAAGAGTTCCAGCAGTAACAGCAGAGTATGGTTATGAATTCATGGGATGGAATGAAAAAGGTGTGGATGGAATCCTATCCAATGAAGATATAGCTAATATGTCAATTGATAAGAGTAAAGTATTCACTGCAAACATGAGAAAAATGGCAGATGAAGAGCTAACAACAGGTATTGAAATAGGAATAAAACCAAAGGATAAGTATCTGGAAGGCGATAAGATAGAGCTCTCTGATATGACGGTAAGAGTATCAAAGAAAGATGGAACAGTTGAAGAAATAGCCTATGTAGACTTTGCTAAGAACAGCATCAATACAAACATAGCTGATGGTGCAGTTCTTACTTTAGATGATACGATTTTAGAAATAACAATGTATGACTACAAAATTACACTTCCAATAGAAGTTGCTGCGAGACCATTTGACAAAGAAAAAGTAACTAAGATGACTCTGAAGAAAGGTCCAGATAAGACTGATTATAAAGAGAAAGAAGTATTCGATCCTAAAGGAATGGAGATAGAGCTTACAGATTCAAATGGTAAGAAAAAAGTTGTTAAATCTGAAGAGTTCAAGGATTATGGAATAACAGTTCCAACATCTGAACTTAAACTATCAGATAAAGAAGTTACAGTAACAAAAGCAGGAGTAGATCCAGTAACTGTAGAAATCAAAGTTAGTGAGCTTCCATTTGACAAAGAAAAAGTAACTAAGATGACTCTGAAGAAAGGTCCAGATAAGACTGATTATAAAGAGAAAGAAGTATTCGATCCTAAAGGAATGGAGATAGAGCTTACAGATTCAAATGGTAAGAAAAAAGTTGTTAAATCTGAAGAGTTCAAGGATTATGGAATAACAGTTCCAACATCTGAACTTAAACTATCAGATAAAGAAGTTACAGTAACAAAAGCAGGAGTAGATCCAGTAACTGTAGAAATCAAAGTTAGTGAGCTTCCATTTGACAAAGAAAAAGTGACTAAGATGACTCTAAAGAAAGGTCCGGATAAGACCGAATATAAAGAGAAAGAAGTATTCGATACTAAAGGAATGGAAATAGAGCTTACAGATTCAAATGGCAAGAAAAAAGTTGTTAAATCTGAAGAGCTCAAGGATTATGGAATAACAGTTCCAACATCTGAACTTAAACTTTCAGATAAAGAAGTTACAGTAACAAAAGCGGGAATAGATCCAGTAACTGTAGAAATCAAAGTTAGTGAACTTCCTGTAGATGACGAAGATGATCAGGATGAAGATGATCAGGATGAAGATGATCAAGACGAAGATGATC
>CAZBAL010000024.1:1747-23402 GCA_964489735.1 uncultured Clostridia bacterium | reverse complement strand
TCTCATTGTCTTACTCACAACTGAAGTCACGAGTGTGCGACAATAAATTAATCAAGCGTCTTTTCTATATATGAATCTGCCGTTTGATGCTCTTTTGTAAATACTACTTCAACGCCTTTTATATTTTCAACTTTTTCGCAGCTTCCCTTTACCATATGAGCATCATATACTATAACGATCTCTGTGCCTGTCAGTACTTTATACTCAACCATTATTTCAACAAGTCTGTCTCTAGCCGACTGAAGGTCTATATTGCTGAGCTGTTTAAGTTCATCCCAGTCATTTATCACATTATAACCATCTACGAATAGATACTCTTTTCTGTTCATCAGCTCTTAAGCCTCTGTCTTACAATATCGTATACAAGTATTCCAGATGCAACGGATGCATTAAGTGAATTGATCTTGCCATTCATAGGTATTTTTACTATAGCATCACAGTTTTCTTTTACAAGTCTGCTTATGCCTTTACCTTCACTTCCTATTACCAGCGCTATAGGACCTGTTAAATTCGTGTTATAGTAATAGTCTCCATCCATATCTGCACCATATACCCAGACGCCTTTTTCCTTAAGCTTTTCTATCGTAGATGTAATATTCGATACTTTCACAATATTCACAAACTCAGTAGCTCCTGCAGATGCTTTGACAGTAAAAGGAGTTACGCTGACTGACCTTCTTCTCGCAATAATTATTCCGTGAACCCCTGCACATTCAGCTGTTCTTATTATAGCTCCAAAGTTATGACTGTCTTCAATATTATCTAGTATTATAATAAAAGGAGCCTCACCTTTTTCCTCAGCCGTTCTGAATATATCATCTATTTCCTTATAACTATACGGTGAAATTTCGGCTGCAACTCCTTGATGCACTTCTCCGCCCGTCATATCATCCAGTTTTCTTCTGTCTACATTTTCAATTCTTATCTTTTTTTCTCTTGCTATTGCAATTATCTTATTTATCGAGCCCTTAGTGTCTCCATCAGCTATGTATAGCCTTTCAATCGTTCTATTTTCCGATTTAAGAGCTTCAATAACTGGATTTCTACCCCAAATCATATCTTCCTTTGCCATATATTCCACTCCTCAGGCTTTATTATTTATAGTCCTTTTAACTCCTATAATGATCTGAACTTCTCTCTAACTTCTTTTATCTTACCACATGTCATAGCACCTTCATTGCATGGACCATTTACACAGTCTGGACCGGCATTTTTAAATATATTCGGCGCAACCGATTTGACTAATTTCAGCATCTCGACAGAAAGCTCTCTAATCTCCCATTGAGCCCTTTCGCAACACCTATGCTTAAAGAAATTCATAAGAGATCTGGCATTCATAGTAACTACAATTTTGGTCTCACATGCATTCGGAAATACGTATCTCGCATCCTCTATAGCCGTTTTTTCAGCAGTTCTCTTCGCCTTTTTTTCATCCATTCCACTTTCTATCAACTTGTCATATTCTTCCTTGAAAAGAAGCTCTACAATATCATTATACTTTTTTTGAATGTCTTCCATTGTCTCTAAGTACATTTTTTTAGCTGTTTCGTTTTTCTGAATGCTCGGAGGAACAATATATTCGAACTGATCCAACTTCACATATCTCTGAGACTGCTGTGAATAAGATGCAATTCTGTGTCTAACCAATTGATGAGTGAGAGTCCTGCTAACTCCTTCTATGGCAAAAGTAAATGAAATATGCTCTACAGGGGACTCATGACCAATGTCCATAAGCATATTGATAAATCTGCCTTCCTCTTCATCGCTCTGTTTTTTAAGTATTTCCTCTACACCTGTTTGAGAATAACATAACTTCGCTGCAGCTGATACTATAGATTCGCAGTTAGGTGTATATGATAAAAGCTTAACTTTAAGCCTCATAAGAATTCCTCCCAATTTTTTTCCTAGTTTCATTCCAATCTTAAATCTATTGCAAAAATTTAATACAAACAGTTTTTAAGCTTCTATTATAAGTTTCACTATTTCTTCGATTCTATCAATTTTATCACTCAAGTATAAATATCCTATAAGGGACTCAAACCCTGTTGAATAATTATAATCCACTACATCCGTGTTCTTCGGAACAGTCCCTGATTTTGCATTTCTTCCTCTTCTTATGATGTTATTTTCTTCATCTGTAAAGAAAGACTCAAGCCTTCTAACAACATCAGCTTGAGCCTTTGCACTGACATATTTTGTCGAGTTCTTATGCAATTGATGCATTTTTCCTGGACAGGTTTCAAGAAGATGCCTTCTTATATAAATTTCATATACAGCATCTCCAATATATGCTAGTTTCAATGGAGAAATCATCCTTACATCCGACTCTTTCCATTCTTTAAACATAAAACTATTTTCTCCTCCACTTAACACCATCTGCAGTGTCTTCTAGAATTATATCCATAGCTAACAGCTTATCTCTTATGCTATCTGCAAGTGCATAGTCCTTATTAGCTCTGGCATCATTTCTTTCTTTTATGAGATTTTCTATCTCTTCATCTACGGATTCTTCTTCCATTTTCAGTATTCCGATTACATCCGCCATCTTCATCAGTTTAGAGTGAGTGTACTCAACAGCAGATTTAGGGCTGTTTTCACTTATCTCAGTATTTATAAACTTAACAAGTTCAAATATCGCAGATATTCCATCAGCTGTATTGATATCATCATCCATAGCTGCTTCAAAATTATCAACTATCCCATCCACCTGTGAAATCAGCTCTTCTGATTTTTCAAGGTCTGAATCATCCAGATCTTTAGAGAGTATTGTTTCTATCTTATCCCTGCTTATATAGATTCTATCAAGACCGTTCTTAGTCTGCTCCATATTTTCATCAGTAAAGTTTAGAGGCTTTCTGTAGTGGGCTGAAAGCAGGAAGAATCTCAATATCTCAGGATCATAGTGCTCACTCATTTCTCTTACAGTGAAGAAGTTTCCTTTTGACTTGGACATTTTTTCATCATTTATATTTATCATTGCATTGTGAAGCCAGAAGTTAGCAAATTTTTTCCCAGTATAACTCTCTGATTGAGCTATTTCATTTTCATGGTGTGGAAACTGCAAATCTGCTCCCCCAGCATGTATATCTATAGTATCTCCCAGATATTTCTGAGACATAACCGAGCACTCGATATGCCATCCCGGCCTCCCCTTGCCCCATGGACTGTCCCAGCTAGGCTCTCCTGGTTTAGCCGATTTCCACATAGCGAAATCCATCGGACTCTTTTTAATTTCGCTTACATCAACTCTAGCACCTGCCATCAGATCTTCAAGGTTTTTCTTTGACAGCTCTCCATAGTGCTCAGATTTGCTGACTTCGAAGTACACATCACCTTTCGATTCATAGGCAAACCCTTTTTCTATAAGGGTTTCAATATATTCTATGATTTCCGGAATGTTCTCAGTAGCTTTCGGATGAATCGTGTCTTCTTCATCAACGTTCAATGAGTGTGAATCTGTCAGATATTCTTCTATATACTTTTCAGAAAGCTCAGTGGTAGAAATTCCGATTTCATTTGCTCTATCTATTATTTTGTCATCTATATCAGTAAAATTAACTACATAGTCTACTTTCATACCTTTGTATTTGAAATATCTTCTAAGAGTGTCAAATACAACTATCGGCCTAGCATTCCCAACATGGATATAATTGTAAACCGTTGGTCCGCAGACATACATTTTAACCTCACCTTCTGTAAGTGGGACAAATTCTTCTTTCTTTCTATTCAACGAATTATAAAGTTTCATCTTGCTTTTCCCCCTTCTTTATCTGATCAACTTCAGACTGAAGCTTCTGCATACTCTCTCTGAGCTTGCATATCTCCTGAAATATCGGGTCTGGCAAGTCAACCTGGTTCAAGTCGATTTCTCCATTTGCCATAATTGATTTGCACTTATCTCCCGCATCACTCTGAGAAGTTTCTTTTACCCTTTTATTATCCTTAACAACTATCCTACCCGGAACCCCAACAACCGTACAGTTTGGAGGTACTTCCTTTAAAACAACTGCTCCAGCACCAATTTTTGAGTTTTCACCAACTGTAAAAGGCCCGAGCACTTTAGCACCACTGCTTACAACTACATTGTCTCTAATTGTGGGATGTCTTTTTCCAGTGTCTTTTCCGGTACCACCAAGAGTGACTCCTTGATAAATAGTTACATTATTTCCTACCTCAGCAGTCTCACCGATAACTACACCCATACCGTGGTCAATGAATACCCCGCTGCCAATCGTAGCACCTGGATGAATTTCAACCCCAGTTAAAAGTCTAACGCCATTTGACAGCAATCTCGCTATCAGCTTCAATCCTTTTTTATATAAGAAATGGTTGAGTCTGTGGACAATAACTGCATGTAACCCTGGATAGCAAGTTACCGCCTCTAGATATGAATTTACTGCTGGGTCTCTCTGTCTAATAGCTTTAACATCCGAAATTATCTGCTTCAATAATATGCCTCCTCATACTATAAAAGCCGTCACTGCATACTGAAAAATATACATAGACGGCCTCATACTGTCGACTCTATCTGCTAATATTCTCTTTTCTTTTCAGAATATTCTCTTTTCCAAGTACAAGTATTATTTTATCCAAATCTGGTCCGTGCTGCTGGCCAGTTAAAGCAATTCTTATAGGCATAAACAAGTTTTTGCCTTTTATTCCTGTCTTTTTCTGTATCTTCTTTACAACAGAAGCTGCAAATTCTTCATCTATTTCTTCCACTGAATCCAGTTCTTCCGCAAAAGCATCCATTATAGTAGCAATTTCACTTTCTTTCAGTATATTTTCAGCTTCTTCTGTTTCAAATTTCACATCGTTATCTAAAATACTCTTAAGTTTTTCTGGAATTTCATTTAGAGTATTAACTCTCTCTTTCAATATGGAAACAAGCGCCTTTATCCACTCATATCTGCTTTCTACATCATCTTCTGTTATCTCACCACTCTCCAGCAAGAAAGGTATAGCAAGCTTTGTAAGCTCATCAATGTCTTTCTCTCTGATATAGTGAGCATTCACCCAGTTAAGCTTATTTACATCAAACACTCCGCCTGTTCTTGAAACTCTCTCAAAAGAAAACTCTTTTATCAGTTCTTCTTCTGTAAAAAACTCCTGATTGCTCTCAGGACTCCATCCTACAAGTGCTAAGTAGTTCACAAGCGCCTCCGGTAAATAGCCTTTAGCTCTAAAGTCCTCAACTGCGACATCACCATGTCTCTTGCTCAGTTTCTTTTTCTCGCTGTTAAGTACTGTTGGCAGGTGGACAAATACCGGTGCTTCCCATCCAAATGCTTTGAATAGATATGCATGTTTTGGTGCCGATGGCAGCCATTCCTCACCTCTTACAACATGAGATATCTTCATAAGGTGATCATCAACTATTACAGCTAAATGATACGTTGGGAATCCATCAGATTTCAGAAGGACCTGATCATCTAAATCCTTCGTATTCATAGTGATATCTCCTCTTATCATATCTGTAAATGTTATATCTTCATTTTCCGGAAACTTAAGTCTTATTACATAGTCTTCCCCAGCCTCTATTCTCTTTTCGGCCTCTTCTCTAGAAACCGTTCTGCAGTGGCCATCGTATCCCAGCATCAGATTCTGTTCTCTTTGAGATTCTCTAAGCTGATCTAGTCTTTCTTTATCACAGAAACAGTAATACGCATCTCCGCTATCTAAAAGCTTGTCTACATACTCTCTGTATATATCTAGTCTCTGGGACTGTATATAAGGTCCGTATTCGCCTTTTTCAACGATTTTACCTTCTTCTAAAAATACTCCCTCATCATGAACTATACCTGACCACTCAAGTGACTTAATCAAGTTCTCTATAGAATCTTCCACTAGTCTAGACTGGTCTGTATCTTCAATTCTCAAAATATATTTTCCACCTTTGTTTTTTGCAAACAGATAATCATATAGAGCTGTTCTCAGTCCTCCTATATGAAGATATCCTGTTGGGCTTGGTGCAAATCTTACTCTAACATCCTTCATAAAATCAATTCCTCTTCTTTTAAGATAATTTTTATAATAATTGCTAAAATTCTAACTATTTTCCCTATAAATTTTAACATCTACATTTTTTTAACAAAAAATAATACTCCAATTTAAATTATACTTATAATAAGCTTTTTTATCAAGTATACAGTATCTATCAGAAATTAAAAAAGGCCAATCTAATTAGTTTAACTAGATCAGCCTTTAATATCTCCAAATATAATTTTTATATAACTATCCGAATATTTTATTCACTATTTCCTTTAAAAAGTCCAGTATCTGCTGTAATATGCTCTTTGCTTCTTCAGAGTTGTTTACAGCATCCGTAACTTTATTAGTTAAGTCTCCAAGCTGGCTTTTTATTCCACTTAAATCAAGGTTAAGTCCACCGATGTTCTTCATAAGCTCAACTATCTTGTTGAACTGCTCTTCATTAAGTGTAATATTCAGCTCCTGAGCTTTCTGATTTACTACTTCTCTTATTCCTTCAGAATCTTTTACCTTGTCCTGAACAATTACTTCCTTTACTTCTCTTATAAGGTTAGTAGCTTGATCCTGACCTATCTGCTGACCTAATTCACCAGTTTTTGCAATCTCTTCATTAGCTACCTGCTTTTCTTTCTCCGATACGCTTTCACCTGTAGCTGCTTCAAAAGCTTTTATTACACCTGTTAAAGCAGCTGTACCAGAAACTTTAAAAGGTGCTGAAACCTTTACTTTTGCATCTTTTACTCCAGCTGTAACTAATGCATTCTTTATCATTTCCGGGGTAACCCAAGTCACATTTGAGGTTTCCACCTGAATACCACTTCCATCAGCAAGCTCTTCAACATAAGAACATGAGATAGCTCTAGTTCCTATCAGGTCTTCTGATACGTATGATCCTAAATATTTTCTCTCTTCACCATTTGTAACAGAAATAACTTTCGCATCCTTATCTGCTCCAAACTTATCTATCATCTCTTGCTTTTGTTGAGAACTCAGATCATCACCTAAACTCACAACTACATTATCTATTCTGTCTGCATAAGAAAAAGCAGATACAAAAAGCATAATCGATGCAAGAGCAACCATAATTCTTTTCATTAGTTTATTCATTTCCACACCTCTTTTAATTCTATATTGGAGAAACATCCATAACAAATTATTATTATTATTATCGTGGATGTATATAAATGTATTATATAACCTAATAATATAAAATTGAATAGTGTGTAAAGGTATTTAAGAAATATTTAATATCTGCTTTATTTCTTATTTCTTAAATACTAAGACCTTCTGCATTAAAAGCTTCCTCAACCTTATTCAGAATATCTTCCGCACTGACTTCTGACTTTTCTCTGTCTTTTCTAAGCGAATACTCAACTATGTTTTCGCCGGCTTTTTTACCTACTGTTATTCTTATAGGTATTCCTATTAAGTCCATATCTTTGAACTTAACTCCTGCTCTCTCATTTCTATCGTCAAGAAGCACCTCAACACCCTTGGATTTAAGCTTTTCGTATAGCTTCATACCAAGTTCTGTCTGCTCTTCATTTTTCGTATTCACTATCGTAACTATGGCTTCATACGGTGCTAAAGCAATCGGCCATATTATTCCATCTTCATCATAGTTCTGCTCAATAACAGCCGCCATGGTTCTAGAAACCCCAATACCGTGTGAGCCCATAACTATATCTTTCTCCTTACCATTTTCATCAAGATAAGTAGCTCCCAATGCTTTTGAGTATTTAGTTCCTAACTGGAATATATTGCCTATTTCAATTCCTCTATCCATTTTTAGTGGTGCATCACATTTCGGACATAGGTCACCTTCAACAACTAGCACTAAATCTTCAACTATCTCTGCATTTTTGAAGTCTCTTTCAAAATTAGCATTCTTTATATGATAGTTAGTTTTATTAGCACCCACTATAAGCGACTTTTTATCTTTTATTCTGCTATCAACAACAACTCTTATATCTTTTTTAAGGTTTAGTGGTCCTGCAAATCCAACCTCTGCTCCAGTAACTTCTTTAACAGTTTCTTCATCAGCCATTTCAAACTCATGCTCTGCAGCTCCCAGATGGTTTATAAGCTTAATCTCATTAAGATCTCTATCTCCAGGTATAACTACTGCAACAACTTCATCCTTAGCTTTTACCAGTAAAGTCTTTGCAAATTCTGAAGGCTCTACACCAAAAAACTCAACTAATTTTTCTATAGTGGTTACCCCTGGTGTTTCAACTTCTTCAAGCTCTTTAACTTCAGAACCTGAATCTGACACTTCATATTTACAAGCAGCTTTTTCATCTGTCGCAGCATAATCACATTTTTCACAGTAAGCTATATTACTCTCTCCAAACTCAGACATTGCTGTAAACTCATGAGAGTCACTTCCTCCCATAGCTCCTGAGTCTCCTTCAACAACTCTGAAGTCCAGTCCACATCTTGTAAACACTTTTTCATAAGCTTTCCACATTTCATAATATGCTTCTCTCATTCCATCCTCATCTTTATCGAATGTATAAGCATCTTTCATAATGAACTCTCTTGATCTCATCAGTCCGAATCTCGGTCTCTTTTCATCTCTATACTTTGACTGAATCTGATAAAGACTCAAAGGAAGCTGTTTATACGATCTGATATCATGCTTTATTGTAGAAGTAAAGACCTCCTCATGAGTTGGTCCAAGACAGAATTCTCTATTGTGTCTGTCATAAAGCTTGAACATCTCAGGCCCAAAGTCTTCCCATCTCCCAGTCTGTTTCCACAGCTCTGCAGGAAGTATAGCTGACATAAGAACCTCTTGGGAGTCTATATTATCCATCTCTTCTCTTACTATATTCTCTATTTTCTTTATAACCTTATAACCTAAAGGAAGGTAAGTGTAAACTCCTGAAACCAGGTTCTTTATCATACCAGCTCTAAGTAGAAGTCTATGACTTGGTAATTCCGCCTCAGATGGCACTTCTCTTAAAGTTGGCATATATATTTTTGACATTTTCATATATTAAAACACACCTCTCTGTTGTTAATTATTGTTTCCGCAACAATATGCACGACCAACAGTATAAGCAACGGCATCTTTATTGCTAATTATTAGCTTTAGCTATTAGCTGCTTACTGTTAGCTGTCATCTGTTGTATCTAAAGTCATTGGCTGTCCTGAAAACTTCACTATATTCATCAGTACTTTTGCATATTTACAACTAAATTTCATATTACTAAAAACAGAGTACTGTGTCAAGGTAAAGCAGACACTCACAATGGTTTATCTACCTCATTCTACTCCATTCTACCCCATTTCATCTCTTCACCTTTAAGATCAAACTTCTTTCTCTTCCCTTTAATCTCATCTATTTCAAATCTCATTACTGTAACTATATCCAAACTAACCTCTATAGCCTTATCAAAATAGTCCATATTTTCAGGCGTATACTTTTCACAAATCAACCTGAGTCCTTTTATCTTTTCTTCATCATTATCCACTATATATATCCTACCGAATGCGACAGCAGATTCGAACTCTGTAGTAAACTTTTTACTAAGCAATAGTTTTCCGATATTACCTTCTTTTTCAGCTTCTTCATACTCGCTTTTTTCAATCGGGCTAGGAACATTAACTTCTCCTACAAAGGTCATCGTTGCCATCGAGCTTCTTTTGACATTATCCACTTTAGACCCTGAAGAAGCTGAATGCATATATACATTCATTCCTTCTCTTGCAATAGAAATTGGTATTGTATGCGGAGTGCCATCTTCATTCATAGTGGTAATATTCGCATAGGCCACTTTATCTACAATTGACAGTGCAAATTCTGTGTTCATTTCTCTGTCTTTTCTTCTCATCTCTCTCACAAAATCATCTCCTGCTAAGCTTTTTTAACCAAAATAACTGCTACCTGTGAAGAAATCCCTTCTTCTCTTCCTTCAAATCCTAGCTTTTCTGTCGTAGTTGCTTTTATATTAACCCTGCTAACATCAATTTTCAATGTTTCAGCAACCAACTTCTCCATAGACATAATATAATTAGCTAGTTTTGGTTTCTGGGCTATGACTATACAGTCCATATTTCCAACCGTATAACCCTCTTCCTCGAGGAACTCACCTACTCTCTCAAGAAGTTTAATACTGTATATATCTTTATACTTCTGATCATTATCCGGAAAATTTCGCCCTATATCCCCACGCCCTAATGCTCCAATAATAGCATCCATTATTGCATGAGTCAGAACATCCCCATCCGAATGACCTTTTAACCCCTTAGTGTGGGGTATCTCTATTCCTCCGATGATTAGCTTTCTTCCTTCAACCAAATCGTGTACATCATATCCTAAACCAATCTTCATAATCTTTCTCCATTCTCAAGAATTTTTTCTCCTATAAAAAGGTCTTCAGGAGTCGTAATTTTTATGTTCTCGTAGCTTCCTTCGACTATTTTTATCTTGTATCCAGCTTTTTCCACAACCATACAATCATCTGTTATTCCCTCTGTATTATCTCCTAATTTTTCGTAGGCTTCTATGAGTATATCCTTCTTAAATGATTGCGGTGTCTGAGCTAAGTATACGGTTTCTCTAAGTGGAGTGCTTTTAACAAAACCCTCTTCGACTATTTTTACAGTGTCCTTTGTAGGCACTGCAGTCAGGCAAGCTCCATATTCACTGGCCTTCTCTATATTTTCATCAATAATTCTATCATTTAAAAACGGTCTAACACCGTCATGGACTAGAACTATATCAGTGTCTTCTGAAACTTTTTCAAGCCCGTTTATTACTGAATTAACTCTTTCTTCTCCTCCATAGGCAACCGTAACTTTTTTATTAAATATGTATTTAGACAATATCTCAGATTCAAACAATTCTGAATCTTCTTTGTTGATTATGACCACCATCTCATCTATATTTTCATTCTTGTCAAATCTCTTCATCGTTCTGTATAAGACGGTATCACCTTTCAGTACCAGATACTGCTTAGCTATATCCGCACCCATTCTCTTTCCTATCCCAGCAGCTGCAATTATAACACTAGTTTTCATAATCATCACCAAGTCCTCTCCAACTTTTTGACTTTTAGTTTTCTTAATATATATAATAACATACTTACTCCAATTCTTTATAGAAACTCGAGTCAGTCTTATGACACAATGCATATTATATTAGACTCTTCACACTCTAAAATACCTAAAATTCTTATAAAAAAAGCCCATGATGAAAAAAACTCCATCATAGACTCATTACCTCTAGTTATACTAGATTATTATTTTTCAACTTACTATTTAGCTTTTATTCTACCGTTTGACTTGCCATTTCTTGATGACTTTCCACTCTTAAAACCTTTGGGTCTTCCGAATATCATCCTACCCGCTGGTGTCTGCAGTACACTCGTAACAATAAGTTCAATATCTTGCCCAACAAACTCTCTACCTTCTTCAACAACTATCATGGTTCCATCATCTAAGTAAGCAACTCCTTGATGAGACTCTTTTCCTTCTTTTACGACATTCACATGCATAATATCTCCAGGTATAGCCATTGGTTTAACGGCATTAGATAATTCATTTATATTTAAAACTGTCACTCCATGAACTTCTGCGACTTTGTTTAAATTATAATCTGTTGTAACTACTTTTCCGTCAATTTCCTGTGCTAGTTTTAAAAGCTTTAAATCAACTTCTCTTACTGATTCAAAATCTCTATCTGTTATTTCAACTACCATATCTAATTCTTTCTGGATTTTTTGTAATATGTCTAAACCTCTTCTACCTCTAACTCTTTTCAGATCATCAGCTGAATCTGCTATAAGCTGAAGCTCTTTAAGTACGAATTCAGGAATTATTATTGTACCTTCTAAAAATCCAGCTCTACATATTTCATAAATCCTGCCATCAATAATCACAGATGTATCCAGTATCTTAGGCTTTATAATCCCCACAGCAACTTTTTCATCTTTAGAATTTTCCGGCTTTGTTCTCTTCACTTTATCTACCATGCTTGCCAAGTCCGACTTTTTTCTAAGCAGCACTCTCATACCCAAATATCCTAAAACCAGGTACAATAGTACAGTCAGAACTATTCCGAAAACCGGAACTTCAGATACAATCGTCCCCAGCAGATATGCTAGAATAAGCCCCATAATTAGTCCTGCAAAACCAAGAATTATGTCACTGACAGGCACTTTCTGTATCTCTCTTTCAACTTCTCCAGTTAGCTTCTTAATTCCTAGAACGATCTTCTTGGATAAAAGTAAAAAAATAAGACCAAAAACAACTGAACTAACAACATAAACATGAATCGTTCTATTGACAGGAATTATACCATCTAATATGTTCAATGAGTCAAGAGTTCCTATAAGCCCTAAACCTAAACCTACACCTATCAGTGTAATAAATAACATTCCCAGTCTTTTAATCATACTACCACCTTCTTTCAAGCAAATTGGTAATCTGATTTTTTTGGTTATAGCATGTCTGAAACTATTCTCTGCGCTTCATCTTCGTTAATATCTCTAACAAGCGCAACCTCACTTAATAGAATCTGCATAGCATTATTCAGCATTTTTCTTTCTCCAGTTGAAAGACCTTTTTCTTCATCCATAGATACAAGATTTCTTATCACTACGGCAACTTCACAGATGTCTCCACCTTTTATTCTTTCCATATTGACTCTATATCTCTTGCTCCAATTAGAAGGCATTGGTTCATCAGAACCTGAAAGAATACCAAATACCTCATCAATAACCCCTTCGTCAGATACCTCTCTAACCCCAACTTCTCTAGCCATGCCAGTAGGAACCATTAGCTTCATCTCACCTATAGGCATGAGTATAATGTAGTAATCCTGCATCTCCCCTAGTACTTCTTTTTTCTCTATGGATATTATAGTTCCTGCACCATGCATTGGATAAACTATCTTATCTCCTATTGTAAACATACTAGTTATTCAAGCCGCCCCATCTATGCTTTATGCTATATAAGCTCGCTAGACTTTTAAAGAAAGCAGCTTTCTCCTTTCCGATTTGAATTCCGCTTATATTAGCTACTACACAATAAATTCTATATCAGTTGAGATTTAAAGTCAAGTTTATCATTCTATCATGTTTTATTCAACAATTCAATCAAAAATTATAAAATTATTAATATTTCTTTTATAAAAAATTAATTATTTATAAAAACTTCTCCATAGCAATCATCTCTCTCAATCTCTTCAGACCATCTTTGATAGACTTAGCTCTGATTTCACCAATTCCATCAACTGTATCAAGTTCTTCTATAGAGGCTCTCATTACATTTCTAAAGCTTCCGAATACTTCTACAGTGTTCTCTATAACATTAGAAGGTAATCTAGGGATTTTACTTAATATCCTATACCCCCTTGGAGCAACTATCATATCCAGTTCATTGCCTCCATCAGCAGCATATCCCAATGTTCTTGCAATACCTTCTAGTGAGAATATATCATCTGAAGAAAGCTTTTTTCTTACTTCGAGATAATCTTGTTCAGGCTTCTTCTTACTATCCTCTTCATCCTTGTCCTTTTCTTCAGACTCAGGAGCACCTGGTATATAGTCTCTTATTACATTTATACCATCAGACTCATATTCTCCTTTTAGCTCTTCAAGCTGCATCTGAACAAGTCTTCCTTCATTTCCAAGCTCCAGAATATACCTATCTATTTCTGAAACAACTCTGCAGAACATCTCCGTTCTCTGTATAACTTTTACAACATCATAAACCGTAACATAACCATTGAATTCGAGAGAAGTCAGATTTCCTATCGCATTATCCAAGCTGGACTTGTACTTCTCTAAAGTCTGTATAGCCTGATTTGCCTTATTCAGGAGGTCGCTCGAATTTTTAACTACATATTTCTGAGCTCCCATGTAGAGACTTATTACATTTCTTCTCTGTGAAATGGATATTACCAGCTTCCCAGTCATTCTAGCAACTCTCTCAGCCGTTCTGTGTCTAGTTCCCGTTTCTCTAGATGCTATATTAGCCCCTGGTACCAACTGTGCATTAGCAAATAATATTCTTTTTAAATCATGACTTATTATTATGGCTCCATCCATTTTTGCCAATTCATATATATTCGAAGGCAGAAACTCAGTATCTATCTTAAATCCACCATCAACTATCTCCATAACTTCTTCACTGTCACCGATAACAATTAAAGCACCTGTTCCTGCTCTAACAATATTCTCAAGCCCTTCTCTTAAAACAGTTCCCGGAGCAACCATCTTCAGGGCTTTTACCATTTTATCTTTTTTGAACCCAAGATCCTTCACCATAATCATCCTTCCATTATTTCTCTCAAGGCATCATTAACATTCGACACTCCCACTATATTTATATTGTATTTACTAGTATCCAAACCCTTTAAATTCGATTTAGGAATTACTATCTTATTAAAACCCATCTTTTCTGTTTCTATTATTCTCTTGTCAACTGACATTACAGATCTGATTTCACCAGTCAAACCTATTTCTCCGACTGCTGCAACTTTAGGATCTATTGCTGCCTCTCTAAAGCTTGAAACAATAGCTGCTACAATTCCCAGATCTAGTGCAGGTTCTTTTATACTTATTCCACCAACAATATTCACATAAACATCCGACGATTCAAGATGAACCCCTGTTTTCTTATCCAGAACAGCTGTCATGAGAATAACTCTATTGTAATCAAGTCCTGTAGCCACTCTTCTTGGCATCCCAAATGGAGTTGAACTGACCAATGCCTGTATTTCAATAAGCATAGGTCTTGTGCCTTCAAGACTCGGAACAATAATACTGCCTTCTGTGTTGCTAGGTCTTGATGATATTAGAATTTCCGAAGGATTTTTAACTTCAACTAACCCCTCACTTTTCATTTCAAATATACCGATTTCATTCGTAGAACCAAATCTGTTCTTAACAGCTCTCAATATCCTGTAGGTATTATGTCTTTCTCCTTCAAAATATAGAACAGTGTCAACCATATGCTCTAAAACTCTAGGTCCTGCAATAGAACCATCTTTTGTAACATGACCAACGATTAGCATAGATATATTCTTAGTTTTTGCAAGTCTCATCAGAAGCGATGTTACCTCTCTAACCTGACTCACACTCCCAGGAGCAGACTCGACACTTGGTGTGAAAACGGTCTGTATGGAATCTATAATCACAACGTCCGGGGAGTTTTTCTCTATAACTGCATTTACGATATCCAAATCAGTTTCTGCAAGTATATAGAGGTTATCACTCGATATATTAAGTCTATCAGCTCTAAGCTTTATCTGAGCAGCAGATTCTTCTCCTGTTACGTAGAGCACTTTTGCATTGTTTTCGGCTACCTTTCCAGATGTTTGTATCAAAAGAGTGGATTTACCTATGCCCGGATCTCCTCCAAATAATACAAGTGAACCTCTGACAATACCGCCCCCTAGCACTCTGTCCAACTCTCCTATATTCGAGCTGATTCTATCTTCTTTTTCAAATTGAAGATCTTTAAGCTTGTCAGCTTTAACATCTGTCATAGATTTTCCGATTCGTTTTTCCGTTTTCTTGTCCACTTGCTCTTCTACGAAAGAATTCCAAGTGTCACACCCTGGACATTTACCCATCCACTTCGGGGATTCATATCCGCACTCCTGACAAAAAAATACTGATTTAACTTTTCTCAAACTAATTCTCCATTCTATAATAAATGCTCTAAAATTTACTTTTCAGCCAGTAAAATAAAATTGCAAATCTATTTTTTCATTAATAGTTAATACTTCTATGTACTTAATTATGGACACATTTCACTAACTTTTTCAAGAGAAATATTTTATTGTAGGGTGTTTATTCTTGAATAAACACCCTACAGTTTAAATATCTCTTATTTTATTTTGAATCTTCCGCTTTACTGTCATTTTGTGAGTCTTCATTTTTGTCAATATTGACAGAATTTCTAAATACAATTTCATCATTTTCAAGATCTATCTCAACCTTGTCACCAGTCTTAATCTTTCCAAGCAGTATCTCTTCCGATAGCTTGTTCTCTATGAGAGATTTTATAGTTCTCTCTAGAGGTCTTGCGCCGAACTCCTTATCATATCCCTCAGATGCAATATGCTTTATTGCTGCATTTGTAAGCTCTATATCTATATTTATATTAGAAACTCTTGTCTCTAAATCTTTTATCATCACTTTTACAACGTCTAGAATTTGATCCTCAGTAAGTGCTTCAAACACCACTATATCATCTATTCTGTTTAAAAACTCAGGTCTGAAAGTTCTCTTAAGCTCCTGGTTGATTTTTGCTTCAGTTGCTTTCTTTTCATCTTTATTTACTGCCTCCTCCGAAGCCTTAAATCCTAATGCATTCTTTTTAACCATAGAAGATCCAACATTTGAAGTAAGAATGATTATTGTGTTCTTAAAATCAACAGTCCTTCCTTTAGAATCGGATAATCTTCCATCATCTAGCAATTGAAGTAATATATTAAATACATCCGGATGAGCTTTTTCTATCTCATCAAAAAGAACAACTGAATAGGGTCTCCTTCTAACAGCTTCTGTAAGCTGCCCACCGTCATCATGACCAACGTAACCAGGTGGAGAACCTATTAACTTGGAAACCGAGTGCTTTTCCATATATTCAGACATATCAAGTCTTATTAGAGCATCACTGTCTCCAAAAAGCGATTCTGCTAAAGTTTTTGCAAGATAAGTCTTTCCTACACCTGTAGGCCCTACAAAAATAAATGTTCCTATAGGCTTGTTGGGAGCTTTAAGTCCAACTCTAGCTCTTCTGACTGCGTTTGAAAGAGCTTTTACAGCATCTTCTTGACCTATAAGCTTTTTATGAATATTCTCCTCTAGATGAAGAAGTTTCTCTGTTTCTTCCATAGACAGTTTAGATACTGGTATTCCAGTCCACATGGAGACAACATCGGCTATATCATCATAAGTCAGAACTTTGCTTCCTATTTCCTTTTTCTGTTTCCAGTCTTCATTCAGTTCTTCTAGAGATTCCTTCGCTTTCTTTTCTTCATCTCTTAACACCGCAGCTTTTTCAAAGTTCTGAGTATTGATAGCCTCCTGCTTTTCCTTTGAAAGTCTTTCTATCTCAGTCTCTAGCTCTAGCATCCCTTTAGGCTGAGTTGCATATCTAAGTCTAACTTTAGATGAAGCCTCATCTATAAGGTCTATAGCTTTATCAGGTAGAAATCTGTCAGTTATATATCTGACAGACAGTTCAACCGCTGCTTCAATTGCCTCTTCAGGAATCTTAACTTCATGATGGGCCTCATACTTATCTCTAAGTCCTTGAAGTATCTTGATACTATCCTCTTCCGAAGGCTCAGGTACATTAACCGGCTGGAATCTTCTCTCCAGAGCCGCATCCTTTTCAATATACTTTCTGTATTCATCAATAGTTGTTGCTCCTATAGTCTGTAACTCTCCCCTTGCAAGTGCAGGTTTTAAAATATTTGATGCATCAACAGAACCTTCCGAAGCACCAGCTCCAACTATTGTATGAATTTCGTCAATGAACAGAATAGTATTTTCATCTTCTATTATTTCTTCCATCATTCCTTTAAGTCTCTCTTCAAACTCACCTCTGTACTTTGAACCTGCGAGCATAGAGGCTAGGTCCATAGTTACAACCTTTTTGTTTTTCAATATCTCTGGCACATCGCCACTAACAATTTTCTGTGCTAGTCCCTCAGCTATTGCAGTTTTACCAACTCCTGGCTCCCCTATAAGAACAGGATTGTTTTTAGTTCTTCTGCTCAAAATCTGAATAACTCTCTCTATTTCATTTTCTCTGCCAATTACAGGGTCAAGCTTCGAACTTTTAGCCATTTCAGTCAAATCTCTTCCAAACTTATCTACATTTGACTGCCCCTCTCCAAAAGCCATACCAGCAGAACTTGATAATCCATCCATATCATCAAAATCCATGTCAGATGGTCCATCAGCCAGTCTTTCCACAATTTCACTTCTCAATATTTTAATATCAGCACCCATCATGTCTTTTACAATAATAGATGCAATGCAGTCTTCTTCCAATAGTATTGAAAGTAGTATATGCTCTGCTCCAACATAGGTATTCCCAAGGTTTCTAGATGCCTGTATGCTGTTCTCAAATATTCTTTTTACTCTAGGCGTGAATCCTGCGAACTGATCACCTTCATCAATAATAACTATTTCAGAAACTATCTTTTCCATGTTCTCATATTTCACACCATGCTTATTTAAAATTTCCGAAGCTACTGTATCTTTGCTTTTTAATATAGCTAAAATAAGATGCTCCGTACCTATATAGCTATGATTCATTTCTTTAGAGATGTTTTTTGCTTCCTCTATTATATTGATAGCACTTTGATTAAATCTATCAAACATTGCCATATTCTACTCCTCCTCACATTAAGCGAGCTGCTCTCTGAACAGCTCTGCTCTTTTCTTATTTATTTCATTTATATCAATTCTATTCAGCTGTTTAACAATATTTGCATTTTGAGTCATCATCGTTAAATCATCTAGAGTTTTCTTTTCTATATCCAGTAACTCAAGATAAATTCCGACTCTCAACGCAGACAGATGATCCATAGACTCCTTCAATTCTAATATTCTGGAGTTCTTTAATATTCCATAAGCTCTGAATATTTTGTCTTCAATCAGAAGTTCATTTTCTTGTAATGCCTTTCTTCTCGCAAGACTTTCTCTATATATAATCTGAGTCGATATAGCCTCGACTTTTCTTATTATATCCTCTTCTGAATTCCCAAGAGTTGTCTGATTGGATATTTGATATATTCCCCCATATGGTTCAGAACCTTCTCCATAGTATCCCCTTATTACAACTCCAACTTTGCCGACTGAGCTGGCTAAATTGGAAACACCACCTATTGCAGTTAGAAAAGGCAGATGAACCATGACAGAGGCACGAAGGCCAGTCCCCGTATTGGTAGGACAGGTTGTCAGATATCCAAATTCCGAATCAAATGCATAATCTGTATTTCTGTCGATTAAGTCATCCAGCTTCGATGCATCCTCCCATGCTTCCCAAAGGTCAAAGTCCGGCTTGATAGCCTGTATTCTTATGTGATCTTCTTCATTTAACATAATAGTTGCACCACCATCACTGGTAACTAAAAATGAAGATATCTCCGGAGTGAATGTCAGCTCTTTACTTATCACTCTATTCTCTATAAGCTGATCTAATTCCACCTTTGATAAGTCTTTTACATCAAAGGATTCAAAATCAACACTTTCTTTCTCCAGTGCATCTTTGACTCTGTTTTTTATTTCTCTCGCTTCTATTTCACTCATCTTCACAGGCATATTGAAATCTTCCATATTTCTAGCTAACCTTATTCTGCTACTCAAAATCGATGCTTTATCGTTCATTTAAATCAACCTTCCTGCTCATCTAGCTTAAGCTTTCTAATCTCATCTCTCAGCATAGCCGCGTACTCATAGTTTTCATCCTTTATAGCCCTATCGAGTTCAATCTGTTTCTGATCAATCTTTTTCTTCAGGTCCATACCTTTTCTAAAACGAACAGGGACCTTTCCCCTATGAACAGCTGTGCCATTCATCTGCTTCAAAATATTTGAAGCTTCTTCGTGAAACTCTTGGTAACAGTTTGAACATCCAAAAAAGCCGCTCCTCAGAATATCTTGATAAGTTGATCCGCATCGAGCACATGCCTTTGTAAAATCTTCAACTTCTTCATATTTTGCACTGTCTTCATATGCGGATAGTCCCATCATTATCGTTTCAAGACAGAAATCCTTCATGCTGTCTCCCAGATCTCCTAATATATCGTACTCTTCCTTCTCCGCACATTCACTGCAAATATTTTCTTCATAAGTTTCTCCATTGAATATCTTTTTTATATATAAATTTGCTTCATTTTCCCCGCATCTCTCACATTTCATTATTCATCACCACCAGATAAAACTAAAAGCATATTCTTAAATATATTTGCCCTGACTTCCTTATCAGATTCGCAGCCCTGAAGACTTCTATCATTTATGGCTGCTCTCATAAGCATCCCTTCTCTTTCAGTTATAACATCTTCATTCATAAATTCCATAATAATTCTGAAACATTGCTCACTTGTCAGAGCATCCCCTACTATATTAGATACCATATTATTGATATGACTATCACTTTTTATGTTAATTTTAAATATTTTTATATATCCACCGCCACCTCTTCGACTTTCTATATAATATCCTTTCTCAGAAGTGAATCTGGTCGTTAGCACATAGTTTATCTGAGATGGCGCACATTCAAACATATTTGCAAGTTCATTTCTCTGAATTTCAACAATTCCATCGTCTGTATCATTAAACATTTCTTTGATGAACTCCTCTATTATATTGCTTATCCTAGCCATTTCTTACACCTCTCAAATTATTATAGGATTTAGTTTTTAGTCTTTGACTTTCCTTGACTTTCATTTTACCATTTTTTCGCTTTTATTTCAATAGTTTTAGAGAATTGTTTTCAATTGACTTTAATAATTTAAAGTGATAAATTGTTTATATTTTTTATCTGTTGTGATAGAATATTAATAATAAAGACTGTAATTTCAAACAACTGGAGGTATTAATTTTGAAGAAATGTGTAGACTGTAAACCTAATATATTAACTGTAGAACCCTACCAGCCTGGTAGACCTATAGCTGACGTAAAGAAAGAGTATGGATTGGATGATGTTGTAAAACTCGCTTCAAACGAGAACCCTCTTGGTACATCTCCAAAAGTCATAGAAAAGATTAAAAATTCACTTGATGAACTGGCAATTTATCCTGATGGTGCGTGCTTAGATCTTAAAGGTGCAATATCAGAAAAGTTCGATATGCCTTGTGAAAATATAGTAGTGAGCAGCGGGTCGGATGAAGTCATAGATCTCATCTCAAAGGTATTTATAGATGATGAAGATGAGATAATAATGGC
The DNA here is from genome assembly GCA_964489735.1 of uncultured Clostridia bacterium. Lineage (GTDB taxonomy): Bacteria > Bacillota > Clostridia > Tissierellales > Gottschalkiaceae > Andreesenia. Next base: position 2,485 of record CAZBAL010000024.1, on the reverse strand, counting down.
ATCTGTTACTTTTGTAAGATATATGGATACAGCTAAATTGTTTAACGGAAAACCTGTAATAGTTCCTCTCAAAGAATGGAGACATAATCTGGACGGAATGCTGACCGCTATAACTCCTAAGACTAAACTTATCTGGCTATGTAATCCAAACAATCCAACTGGAACTATATTCTCAGAAAAAGAACTTATAGATTTCTTAGATAAAGTGCCTGAAGATATAATGGTTATATATGATGAGGCTTATGCAGAGTATGCTGAAGACGAAAACTATCCTAAAAACCCAGAGAAGCTTATTGAAAAATATAATAATCTCATGGTATTAAAAACTTTTTCTAAAGCCTATGGGCTTGCAGCGTTCAGAGTTGGTTTTTCATTTGCTAATCCTGAAGTTGTATCTTATATAAATAGAGCGAGAGGACCTTTCAATGTAAATACACTAGCACAACTTGCCGCCATAGAGGCACTTGCAGATGAAGATTTCCTTAAAAAAGTTTACGATAACAATATAGAAGGTAAGTACTATATCTATGATGAATTCGAAAAAATGGGAATCGAGTATGTAAAAACTGAAGCCAATCACATATTCTTCAAAGTGGATAAAAATGCGAAGGATGTATTTATAGAGCTTCAAAAAAGAGGAGTTATAATAAGACCTATACTCGAAAACTACCTAAGAGTTTCAATAGGTACTATGGAGGAAAACAAAATATTTATTGAGAAATTAAAAGAAGTGCTTTA
>CAZBAL010000024.1:0-1647 GCA_964489735.1 uncultured Clostridia bacterium | reverse complement strand
TAGGTACTATGGAGGAAAACAAAATATTTATTGAGAAATTAAAAGAAGTGCTTTAGTCACATTAGCTATAAAACATGTTCATATATACTATGCGAATCCATAGACAATACCATGATTTTTAAACACGATTTTTTTTAAAAGCGATAAAAGCCTTTATCCCACTAAATCAAATGGGATAAAGGCTTTTATCTATTTCAGATTGTCAAACTGAAAATTATATTATTCCTAAATTACTTTTCATATTCAATATTCTTCTGACTGAATCATCAATCTGTTGCTCCTCTATATAACCATTTCTAACAGCTTCAACAATAGCTGGAATCTGATTTACAAAATCCGAAGTGCAAAGCAAATCATTTCCTGCCTGTACTGCTAACACAGCTTTGTTTACAGAGTCAGCATACAGATTTATTGCATCCATATCAAGATCATCTGTAACTATTACTCCATTAAAACCTAAATCCTCTCTCAGTACTCTGTGGATTTCAGGTGATAGTGAAGCGGGTTTTTCAGAATCAATACTCTCTATTATATTGTGTGAAACTAAAACGCTATCAACCCCTGCATTTATACCAGCCTCAAAAGGCTTGAAATCATTGTTAATAAAGCTGTTCAGACTTCTTCTATCATATGCTGAACCAGTATGGGTATCAACGTTATCTCCATATCCGGGAAAATGCTTAAGCATAGATCCCATTTTTTCACTTTTCATGGCGCTGACAACAGTTTCAACATACTTCGATGTCTGAACTGCATCCTGTCCTAATGTCCTTTGATAAATGAAGTCCGATGGATTCTGTGACATATCTGCGACAGGCCCAAAGTTTAAATTTATTCCGAATGACTTTAAAAACTGTGACTTTTCTTTGGCATCCTCATATATTGTATCCATACCACCAATATTAAAAAGCTCCTGAGGAGATTTATAAGGTTCTGATCTCAAAGCAGGCTGACTGCTCACTCTATTTACTATTCCACCCTCTTCATCTGTACCAATTAACATTTTAACCTTCATATTTTCCTGATAAGATGCTATCTCATAAACCACTTCTTCTTTTGATTTACCTTGAAAATCTCTAGCAAAGAGAATATAACCCCCAAGACTATACTGTTCTGCTAGTTCTTTTGCGTTTACATCCGGACATCTAGCTATTATCATCTGAGCAACCTTTTCTTCCAATGACATACCAGATATCATATTGTCTATATCTTTATCCTCAATATCATCAGGATTTCCATTGGTCTTTCTATCTTTCACACCATTTTTATCTTGATTTTCTCTGTCACTAGATTTATCCCTATTATCTGATATTTTATTCTCTGTCTTGTTGTCCACTTCTCCATTTTCTGTATTATCTTTTTTGCATCCAGTTAATGCTAAAAAAGCCACCGAAATGAACACTAATAATAACAATTTGAAGTTTCCTCTGATTCCCATACTACCACTCCCCTATTTTAATTCATACTATATTATAACATCATAGTCCTAGTATATAAAAATAATAAAGCTAGCGGAAAACCTCAGTACAAGCAAAAAAACTGGTGAAAAAACATAAGTCTTCTCACCAGTCTGATATATTTAACTATTATAACATCTCTTTCTTAATTCCTCTTGTAAACACTTTGTCATAGTCTATGAAGTCATAA
>CAZBAL010000023.1:0-27637 GCA_964489735.1 uncultured Clostridia bacterium | reverse complement strand
CTACTGCTTCAATAACGTCTTCTCTTCTACCGTCACTAAAGTTAGGAACGGCTAAAATGTACTTTTTACCTTCTGACATTTAATCAAACTCCTTTCAATGATCTAATTAATTTAATACATTAATGCGTTGTCCCCCTAATTATAGCACATATTACTTACTTTATAAAGGGAATGAATTAAAGTATACAATCAATCTAAACTGCCCATAAATCAAAATATCAACTATGTGCATGTCTAGCTTGAATTAATCTGACTACATCCACACTATAATTCTTAATCTAATAACAAGCATAAAAGCCTCGCATTAATAGTTTAAAGCATTATAGTCTTGTACAATATATTTTAATATAAGACATAAGATTTTATGTTAAATCCTCGTTAAGTCTTATATTATTAAACTTTTGACACAGTTTAAGCTTTTGACACCATAGCTATTGCATCAACTGGACACTCTTTAGAGCATAATTGACAGCCAACACAGTCTGCAACTCTTACTCTATGAGCCTCTTCTCTGTGACCATCTATAGCTGTTACAGGGCAAACTGTTGCACATCTAGTACAGCCTATGCATTTTTCTTCATCTATTTCTGCAACAATATTAACTTTACCTTCAAGATCTGCACCTATCGCTTTTGTTGGACACTTCTGAGCACATATTGTACAGCTAGTGCACTTCTCATAGTTAACTTTTGCTAGATTATCTTCAAAGTCCATTGCCCAGAAAGGACATGCTCTAACACACATCTGACAAGCTATACATCCAACTGTACATTTGCTTCTTACATCTTTACCCATATCTTTGTTAGAACATTCAACTATAACTTCCTGGTCTGCTGGAACCATTTCAATTATATTTTTAGGACATTCCTTAACACAAAGCGTACAGCCTTTACACTTCTCAGGATTTACTATCGCTAAATTGTCAACTATTTCAATAGCATCAAAAGGACATACAGCTTTACAGCTTCCATAACCTAGACAACCATATGTACACTCTTCTCCGCTGGTTTCAAATTGAGCTCCTGACTTACAGTCTGTAACACCTTCGATCATCACTTTAGCCTGAACATTGCATGATGACCCCTTACACATAACTTTAGCAATTTTTCTAATCTTCTTAGCTTTACTATTAGCCTTTAACATAGTCATTATAAAAACCCCCTGTTTTTTATTCCTCTTAACACAATTATAACAAAAAAGAATAAAAATTGGGCAATGATTTATTTTATGGTATGATTTGCCTTGTTTTCTAAGCTCTAACCGTCATTTTAATTGCCTCTTCAGGGCATCTCTTAGCACAGTACTGGCACCCTATACATTCATCCAGTTTAACCCAGTGTGGTTCTTCTCTATGACCTTCTACTGCAAAAACAGGACAAGAAGTCCAGCAAACTGTACATCCGATACATTTTTCCGGATCTATCTGAGCTACAACTTTTACTTTGCCCTCTAAATTTGCTCCGATTGCCTTAGTAGGACATTTTTGAGCACAGAGTGTACAATTTGTACAGTTCTCATAGAACACAGTCGCCAAGTTATTATCAAAATTCATCGCAAAGAACTCACATTCCTTAACGCACATAGTACATCCTATGCATCCAACCTTACAGACATCTTTTACAGGTTTCCCTCTTAGCTTAGATGAACACTCCACTATTACATCCTGCTCCTTCGGAACCATATCTATAACATTTCTCGGACATACTTTAACACAAATTTTACATGCTTCACATTTATCCTTATCTACAACAGCTACTCCATCGAGCATCTGTATTGCATCAAAAGGACAAGCCTCAGCACATGTTCCATACCCCAAGCAACCGTCCATACAAGAAGTCTCTGGATCTGCAACTTCTGCAGCTGCCACACAACCTACTATTTTTTCATCTATCTGCTTATTGACCATATTAGTAAAGCTACCTTTACATATTACCTTAGCTACAAGTTCTATCTCGTCGAACTTAGTAGTTATAGCTTTTGTAGGGCATTTTTTCGCACAAACTTTACAGTTTATGCATTTTTCGTAGTCAATATCCGCAAGATTATCCTCAAATGTGATTGCACCAACTGGACAGGCTCTTTGACACATTTTACACCCTATACATCCAACTTTACACTTTGCTCTTACATCTTTTCCAACATCTTTACTGCTACAATCAACTACCACTTCCTGTTCCTCAGGTATCATATCAATTATGTCTTTTGGACAAGCCTTAACGCAAAGTCTACAACCCTTACATTTTTCTTTATTAACAACCGCAAGTCCATCGATCATGTCTATAGCGCCAAATGGACAAGCCTTAGCACAGGAACCATATCCTAAGCAGCCATATGTACATTCTTTTCCTTCTGTTTCGAGTTCAGAAGCTGCTTTACAATCATCTATTCCTTCAACAATTACTTTTTCATGCATATTGCATAAGTCACCTTTACATTTAACCCTCGCAATCAATTTTTTCCTAACTTTTTTCACTGGTTTATCATTAACCTTTTCTTCTGCCATATTAAAAACCCCCGTTATACTCATGTGATTATATACATATAATATTATAACCATAAACGGGGGTTTTTTCCATAATATATTCAATTATTGCAATACAATTACTTAATAATCAAAATTCCGTGTATTCCATTTGTCGTTATCAACATGATCTTTCTTTCTGTTCTTATTGATTATGCTTAGAATAGCCTTTACAAAAAACAGTCCAAATAGGAATAATAACTGACCCGAAGCTGTACCACTGAGCCTATAGACCATTAGACCTCTAATATAATTGGGTAGCTGTAGCGCTAAAAAAATACCAACAAGAGAAAGCACAGCAAACATAATATTTAAAGATATATGTCTAAAATCCAATAGTGCAATCAAAGCTCCTGCCAATGCAAATCTAAATACCGTCTGTAGATACATCAGCCTGAAATCAAAAGACTCAGTACTTTTAACAAGAATCACCTCTGCTATATAAGATACCGCTAATAACAGAACAATCAATATAACATTCCTAATAAGTGCCGTTAATACAGATTTTTCGCTTCCGCCATTCGTAATATCATTCACTGTAAACACCCCTTTTCTAGTAATTTATTTATAATCCCACTCTTTCTCCATTTTCACGAAAACTCTTTTTTTAATAATCGATTGAAAGAATTCATAGAAATTTACTTGTTACTAGAAATATACCCAAGTGTTGAATCTAAAACACAGCATTTAGTATTTTAATGCTTGAAATGTCTTATTCCTGTCAAGACCATCTTCATTCCGTATTTGTCCGCTACATCTATTGAATCCGAATCATTTTTTGAACCGCCCGGTTGAATTACAGCCTTTATTCCGTTAGCATTAGCATACTCAACACAGTCTGAGAATGGGAAGAATCCATCAGATGCCAGAACAACTCCATCTAAATCTTCTCCATACATTTCCTTAGCCTGCTTTACAGCATTTTCAAGCGCCCATACACGACTCACCTGTCCTGGCCCTATAGCTATAGTAGTCTTATCTTTAGCAAGAACTATCGCGTTCGACTTTACGTTTTTAACTGCTTTCCATGCAAATTCAAGATCTTCAAGTTCTTTTTCGGAAGGCTTTTCCTTAGTCGCATAATTCAGTTCATCCCCAAACAGTTTTGAGTCCGTATCCTGAACCAATAGCCCGCCTTCCACAAATTTAAGCATTTTTTCTGATGATATGCTTCCTAAGTTAAACCCTGAATACTCAATAACCCTAAGATTTTTCTTGTTATTAAACTCTTCTAAAGCAGTTTCAGTGAACGAAGGAGCTATGACTATTTCAAGAAAAGTCTTATTCATATCCTTAGCTAGTTCTCCATTTATTTCTCTATTCGCAATAAGTATCCCACCAAAAATCGACTGCGGATCTGCATCATGTGCCTTATTATAAGCAATATTTACATCTTTATCAGAAGAAATCCCACAAGGATTTCCGTGTTTTATTGCTATCACAGTTGGCTCATCAAAATCCTTTATCATTCCCACAGCTTCACCGAAGTCACCTATATTATTGTATGAAAGCTCTTTCCCCTGGTGTACTTTTATCGCTTTAAGCCCTTTTTCCACTCCCATATATTCTGTATATGAAGCTGCTTTCTGATGAGGGTTCTCTCCGTATCTGAGTTCACTTTCCTTTTCATAAGCTAGGATCAAGCTGTCAGGAAATTCATCTCCAGTTATTTCATTGAAATATGCAGATATCATAGAGTCATATCTTGCTGTATGAGCAAAAGCTCTCTTAGCCAGATACATCCTGGTTTCAAAGCTGGTCTTTCCATCAGACTTCAGTTCTTCCAATACCTTCTCATAATCTTCAGAATTCACAACAATATTTACATATTTGAAGTTCTTTGCTGCAGCTCTGACCATTGAAGGCCCGCCTATATCTATCTGCTCTATTTTTTCTTCCATAGATAGAGAATCATCTTCATATGCCTCTTTGAATGGATAAAGATTCACAACCACCATGTCTATTGAACCTATCCCATGTTTTTCTATGGTCTTAACATCTTCTTCTAAATCTCTTCTATATAATATTCCTCCATGTACATTGGGATGAAGTGTTTTGACTCTTCCATCTAAAATTTCAGGGAATTCCGTTATTTCAGAAACTTCTTTCACCTCTAACCCATTTTCAGCTAGTAGTTTAAAAGTCCCTCCAGTCGATAGAATTTCCCATCCAAGATTTTTTAATTCCGTTGCAAATTCCACTATTCCTCTTTTATCTGATACAGACAATAATGCTCTTTTCATACATAATCCTCTCTTTTTTAAATAAATTTAAGAAATTCTCCATCCTCTAAAATACTGCTAATAAGCTGCTTCTAATACATACTGCTTATCATATCGTAGAATGGATATTATTCTTATATCGTTCTTGCTCTCTTTATCTAAAACGACTCCTGCTACATAAACTTACATATATCTTCAAATTCTTTTCTCTTCTTCACTCTAAGCGGATATCCTTCTTTAGCATATCCGAGTGCAATCACTATTCTTATTCTAGATTTAGCGCCTGTTACTTCCTTGATTCGCTTCTCATCGAATGCTCCTATGATGCATGAATCCAGTCCCATTGACTTAGCAGCCAAATCAATATATGCTGTCACAATTCCTATGTCCACAGATTTGTAGTCCTGATCTCCTACTTGAGATCCTATCTTAGATGTGAGATTATACTTTCCTTCCTCTATTACTATAAAGCTCGTACAGTTCTCTATAAATTTATTGAATATAAAGTTTTTAGACTTACTGATTTCTTCCGCACTTTGTCCTTGTAATGCATAGATTTTATACGGCTGAGCATTGCATGCTGATGGCGCTAAATTAGCAATTCTAATTATTTCCTCTATTATGTCGGGACTCACCACCCTGTTTACATCATAATCTCTGCAGCTTTGTCTTGTCTCAGCTAATTTTCTAAAGTTCATAACATGTCCCCCTCTATTCAATTATTTTTAAACAACCTGTTCTCATATATACATACCATTTTATCACAATATCCCATATAATAATTCCTTTTACAAGTTCTTGCTGTTTCTCCACTAATGTGAATATAATTTATTGACTGATAACCAATATCAATGATATTATTATATTAACTATAGCTGTGTCTAATATATTCAGCTTATTTTTTTACCTTGTTAGTGATAATGATTTTCACTAACAGATTTCATCAGCTAGGACCAACCAGGATTAATCAGAACCAACCAGAATTAATCAGGATTAACCAGGATTAGTATCACTCATGAATGACAATAATTTAGCAAAGGAGGAATTAAAATGAGTACAAAAACTGCAAAAGATGATCAGTATAATATTGGATTTCTTTTAAAAGAATCCGGCAAACACAAATACAAGATTTACCTGTCAATACTGCTGAGCATATTATCTTCACTATGCAAACTGATGCCATATATATTGGTCTACCAAATAATCGTTCAGGTAACCAGTACCTCTCCGGATATAGACATTATAAAAAAATATGCTCTTTATACGGGGCTTGCCGTCATTGCAAACTTGCTTTTCACAGTAGGTTGTTTAGCATCATCGCATTTAGCTGCATTTTCAATACTCTACGACATAAGAATAAGGGCAGTAAAAAAAATGGGAGGATTGAACTTAGGTTACTTTAGAAAAAATTCAATTGGAGAACTTAAAAAATACTTAGATGAAGATGTTGAAAAACTTGAGCTTTTCATTGCGCACCAAATACCTGATTTTTTTGAATCAATAATAACTCCCCTAATAGTAATATCTTATCTTCTCTATCTCAAATGGTGGTTGGCTCTGCTTTTATTTATTCCATTTCTAATAGCTCTTATGAGTCAATGGAAGATGTACAGTTCTTATGGTGAAGAAATGGAAACTTACAACTCTTATGTAAAAAAACTACATGGTACAATCGTTCAATACATACATGGTATGAACGTTTTCAAAGCATTTAATCTAACTGCAGCAAATTTCAGAAAATACGTAGACATAGTAAATGGCTATTTGGACAACTGGATAAGAATGTGCGATAACACTATTCCTGCATTTGCCTTCGCCATGGCACTAATAGACTCAGGTGGACTCTTAATCGTAATTCCAGCAGGTGGACTTTCATATATTGCAGGCGGGTTGAGTTTCGCATCATATGTAATATTTCTTCTATTGGGAACGGTGTTTTTGACATCTTTTATGAAAATAATGACCTTGGGCGGAAATCTTGCCCTATTACTTACTGGAGCTGAAAATGTAAGGAATATACTTGAATCGCTTGACCAGCAAAGAGATGGCAACTTGGAACTAAAAAATCCCGAAGGAATAATTGAGTACAGGAATGTATGTTTCGGATATTCAGATAAAGAAGTAATACACGATCTTTCCTTGAAAATTGAAAAAAACACTACGTTAGCTCTAGTTGGACCCTCCGGATCAGGAAAAACTACACTCGGAATGCTGGCAGGTAGATTTTGGGATGTGGAAAAAGGTGAGATTCTGATAGATGGAAAGCCAATAAATGAAATACAAATGCAGGATCTAATGGAGGCTACTTCATTCGTTTTTCAGGATATTTTTATGCTGAATGATACAATCTACAATAATATTGTTCTTGGAATGAAAAAAAGTGAACACGAAGTCATTGAAGCATGTAAAAAAGCACAGATACATGATTTTATAGCGTCCACTCCTGACGGTTATAATACTGTAATCGGAGAGGGGGCCGGAATAAAGCTGTCTGGTGGAGAAATGCAGAGAATTTCAATTGCCAGAGCCATTCTTAAAAATGCAAAAATAGTAATTCTCGATGAAGTAACTTCTTATTCAGATATAGACAATGAGGTTAATATTCAAAAAGCTTTAAAGAACCTGTTAGATGGAAAAACTGCAATAATAATTGCTCATAGACTATACACTATAAAAAATGCTGACAATATAGTCGTACTCGATGAAGGCAAAATTGTTGAGCAGGGAGTGCATGAAGAACTGCTCAGTAAACAGGGTCTTTATCATCAATTGTGGAATATAGGAACGGAGGGGTATTGATGTTTGCAAATATAAAGAAACTAATGAGTTATGATAACTACCAGAAACTTAGAAGAACTACAGCAATACTCACATTAGATGCTCTCTTTCACGGAGGTATCTATTCAATGTTATTCCTAGTTCTTATAAATCTTATAAATGATGATTTAACTAAAGGAAAAATTCAAAAGTATACGATTATAATGGCAATTCTGATATTTATCAGATTTTTAATACTGAAAAAAGGCTATTACGATGCCCAGACTTATGGTGCGGAAATAGTTTCAGATATGAGGATAAAAATGGGAGACTATATCAAAAAACTGAATATGGGTTTTTTTAATAAAAATAATATTGGAGAAATCACAAATATTATAACCAACGATCTCAATGATTTTGAAATGTATATAACCCATCAGCTTCCTGAGTTAGTAAAATCCATTATTTTAGCAATCTACCTATCTATAATAATAGTAATATTCGAGCCACTTCTTGGACTGATACAAGTTTTAATATTCATCGGAGTACTCCCAGTAGTGATTTTTTGTTCCAGAGCAATTAAAAAGAGAGGTTATATACTCAAATCTGTACGTGCCAGTATGATTTCCAGAATTATCGAATATATAAAAGGTATAGAAGTTTTCAAATCATATAATATGGTTGGAGATCGATTTAAAAATCTTGAAAACAGCCTTCAAGACGTTAGAAAAGAGTCTATAAAACTGGAACTTTCAGGTATGCCATATATACTACCTCTTCAAGTAGCCGTTGGAGTTTCATTCCCAATAGTATTGATTTTGGCCGTAAATAGACTTGTTGCCGGAATAATAGGTGTTGAACAGCTTATCACATTTACTATAATTTCGCTGGCCTACTCCGGTGTACTACTGAAATTTTCAGGTATATATGTGGTTTCCAGATACTTCTCTCTTTCAGTAGACAAACTGCTGTCAATACTTGAGCTGCCCCAGATATCATACGAACTAGATGAGTATGAGTTTAGTAATTACGATATAAAATTTACTGATGTCAAGTTTGAATATATTGAAAACAAGCCTGTTATCAACAATATTTCCTTCATGGCAAAAGAAGGAGAAATGACTGCATTAGTCGGTGCCAGCGGATCAGGTAAGTCTACCATAATGAATCTTATAGCTAGGTTCTGGGATATACAAAGCGGTAAAATAGAAATCGGAGGAATGGACATAAAAAAAGTTAATCCAGAAGTCCTCCTAAGAAATATTTCTATGGTCTTCCAAAATGTATATCTACTCGAAGACACTATACTGGAAAATATCAGAATAGGAAATCAGAACGCCACAAAAGAAGAAGTCATTGAAGCAGCAAAAAGAGCTTACTGTCACGAATTCATAACAGAACTTGAAAATGGATATGATACTATCATCACTGAAGGTGGAGATAGCTTGTCAGGAGGAGAAAAACAGAGAATTTCAATAGCCAGAGCATTTCTTAAAGATGCCCCCATACTTCTCTTAGATGAGGCTACTGCATCATTAGATGTTGATAATGAATATCTGGTTCAAAGATCATTCAGACAGCTGATAAAAGATAAAACCGTTATAGTAATAGCCCATAGACTCAATACAATCAAAGACTCAAATAAAATAATAGTATTTGATGAAGGACGAATAATAGAAAGTGGCTCACATGAACATCTGATGAACTTTAACGGTAAATACGCTCATATGTACACTACTATGTGTGAAGCAAAAGAATGGAGTCTATAAGTTTTACTATACGCAAGAGTACTTTCGGTGAAGCAGCAGTGCGATATATGCTTTTTCTATAAACAAACTCGATTTCATTTGTACCTTCTATACAATTTGAAGCCATTATTGAGTAATAAAGATTATCTTTCAATTCTTTGGGTATAAGTTAATATAAGGATAATTTAATATTAATAATCATAATCGGAGGGATTAAATTGGATAACAATGTATGCGAAGAAGTAAACAGAATGCCACTAATAGGAGACAAAGCTCCTGAATTTAAAGCTGTAACAACTCAGGGAGATATTGATTTCCCAGCAGATTATAAAGGAAAATGGGTAATTTTATTCTCTCACCCAGCTGACTTTACACCTGTTTGTACAACAGAATTTATGAAATTTGCTACTATGGCAGATGAATTTGCTGATATAAACACTGAACTTGTTGGTCTTTCAGTAGACTCACTTTACTCACATATTGCTTGGCTTAGAAAGATCCAAGACATTGAGTGGGGTGGAATGAAAGGTGTGGAAGTAAAGTTCCCATTAATCGAAGACATCAAAATGGATGTTGCTAAAAAATACGGAATGATTCAACCTAACCAATCAAATACTCAAGCAGTTAGAGCGGTATTTATAATTGACCCAGAAGGAGTTATAAGAACTATCTTATACTACCCTCTATCAACAGGTAGAAACTTTGATGAGCTTAAGAGAATCATAGTTGCTCTTCAAAAAGCAGATTCAGATGGAATTGCAACTCCTGCAGATTGGAGACCAGGTGATGATGTTATCATACCTCCAGCAGGATCATGCGGAACTGCAAAAGAGCGTATGGACGACAAGTCAGACGATATGTACTGCTTAGACTGGTTCATGTGCTTCAAAAAAGAAAAATAATTGATAATATATTTTATAGTTTTGATATTTCAAAAACATCTGAGATAGGAATAATCCCATCTCAGATGTTTTTTTGTTTACAAGACTCTCTTTTTATTTCAATCTATATGTTATGATATTATTTAAAGAGTTTAACAAAAACACATTGAAAAGAGGGGAAAATATGAGTTTTATAGATAAATATAACAATATGAGCAGCATGATGAAGCGACTTTTATATATTGTGATTGCAATTATATTCATACTGATTGCTTACCTGTTTCTAAACCGAGAAACGATTTTCGCAAAAACAAAGTATGAAAACAAACCACTCGGCTATACTCTGAGACTGACGGATAAATACAAAGTGGATGAGAGCAAAGAGGAAATATTTACAAAATTTGAAAGCGAAGATATGGATGTTATAGTTTTCTATGATAATTTTGAAAACAATAAAGACACTACATATCAGAATTTAAATGCATATGGAAACCAAGGAATCTTCAACTCCAAACAGTTTGAAGTCCTAGACGATAAACTGCTTGATAATCCAGTGATGAGAGAACTTACAAGCATAGATTCTCAGTTCACAAGATACAAAAGGGAAAAAATTAAAAACATTAAAAATGACAAAAATAACTATATTACTATAACTATCCCTAGGACTGATAAAGAAGTCTATACGCTTATGATAAAAACAACCGAGCCATATTATGATTTCATGAAGGTCGTGTCAGAATTTAAATTTATAGAAAAAGAAGGAGCAGTAAAAAAGCATAAAACTAAATCCTTAATTGCAGAAAGGAATCTCAATAAAAAAACTGAAGATTTTATCAATAATGTACTTCTCAATAAAGAGAAAAAGACATTTGGTCTGTATGAAGAATATATGGAAAAAGGCGATCAATCTGTAAACTTTGAATTTATTGAAAATACGGAAAATAGATTCGATTATAGTTTCGATGTTCTTCTTTCATATAGCTCTACAACCGTATTTCAAGATGGATTTGGACCTCAAAAGCAAAAACTTTTCAAAGAAATAAAAGCTAGAGATAAAGTCCTGGAAATGACTCTTTCCACGTTTGAAGATGGTCCTGCAATAGAAGAACAGAACGATAAAACTTTGGAAATACTCTCTGGAAAGCATGATGATTTTCTAAAAGAATATGCGGATAATTTCAAAAAACATGAAAATCCTATACTGTTGAGGATAAATAATGAAATGAATGGAGACTGGGTGAGCTACTGTACTTTACACCTGGGTAAAGATCCTGATCTATTCATAGCAGCATATAGATATATACATGACTTCTTTGATAAAGAAGGAGTTAACAATGTTTTATACGTGTTCAATCCAAATGAAAAGTCTTTTCCTGATTTCAGCTTCAATAAATATCTGGCATACTATCCCGGAGATGAATATGTAGATATAGTCGGCCTTACAGCATATAATACAGGTACCTACTATGAAGGAGAAGTCTGGCGTTCATTTGATGAAGCTTACAGACCTCTTTATGATGACTATAATGAAAGATTCGATCAGCCATTTATGATAACTGAGTTCAGTTCGTCTTCAATAGGTGGAGACAAAGTTGAATGGTTTAGAGATATGTTTGAGGCAATAAATAACTATCCTAAGATAAGTATAGCTGTCTTGTGGAACTATCTTGACTGGGATTATAAAGATGGTGAAAAGGTACCAGCAAGACCTTATAATATCGATGAAAACGAGGAAGTCATAGAAGCAGTAAAGGAAGGACTTGCGAAACATAAATAAAACAAGCCACTATATAAGCTATAAGTTTTATATTAGCTGTAATTTAACCGCAACAGGTTTGACCCGGCCATATACAAAAATTCACTTTATATGTATATGCGCATGATAGATGAAATGCAATGACTGAATATTTAATAATGAGTAGTATCAATACTACACAGAAAGAAGGGTTTGATTTGATAAAAACAAAACTGAAAAAATCAATATTGCCTGTAGTATTAATAGCCATGATTGGAGTTCTATTCGCAGGATGCTCAAGTAAAACTAACCCAGAGAAAATGAACTCTTTAATCCTATCATCTTATATAAAGCTAAGAAACTCTGATAGCGCTCTTGTCAATGACACTACAAAATTATCTCTCGATTTAGAGAATATGGGTGATATGAAAGATGGCGATAGAGAAAAACTTAGAGTTCTATTTGGTGAAGAAACAGAGAAAGAGATTATGTTCTTAAATGTAAGTGAACTGATTGAAAAAGGTGAAATCAATCAAGAAGAACTATACTGGAAAGATGGTGTAATATACACATTTAAACTGATAGAGGATAAAGGGAATACAGTGAAATTCAGCTGTAACCTATGGAGAAGTGGACTAGGTGCTATAGGTCATGATGAATGTGTTGCTAAGTGGAATGGTGAGAGCTGGGATATTGACTTCGGTTCTTCTGCTAAAGTGTCTTAGGTACAGAGAAATCTGACAATGAAGCTTTGACAAAAACATATGATTGGCGTTTTAATTAAACGCAATAATTTAAGGGTACTAATGTGAATGATAAGTTTCACATCAGTACCCTTCTTTGTTTACAAATATCTGTACTTCTTATTGTTCACTATTACAAAAAACGCCGCTACAATCAAAGTCAGTCCCTCTGCAACTGAAACAGAGACCCATATACCTGTACCTCCAAACAGTTTTGGAAGAAGAATTATGGAAATGGATAGTATTACAAAAGTTCTCAGTGTAGAAATAAATGCCGATGTCTTTCCGTCTGAGAAGGCTGTAAACAGTGCAGAAGCAAATATGTTAAATCCACAGAACAAGAATGATACTGCAAAGTATATCCATCCATCTATTGCAATTTCATAAACTTTCGAACTGCTGTCTACAAATATATTGATCAAAGCAGATCTCATTATAATGCTGAATATAAACCAAACTGCTGAATTTACAGCAATAAAGCCCACACTTATTTTAAATAAATCTTTCAGCGCTTTTTCATCTTTTCTACCATAACTGTAACTTATGACTGGTAGGACACCCATAGAATATCCTATATATGCAGATGACAGCAAAAACTGAAGATACTGAGCTATAGTGATAGCAGCAACTCCATCTTCACTGTAAAATTCAAGCATAGCTATATTAAATAAAAATGTAGTAACTGCCATAGCCAAATTCGATACCATCTCAGAGGATCCATTCAAGCTCGCTCTCAAAGCTATTTTTGACTCCCATTTTGGCTTAATAAAATATAGAGAACTGTCTCTTCTCTTGCTGAAATATATTAAACCTGTAATCGAAGGAATCATATAAGCTAAAGATGTCCCAAGTGCTGCTCCTGACACGCCCATTTTTAATATCCCAATAAAGACATAGTCCAAAATAACATTTGTTATTCCACTTGCAACTATTGCAACAAGTCCCAACTTAGGTTTACCAGCTGTAACAAAAAAACTTTGAAACAATAACTGCAGAATCATAAATGGGGAAAAGGCAAACATTATTCTGAGATAATCTACTGTATCTTCAAATAGAGCTTCAGTAGCTCCAAGAGCACTGGCTATCTTTCTGCTCAATAGTATTCCAGTTGGAACTATTATTATTCCTATTATAACTCCGAAAAGAGTCATCATAGCAAACCTTCTTCTGGCATCCTCCTGTCTGTCTTCCCCTATATTCTTAGCAATTATTGCAGAGCTTCCCATTCCCAGCATAATTCCTATTCCTATTATCACACTTATTGCAGGATATGCTATATTCAAAGCCGCTAAAGCATTTTCCCCTACTAAATTGGATACGAAAAGTCCATCCACTGTAGTATAGAGTGCCAAAAATATCATCATAGATATGGTTGGAAGTGTAAATCGCAGTACTTTTCCTGTTGCTATACCATCTTTAAACTGTTTATCCATTTAATAACCTCTTATTTTCCCAGATTAACAAAACTGATTCAAATCAGCTTTTCACAATAACCATTATACACCAAATATCCAGACATAAAGAAACCAATCAGAAGATTTCTCCCAATTGGTCTGCTTTTATTTATAACTGTTCTTACATTGTTTTATTATTTCAAAATCTATTTAAGAAAAGTTCCATTACTTAACTCTTCAAATGCTAACTTCAGATCTTCTTTAGTGCTCATTACTATTGGTCCACCCCATGCTATCATCTCTCTAGTTGGTGGCGCCGCAAACCAAAGCAGCTCATTGTCATCACATAAAGCTTCTACCTTAATTTCTGTTCCATCACTTGTGTTCACACATGTTTTCTCTGGAATTTCTGTTCCGGCAATATTGAAGTTTCCTTTTAATGAAAACAGCAATGTCGTATAGCCTTTTTTAGTTGGTATAACCGTTTCTTTATTTTTCTCTAGCTCGATTGCATAGAAATCCAGCGGTAAATGCTCTCCTTTTACAGACTCAGCTTCATTTAAGCTTCCTGCATATACTCTTATATTTGCCGCTCCTATTGCTGTTTCACTCATCAGATCCGCCCCTACTTCGATATATGACGGGTTAGTCATTTTTTCAGCAGCCGGTATATTCAGCCATAGCTGAACACCTAAAAGTCTTTCTTGCTCATCGAACATTTCAGAGTGCATAATTCCAGAACCTGTATTCATCCACTGAACACCAGGTCCAACAACTTCTTTTTTATTCCCCATTGAATCCTCATGTATTACAGCACCTTCTGACAGATATGTTACTGTTTCAATTCCTCTATGTGGATGCATAGGAAATCCAGCTTTATAGTCATCATAATTCTCAGAATCAAAGCTATCCAGCATAAGGAACGGATCAAACTCCACAGCCGTGGATTTTTCTAAAACTCTGACAAGTTTAACTCCCGCACCATCAACTGTCCAACTACCTCTTACTTCTTTAAGTACTTCTCTCTCCATTTATATCATCCTTTAAATAATATTTAGCATATATCATAGAATTTAATATAGTGCTATCTAAAATAACTCCCATCGTTATATATACCCCAATTTTTATCGATATACACATAACAAAACTCAGTACCAAAATATTAATACTTTAGCACTGAGTCTCTATTTTATCTCTTTCTCCAAGTCTGTGGCATGAACAGCGTAAGAACTGGAATTATTTCCAATCTACCCAATATCATAGCAAATGTTAAAACTATTTTTGCATACGGGCTGAAAAAAGCGTAGTTCCCTGTAGGACCTACTGCCGAAAGACCTGGTCCTATATTGTTCAGAGTTGCAGCTACTGCACTGAATGCCGTTATAAAATCATCTATTCTAAACGAGATTATAAATAATATTATAGCAAAAATCCCCAGATATAAAATTAAGTAAATGTGAGCACTCTTAACCGTTCCTTCCGGCATAGATCTTCCGTCTTCGGTTACAGTCATTATTCTTCTAGGGTTAAGAGCTCTTTTCAACTCATTTATTCCTGATTTTATAAGTATCAGCACCCTGGAAACTTTAAGTCCCCCAGCTGTTGACCCAGCACATGCTCCCGTGAACATGAGCAGTAGTACCATATACCTTGAAAGCAGCGGCCATTTATCAAAATCTGCTGTTGCATATCCTGTCGTGGTAATTATGGTTGATACCGTAAAGAAAACATCTCTTACCATCTTTGCAACCGAGCCATAAGTGCTCCTTATATCGAAGCATATAACTATAACAGCAAAAGTGACTATTCCAAGATAGAATTTTAGTTCTTCACTTCTCAGTACATCTTTTACTCTTCCGAGTAAAATCAGATAGTAAAGACTGAAGTTCACACCAAATAGAAGCATTCCCACTCCTAATATATAATCTACTGCTGCTGAGTCATAATAACCTACACTTGCTGCTTTACTACTGAATCCACCTGTTCCTGCTGCTCCAAAAGCATGTATCATAGCATCGAACGGCTTCATCCCCACAGCAATTAACGCAAGTATAAGAACTATAGTCATAACAACATAGATTTTATATAGGATCTTTGCAGTTATATCAATTTTTGAAACCAGCTTACCAAATGAAGGTCCCGGAACCTCAGCTCTCATTACATGAACCGTTCCATTAGACGTTTTTGGAAGCACAGCTAATGCAAAAACAAGTATTCCCATTCCACCTATGAAATGAGTGAAGCTTCTCCAGAAAAGCATAGACTGAGAAAGTTCCTCAACATCAACTAAGATACTTGCCCCTGTTGTCGTAAAGCCTGAAACCATTTCAAACATGGCATCGATGAAGTTAGGAATATATCCACTTATTATAAGCGGCAAGCTTCCAAAGAATGACATAGCTATCCACGATAATGCAACTATTCCAAATCCATCTTTTATTCCATAATTTGTTTCTTTTAAATCTATCTTAAATGATAAAAATCCGACTAATAGAAGCAGTGCTATTACACCTGCAAAAGATAATTTATTCTGAATACTCTCTCCGTATATAAATGCCACAATAAGAGGTAGTATCATAAACATAGCTTCCATAATCAAGATCTTCCCGATTGTGTTTATTACTAATCTTTTATTCATTATCTCACCGACCTACTCAAGTATATCATCTAAATCCCCTATATTTTCTTGAGTTGTCACAATAGCAACCCTGTCATCTGGCAAGATGATGTCATCTCCACCGGGAAAGATCAGCTCATCACCTCTGAGAATAAATGCTACCAGAGTTCCTTTTTTTATTTTTATTTCCTGAAGCGGTTTTCCTACCAGCTCTGAACTTTTGCTCACCTTAAACTGCAGAGCTTCAACTCTATCCTGTGCAAGAGTATACAGCTCTTCAACTTCTGACTTTCTTGAAGCTCCTATACTTCTCACAAATCTGACTATTTTATCAGCAATGATTCTCTTCGGAGTTATTATTGTATCAAGACCTGCTTGATCAAGAGCTTGAAGCATTGATGTCCTGCTCACTTTCGCTATACATTTTTTCACATTCCTGTACTTAGCGTAAAGAGAAATAATAATATTCTCCTCATCTATTCCTGTCATAGCTATACAGCAGTCATACTCTGAAATCCCTTCCGACTCCAAAATTTCTTGATCCGTACCGTCTGCATTTATTATCATGGCTTCAGGAAAATCTTTACTCATCTCAATTGCTATTTCCTTATCCATTTCTATAACCTTTATATCCATATTCCTATCAGCTAGTTTTCTGAGAAGATAGTGGCATATTCTACCTCCACCTACTATCATAATGGACTTGATAGGTGACTTGAACTTCCTTATTTTGCAGTAAAACTTATCCAGATCTTCTGGGCTTCCAGTAACGTGAATGATGTCTCCTTCCATCAGAACAGTATCTCCAGAAGGTATCATTACATCATTGTCTCTTTCTAAAATGCAGACTATAAGTTTACCATGAGAAGCCTTGTCAAATTCAATCAGGTTCATTCCCTCAAGATATGCACCTTTTCTCACTAGCACTTCAACCATATTCACCTTGCCATTTGCAAATACTTCTATACTCTGAGCTGTCGGGAACTTGAGAATCTCCGATATTATATCTGCCGACTCCTCTTCAGGATTTATCATATGATCTATTCCAAGAGATGACTTGATAAAGTCAACACTCATATTGTATTCCGGGTTTCTGACCCTGGCAATGGTATGCTTTGATCCGAGTTTCTGAGCAATTATACAGGATATTATGTTTAACTCATCAGAACTTGTGACTGCAAGAAAAACATCTGAGTCCTCAACTCCTGCCTCTTTCAAAATATCAACATTTCCACCATTTCCAACAACTGCCTGTATATCGTAGTGATTGAAAATATCTTCTATTACATCCGGATCTGTATCAACAAGAACTATATCGCAACTATCTCCAAGTTCCCTGCAGATAGCTTCTCCTACTTTTCCCCCGCCAATAATTACAATTTTCAAAAATACACCTCCATTTTGCACATCTAAGTACATTATACAATGACCGAACCAGTCTTGTCTTCAATCTCAATCATATATATATCTATGTTCCTACATATTACTTTCCACTTTAAACTAAATATTATTAAACTTCATTTATAAAGTCAACTGAGCATGTCTAAATTCCAGATATAAATGCTTGAAAAAAATCCCCTGATCTTCAAAGATATCTCTATCCTCGAATTCAGGGAATCTGACATATATTAATCTGATATTATATCTCTCTTTCTATAGCCAATTAGACCGATTGTAAATGATGCTAATATCACAACAATCAGTATAATGAGTTTTGTCAATTCAACCTCCTCAATAGGATATTGAGGTATATATCCATATGGGGTAAGCTTTCTGGTCCATTCCGGCAGCTTCGCAACCTGTCCGATATAAACTGTAAAGAATGAGTAACCCAAGTATAGATATATGATGAAAATTTTTCTAGGTAAAAATCCTATTAATATCATAGATGTTCCAACCATAACCCATATTGCAGGCAGATAAAGCATTGTCGACTTAAAGAAAGTCATGAATATCGGTATATTCTCCAGTACGACTGAACCTGCAGACCAGAATCCATAAGCTATAAGTATCTGATAAATTATGCTTATTACTATTGCCAAAATAAAATAAGCAGATATATTCCTGATTCTCGATATCGGCTTTGTCAGCAGGTGCTCTGATAAGCCGCTTTTTTCTTCTCCAACGACTCTATTCATAAATGTAAGAATAGGTATTGTTGAAATCATCGACATAACAGCAGTAAGTAGACCAATGAACTGCTCCGCAAGTGTGAATTCTGAATTACCGGAGAAAATCGCACTTAGTGCTGGACTCCCCTTTATATAGTTTTCTAAATCACCAAAAACTGAACCGTACATTATCGCCAGAACAAACACAACTATTGCCCAGATTATAATAGGAGTTCTCAGAATTCTAAATGCTAATCCAATAGGACTAGACAGCAAAGATGAAGCATTCTTTCGTCCTGCTCTTGGATGAATAATTCCCTGGCCTAAATCTCTATTTGCAGACAAATAGAATGATATCAATAGCAACAGCATAGTCATTATCTTTATAGCAAAGATTGGCCACCAATAGTTGCTCACAAATGTCTCAGTTTTTAAAATAAGTCCTAACGGAGAAACTGCTGATAATACATTTTCTCTTACATCTCCTATACCTCTCATTATATATAAGATTAAAAGTATAGAAAATGATAGGCCAAGTGTAGTTCTTGCACTTGAACTGATCTGAGAGAAAATTGCTGTTACTGCCGCAAACAACATACCTATTACACCTAATGAAAACCCGAAAATCATGCACCCTTCTAAACTCATTCCTTCTCCTCTAAGTATATAAAGCCCAGATGCTGTCAAGATGGAAAGTGCTGTATTTGCTATAAGAGCTACTATCATTGCAGAAGAGATATTCGCAAGCCTTCCCACAGGCATCGAGCGAACCATTTCCATTCTTCCCTTTTCTTCATCATTACGAGTATGTCTGTTGATCAAAAATATGTTCATAGCTGCTGCAATCATCACAGAAAATACAAGCATATAATTTGAAAAAGCTGCGCCAAGCGTATAATTGTTTTCACCATAAACTGGGCCAACAATAGCTATCATAGCTGGGTTTTTCATCATTTCCACCATAACTACGCTATCCATATCGTACATTATCATCTCTTCAAATACCGGCACCAATCCAAAAATAAATACTGAGAGCGATATTATCCACATCAAAAGCCTGAGTCTGTCTCTTCTAAATATAAATCTTGTAAGTGTTCCCGTCCCTGAAAAAAGATTACTGCTTCCCATCATTCTTACCTCTTTCTGAATAATGGCTCATAAAGAGCTGTTCAAGTGTAGGAGGCATCGATTCAAGCTCAACGATTTCATATCTGGACAGATGAGCAATGATATCACCAATTGCATCACCGTCAACACTGAACTTTATCCTGTTTTCATCTTGACTTAGATTATATATATTAGAATTTCCCTTAAGACCTTCAACTCTTTTCTTTGTTACAGCTTCCACTTCCGTCCTAGTCAGGTGTCTGAGTTCCTGAAGTGTACCCGAATCAATAACCTTCCCACTTCTGATAATACTAACTCTATCACAGACTTTCTCAACCTCTGAGAGAATATGGCTCGACAAAAGCACACTCTTTCCTAAATCTTTTGCTTCTTTTATGGTATCCTGAAAGACTCTCTCCATTAGCGGATCTAAGCCCGATGTAGGCTCATCAAAAATATATAAATCTGCATCTGATGCAAATGCAGATATCAATGCAACTTTCTGCCTGTTTCCTTTCGAATATGTCCTGCACTTTTTAGTAGGATCAAACTGAAACTTCTCAATTAATTCATCCTTCTTATTATTGTCTTTTCCACCCCTTAATCTAGTAAACAGATCTATTACCTCTCCACCAGTCAAATTCGGCCATAAATTGACATCTCCTGGAACATATGCAAGTCTCTTATGAATTTCCACTGAGTCCTTCCATGCATCCATTCCGAATATAGTGGAGCTACCTTCACTAGCCTTAAGAAGACCAAGTAAAACTCTGATTGCTGTGGTTTTTCCTGCTCCATTAGGACCTATGAAACCCATGATTTCTCCCTCATTAAGTTCAAGATCCAGTCCATCCAGGGCAGCAAATTTTCCAAATCTTTTTGTAACATTTTCCATTTTCAATACAGACATAAATAACACCTCTTTTCATGAAACTCTCTTGCTATTTATACCCATATTCTGCTTTTATAAGCTAAATCCCATTTTATACCTTGTGAATTATTTATACTTCAATACATCATTCACATTGCATACTAAATAAAAATAGTATAAAATTAAATTAGTACTATTTAAGGTAATTACTTATATGGAGTTGATTAAATTGATGAAATACATCTTAAGTCCAAGCACAGATCCATACTGGAATTTAGCCCTTGAACAATATGTATTTGATGAACTTGATGAAAACTATGGATATTTCATGCTATGGCAAAACGACAATACAATCGTGGTAGGAAAACATCAAAATACAGCTGGAGAAATTAATGCGGAGTATGTAAAGGAAAATGATATAAAGGTGGTTAGAAGACTTTCCGGTGGCGGTGCAGTCTATCATGATTTAGGAAATCTTAACTATACTTTTATTGAAGATAGTTCCGACAAAACAATTGATTTTTCAAGATTCTGTGGTCCTGTTGTAAGAGCACTTGATAGTCTCGGTGTGAAAGCGACACTTTCAGGAAGAAACGATATGGAAATTGATGGGAAGAAATTTTCAGGAAATGCGATGTATAAAAAACATGGTAGAGTAATGCAACACGGTACACTTATGTTTGACTCGAATATTGACATACTTACGAGAGCACTTAAAGTCTCGAAAGACAAAATAGAATCAAAAGGAATAAAATCTATAAGGAGTAGAGTTACTAATATAAAGCCTCATACAGAAAAAGACCTCTCCATAACAGATTTCATAGAAGCATTGAGAGATTTCATGTTTAAAGAGAATGATATGGAAACTTATGAGCTGACAGAAAAAGATATTTCAGCCGTTGATAAATTGCGTGATGAAGTTTATAGTACCTGGGAATGGAATTATGGTACGTCCCCTAAATATACAATACTTAAAGAAAGAAGATTTGACGGTGTTGGAAAAATTGAGGTATATATGAACATAGTTAAAGGAATTATCGAAGATATTACTTTTCATGGTGATTATTTCTGCAGTGATGACCCAAAAAACTTATCACAAATACTTATAGGCAGTAAGCTGGAAGAGAGTGAAATAAGAGACATAGTATCAAGCGTGGATATTAGCCACTTTTTCAACAAACTTGATGCTGAGTCGTTTATCTCGCTTATATTTGAGTAGTTACGATATTAAAGCTGCTCGGTACTTATAAAACTGAAAAACTTATTTGTTCTAAAAATATTACGCATAAAGCCGGTGATGATAATTACAGTAAATTGCAAATTATCATCACCGGTTATTTTTATTAAATAGCGTTATTTATGATATTCCTCATTATTATTTATTTTAAATGCTCTGTAAACCTGCTCAAGAAGTATGACTCTCATCAGTTGATGAGGAAATGTCATCTTAGAAAACGAAAACTTCACGCCTTTGCTTTTCACCATATCGCTTAGACCATGAGATGAGCCGATTATAAAATTAAAACTGCTATATCCCTGAACCTGTTTATTAGATAAATCTTTAGCGAATTCAACTGAATCCATCTGTTTACCTTCAACAGCCAATATATAAGAGAATGAATTCGGAGCTATCTTTGCAAGAATCTTTTCCGCTTCCCTGCTCAGAGCTGATTCTATTTCTTTATCCGATGGGTTTTGTGATATTTTTTCCTCTTTCAGTTCAACTATTTCCACTTTAGAAAATTTGCTTATTCTCTTAATATATTCATCTATTGCCTGTCTAAAGAATTTCTCTTTTATATTTCCCATGCATATTATATTTATTTTCATATTCTCACCTCGTTAATACGATTATCATTAATCCACAAAACTCTCATGATTAAAGTCACAAGGTTCCTGCTTTACTGAACTTTGCGTAAATGATTATACATCTTACATTTACTAACTATCTAAAAACTGATTTTACTGATTATAATGTCTTTGGGTATTTCTATAGAAAGCCTGTGATTTACATTCTCTACATCTTCAAATGATAGTGAGAATATTGTCGGATTTGTGTGACTTCTAACCGTCAGCAATCTTGATTTATTGTCATAAGCACATATATACCTTGTATATGAGTGATCCGGATTTCCATCCAATTTAACAAATCCCTCTGGCATCTTAAGAGACTCTAAAATAGAATAGCTGTTTTCAAATGCCTCATCTCTATCCTTTGCCTCAACATGAGTTCTTACCATGTAAAAAGCTTTGATAAATCTGCTGACCGGATCATATCCTCCTGGAAGATGTTTTACTGAATTGAAATCACAGCAGTCATCCGGATCCATAAGTTTTTTAAGCCTCTTTACATGTGAAGAATATTTAGGTGAATTAGTCATAACATCATATAGATTTTCAACAGCCATCAATTCCTTATTTGTAGGCTCCACTATAATAGAGTTTCCTTCACTATCTGCAAAGAAATAATGGAACCTAGGTGTTGTGACATCATTCCCATCTGAGTTTTTAGATGAAATATGAATATTATCAAGATCATCAACTAACTCTTTAACATTTTTATAATTGGCCAATGCATAGCTGAAATAATCTAAGCTTGATATATTTATTCTATCAGGGTCTACCTCCGTATAATACGGATTGAATATCCTGAATGTATTCGTACAACCTATTAATCCATGCTCATTAACTCCATCTTTTAAAGGATTCTCATCATTGAATGATAAACCCATCATGCAGTATTTACTATTCAGTGGATTCCCATAGAGATCATCTGCATAGTGAAATCCTTTTGGTAAATATATTATATTGTAATTGACTGGATGTTCATAATCCATATTTCTAGCCATAATTGCTCCTTCTTCTTTGTATCTGACTATAATAGAAGTACACATTTTATAATAAAACATCCTTTCTTTGATCATAGCTATATATTCTTTAAGCAAGTTAGTTGCTTTAATCCGTCTCGAATCTACATTCTATCTAATTCATCACTGGTAACCTATTTACACTTCCGATTAGATTTCCAATACTGAAAATTTACTTCACCCTCTATTATACAATACAATCGAAATATATCACCTCATGAAAAATATTAAGGTCTTCAGAGTCTGGTATCTGATTTATATCCATCCCTGCTCTTCCCAGTACATAGTATCTACCGACCTATCACCATTTTTCTTCATCCTCTTTCTCATAATTCTAAGAAGGTTAAACCGCAGATTGGTCTGAATTCCCGTATTCATTTTTTTCTCAGCTTTATAATTAAGTGCAAACTTCTTTGCTTTATTCATCAGCTTATTTCTCTGATTTTCAGATATTTTTTCCCATATTACCTCTTCATTAAGTCCCATTCCCAACATTTTTACATCTGAGACTCCAAGCCAGTTCAGACTCGTTTTTACATCTTTCTGTGCTCCCTTATTCATTGCAGAAATTCCCTGAGTTATAATTGCCGCTCTTTTCTTAAACATCTCTTTTTTCGGTCTATGAACCATCCAATGACATCCTAGATGATCCAAGAATGCTTTAATCTGCCCTGGTGCTCTCATAACATAAACAGGGTAAGCAA
The DNA here is from genome assembly GCA_964489735.1 of uncultured Clostridia bacterium. GTDB lineage: Bacteria > Bacillota > Clostridia > Tissierellales > Gottschalkiaceae > Andreesenia. The sequence continues at coordinate 3,359 of CAZBAL010000023.1, read as the reverse complement.
AGACAATAAGATCAGACTCTAATATCGAGTTCCATATAGGCTTAATGTACATATGATGTGGACACTCATCCTCTCCTATTCTAAAACAGACCTTGCACCCTCTGCAAAAATTAGGACTATCTTTTGGCAGATAATACTCAATTACTGAGTTCCCATCTCTCAGTTCCTCTAAAAAGCTCTCTTTTATTTTATAAGTACACCCCTTGACTTCCGTTCCATTAATAACTACAATCTTCATTCTAAACACCTCCTCAGCTTTGTAAATATTCTTGTTAGTTAACATCTTTGTTAACTTGTTTATTAATATGTAAAATGGTATGTATTTTTTACCCTAAAAATAAGTAAAATCTCGATTTTCTTTTATTGTATTCGTTAATTCAACTTGCATCTCTAAACCTCTCCACGACTTTGACCAAAGTGAAAATAGCTGATATATTAATGTCAAGATATAAAGAAGAATTATAAAATCATCATTGTAATTAAATTTTTTAAAACATTTTGAACAAATACATTAGAAAGGAGAAGTTGAGAAGACATGAAAACCAGTATAGAAAAGAAACTCTGGACTAAAGACTTCATCATAGCATGCGCTATATGTCTTATGCTGTTTTTTGGATTTCAAATGTTGACTCCTACATTACCTGTCTATGTCAAAAAAATAGGCGCAACGGATAAATCCATAGGCTGGGTAGTTGGGATTTTCACCATCTCTTCGGTAGGAATAAGACCTATAGTTGGAATTGCACTAGACAACTGGGGCAGAAGAGGGGTCTTGTTAATAGGACTTATAATTTTCATAATAGCTGCATCTGCATATAGTTTCGTACCTACAGTTGCATTGATACTTCTGTTTCGATTCATACACGGTTTCGGATGGGGAGCCTCAAACACAGCAATCAGTACAGTAGCCTCCGATTTGATTCCACTGTCCAGATTCGGAGAAGGCATGGGATATTTCAGCTTGGCAAGTTCAATAGCAATGGCTGTAGGACCGGCAGTTTCCTTATTCCTAATGGAAAAATACAGTTTTAATATAGTTGTAATAGTTGCAGTAGCAGTAATAATACTGTCTGTGTTTTTATCTTTTATGATCTCTTATAAGGATGTGCGACCTAAAAACAGTTCTTACAAAAGTGTAGATTCTAATGTGAAGAATTCTACAAGCTCAATAGGTATTGGAATAGAATCTGATAAAACAGAAGAGAGTCTTAAGCAAAAGAGTTTAATTAAAAAAAATAAAATAATTGAAAAAACTTCCTTAAGAGCAGCTATTACTATTTTCTTTGTCTGTGTTACATATGGAGGGATAAACAGTTTCTTAACACTGTTCGCTTTAGAACAAGGCATTGAAAATATTGGTATATTTTTCACTGTTTATGCTGTCTCAATGGTAATATCCAGACCTTTAATAGGAAAAGTTATAGATACGATGGGGATTAAATTTGCAGTTATTCCAGGGCTTTTATCCGTTATTCTGGCAATGGGAGTAATCTCATTATCAGACAGTATAGGAAAATTTATCATCGCAGCCATAGTATACGGAATAGGATTTGGAACTGCTCAGTCTAGCCTTCAGACTTTAGCAGTAATAAATGCTCCAAAAGACAGTGTAGGCGCGGCAAATGCAACATTTTTTATGGGATTTGACTCAGGAATAGGGTTGGGATCTGTAATACTGGGAATAGTTTCATCCCAATTTGGATACAGCAATATGTTTCTTTTTTCCGGTATCTCTGTATTTATAGCTTTTGTATTGTTTTTTGTTTTGGAGAGATTTGAACCGAAAACAAGTGAAAACGAAATATAATGAACATATCAGAAAACTCAATAAACACACTAGTACATTTAATTTATACAAAAAAATGCACAAGTGTGTTTATTTTCTATATGCTCTGTTACATGTCTGATACTCATGTAATATGAGATTATATATAAACTGTATATGTTTGTTATCGCCTTAAAAACTTGGGTATAAACTAATCAACAAACAAATTTATCCACGTTCAGAAAACATTGAGATTGGAGAGATTAAGATGAAAAGAAAGATAATATCTTTATTGGTTGGAACGCTGATTGTAGCTGGTAGTTCCTCTGCAAGCTTGGCCCTTTCAGATCTAGGAGGACATTGGTCCGAGGATTCAATCAAGGAACTTATATCAGAAAATGTAATAAATGGATATGATGATGGAACTTTTAGACCTGATGAATTTATTTCCAGAGAACAGACTGCCAAAATTGCAGATACATATTTTAATAAACTTCTGGTTGATAAAAATTTGGATATAAATCTAGCAGATATTCACTCCCGTTGGAGCGAAAAACATATCAAAAAACTTGTAAGTGCCGGAATTGTAACTGGTTATCCTGATGGAACTTTTGTGCCAGATGGCTATATAAATAGAAGTGAGGTTGCAGCCATTGCTTACAAAGCACTGAAAAACACTGATAAATATGTGAACAGAGGAATAGATGTAAACCTAAATGATATTAGTGGGAACTGGGCAGAAGAGAATATAAAGGCTTTAGTACAGATGGGTGTCATAAAAGGATATAATGACGGAAGCTTTAAGCCTGATAATTTTGTCACTAGAGCTGAAGTGGCTTCTATATTTAATAAAATGAATGTTGATTATGGTATAAGAAATGGAAATGCACTCGGAGAAGAAGAAAAAAATAGATACTTCAAACTTTATAGCGGAGTTCTTGAAAGATACTATGATCTTATTTCTGGAAATAGGACTGATTATGATTACGAAAATGGTGAAACAGGTGTTTACGAAATACTGATTTATAATAACGAAGGTGAAGGACCTAATAACATTGGATATGCCATAGAAGATATAAGTGGAGACAATGTTCCTGAACTATTAATAGGTGTGGTAAATCCTGAAAGTTCTCCGCACTATCATGGCGAAACTATTTTAGCAGCCTATACAATTGCAGACGGCTCACCTGTCCTATCCTTTGATGGATGGATAAGGAGCAACTACCGCTATATAGGTGATGGAAGCTTTTACTACTATGGTTCAGGTGGTGCAATGCACACAAGCTTTGGAACATTCACACTGACACCAGATGGAAGAACGCTGAACTGCAATCAATATTACTTTACTGATGAAAAAGAAGAGGGTACCGGAACAATAGGATTCTACTATAATGAATTTGGGGTAGCTGATAAATCCGGGTCAATGGAATTGCATATCACTTCGGATGACTTCTGGGATATAGATCCTAGACCTGAGAAAAAATACTACAATATCAAACTCACTCCGTTTTCAAAATACGAAGATTCAAAGCAGAACATAGGACTATAAATTCATATTCTTAGGAATAAATATAAAACGGACTGTAACTTATCA
>CAZBAL010000022.1:0-28126 GCA_964489735.1 uncultured Clostridia bacterium | reverse complement strand
ATCAGGATGAAGATGATCAAGACGAAGATGATCAGGATGAAGATGATCAGGATGAAGATGATCAGGATGAAGATGATCAAGACGAAGATGATCAGGATGAAGATGATCAGGATGACAATGATCAAGATGATGATCAAGACAAACCAGTAGTTGAGAAGTTCAAAGATATATTAAGACACTGGGCTAAGAAATTTATAGATAAATTGGTAAAACTAGGGTTTATTGATGGTTATCCTGATGGAAGCTTCAGACCAGATAGACATATAACAAGAGCAGAATTTGCTAAGACTCTAGTAGTTGCATTGGAACTTGAACCAAGTGGAACAAAAGTATTTAATGATACAAGTAACCATTGGGCAAAAGGATATGTTTCAACTGCATATGCTAATGGGATGGTTAAAGGAGTTAGTGACACAGAATTTGCACCGGACAGAACCATAACTAGAGAAGAAATGACAGCTATGCTCATGAGAGTAATAGATGCTAAAAAAGTTAAAGAACCTATTGCTTTCACTGACCAATCAGATATTTCAGACTGGGCAGAAGAGTATATCGTTAAAGCAACAGAGTCAGGAATAATAGATGGCTATGATAACGGTCAGTTCAAGCCTAAAGGATTAGCAACAAGAGCAGAAGCTGTAAAGATTCTAGTAACTGCATTGTTTGAATAGTCAATTTATAAAAACTAAGTAGATTATACAAGATGCTGTAGAACCAAAAGAACTTAATTTTAAAATAAAAGATCCTAAAAAACTGCGGTATGAGTAAAATCTTATCGCAGTTTTTTCATGAAAAATAAATGTTACATATATAAGTGCAAGACAGGGGTAGAAAAGCAATAAGTGTGCTATAATATTAATAATGTTTGATTGGATTTTTATTATAGAGGAAGTGAAAAGATATTATGAAATTAACAGGTGCACATATTGTTTTAGAATGTTTCAAAGAGCAGGGAGTGGATACTTTTTTCGGATATCCGGGAGGAGCGGTAATTCCATTCTATGATGCGCTTTATGATAGAAAAGATGATTTTAATCATGTGAGAACTAGTCACGAGCAGGGAGCTTCACATGCTGCAGATGGTTATGCAAGAGTTACAGGAAAAGTAGGAGTTTGTGTAGCTACTTCAGGGCCAGGTGCAACAAATACAGTTACAGGGATAGCAAATGCATATATGGACTCTATACCTATGGTTGTTATTACTGGTCAGGTTGGTAGAAGTTTCATAGGAAAGGATTCATTTCAGGAAGTTGACATAACGGGAGTTACAACTCCTATAACAAAACACAATTATCTTGTAAGGAATGTTGAGGATTTAGCAGATACAGTTAGAGAAGCCTTTGACATTGCTAGATCGGGCAGACCAGGACCAGTACTTATTGATATTCCAAAGGATATATTCATTGAAAAATGTGAATTTGAAAGAAAAGAAATTGAATTGGAAAAGCCTAATAAAGAGATTGCAGAAGAATGGCTTGAGCTTGCAGCTAAAGAAATAAATGAAGCTAAGAAGCCAGTTCTTTATGTTGGTGGTGGAGCTATTTCTTCAGGAGCTTCTGAAATAATCACTAAAGTTGCAGAAAAAGCTCATATTCCAATAGCGAATACACTTATGAGTCTAGGTTCTATAGACAGAGATTCAGAACTTTCTTTAGGTATGCTTGGAATGCATGGTGAAGTACAGACTAATATGGCCATAGATAAATGTGATCTTCTAATCGCGGCAGGAGCAAGATTTGATGATAGAGTTACAGGTGATATTGATAAATTCGCACAAAGAGCTAAAGTAATTCATATAGATATGGATGCTGCTGAAATTTCTAAGAATATTCCAGCGGATGTGTATATAGTTGGAGATTTGAAGGATGTCTTCACAAAAATGGAAAAATACATTGAGAAGAATGATAGAAGCGAATGGATGAAAGAGATAGAGAGTTTCAACAAGCCGAAGAATCTTAAAAGCGATGAATTCAAAGCTAAGAATATTTTAGAATATGCCTCTGAAAAGCTTGAAAATAATGTAGTTGCTACTGATGTTGGTCAGCACCAGATGTGGACGGCTCAGTACTGGAGATTCAAAGAGCCAAGATCGTTTGTAACATCAGGTGGACTTGGTACTATGGGATTCGGTTTAGGAGCTGCAATAGGAGCACAGCTTGGAAATCCTGAAAAAAGAACAGTTTTAGTAACTGGAGATGGTTCTTTCCGTATGAACTGCAATGAATTAGCTACAGTTAGAGGACATAATATACCTGTAATAATAATTCTGTTCAACAACAGTACTTTAGGAATGGTTAGACAGTGGCAAAGACTTTTCCAAGGTGAGAAGATATCAGAAACTGATATTGGAAATGAAGTTGATTACGTAAAACTTGCGGCGGCTTATGGGATAGATGGATATAGAGCTGCTTGCTTAGATGATTTTAAAGCTGTATTTGATTCGGCAATATCTAAAAATGAACCTGCATTAATTGAGTGTGTATTAGACAAGGATGATTGTGTTTATCCTATAATACCACCAGCGGGAACAGTAGAACAGTCAATAATTAAGTAGTAATTTAAGAATTACAGTAAAATATATTATTTTCTTCTGAAGCACTTTGAAAGATTGAGTCAAATCAATATTTCAAGGTGCTTTTTCTTTGTTTTGTGAGTGTAATCACATATTTTTCATCAGTTATGTAATAAAATAAAGCTAATATACATTAAAATTAAAGGGTGATTAGAATGATAACAAAGGAAAGTAGATTAAATGAGATTGTAAATGATAATCCTAGAGTAATGGATTTATTCAACAGTTTGAATATAGACTATTGTTGTTCAGGTAGTGATACTCTAGACCTAGCTGCAAGTAAAAATGATATTGATGTTGATGAATTGATCAAAATGATTGAAGAGCAACCAAAGTCCAGTGAATCAGAAAAGACTACAACTGAAAAAAGTATAGAACTGTTTAGAACTTTTGATATAGAAAAGATGATTTCTGAACTGATTTACACACACCATACAGATGAACGAGAAATGTTGAGTGAACTGGATAAATTGGTTAACAAGATTTTGATAGTTCATTATAAAACTCATGGGGAAGAACTTATAGAACTTCATCGTCTGTTTTCTATGTTAAAGATGGAACTAGAAGCTCATTTAGCTAAAGAAGAACAGTTTATTTTTCCTCTTATGGAAGATAAAGAGCCATCAAAAGAATCAATCGAGCTTATAAAAACACTTGAAGAAGAGCATCTAGTAGCGGGAGATATAATAAAAGCTATTCAGGAGCTTACAAATAACTTTGAAGTACCGGATGATGTTTGCCCAACATATGTGAGAACATATGAGGTGATGGATAAGTTAATCAAAGACATATTTGTTCATATATTTAAGGAAAACTCCATATTATTTCCTAAATATGAGGAATTGGTTAATTAGAAATATATATAAAGTAAATAAAAAACAAGCTTTTTTGCTAAAAACTCTATTATACAACTAATAAGGGGTATATATGATTAACAGACGACAGTTTTTGAATATGATGATGTGTAGCTTGTCATATGATTTGGTAACTTGGAGGTTATGAGTATGAAATTTGGAAAAGTTGTAATGAGATGTGCTTGTTTGAGTACTTTAGTTTTACTGACAACTGCTTTTTTGCCGGCATGTGGGAAAGTTAAAGAGGAATCCGCTATAGAAAGCCGAGAACTGAATGAAGACTCAAATAATAAGCAAGATGATATCGATAATAGGGTAGAGAGTGATGAACCAGTTAGCGAAGAAGGTTATAAGCAGGAAACGGAAAGTTCAGAAGATCAGGATACTAGTGAAGCTGATACAGCAGAAAGAAAATATGATGTAAATGATGAATTAGCTGAGGGGCGTATAGTTGTTAAAGGAGTTTTCAAATACATGTCACATTATGAAGTGTTGGATTTTCTAAAAATTGAAGATCCTAACGCAGGATATGGAGCTGATGAAACTTATACAGTTCTCGTTATCCCGGAACAAGAACTTGAGGTTCAAAGTGGATCGGGTGAAGGGTTGAGAACAAATAGTGCAAGTATGATATCTTTATCAGAATTTGAACATATAGCTGAGTATGATGGAAAAATAGTGACAATAAGTATTGATCCTAATAACACATGGTGGCCATCTGACACAAGAATGCCACTTGGTCAGCCTGGAACGAACGATGTAAGAATTCTAGAAGTGGAATAAACCTATAAAGAGTTTATTCAAAGAGGTTATTATATGTAAAATCAGATATTGTTTATATGCTTCACTATTTGCTTAGTGGATAGAATATAATAATATTTTTTAAGGGGGAGATTTTGATGGATTTAAAAGTATCAGAAGATTTGAGATCATCATTTGGTGGAGAGTCGCAAGCACATATGAGATACTTAGTATGGGGAGATAAGGCTGAGAAAGAAGGATTTCCAACAGTAGCAAAGATGTATCATGCTATCTCATATGCTGAGGGGGTTCATGCAAAGGCTCATTTCAACGTATTGAAGAGTGTTTTCGGTGATTTTGAGGTTACAGCAATGGGAGGATTTGGAGTAGGATCTACGAAGGAGAATCTTGAGGCTTCAGCAGGTGGAGAAAACTGGGAAGTTGAAACCATGTATCCTGAGTTTATTGCGAGAGCTGAAGCAGCTGGAGAGAAAGCTGCAGTTCAGTCGATGACTTTTGCTATGGAAGCAGAAAAAGCTCATGAAAAGTTTTTCAAAGAAGCTAAAAAATCAGTTGATGAAGGAAACGATCCTGGTTTTGAGAATATCTTTGTATGCCCTGTATGTGGCTATGCAGCGCATGGAGATGTTCCTGACAACTGTCCTATCTGCAACAATCCAAAAAAGAATTTCAAATTTTATTAATAGAGTTTAGAAATATTGAAGCATCACATGGAGATAAATAACCGTGTGATGCTTTTTTTGATTGAATGATTGGGTGTTAAAACCTGTAATTTTTCAACTTCTTAGTGGCTGTGAGGCCTCTTATAAGGAAATATGATGGCACTCCAAAATAGTCTCTCAAAGAACCCAGATGTTCATTACAGTTGATACAGTAGAGTCCATTTCCCATTTCATCTATTTCAAAATCTGATTCAACAATTCTATCTCTCTGGATTTTTATCAAATTTCCTCTACCGCCTTTTTGATATGTGAGTAAAGGAGTCTTACATAGATTGCAGGATACCAGTAGGATATGCGTATTCTTTATTTTTCTCATATAAGGATTTTTGTATTTCATATTATCACCTATTTACATAATAACATATGAAAATGAACTAGACAAAATACACTTGACTATTAATTGTTTCCAGATGAAATGATAGAGGAAAAAAGGTTTTGGGTATATTTGTAAAGCAAGGCTAATCAATTAACTTGAATAAATCAAATCCAAAAACAGATTAATCCAAAAAACGGACAAATCCGAAAATAGGCAAAATTAAAAACAGATAAATCGAAAAAATACAATTAATATAAGAAAGGGTGAGTTTTATGAATACTATAGTTTTACTGGCTATCATATTCTTAGCTCAGATAGGTTTTACAATATACAGTCTTGTTACAGGGTCAAAACAGGAAAAATATAAGCTTATTATGAGACTTGTATCTTTGAATTTAATAATAGTATTAATTGTAACAAGAGTTATTGATTGGGATTATAGGTGGAAACCAATAGCAGTAGCTTTAACTATACTCGTGCTTATAAGTTTTGTTTCATGGTTAAGAAAATCAAAAAGTCGGGAAAATAAGGGATTTAGCAGATGGAAAGCTGTATTATCAGGACTAGTCAGTTTATTATTCATACTGTTATCAGCTTCTCCTTTACTGATATTTCCGATGAAACCAATACCTGAACCTACAGGAAAGTATAAAGTTTTGACATCGGATGTTTATTATACTGATAAAAACAGAGTAGAGGAGAATAGCGAAAAAGAAGAATTTAGAGAAGTCAATCTGACTTTTTGGTATCCTGATACTGATTCGGGAAAGTATCCTCTTGTGATATTTGACCATGGTTTCAATGGTGTGAAATTGAGCAATGAATCAACTTTCAAGGAACTGGCAAGCCATGGTTATGTGGTTTGTTCTATGGATCATCCTTATCAATCGATGTTCACAACAAGGAAGAATGGTAAAACTGTATATATTTCCCCAGATTTCATGAAAGAATATGGGGAGTTAGGTAAAGATTTAGGTAAAAATCTGGATTATCTGAATAAGTGGACTAAAGTCAGGATAGATGACACAAATTTTGTGATAGATGAGATAGTTAGAAAGAATGAAGGGTTTTATAGGCTGATAGATAAATCTAAAATAGGAACTATGGGTCATTCCCTTGGTGCGGTAACAGCGACAGCTATGCCAAGATTTAGGGATGATATTGACTCAGTCGTGAATCTGGAAGGACCAATGCCTTACGAAATAACAGGAGTGCAATCTGCAACCTATAGTACTAGGTCTGAAAAATACCCTGTTCCAATTTTATTTATGTATACGGAATATTTATATGATATTGGAATAAAGGCTGGAGTAAAAGAAGGTGATCCGCTTTATTTAGTTAGCAGTAAAGTGGCAAAATCAGCAGATGAAGGTTATGAAATTGTTTTCAAAGGTGCACAACATGCAGATCTAACAGACCTTCCTTTCATATCACCACTATTGGCTCGTATGATCAGTGGAGGTAGAAAGTCTGAAGTGGATAATATGGAGTTTATTAAAACAATGAATAAAATAATATTGGAGTATTTTGACAGCACTTTGAAGAATAGTGGCGAATTTCCATATGGTAAGCTGACGATTAAATAATTAAAGAAATATCAATTCTAGAAATGGAGTGAAATACAGTGAATAAAGAAAAAATATATAATATGAAGTTTTCTACTGTTTATCCACTACTGGTAAATAAGGCGGAGAAAATACTCAGGGGCAGCAAGTAGAGCTGTCATTTGCCAAAGCTTTGTATAACTGATAAAATCAGTGTTAGAGAGATTATTGTAAAATTATTAAAATAGGCGGAAAAGGTATGAAAGAATCAGCATTATATATAATAGAAGAACTTAGAAAAAATGGCTATGATGCGTATCTTGTAGGTGGCTGCGTCAGAGATATGCTTTTAGGGAAAGTGCCTAATGACTGGGATATCTGTACAGAGGCTCTTCCTGAAATAGTTCTTGAAATATTTGAAGAGAACCATACTGTTTTTAAAAAAGGAATTAAGCATGGAACGGTTGCGGTTATCGTAGATGGCGGAATATTTGAGATAACTACTTATAGAATAGACAAGGAATACTCGGATCATAGAAGACCTTCTGTGGTCGAATTCACTTCTAATTTAAAAGAAGACCTGAGAAGACGGGATTTTACGATAAATGCTATGGCTTATGGTCATGATGGGGAAATAATCGACTTTTTTTCAGGAAAAGAAGATATTGAGAACAGACTGATAAGAGCTGTTGGGAATCCTGATGAGAGATTTGAAGAGGATGCGCTAAGAATACTCAGAGCTGTGAGATTCTCTGTTCAGTTGGATTTTGATATTGAAGAAGATACTGCTAGAGCAATAGAAAACAAAAAGCATCTACTCGAGAAAATAAGTGCAGATAGAAAACGAGATGAGCTGAATAAGATGTTGGTTTCAGATATTCCATCAAGAGGAATAAAACTTATGCATAAACTGGATATTTTGAAATATCTAATACCTGAACTTGAGCTCGGAGTAGGATTTGATCAGAAATCACCTTTTCATGATAAGACTGTCTTTGAACATACGATGGATGTTTTAGACAGAACTGAACCAATTTTGACATTGAGGCTGTCCGCTCTTCTGCATGATATTGCGAAACCCCTGACTTTCTCAGTTGATGATAGAGGAATTGGTCATTTCTACAGACATAATTCCGTCGGTTCAGAAATGGCTCAGGAAATTTTAAAGAGACTAAATTACTCTAAAAGTGATATAAGAGATGTCTCAGATATGGTCAAGTACCATATGGCAGTTCATGATATGCAGACTAAAGCAAGTGTTAAAAGGCTGATCAGAAAGATAGGTCAGGATACAGTTGAGGAGCTTATAATGCTCTATTTTGCTGATAAAGCTTCAACTTTGGACAGGGCAAACAATGAACCTGGTGAGAACTTTGAGAGAATTTTCAAAGAAGTAATAAATTCAAAAGAGCCTATGAGTTTAAAGGATCTTAAAATAGATGGAAATGAACTGATGAGTATAGGTTTTGAGAAGGGACCTATTATAGGGAAAATACTGAACAGGCTTTTTGAATACGTACTGGAAACCCCTGAAGACAATGACAGGGAGAAACTGATGAATCTTGCTAAAGAGATTTTAGAAAGTGATGACTTTAAAGAATGTAAATAAATTAATAGAGATTAAACTACTGAATCGGTAAAAAATATTGAGTTGTAGATCTATAATATATATTATTTGAAAGGATGATATTATGAAAGCAGCAATAATAAATGTAGGAACAGAGCTTACTTCAGGAGATACACTGAATATTAACTCTCAGACCATCTCAAGGCATTTATTTGACCTAGGGATTGATGTGAAAATGCATATATCTGTTGAAGATAATAGGGAGCTGTTAAAAGAAATAATAATAGAGACTGCCGAAAAAGTGGATATCATCCTTTTTACAGGTGGATTAGGACCGACAGATGATGATTTTACAAAGGAAATTGTAGCAGAAGTTAATGGCAAAGATCTTGTATTTAATCAGAAGATAATGGATGATATCATAGAGTTTTTTAAGAGCAGAGGAACTGTCCCTTGTGATAACAATAAAAAGCAGGCTTACGAAATAGAGGACAGTACTAGACTTAGAAATGAACTAGGAACTGCTCCGGGATATCTGCTCGAAAATAAAGGAGTTAAGTATGTTCTTTTACCAGGACCACCAGGTGAGATGATCCATATGTTAAAGAATAAAGTTCTTCCTTTAATAGAAACAGATGAGATAATATACAGAAAAATGATAAAGACTGTTGGCATAGGTGAATCTGCTATTGAGCAGGGAGTAAAGGATTTAATTCATGAAGATAATGAAGTATACCTTGCAACCTATTCAAAGTTAGGGGAAGTCAGGATGAAGCTGATTTCTAGAAATAAAGAAAAGCTTGATGAGGTTTATGATAAAGTGTTCGAGAGATATTCAGAATATATCTATACTATTGGTTATGACAGTCTCGAAATGTCTATATACAAAAACTTAAAAGCAAATGGCCTGAAAGTTGCTTTTTGTGAATCATGTACAGGCGGTCTGATTGCCAGCACATTGGTTGCTATAGAAGGAGCCTCTGATGTTTTTGATAGAGGGATTGTGACTTACAGCAATAGAGCAAAAGTTGAAGAGGTAGGAGTAAGTGAAGAATCACTTAAAAAATATGGTGCTGTCAGTGAACAGGTTGCTAGCGAAATGGCGGAAGGACTTTATGCAAGAGGGGATATAGATATTGCTGTATCAGTTACCGGAATAGCCGGACCTGATGGAACAGAAGAAAAGCCTGTTGGCCTTGTATATATAGGAATAAAAACAGAAGATGGAACAGAGGTTCGAAAATGTAATTTTGTTGGCAGGCGAAGAACTATTCAAGAGCGTACATCAAAGGAAGCATTCAATATGATAAGACAATATCTGGACTCTAAGGGAATATACAAATTGGAAATCTAATAAACAGATAGGTTGAGTAACTGTATGAAGAGCAGCGTAGTTGCGACTTTCTATAGAATGTTGACTGCACAAATGGACATTCGAGCTGCAGACTATTAGTAATAATGTTTCAGAAATTATATATAGAAACTGTTGACTATGTTTTTGGTATGATATATAATTAGATAAACAAGTGTTCTGAAAATAAAAACTACAAAATACTTTTAAAAGGTGGTGACCCTTTAAGGGGTAATTATGATAGAAAAACAAAAAGCATTGGAAATGGCAATTACACATATAGAAAAGCAATACGGAAAAGGTTCAGTTATGACTTTGGGAGAAGATTCAAAAATGAATGTTGAAGCTATTCCTTCTGGAGCATTGGATTTGGACATAGCTCTTGGAATTGGCGGATATCCTAAAGGAAGAATTGTTGAGATATACGGACCTGAGTCATCAGGTAAGACAACTGTTGCACTTCATGCAATAGCAGAAGCTCAAAAACTAGGAGGAACAGCTGCTTTTATTGATGCTGAGCATGCTCTTGACCCTGCATATGCAAAAAATCTTGGTGTTAAAATAGATGAACTTATAGTTTCACAGCCGGACACAGGAGAGCAGGCTATGGAAATAGCAGAGGCGTTAGTTAGAAGTGGTGCTATAGATATTATAGTAATTGACTCAGTTGCTGCACTGGTTCCTAAGGCCGAGATAGAAGGAGAAATGGGAGACTCTCATATGGGTCTTCAGGCTAGACTTATGTCTCAAGCTCTTAGAAAGTTAGCTGGAGCTATTAAAAAGTCTAATACTATTGCAATCTTCATAAACCAGTTAAGAGAGAAGATAGGGGTTATGTTCGGAAGCCCTGAAACTACTACCGGAGGTAGAGCTCTAAAGTTCTATGCGTCAGTTAGACTTGATGTTAGAAGGATTGAAACTCTAAAGCAAGGTGACGAGATGATAGGTAACAGAACTAGAGTTAAGGTTGTTAAAAATAAGGTAGCACCTCCATTTAAGCAAGCTGAGTTTGATATTATGTATGGTGAGGGTATATCTAAAGAAGGTAATATTCTCGACGTAGGTGCAAATTCGGGAATAGTGTCTAAAGCAGGTTCATGGTACAGCTATGGTGATATAAGATTGGGTCAGGGTAGAGAGAACTCGAAAGACTATCTTAAGGAAAATCCTGAAGTAGCCCATGAAATTGAGATGAAGATAAGAGAACAGTATGGACTTCAATCTGATGCTAAGCAGATTCCTGAAGTAATAGATGAAGCTGAAGATTCAGATGTTGAAGAGTAATTAATATTATTCATATAGATATTTTGTATGATATTTTGCACTCTGAAATAGAAGTAAAATAATATAGAATCAGAAAATAAATGACAGAGCTCAGACTTTTTGGTAAAACCATAATTTCTGTAGCTCTGTTTTTTATTTAAAAGTTTTCTATATTTTTATGGAAGTTTTTTAGAAAGGTGAAATTGATTATAGTTGAAAATGGCTGAAACTCGGTTATTACTAGTTCTATTGAGATTGACATATCACAGTAAAAGTATTAAAATTATAGGTATATTAATATTTTTTTATTAATACTTATTATTAATATTTAAATTAACCATATCTTAAAAAACGACTAAATTCATATAGTATTTTGAATTTTGAAAACTAAATAAGGAGGTGCAGTAAAATAGGCGGAGCAATTACGGTAATAGTTGCTATAATAACGGCAGCTATTGGAGCGGCAATCGGTTTTTTTGTTAGAAAATCTATAGCGGAAAAACTTATTGGTGGAGCTGAGCACAGAGCTTCTGAAATAGTTGAGGAGTCAAAGAGAGATGCTGAAACTATAAAGAAAGAAATGCTTATAGAAGCCAAAGAAGAGATTCACAATCTCAGAAATGAGCTTGATCTTGAAACGAAAGAAAGAAGAAATGAAATACAGGTTCAGGAAAAGAGATTGCTGAAAAAAGAAGAAACTTTAGATAAGAAAACTGATTCGATAGAGAAAAAAGATGAATTCTTAAATAGAAGAATAAAAGAAGTTGATGATAAAGAAGTGAAAGTTGATCAGCTCTATGAAGAGCAGAAGGATGAACTGGACAGAATATCAAACTTGAGTAGAGAAGAAGCTAGGGATATTCTATTGGATGAAGTGAAAAGGGATATTACTCATGATACTGCTTTGATGATAAGAGATATGGAAATGAAAGCAAAAGAAGAAGCAGACAAAAAAGCAAGAGAGATTATCACTTATGCTATTCAAAGATGTGCAGCAGATCATGTAGCTGAGACTACGGTATCAGTTGTAAACCTGCCGAATGATGAAATGAAGGGTAGAATCATAGGTAGAGAAGGTAGAAATATAAGAACCTTAGAAACATTGACAGGAATAGATCTTATTATAGATGATACACCTGAAGCAGTTATACTTTCGGGATTTGACCCTATAAGAAGAGAGGTAGCCAGAATAGCTCTAGAAAAGCTTATAGTTGATGGAAGAATCCACCCTGCGAGAATTGAGGAAATGGTTGAGAAAGCTCGTAAAGAGATAGCGAATCATATGAAAGAAAAGGGAGAGCAGGCAGCATTTGATGTTGGCGTTCACGGATTACATCCTGAAATTATCAAACTCATAGGTAGACTCACTTACAGAACAAGTTATGGACAGAATATTTTGGAGCACTCTATAGAGGTAGCAAAGATTTCAGCTTACATTGCTGAAGAACTTGGTGCAGATGTTGATATTGCTAAGAGAGGTGGCCTTCTTCATGACTTAGGAAAGTCTATGGACCAGGAAATGGAAGGACCTCATGTTGCTATAGGTGTAGACCTTGCACGTAAATATAGGGAGTCGAAAGAAGTTATTCATGCGATAGAGGCTCATCATGGAGATGTAGAGCCGGAAACACTTGAAGCAGTAATAGTTCAAGCGGCAGATGCAATATCAGCTGCGAGACCTGGAGCTAGAAGAGAAACACTGGAATCTTATATTAAGAGATTACAAAAGTTAGAGGAAATTGCGAATTCGTTCGAAGGTATAGAGAAATCATTTGCTATTCAGGCAGGTAGAGAAATCAGAATAATGGTTAAGCCTGAAGTTGTAAATGATGATGAAGCAGTGATAATTGCTAGAGAGATAGTTAAGAGAATAGAATCTGAGCTTGCTTATCCAGGACAGATAAAAGTCAATATGATAAGAGAAACAAGAGCAGTTGAATACGCAAAATAGAAATGGATTAATTTATTAATAATATTTGAGAGGATGTTTAAATACATCCTCTTTTTTAATGGTCAACTATTTTAACCGTCAACCATATGTTTAGTTAATATGCAAAGAAGATATTAGAGAGTCGCTAGCACGGTAGAAAGTTCAGAACTATGGAGTTAAAATATTACAATATCAGGAGGTAAACAGATGAAAAATGAGATTGTTGCCTATATTTCATATTCAGTTGCAGTAAACATATTAAGCTTTGCTGCGTTTGGCATAGATAAGAAAAAAGCTGAGAGAAAAAAACAGAGAATAAGTGAAATGACCCTAATTATTCTGTCAATAATAGGCGGTGCATTCGGAAGCCTCATAGGTATGGTCATTTTCAAGCATAAGCTCAGTAAACCGAAGTTCTATGCAGGTGTTCCGATAATAGCAGTATTGATCAAAATATTAGAGTCATTTATTCTTTATAAAATTGTTTGATAGCGTACTAGCTGTTTCATATGAGGTGAACTTCAGTATCAATCCCATAATAATAAGATTGGTCAACTGAAAAGTACCACCATAGCTAATAAATGGAAGCGGAATTCCTGTAACAGGCATCGCTCCCATAGTCATAGCTACACTTTCAAAAAAGTGAAAAAACAATAGAGCCGAAAATCCTTTTAGTGCGTATGATTGAAACCTATTAGGGATATCATTCGATCGTTTAAGTATTTTATATATGATGACAATAAAAAGTAGGATCATTATAATACCACCTATTATTCCAAAGCTTTCAACTACAGCAGAAAAAATAAAGTCGTTGTGATTTTCAGGTACTTCAATAAAAGGAATTCCTTTAATTCTTATAAGTCCCTTACCAAAGAGACCAGATGTTTTAATTGCAAGCTTTGACTGAGTTACCTGGTATCCGGATTCATTAACATCAAAGCTGGGATTGATGAAGTTATAAATTCTATTTTTCTGATAGTTGCTCAGTCTTGTCCATAGGACAGGAGTTGTTATTGACATCAGTATCATGGAAAGGCCAATATATCTTTTGTTTATATTTGCTGAAAGAATCATGATTAAAAGAACAAAAAGATATACTAAAACTGTTCCGAAGTCCGGTTGCATCATTATCAGTAAAATTGGAATTGAGGCTACTATAAATATCTTTAATAAGTTTCTTACATCGTTGATTTTTCTTTCTCTTTTGGAGATATACTTAGATAAAAACAATATGTAACCAATTTTTGCAAGCTCTGAGGGTTGAAATCCTAGAAATTTAAACCTTATCCAGCTCTTTGCACCCCATTCAACCTCACCAATTCCATGTAACAAGACCCATATGAGCATAATAATTGAAATTATATATGATGGAACGGTAAGCTTTTCAATTGTTTCACTCCTGAATTTCAATGTGACAACTATCCCGATTATTCCTAGTACTGTAGCAAGTAATTGGTTTATTATGTACGGTTTACTACCAGAGTCTTTATAACTCGTAGTTGAGAAAACCATAAAAACACCCCATATGAGCAGAACAATGAAGCAGAAAAGTATAGTTTTATCCAGACGTCTGGTATTGTATTCCATAAATGCTAAACCTCCAAAATATCTTAATAGATTACATCATAGTTAATATACCTTATATTTCCATAGATTAAACAAAATTCAAGAAATAAGGTATAATAATGATATGTAATTAATAGAATAGACAATAATGTAGTAATAGTCAAAGTATAATCTGTAAATTCTAACTGAATAGATATATTTAAAGAAGATATATGAATAAATGCTACACTATAGATAGAGAAGGGTGAGTAAATATTGAGAATAGGTTGTCATCTGACAGTTTCAAAAGGTTATAAAAAAATGGGAGAAATGGCGAAAGATATAAATGCAAACACTTTTCAGTTTTTTACTAGAAATCCAAGGGGAACATCAGCTAAGGAACTGGATGCAAAGGATATAGAGGGGCTTGAAGAAATTATGGATGCTGAAAGTATTTCTGGTATAGTAGCTCATGCACCTTATATATTGAATTTAGGATCCCATAAGAAAGATACTTATGAAATAGCCACAAGAGTTTTAAAAGAGGATC
Organism: uncultured Clostridia bacterium; assembly: GCA_964489735.1. Classification (GTDB taxonomy): domain Bacteria; phylum Bacillota; class Clostridia; order Tissierellales; family Gottschalkiaceae; genus Andreesenia. Next base: position 13,150 of record CAZBAL010000022.1, on the reverse strand, counting down.
TTATAAGAATGAGTGAAACACCTGCTAAATATATAGTTTTACATCCAGGGTTTCATCTTCAGAAAGGTTCAGAATACGGTGTGAAGAGAATAGCTGAAGGACTTAATGAGGTGCTATCTGAGAAAGAAGATGTTATGATACTGCTTGAAACAATGTCCGGAAAAGGGACTGAAGTTGGAAAAACATTTGAAGAAATTCGAGAAATAATAGATTTAACAAATTATTCTGATAATTTAGGAGTTTGCATGGATAGCTGTCATATATATTCAGCTGGATATGATATTGTAAATGACTTAGATGGAGTTCTGGATGAATTTGATTCGATTATAGGTCTTGATAGATTGAAGGTAATTCATTTAAACGACAGTAAGACGGAATTCAACTCGAATAAAGATAGGCATGCAAAAATAGGTGAGGGGTCAATCGGTTATGATGCAATTATGAACTTTGTATACAATGATAGACTTAAAGACAAAATCTTTATACTAGAAACACCTAATGAATTGGATGGATATGCTAAAGAGATTGAGATGATCAGAGATGAAAAAAATAAGATTTAGTGAGATAGAATCTATTGCTAAGTCTTTGAAAATAGATGTAGTTGGATTTACTGATGAGTATGACAGTGAAATTATCGAGAAAAAGCTAAGGTATAGAAAAGATAATAATTTTGATACGGAATTTGAGCATCCGATAGAAGAAAGAGTTTCTCCAGAGAATATAATGAAAAACTGGAAAACAATGATATCTGTTGGGATTTCATATGGGAAGGACTTAAATAAAAACATTAAATATGATCAAGCCTGTGTAAAAATTAAAAATAAGTTTGAGACGCCTGAAAATTTTAAAAGTCGAAATCTGACAGGTTTTATTTCAAAATCTTCCATAGGGTTAGACTATCATATAGTGTTAACCGAAAGAATGAAAAAGCTTGTAGAAAAGCTTAAAGAAGATTATGAATTTGATTATTTTATCGGAGTTGATACGACTCCTTTGGTTGACAGAGAAATCGCTAAAAACTCTGGAGTTGGATTCTATGGGAAGAACAGCTGTATTATAAATCAAGAATTCGGTTCAATGATATTCCTTGGTTATATTCTTGTTGATTTTGAAATTATTGGAGTCAAAAACTCCAGTGACAATGTAAATTCTATAGAGGGAAACAACAAGAAGAATTCTATAAGCTCTATCAATGAAAAAGAGCATATAGGGTGTGGCGATTGCAGTCTATGTCTTAAAGCATGTCCAACAGGGGCTATTCAGGAAGGAAAGACTATGAATTCCAGAATATGTCTTTCTTATTTGACACAGACAAAGAATGATATTCCATTTGAACTGAGAGATAAGATGGGAAAAATGATTTACGGCTGCGATATATGTCAAAACGTATGTCCATTTAATCTAAGACGGATAGATATTAATCAAACCGAAACGGACAGAGAAGGTTCTTCAAGCTACAGTGAAGCTCTAAATAGTGAAACTGAACATATAACAGGAAGTTTTTGCAATACGAATGAAATAGACCTTGAAGAACTGTTATTTATGTCCAATCGAGACTTTAAAGAGAAATATGGAGCTTCTGCATTTAGCTGGCGAGGCAAGAATATTCTCAGAAGAAATGCAGTTATAGCTCTCTCTAAAATCAAAACTACAGAGTCAGTAAATATATTAGGGAGATTGCTTTCTGATGGAAGTGAAATGATTAGAAAGTATGCACTATGGTCACTTTATAAAATAGATAGAGTTAAAGCAAAAGAGTTATGTGATTATAAAAAAGAATTAAAAGAGGAATTAGAGAGGATAGAGGGGTTTTATGCTGAGTAAAAAAGATATTAAAGAAGTGCTGAAAAGACTAAAAGAAAGATATCCGGATGCTGAGTGTGAACTAGTGCACAGCAGTCCTTTTGAGCTTCTGATTGCAACAATCTTATCTGCACAGTCAACGGATAAGAGGGTAAATATAGTTACGAGTGAACTGTTTAAGGAATACAATACACCAGAAGCTTTTCTTAAGCTGACTGAATCTGAGCTTGCTGAAAAGATCAAGACGATTGGTTTTTATAGAAATAAAAGCAAGAGTATATTAGGAACATCAAGTATTTTAGTAGAGAAATTCAATTCTGAGGTTCCGGATAATAGAAAGGATCTGGAAAGCCTTCCGGGTGTGGGAAGAAAAACTGCTTCTGTAGTTTTGAGTAATGCATTTGGAGTTAATGCAATAGCTGTAGATACGCACGTTTTCAGAGTGTCTAACCGAATAGGTATGGCAAATAGTGACAATGTAGTAGATACAGAAAAAGATCTTATGAAAAATATAGATGAGGATATGTGGACAGATGCACACCATCTGATAATTTTTCATGGAAGAAGGACATGTAAAGCTAGAACTCCACTTTGTGAAGAGTGCAATATTAGTGATTTATGTGAATACTACAATTCATAGATAACACTTTTTAAAGATATTAATTAAAAGTTAGAAGATAAAAGTTGGAAGGTGGAACTTTGTTAAATATAGTATTATTTGAACCAGAAATACCACAGAACACAGGGAATATCGCCAGAACCTGTGTAGTTACAGATACAAGACTTCATATTATAAAACCGATGAGCTTTTCGATAGACTCGAAAGCTGTAAAGAGAGCTGGGCTTGACTACTGGTCACTATTGGATATAACCGTATATGAGAATTTAGAAGATTTTTTTAAAAAAACTGAAGGTGGCAGATATTATTTTGCAACTACTAAGGGAAATAAGACATATTCAGATATCAGCTACCAAGATGAGGATTATATAGTGTTCGGAAAAGAAACAGCTGGGTTGCCGGATTTGATTCATAAAACATATCCTGACAATTGCATGAGAGTTCCGATGAAAAATATTGAAAAGGCAAGATCATTAAATTTATCAAATACTGTTGCCATTGTTTTGTATGAGGCTTTAAGACAGCTGGATTTTATGGATTTATTGTAGGAAACATTAAATCGTTAAAATTATGGAGTGTGTTATAAGATTTACCTTTGTATTATTAAATATATATAGAAAAGTTAACATGAATTTAATATTTTATTAATATATTGTGTTATAGTTTAAAGTGAGACTACATAATCGTGTTAGAGAGTTTGGTCTTATTAGAGTTTATTGATTTGTGAATTAATTATTAAGGAGGTAAACGGGGGATGTCTATAGCAATTGGTGTTATAGGTGGATTGGGACTGTTCCTTTATGGTATGAATCTGATGGGAAGTGCTCTTCAGAGATCTGCTGGTTCGAAGCTCAAGAGATTGGTTGAGATTCTTACTAGAAATAGATTTATTGGAGTGCTTGTCGGTATAGTGGTTACCATGGTTATCCAATCCAGTTCAGCAACCACAGTAATGGTTGTAGGGTTTGTAAACGCTGGAATAATGACCTTGAAGCAGGCCATCGGAGTCATAATGGGGGCCAATCTCGGTACAACAGTTACAGCGCAGTTAATTGCATTTAATCTAGCAGGTATTGCTCCACTAGCAGTTGGTATTGGAGTTGTTCTGTCTCTAGTGAGCAAGAAGTCTAAGATGAAAGATCTATCTGAGATCATACTTGGATTTGGTATTCTATTTATTGGTATGTCTATGATGTCGAACTCATTGTCACCACTAAGTGAATCAGAAACGTTTATTGAAATGATGAAAGGGCTTAAAAACCCGTACGTGGGTATGCTGGTTGGATTCCTATTGACTACGATTCTTCAGAGCAGTAGTGCTTCGATAGGACTTCTATTGGCACTTGCAAGCCAAGGCTTTCTTGATATTGACATGGCACTTCCAGTATTATTTGGAGATAATATTGGAACGACGACTACAGCAATGCTTTCGAGTATTGGTGCGAGCAGAGTTGCTAAGCAGGCAGCACTTATGCATTTCTTGTTCAACTTTATTGGAACAATAATATTTATGGTGGTGTTAAGAAAACCTGTAGAAATGCTAGTTCTTAAGTTATCACCTGGAGATGTTGGAAGACAGATAGCGAATGCTCATACGTTCTTCAACTTGACTAATATTGTGATTCAGTTCCCATTTGCTAATCTAATTGTAAGAGCAGCTGAAAAAATTATCAAGAGTGGTTCCGAAGATGAGAAGACTATAAAATATATAGACTATCGTTTTATGGAAACACCATCGTTAGCAGTTCCTCAGGGCTCTAAAGAAGTTCTTAGAATGGGTAAGAAAGCTTTAGAAAATCTTGAAATAGCAAAACGTGCACTACTTGAAAGAGATTATGATCTAGCCGATACAATAAAAGTTAGAGAAGAGCAGATTAATGAGATTCAAACAGAAACTACTAAATACTTGGCTGAAGTGAGTAATCTGAGTTTAACTAATGAGCAGCATAGAATTGTAAACACACTGTTCCATACTATGACGGATATAGAACGTATAGGAGATCATGCTGAAAATATTGCAGAACAGGCACAGTATGCTATACAGAATAATTTAGAATTTTCAGAGGGTGCAGTTGAAGAACTGAGAATTCTGTTTGATAAATCTATGGCTATTTTTGAGAAATCATTATTGGCATTTAAAAAGGCTGATGAAGAGATAGCTAGAGAAGTTGTAGCTGCTGAAGCAGATGTGGACATGCTAGAGAAACAGTACAGAGCCAGTCACATAGATAGAATTAACAAGTATCAGTGTATTCCTGGATCAGGTATTGTGTTTTTAGATATAATAAGTAATCTTGAGAGAGTTTCAGACCACTCGGTTAATATATCTCAATATATTATAGAAGTTGTTGAGAAGCAGAGAGAGGAAAGCTATTTTTAGATTTTGCTTTAATAAGTTTGCAAAATATGTGATTTGTTTTTATTAACAGAGAAGACCATAAAAAAGAAAAATATTATTAATACAATAAATGCATAATAAATTAAGAGTGTATTGTATATAATCATGAATTGTGAAATGAGAATCTTAAATTGAAAAATTTGGATTCTCATTTTTTATTGTGGCAGTATGTAAGGTATTAACTGTAAACATATATAATATTTGGCTTGATTAGCCGATTTTACAACTGATAAGAGTGAATAATTGAATGTACTAAAAAAAATAATGAAATATATGCAAAAATTATTAATATACCCTTGTTTATAATGTTTTTATATACTATAATGTGCTTATAGAGAAAACTTATAACAAATTGTTTTTATATAGACTTTGTTAAAAAAGAGTTTCTTTAGAGAAGGAGATTACTATGGGAATTAGAATAATTACTAATAATCCTGAAGTTCACTCTAAATACTCTGAAAAATATAATGTTGATCTGTTATCAACTGACTATTTAGGGGTATTATTAAAAATAAGGGATATGGTACACGTGGGCTTTAAAGTGTATACACACCCGCTGTCGGGAAGTATAAAACCCAATGAAACACCTTATAAGAGTGTACTAATTTCAGATTCAGCTGAAGAGCTGGATATGGATTCCTTACAAATCATTGAGTCGAGTATTCAGACAACTGAAAAGTTTTTAAAAGATAGACCAACTCCGAATTGGGATGAAGTTCAAAAGAAAGATTTCCAAACAGTTGACTTGTCTTTAATCGATAATGCTATTCAGATTTCTGGATTTTAAAAGCGGTAAAGTGTGTTATTTTATTAACAAACTTTAATGAGACTCAAAAAGCAGTATTAATTTAATTAGCTTAAAAACTGAAGTATTAAATAGATGATATTTCGGTTTTAAATATAAAATAATCGGGAGGTGAGCATATGCGTTTGGAATTAGGAAATATCTTAATTAAAGACGTTCAATTTGGTAGTGAAACAAAGGTGGAAAATAATGTTCTTTACGTTAACAAAGAAGAGCTTATTGCTACAGTATCAGATGATGAGCATATAGCTAGTGTTGATGTTGAGCTTGCTAGACCAGGAGAAAGCGTAAGAATTACTCCGGTTAAGGATGTTATTGAGCCAAGAGTTAAAGTTGAAGGTAAAGGCGGATTATTCCCAGGGGTTGTATCAAAAGTAGACACAGTTGGATACGGAAAGACTAATGTTCTAAAAGGATCTGCTGTAGTGACTACTGGTAAAGTGGTTGCATTCCAGGAAGGTATAATTGATATGACAGGACCAGGAGCTGATTACACTCCTTTCTCACAACTTAACAACGTAGTATTAATAATAGAGCCTTCAGAAGGGCTTGAGCCGCATGCTCATGAAAAGGCGTTAAGAATGGCAGGATTAAAAGCAGCAGTATATCTAGGAGAAGCAGGAAGAGATGTTGAACCTGACGAAGTTAAGGTTTATGAAACATTACCTCTACTAAAAGCTGTAGAGCAATATCCTGACCTACCAAAGGTTGCTTATGTTCAAATGCTTCAAAGCCAGGGGCTTATGCACGATACTTATGTATACGGAGTAGATGCAAAGCAAACTCTATCTACATTAATATCACCAACTGAGGTGATGGATGGAGCTATTATAAGTGGTAACTGTGTTTCTGCATGTGACAAAAACACAACATATCATCACTTAAATAACCCTGTAATTCATGACATGTTTGAAAAACATGGTAAAGAATTCAACTTCGTTGGAATGATAATAACTAACGAAAACGTATATCTTGCAGACAAAGAGAGATCATCTAACTGGTCAGCTCAATTAGCTGAATACCTAGGAGTAGATGGAGTTATAATTTCTCAGGAAGGATTTGGTAACCCAGATACTGACCTTATAATGAACTGTAAGAAAATCGAAGCAAAAGGTGTTAAAACTGTAATCGTAACTGACGAGTACGCAGGTAGAGATGGTGCATCTCAATCACTAGCAGATGCTGATCCAGCTGCAGACGCAGTTGTTACAGGAGGAAACGCTAACGAAGTAATAGTACTTCCTAAACTTGATAAAGTTATAGGATACCTTGAGCCAGTTGACAAAATAGCTGGTGGATTTGATGGATCATTAGCAGAAGATGGTACAATAACTGTTGAGCTTCAAGCTATAACAGGAGCTACTAACGAGCTAGGATTCAACAAAATGACTGCTAGAGGATACTAATCAGGTATTTACTGGAAGTTTAAAATAGATAAATGATAACAAAAGGTAGTTTGATGATAGATTTTTAAATAATAAATATAATACAGAAGGGATGTTAATTACGATGAGCTTATTTTCAGGAAAAAAAGTTATAGTAATAGGCGATAGAGACGGTATACCAGGACCAGCTATCGAAGAATGCCTTAAGCCATTAGACACAGAAGTTGTGTTCTCATCAACTGAGTGTTTTGTCTGAACGGCTGCAGGATCAATGGACTTAGAAAACCAACAAAGGGTAAAAGATTTAACTGACAAACATGGAGCAGAAAACATAGTTGTTGTAGTTGGAGCAGCAGAAGCTGAATCAGCTGCACTTGCTGCAGAAACAGTTAGATTAGGAGACCCAACGTTTGCAGGTCCATTAACAGGAGTTCAGTTAGGACTCGAAGTTTACCATGCAGTTGAGCCAGAATTCAAAGACGTTGTAGATGAAGATATCTATGATGACCAAATCGGTATGATGGAAATGGTTCTTGATGTTGACGAAATAATCGAAGCTATGCACGAAGTAAGAGAAATGGAAGCATAATTAACAAAAATTACGGTATTGAAATAAATTAACGATGAGGATGAAAGGAGGGGCATTATGAGTAAAATAAAAGTTGTTCATTATATCAACCAGTTCTTCGCTGGAATAGGTGGAGAAGAAATGGCTGATTACAAACCAGAAGTTAGAGAAGAAGTTGTAGGACCAGGTTTAGCGTTCAAACAAAACTTCAAAGACGAAGCTGAAATAGTTGCTACAATAATCTGTGGAGACACATATTTCAACGAGCACCTAGAAGGAGCTAAAGCTCAAATTCTAGACATGGTTAAAAAATATGAACCAGATTTATTCATAGCTGGTCCAGCATTTAACGCGGGAAGATATGGTGTTGCTTGTGGTACTATCGCAGCAGCAGTTCAAGAGGAGCTAGGAATACCAGCGCTTACTGGAATGTATGTAGAAAACCCTGGAGCGGATATGTTCAAGAAGGATGTATACATGGTTTCTACAAAAAACAGTGCTGCAGGAATGAGAGGTGCTGTTAAATCAATGGCTGCTCTAGGTCTTAAGATTGCAAAAGGAGAAGCTATTGGAGGCCCTTCAGATGAAGGATACATTCCAAGAGGAATTAGAAAGAACATATTTGCAGATAAGAGAGGTTCTGAAAGAGCTGTTGATATGCTTATCAGCAAACTTAAAGGTGAAGAATTTGTTACAGAATTCCCTATGCCTGATTTCGACAGAGTTGATCCAGGTAAGGCAATCGTTGATATAACTAAAGCTAAAATTGCTATAGTTACATCAGGAGGGATTGTACCTAAAGGGAACCCTGATCGTATAGAATCATCATCAGCTTCTAAGTACGGTAAGTACGACATAACAGGACTTGATGATTTAACTGGAGACACTCACGAAACAGCACACGGTGGTCACGACCCTGTGTATGCAGATGATGATCCAGACAGAGTTATCCCAGTAGACGTATTAAGAGAAATGGAGAAGAACGGAGAAATCGGTTCACTTCACAATTACTTCTACTCAACAACTGGTAACGGTACTTCAGTTGCAAACTCTAAAGCATTTGCAGCAGAAATTGCTAAAGATCTTTTAGAGCATGACGTGGATGCAGTTATACTGACTTCTACGTGAGGTACTTGTACACGTTGCGGGGCAACAATGGTAAAAGAAATAGAAAAAACTGGACTACCTGTAGTTCATATCTGTACAGTTGTACCGATATCACTAACAGTTGGTGCTAACAGAATAGTTCCAGCAATCGCTATACCTCACCCACTTGGAAATCCAAGCTTAAGCAGACCAGAAGAGGTTGCTTTAAGAAGAGGAATTGTAGAAAAAGCTCTTAAGGCTTTAACTACTGAAGTAGACGATCAAACAGTATTCGATCAATAATATCGGATGATATGAAGAGGTGGTTATTTATAACCATCTCTTTTTTAAAGAGAATTATTGTTAAAAATTTAGCTATATCTTCACAAATAATAAATTTTTAGCACTTTTTTAACACTTTAATGCTATAAATTAGCAGAAACATATAGATATATGCTATAATCAAGATGAGAGTGTTAATTATAAGACATTGTATTGAAATATTTTCGGAGGTGAAGTTTTTATGTCTTACTCAGTTATTAAAGGTGCCGCTTACATACTGGCACACACACCAGACATGATAATTCATAATGGAACAACACAAACAAATGAAATGATTCTTAATCCTGAATCAGAATATCTAAAACAACTTCCAAATCATATTCGTTCTTACGAAGATGTTTTAGCATATCCACCAAACCAAACTTATATAGGGAACCTTACTCCGGATGAGCTTGGTTCTAACTATGAGCAGCCATGGCATGATAAAAAGGTAGAAAATGCAGATAGATTTGGAAAATATGGAGAACTAATGCCAGAAGACGAGTTCATTGGTCTTATACAAATTTCAGATGCTTTTGACCTTGTAATGCTAGAAGAGTCTTTTGCAAAATCTGTTAAAGAAAAACTAGAAGCTCATCCACTGATAGGTGATGACCTAGTTTCTAAAGTCAAAGACGGAACAGATGTAGCTTCTATAGAAGCACAAGTTAATGACCATGCAGCAGAAGCTATATACCACGAAGGTAAGTTAGTTGGATGTGTAAAAAGAGCACATGAGATTGACCCTAACCTTACTGCGCATGTAATGTTTGAAAACTTAGTTGTTAAGGCTTCAGGAGTTCTTTCACTTCTTAACCTTATCGCTAAAAATGATATTGATCCAACTGAAATTGAATACGTAATAGAGTGTTCGGAAGAGGCTTGTGGAGATATCAACCAAAGAGGTGGAGGAAACTTCGCTAAAGCTATTGCTGAGCTATGTGGATGTGTAAACGCTACAGGTTCAGATACAAGAGGTTTCTGTGCAGCTCCAACTCATGCTCTTATTGAAGCAGCTGCATTTGTAAAGTCAGGAACTTTCTCAAATGTTGCGATAGTTGCAGGTGGATCAACTGCGAAACTTGGAATGAACGGTAAAGACCACGTTAAAAAAGAACTTCCAATACTAGAAGATGTTGTTGGAGGATTCGCAGCACTTATAGGTGAAAACGACGGTGTTAACCCAGTACTAAGATCTGATCTTGTTGGAAGACACACAGTTGGAACTGGTTCTTCACCTCAAGCAGTTATCACTTCATTAGTAACAGAGCCACTTGACAAAGGTGGACTTAAAATAGTAGATATCGACAAATACTCAGTTGAAATGCAGAACCCAGATATAACTAAACCAGCAGGAGCAGGAGATGTTCCAGCAGCTAACTACAAAATGATAGCGGCTCTTGGAGTTAAGAGAAAAGAAATGGAAAGAGCAGACGTTGCTACATTTGGAGAGAAGCATGGTATGGTTGGTTGGGCTCCAACTCAAGGACATATTCCTTCAGGAGTACCTTACCTTGCATTTGCTAGAGAAGCAATGCTAAACGGAGAAGTAAACAGAGCTATGTTCGTTGGTAAAGGATCATTATTCCTTGGACGTATGACTAATCTATTTGACGGAGTATCTATAGTTGTAGAGAAAAACGATGGAAAAGTAGATGCAGGAGCAACAGGAGTTTCAGAAGAAGAAGTTAAATCATTAGTTGCAGAAGCAATGAGAGATTTTGCATCACATCTATTAGGAAATTAGAGGTGATATAAATGTCAGAAAATATAAAACAAATGGTAGGTAAGATTTTCAACGATGTTGCTGAAGGTATTGAAACAGGTAATTTTGGATCAAAAGCAAAAGTAGGTGTTACACTTCTTGGAAGTGAGCACGGTGTTGAAAATGTGCTTAAGGGTGCAGAAATAGCACAAGCTAATAACCCTAACATTGAGGTTGCAGTAATCGGACCGGCAAGTGTTGAAACAGATCTTGTTCATCATGTAGCTGAAGATGAAGATGAGCAGCATAAAGTTATGGAAAGCTTATTAGCAGATAAAGAATTAGATGGTGTTGTAACTATGCACTACAATTTCCCAATCGGGGTGTCTACAGTAGGTAGAGTAGTAACACCTGCATTAGGAAAAGAAATGATTATAGCTACAACAACTGGAACATCATCAACTCACAGAATTCAAGCTATGGTTAGAAACGCAATTCACGGTATAATCACAGCTAAATCTATAGGTATTGAAAAACCTACATTAGGAATTCTAAATGTTGAAGGTGCAAGACAGGTAGAAAGAGCATTAAATCAGCTTAAAGATAATGGATATGAATTTGAATTTTCAGAGTCAATGAGATCTGATGGAGGATGTGTAATGAGAGGTAATGACCTTTTAACAGGAACTCCAGATGTTATGGTAACAGACTCATTAACAGGAAATATTCTTATGAAAATGTTCTCGTCATATACAACTGGCGGAAGCATTGAAGCTTCAGGATTTGGATATGGTCCTGGTGTTGGAGAAGGATTCAAAAACGAAATTCTTATAGTTTCTAGAGCTTCAGGTTCATCAGTAATAGCTAATGCTATTCAGTTTGGTGGAGAGCTTGCGAAAGGGAACTTAATAAAAGTTTCGGAAGAGGAATTCAACAAAGCTAATAAAAAAGGCTTACAGGATATTCTATGCTCACTTCAACCTGCAAAGGTAGAAAAAGAAGAAGCAGCTAGTGAAAAAGTTGAAATGCCAGAGAAAGAAATCGTAACAGGTTCAATCTCAGGAATTGAAATTATGGATCTAGATGATGCTGTTGAAGCTCTTTGGAAAGAAGGAGTTTATGCAGAGAGCGGTATGGGATGTACTGGACCTATAGTTATGGTAAACGAATCAAAAGTTGATCAAGCTACAGAAATCCTTACTAAAGCTGGATTTGTAGGATAATATATCCTTAAAATAGAATATAAATATTTTTAGAAACCGTCGGAGAAATCTGACGGTTTTTTTATATATCGATATACTAATAAATGGGTTATGCGTTACTTGACATATTCAATCATAATCAATATAATTATAACTGCGGTATGCATAGAAAAGTATAATGCTTATTCAAAACTAGTTTTTTGAGTTTGATTTTATGCCTAATTTTGGTTTGTTTTGAGCCTAATCAAAAGCAGGATAAAATATAAATAAAATAAGGAGGTAAAAAAATGCGTGTTAAGAAAAAAAGCAGAATTATTTCTGCTGTTTTATCTTCAGTTTTAGCACTAGGCTGTTTTAGTGGACTAAGTGAGATTTCTTTTGCAAGTCCATCTGTTCCGGCTATGATAGTTTTTAAGACTGAATCAGGACAGACAGTTGGCCAGCCAGAACCTATAGCAGTTTGGAATTATGACGAAGAACAAAACACTTATCGCGAAGATGGTGAAGAACTATCCATTGTAAGCAATGAAGAGTTTGCATTCAGTGGGAAGAGACCCAGACCTGGTGATATAGCTAACAAGATGAAGGTAACTAAGTCAATTCCGATAAAAGATGTAGCAAATTATTTTGAAGGTAAGACAGGTAAGGGTTTGGACAGGGAAAATCTTGTAGTTGATTTTACAGCTATGGATAACTTTGGGTATGCAAGTGAATACTATAAACTTGTAAATAAAGAAGGCCGTTCTGATATGCTTTATATCAATGGAATGACGGAATACAGCTATACTTCAGGTGTGCCTGTTGATGCTGTACTTGCACTGGACATGACAACGTATGTACCAGCTACAAATGATGATTTTTCTGAGAATACTACTATATCAGGAACGCCAAGGTTATATAGTGGAGTTCCAGCAGATGCTACAAACTATAATAGTATCGCCAATTTTGGGTATGCATCACCATCAAATGTTGCAAAAGTGGTTTTTAAAGAACATTTTGCAGTAAACTTACTAGATGGAGATGAAACACTAAGGACTGAAGATAGCGTTTATATGAAAAACAGTGATGGAAATGCTATTAAACTTTTTGGAAACAGTCAGGTAATACAACCTGGAACAAAAGTTGAGTTCAGAACTACAAGAATGTCAGTACCAAAGGTTAGTACAAAGGTATTGAGTAGATCTGACACCAGTAGAGAAGTAGAAGTTGAGAAGTCAGAAGAGGGTATTTATAGTTTTATAATGCCAAACAGAGATGT
>CAZBAL010000021.1:0-29557 GCA_964489735.1 uncultured Clostridia bacterium | reverse complement strand
GTTTTCCATTTCTCTAACTCCCGTATCTATTAGCATAGAATATTCATTTCTTAATTTATATATTCGTTAAATATGGCTTTTGAATTGTATTTTTCACTTAGAATATCCGAGTCTCTTTTATATTCACTTCCATCTATAATATATTTTTCTACGTTATATTGTTCATCAAATATTATTTCTACTTTTCGTCCTAAAAAGAAAAGGTTATATTTTTTTATATAATCTTTATAATCATCTACATTAGAAATGTATAATTCTAGTTCTATCTCTATTTCCTTATTCTTAATTTCCTCTCCCCAAGCGCTATTCCAGAATCCAGCTGGATTAGTTATTGCAGTCTTAAATTTTAATATGAAATCTTCATCCAAAACACAGGATGTCCTTAAACTATCAAAATCAACATCGCTATTTTCATCTCCCCAGAATATTGGTGCAGATAGTTTTTTATTTATAGACTGCTTTATTAATGGAAATATTCTTAAAAACGTGCTCTTGCCTGAACTGTTTTTGCCTACTAAAATATTGACCGTTGACAACTCCATATTTATATTTCTTAAACTTCTTAAATTGCTAACACCTATGGACTTCATATTCATCTTCTTTATTCTTGTTAATATCTATACACAAATACTCTTAACTGCTCTTAATTAATATAAAAAACTTATATATAGTTTTTGTTGCTTTCGATGCATATACATTTATACTCATTATATCATAATGTAAATTAAGCTCCATAACAATTTGAAGATGTACTATATTCTGGCTTTTCAATTAGCCTCTAATAAATTTTTTATACATACTACATCCTGACCACACTCTTTTTTATTTCTACCTACTGTTGTTACATAATATCCTTTCCATCAAAATCTTCTGTTACCCTACTTATACTTTAAAACTGTATATCTATCAAAAAGCATTGAAGAAAAAGCTACAAATCAAATAGAAAGCAAAAGCCAGTAGCTATTGTATATGAGTTATATCGAGTTCTATATGTTCCCTTATTGACTCTTTACCACCTGCTTTTTTAACAATGATTTCATATGCTCTTACTGTATCGTTATCTAAAGTAAGTCTGAATTCTGGTTGTACATATTTATTTTTCCCCATAAGCAATAGATCATCACTATATATTTTATTATAAAAATCTAGTTCCCTAAAATCTGCAACTCTTAAATCTTCAAATTCCGTCTTTACTATATATTCTTATTCATACTTACAAAATAAAAATGTATCCATATTTATATGAACACCATTAATATAGAATCTATAATAGTCGATAAATAGACTGCTTGTTCATAGTAAAAGAAAAAAAGCTTCTTTTCTGTTCATAAACATTAGAACAGAAAGAAGCTTTCTCTTTATTAATAAATTGTACTTTTGTCATCAAATCAATATGTCGTTATTCTTAAACTGCCAAATGAGTCTAGCAACATTTACGTGGTTACTTATGGTGGAGACGGTGGGAGTCGAACCCACGTCCGAAAATACTTTACAAGGAATCTCTCCGAGTGCAGTTTGCGATTTGGGTATTCGCATCCAGAAACCTCCGCAAACAAAGTTTTCTTTCAGCTAGTCCTTTAGTCCACTATGGGTCAGGACAGTCCCATAGTAGTTCCCTGCAGATTATGATGTTCGTTCTTTATGCGCAGGAACATAAAGAGGAACAAGCAACGTTTATGCTACGCTGCTAAAGCGTAATTATCTTCTGCGTTTAATTTAACTTTGCCAATTTTACGTTTTTGACGAAACGACTCGCTATTCCAAGCTCCATATCCCCGTCGAAACCATTTTCGTCCCCTAATTTATTAGTACTTCTCACTAGTATGCTGTCTGATTCTTCTCTCAGCATCACGCTTTGCAATATCAGCTCTCTTATCATATAACTTCTTACCTTTAGCAATGCCCAACTCCACCTTAACCTTACCTCTGCTGAGATAAACTGAAAGGGGAATTAATGAATATCCTTTTTGTTGAATATAACCTATAAGTTTGGAAATCTCTCTTTTGTGAAGAAGGAGTTTTCTCTTTCTTGTAGGATCAACATTATAGATATTACCTTGTTCATAAGGACTGATATGCATATTATTTAGAAAAACTTCACCTCCATCAATACTTGCAAAACTATCTTTTAAATTTAACTTGCCTTGACGGATAGATTTAACTTCAGTGCCTTTTAGTACTATACCTGCCTCTATTCTATCCTCAATAAAAAAGTCATGCCAAGCTTTTCTGTTTTTTGCAAGAATTTTTCCTACTGCCATTAAAGTCACCTCTAAATAATATAAATGAGTCTGTCAACACTACTACCTATTATGTCAACCTAATAAATTATAGCACGAATATATGTTTGCGTCAAGGTTGCAAGGCATAGAGCTGAATACTGTAATTACAGCTACCAAAAACACGCTCTTAACCCAATGATATACCAAGTATCTGATCGTAGAAAATCACAGCTATAGGTAAGTTGTATGTCCCCGCGCCATTATCCATTATTACATCTCTAAGCATTATATATCCATCATTTTCTGATATCGGATTTTCTTTGCTATTTCTTTGTTCATTGTACTCATCTGTTACATCTTGAACCAGCTTTGCAAACCACTTTTCACTTGAATCATCCATCTCATCCATGTACTTTACGGGAATACCTTTTACTATTCCTGTGGAAGTCATGATTATTATATTCTCGTTTCTAATATCATCCTCATTTACTGTTAAATGAGCAAGCTTTCTAATAAGTTCTTTTTTCATACTTTGCATTTCTTTCACGCCCCCTATAAACAATCATCTTACAACTAAGAATTATTTTAATTCTAATAAAAATAATGACTCTCTACCTTTTCTCTATTATTCATATTACCCATTTTCATAGCATTTATTTAATAATAGCTCAGTAAATCCATTTTTATGTATAAAAATTATGTATAAAAAAGCCCTCCAAAATTTGGAGGGCTTTAAATAAATATCTAAACCTTATTTAATTATATCTAATTAAGCGTATAGAGGATATTTTTTGATTAATCCGTCTACTTTAGCTAATGCTTCTTCGCCTTTTTTGTCTATAAGGATTTCTTTCATGATCTCAGCTATTGTAACCATATCTTCTTCAACCATTCCTCTAGTTGTAACAGCTGGAGTTCCTATTCTTAGTCCGCTTGTTACGAATGGGCTTTCAGTGTCGAAAGGTATAGTGTTTTTGTTAACTGCAACTTTGTACTCATCAAGAAGAGCTTCTGCTTCTTTACCAGTTAATCCTATAGCTTTAACATCTAGAAGCATTAAGTGGTTATCAGTTCCACCAGTAACTACTCTGAATCCAACTTTTTGAAGTTCTTCAGCTAGTTTCTTAGCGTTTTTAATAACTTGCTCTTGGTAAGCTTTGAATTCTGGTTTAAGTGCTTCACCGAATGCAACTGCTTTACCAGCGATAACGTGCATTAAAGGTCCACCTTGTAGTCCTGGGAATATAGCTTTGTCTATCATCTTAGCATATTTTTCTTTACAAAGGATGATTCCACCTCTTGGTCCTCTTAGTGTTTTGTGAGTTGTACTAGTTACGAAATCTGAGTGTGGAACTGGGTTTGGATATAATCCAGCAGCAACTAGTCCAGCGAAGTGAGCCATATCTACCATTAGGTATGCTCCAACTTTGTCAGCTATTTCTCTGAATCTTGCGAAGTCAAGAGTTCTAGCATAAGCTGAGAATCCAGCAACTATCATTTTTGGTTGTTCTTTAACTGCTATTTCTTCAAGTTTATCATAATCGATAACTTCTGATCCTTCTTCAACTCCGTATTCTACGAAATCGTAGTAAACACCTGAAATATTAACAGGGCTTCCGTGAGTTAAGTGACCACCGTGTGATAAGTTCATTCCTAGAACTTTATCTCCTGGTTTAAGTGTAGCGAAATAAACTCCAAGGTTAGCATTTGCTCCTGAGTGAGGTTGTACGTTTGCATGGTCGCAACCGAATAGTTCTTTAAGTCTGTCTATAGCAACATTTTCTACTACGTCTACGAATTCACATCCACCGTAGTATCTTTTTCCTGGGTAACCTTCAGCATATTTGTTTGTAAGGTATGATCCCATTGCCTCCATAACACTTTCAGTAACAATATTTTCTGAAGCGATAAGCTCTATATTGTCCTGTTGTCTTTTTAATTCGTTATCGATTGCCTCCATTATAACTGGATCTGATTTTTTTAGGTTTGAAAAATCCATATTTAATCCCCTTTCATAAAATATAATTTAAATAGTTTTAGTATTTGCCATTACTGGCTATTTTTAACGCTAATCCTAATTTATGTAGGATCTATATGGAAGCTTTTTTTATAAACAAAAAAGTTCCACATACTTTTAGCACCCTTTTGTTATGTTTAGCTTCATATACAATATATACTCTATTTGCTTTTATTGCAATAGGTATTTGTATTTTTGTACAAGTATACAATATAACTCTCGGAAATCTATCTGTATCGCTCTTTATCAACGATACAAGTCATATTGTTTTTCTCTACACCTATACATTACAAGAAACAATGACAATATTCAATTGTTATAAATACATAAAAATAAAGCTTTAATTAACCTCCCCTATGTGCTTTATTCACTATTTGCTAATATTTTAACAATTATATAACGTTTTCCTAATATTTATACTTAAAATGTATTATTTGCTGTATGTTTATTCATAGGGATTTTTTATTCTAAAGTACCTTTTTTAATAAAAATGTGATATATTTTAGTTAGATAGATTTATAAATGTATAAAGCGAGCAAAATAGAGAGGAGGAGTCGTATTGCCCTACAGTGTACCTGGATATAATCCAAATGGAAATGATGTCTTTGACTTAAATTTAACAAGTGAAGAGAAGAGATTGCGTAAGGCAAAGGCTAGAAAAGCTATGAATATGGCTGTATTCGCTGGGGAAATAATGCTAGAATCTGGTGCCGAAACTTACAGGGTTGAAGACACGATTATAAGAATAGCTAAGGCCATAGATATTGTAAATTACGTAGATGTCTTTGTAATACCTACTGGTATATTTTTGACAATTGGATATGACAATAACATAAATACAGTTATCAAGCGTACTCAAATCAAAAGTATAGATTTGAATAAAATCACTTTGGTAAATGAATTCTCGCGTGATTTCACTTCATCAGACATGTGCGTTGAAGATGCATACTCCAGACTTAAAAGAATAAGAAAGATTGACCCTTATAAACTGTTTACAAAATCTGTTTTAGGTGGCGGACTTATAGGTGGTTTTTCATCACTTCTTTTCGGTGGAAACTATCATGACTTTCTAGCTGCATTCTTTGTAAGTATACTAGTGATATTCATAAGAACTACAGTTGGTGCTAGAATAAGTCTGATCAGTTATATTAATGATTTTCTATGTTCATTTCTATCTGGAATTTTTGCTGTCGGATTTATGAACTTAGGTATAGGGAATCATTTAGATATGATAATTATCGGCTCTATTATGCCCTTAGTACCTGGTTTTGCAATAACAAACGCCACTAGAGATTCATTAAGTGGAGACTTTTTAGCTGGTCTGTCTAGAGGTTCTGAGGCTGTATTCTCTGCTCTGTCTATTGCATTCGGAGTCGGACTTGCGATAAAAATATTTACACATTTTCATATTGGAGGTCTGTAATATGCTCTTTGTATTCAAACAAGCTCTTTTTTCGTTCATGTCAACCGTTGGATTTTCAGTTCTGTTCAACACTCCTAAAAACTGTATAGTCAGATCAAGTATATGCGGAATGCTTGGTTGGCTTTTCAAGACTTTCACTTCTGGATATCTAAACTCAATTATCGGCGGTACTTTTATAGGTGCTGCAACTGTTGGTGTTCTTGGTGAAATTTTTGCTAAGAAATTTAAAAAGCCTGCGACTGTATTTATTATACCTGGCATTATACCTCTAGTACCAGGTGCTGGTATGTACTATACAATGCTTAAATTTATAAATAATGATTTTACAGAAACGATTAAAGTTGGAAGTGATACTATATTTACAGCTATCTCTATTGCAATTGCTGTAATAGTTGCTTCTTCAATAACTAAGTCTGCTTTAGGCAGAAAACAACCTATAGAAATAATAAAAAAGAGATAAATGTGGATACAGTTATCTCTTTTTATATTATAAATCTATATTGTTATCGCGATCTATGCTCTACTCTTATCACTTCAAATAAAACCTTATTTTCTGCCATTTTATTTCCTAAAAACCTGATCAGAAAGAACGATATAACCAAACAGAGAATTCCTATTCCAAATCCTCCGAGTTCATATGACTCATAACCATAATTTTTTAACACTTCAGCTCCACCTATCGCTCCCCCTACTAATAATATAAGAGGCAGAAGATAGGCTATTGCAATTGACATCAGCATGGATTTAGATGTTGCTTCCATTGTGACAATGTCACCAGGTCTTAAATCAAATTCTGATACTGCACTAACTCTCACTTCTGAAATACTGCAGTTTCCACCACAAGATGCACAGTTATCACCACATGCTGAGACTCTTATTACTGAAATCTCAGCTATATTCCCTCTTTGAGATATTACTTTTCCCTTTTCTTGCATTGCTCCACTTCCTCAAACTTTATTGTTCTTTCCATTTTATCAAATCTTTTACAACCTCGGATGCTATTATAAGACCTGATACTGGTGGCACAAAAGGTGTGCTTCCAGGTGTCTTTTTAATTTTGTCAGGATCATCTAAATCTATTACCTTCTCAATAGGTCTTTCTTTAGAGTAGACAACTTTTAGATTTTTTATATTTCTAGATCTTAATTCTTTTCTCATAACTTTAGCTAAAGGACACATGGAAGTTTTGTGTATGTCTGTCACTTCAAACATCGAAGGATTGATTTTATTTCCTGCTCCCATTGCTGAAATTATTTCAATATTCTTCTCTTTGCACTTCTCTATCAGAAGAAGCTTTGAGCTCACCATATCTATAGCATCAACCACATAATCTATATCATCGGTCAAAAGCTCATCTATATTATCTTTATTTGCTAATAGATTTTTTGCTTCGACAATAATATCTGGATTTATAGACTTAAGTCGCTGCTCCATAACTTCAACTTTGAACTTTCCTATAGTATCAACCGTTGCAATTATCTGTCTGTTAATATTAGACTCTGAAACAGTGTCGTAATCTACAAGAACTAGTTTACCAACACCGGATCTTCCGAGAGCTTCAACTGTAAATCCTCCAACTCCACCTATTCCAAAAACTGCAACTTTGCTATTTTTCAGAATTTCCATACTATCACTTCCTAAAAGCATTTCCGTTCTGATAAACTTTTCATTCATATTTTTCCTCTCCACGCTTCATTTATGCTATTCATATCATTTTCTCACAAATCCATTAATCATATCTCAAACTGCTGCTATTACAATTTTAAAAAAGAGTGGTTAACCACTCTTTAAACTCAAGCACCGATAATATTATTTACTAAAGTTTCTCAACCACATCTGCCATGCTATCCAGCCAATTTCCTTCAAAGTCATCTATCTGACCTTTATCAGCTAGTTCTGCAAAACTCGGATTTACTGGAACTTTAGCGAAGTTCTCTATATTGTTTCTCTTTGCAACTTCTTCAACTTTACTCTTTCCAAAAACGTCTATATGTTTGCTGCAATCAGGACACTCAAGATATGACATATTTTCAACTATTCCTATTATTGGAATATCCATCATTTTAGCCATATTAACAGCTTTCTCAACTATCATAGAAACCAGTTCCTGAGGTGAAGTTACGATGATTATTCCATCAACAGGAATTGACTGAAATACTGTAAGAGGAACATCCCCTGTTCCAGGTGGCATGTCTATGAACATATAGTCGACATCTCCCCATATTACATCTGTCCAGAACTGCTTAACCATTCCAGCTATGACAGGTCCTCTCCAAATAACTGGATCTGTTTCATTTTCAAGAAGCAGATTTGCAGACATAACTTGAATACCTCTTCTGGTATTAAGTGGCAATAGACCATCTTCATTAGATAGTGCATGGTCTTTTATCCCAAAAACTCTTGGAATAGACGGACCTGTGATATCCGCATCTAAAATAGCAGTGCTATATCCTTTTCTGCTCATAAGAACTGACATCATTGAAGTTACCAGTGACTTACCAACGCCACCTTTACCACTTACTATAGCAATTTTTTTCTTAATATTACTTAATCTGTGAGGCTGTTCTCTAAAGTCTTCTAAACTTTGTCTGTCTCCACAATCCCCCACTGTACAACTTGAACAATCACTTGGAGTGCAATTATCACTCATTCTAAGTCCCCCTAACTATACTCTTTTATAGTTTTATTAATTAATATTTATCACAGTATAATTATACTATTATACATTTTTTTGGTCAAATCTTTGCCTTTATCAGCTGTACTTATCTTAATCATCAATATATCCCGGCTTACCGGCTGTTACACCTGCTACTACAAGTATAAATGAAATCAATACGAGCACGGCTATTGGTCCTTCTATTCTGTCTGAATGGTCAAACAGATATCCTAAAAAAACAGGACCCGTAGATGCCAGTAAATACCCTATGGACTGAGATAGACCTGAAATTACCGCTACGGTATTTGCATTTCTAGATCTGAGTTCCATAAGTATTATAGCTGCTGCATATGATCCGGACGTACCTATTGACATGACTATTATAGACATAATAATCTGATATTTTGATGATGAGAAGTAAAGAAAGACTGATCCTAAAACATATCCCATGGCTACAAATATCGCAATCAGCTTCTGATCCTTTAGTTTCGAAGCTACTATTGGCACCAATAATGAAAACGGAAGTGCTGAAACTTGAAACAGCGTCAGCATAAAGCCGGAAAACTCTTTATCAAATCCCTTTAAATACAGAATTTTAGGTAGCCATGTTACAACCGTATAGAATAAAAACGACTGCATTCCCATATATATTATTATTGCCCATGCTATTTTTGATTTGAAAATCTCTTTTCTCTCGAAGAAATTTCTTTTATCACAATCGCTCATCATGAGATCCTTATTTACATATCTGTGGTATATCCAGACAGCAGATGTCACTATTGATAGAATTACCCAGATGGAAAGAATATTCTTCCAGTAAAATCCTCTGTTTGTAGACAGATGGTGTGCAATTCCTGTCGATAGAGAGGAGAAAGCTCCCATAACGACACTGTACAGACCTGTAACAAGTCCAAGCCTCTGAGAAAATTTCAACTTTATTATACTCGGTATCAGAACATTTCCAAACGCAATACCAAGACCAATTGTTGCTGTTCCAATAATGAGACCTGTATATCCAAATCCTAGCCTTAAGCTTGTTCCTATTATGAGCATCAGGCTGCTGAAAATTAAAGTTTTAGTATATCCATACTTTATTCCCGCATTTGAAATAAAAATAGATGAGAACGCAAAAGCCAGGAGCGGTACTGTCATCATGAAACCGCTCTGTGTGTCATTCAGGTTCAAATCAACAGATATCTTATCCAGTATTATAGATGCTGTCGTAAGTGGAGCTCTTAAGTTTAGACTAAAAAGCAGAATTGCAAACAACACGAAAACAATGTACGCTCCACTCTTACGTCTGTCCAGCTCATCATTGCAAACAGTTTTTTTAATATTATCTTCCAAAATATTTCCTCCAATTACCCATTTACAAATCAGCAATACTCTAGTCTGTAAAATCCTTATTAAATACTGACATATCTATTATGCTAATTTTTTCAACTTTACTTCTATTTATAAACAGACTGTCTAAATCATCATCTTTTGAAACATTGTCTATCTCAACTATGGCAACATCTTTTACTATGAATTTAACTGTTCCGGAAATTTCATCTTTGAATGTATCATAGATCCTTCCAGCACTCTTTGTTCCCTTAGCAACTGTGTGTACACTGTTTGCCACATAACCTACCGTGTTTAGCGTTTCAACTTCCACTCTTATAGCTTCCTCATCGTACATATTTTCAAAATCTTTTATCAGCTTTACTTTCTGGCCAACAAAAAATATTTTTGTACCATAATAGTTATCTGCTCCAATTAGAGTTATATAGTCTTTCATCATACTTCCCTCCCGTGATCAATTTTTATATTAACTTTCATTAACTATCTCTATCACAACTATCTGTATCATCCTTCTTAATTTTATTATCTCATAGTACCTATGGACTATCAACAAAGAAGATACCCTTATCTTTACACTTAAATCTATATTTCACATTATTCCATACGATAATATCTGGAAAATAATATGGTATAATTACTATATGAATTATAAAAATACAAAGCACAAGGAGCATTCAATATGAAAATTGGAAATATATACAGCAATTTTAAGCTTATAGAGAAACAGTTTGTAAACGAAGAAAACTCTGAAGCTCTTATATTTGAACATATTAATACAAAAGCTAAGTTGTTGAAATTAGTGAATGAAGATCATAACAAGACATTTGGAATCGGTTTTAGAACTCCTCCAAATGACAGTACTGGAGTTGCTCATATATTAGAGCATACTGTACTCAACGGTTCTGAAAAGTACAGAACAAGAGAGCCTTTTATGGATTTGCTGAAATCATCTCTTCAAACGTTTTTAAATGCAATGACTTTCAGCGATAAAACAATATATCCTGTTGCAAGCAGAAATACAAAAGATTTCCATAATCTCATGGATGTATATCTGGATGCAGTCTTCAATCCTAGAATCTATGATACAAAAGAGATATTCATGCAGGAAGGGTGGCATTATGAACTCAACAGTCCTGATGAAAACATATCATACAAGGGTGTAGTTTATAATGAAATGAAAGGTGCTATGTCGGCACCGGAAGATCAAGTTATGGAAAAAATTATGAAGGGACTTTATCCTAATACAATATACAAATACAATTCAGGTGGAGATCCGTATAGAATTCCTAAGCTCAAGTATGAGGAGTTTCTGGACTTCCATAGATCTTATTATCATCCATCTAATAGTTATATATTTCTATACGGTAATGGAAATACAGAGGATGAACTAGAGCATATAGCTCAATATATTGACAACTATGACTATTTAAAGGTTGATTCTGATATTAAAATGCAGGAAGCTTTTGAAGAGCCAAAGGATAAACAGGCTTATTATTCTCTTTCTAAAGATGAGGATTATCTTGATAAGTCATATATCGCATATTCATGCTGTACAGGGAAAACTGTCAATGTAGAAGATGTGCTGATGAATGAAATTCTCAATGAGATGTTCATAGAGTCACAGGCATCGCCTATTAGAAAGGCACTAATCGAAAACGAAGTGTGTGAAGATGTTCTGTCATCCTATTCAGATGGTATTCATCAGACATTCAGCATAATAGCAAAAAATGCTGAACCTGAAAAGAAGTTCTATTTCGACAATCTCGTAAGAGGAATATTCCAGGACATAGTTGAAAACGGTGTAGATGAAAGCCTTCTTAGAGCTTCTGTTAACAAGATAGAATTCAGCCTAAGAGAAAAGCACGATCACTCTGCTAGAGGTGTTCTGAGCTTTATTACTGCGTTCAACACTTGGCTATATGATAAGTCCCCTCTAGATGGACTTAAATATGAGGAAATACTTGAAGAGCTTAAAGTGAAGCTTTATAACGGTTATTTTGAAGAATATCTTTCAGAAAGAGTTCTGAACAATCCTCATAAAATTCTGTTATTGGTAAAACCTGAGCCCGGACTGAACGAAAGACTTGATATTGAAGTTGACAGAAGACTTCAAAGCTACAAAGAAGAATTGAATGATGAGGAAATAGAAGAACTTATAGAAGAAAACAAAAGACTTTCTGAGTTTCAAACTAGAATTGATTCTGAAGAAGATAAAGCTACCATACCAAAGCTGAACCTCAAAGATATTGATACAAAGATTGAAAGAATAGAACTCAATGAAGAGGAATTCATGGGTGCTAAACTGCTTCATTTAGATGAATTCACAAATTCTGTAAACTATATGAGATTTGTTTTTGATGCTAAATCAGTTTCCTATGAAGAATTGCCATACCTCAGTCTTCTTTCAGCTTTACTGGGAAATGTGGATACGGAAAATTATGACTACTCTACTCTTTCAAATGAAGTGTATATGAACGCTGGTGATATAACTACATTTGCGAACCTCTACACAGACTTCAATACCGGAGAGTTATATCCTAAGTTTGTGCTTTTTGCTAAATGCATGAACGATAAAATGGCTAAAACAGTTGATTTGATTAATGAAATATCATTTAAGTCTATCCTTGATGATAAGAAAAGACTTAAAGAAATTTTACTTGAAACTAAATCTAAAATAGAAATGTCAGTTTATGACAGCGGAAATGTGGTTGCAATGAATAGAATGATGTCATATTTCCAGCAAAGCGCATATTACAATGAACAGTCTAAAGGTCTTGAATACTATTTCTTCATACAGGATCTTGATTCAGATTATGAAATAATGTATGGAGAAATTGTTCAGAAACTGGAGGCTCTATATAAGAAGATATTCAATAGAAATAACTTGTTAATCCATCTGACTATGGAAAGCGAAGCCTATGAAGATGCCAAGAAGTATCTGCCATCTTTTATTGAAAAGCTTAATGAAGAAGAATATCCTGAAGCTGACTTTTCAATAGAGAGAACTCAGAAAAATGAAGGTATCTTGAGCTCTTCTAATGTTCAATATGTGTCTAAAGGATTTAACCTTAATGAATATGGAATAAAATATGAAGGTTCTATGGAAGTTGTGGCCAATATTGTGAATATGGACTTTTTACACAATCAGATCAGAGCAATCGGTGGTGCTTATGGAGCTGGTATTAAGTTCTACAGAAACGGTGCAGTTGCAACATTCTCATATAGAGACCCTAATCTAAAGAATACTGTTGATGTATATGATGGAATAGGATCTTACCTTTCATCTCTGGAAATATCCAAAGATGATATAGAGAGCAGTATAATCGGATCTATGAGCTGCTTCGATCCATTGCTGACTACAAGACTAAAAGCCTCGCTTTCTTTGAATAGATATATAAATAAAGTTGATTACAAAGATCTTGATGAGTTGTTGAATCAAGCTTTATCTACTGATTTGGAGAAAATAAAACAGCTTTCAGAACCACTTACAAAAGCAATGAAAGAAAACTATCTATGCGTACTTGGTAATGAGAATGTTATAAATGACAATAAGGATATGTTCAATAATATAATCAGGTTGAAGCATCAGTATACGGAGTGGTTCTAATGAATCCATTTAAGCTCCTATTGACCCGAGCTTCTGTTCCAATGCTGTTTATGATTGTTGAAATTGGCGTGTTAGCTTTTATGGTTATATTTCTCAAAGGCTTCTTTGTCAACTTCTTCTGGGCTTCAGTTGTACTGAGTGTATTTGTCCTGATTATAATCATAAACAGTAAAACAGACTCTGCTTATAAAATTGCGTGGATGATTCCTGTTTTATACTTCCCCTTTTTCGGAAGTCTTCTGTATATCTTATATGGTGGAAATAAGTTCGGTAAAAGAATTAAAAGAGAAGTCGAAAGACTTGATAATAAAACAGGTTCACTTTTAAAGCAGAATAAAGAAACTGCTGAATCATTTAAAAAGGACAATCCCTATGCATATAGTCAGTCTCAGTATATAAATGAATATGCAAAATGTCCCATACACAATAATAGCTTCGTTGAATACTACAGTCTCGGTGAACTTGCCTATGAAGAGATGCTGATAGAGCTGAAAAAAGCTGAAAAGTATATTTTTCTAGAATATTTTATTATTGAAAAAGGCAAAATGTGGGATAGCATACTGGAGATATTAGAAGAAAAAGTACGTGAAGGTGTGGATGTACGTCTGATTTATGATGATATCGGCTGTCTTTTTACACTTCCTTATAACTATAAGAAAAAGCTTGAAAGCAAGGGAATAAAAACATATATATTCCATCCACTGAAAATGCTGTTTTCTACTAAGTACAACAACAGAGATCATAGAAAAATTTTAGTTATTGATGGAAAAGTCGCTTTTACAGGTGGAATCAATCTAGCAGATGAATATATAAATGAATTTGAAAAGTACGGTCATTGGAAAGACTGTGCTGTGAAAATCAAAGGCGATGCTGTAATTAACTTTACTATCTTGTTTTTGATAATGTGGGAATACCTTTCAAAGGAAGCACCGGATTATGATTATTATATTGAGGATTTTGAGAGAAACAAGGAGTTAGAAGACAATAATGCTAGATTCAACGATGGACTAGTACAGCCATTTTCAGATAATCCACTCGATGATGAATCTTTAGGTGAAAATGTCTATGCAAATATACTTGGAAATGCAAGTAGATATGTCTATATAACTACTCCATACCTTGTCATAAATGATGTTATGAAAGCTGCTATCTGCTCTGCAGCTAAAAGAGGTATAGATGTGCGAATAATTGTACCTCACATACCTGATAAGCGGTTTGTACACTCTGTGAGCAAATCACATTATGATGAGCTTTTGAAGTCTAATGTACGAATATATGAATATCTTCCTGGTTTCATGCACTCTAAAATTTTTGTATCTGATGATAAATACGGCATTGTCGGAACTATAAACTTAGATTATAGAAGTCTGTATCTTCACTATGAATGTGGTGTTTGGCTATACAAGAGCGAATGTATAGATAGTATAAAAGAAGACTTCTTGTCAACAATAGATGAGTGTCAGGAGATCACTTTAGAAAATAAGCCTCATGACAGTATCTTAAAAATTGCGATGAGATCATTTTTGAGAACACTTTCTCCATTAATATAAAAACGGAGTCCATTCGGACTCCGTTTTTTTATCTAGTACACTGCCTATATAATTTTATTGATAAAATAACAATATACATTTTACACTTACTGTTGCAATGACGCTTTATAAGCTAAAACACCTTCTACAATTCCACTAACTATTTTATCCTGGTACTCAGGGCTAGCCATTAGAAGATCTTCTTCTGGATTTGTCATAAAGCCCATCTCAACAAGTACAACCGGTATTTTCGACCAGTTAAATCCTGTTATATCATCTCTTTCAATCAGTCCAAGTGAATATGCCCCTGTACTTCTTATATAAGAGTCCAGAATAAGCTGTCCAGCACTTCTGCTCCTTGCAAGCATATCCTGATCCTGTATATATTTCCCTGAAGGAATCAATACCATCGCTCCTCTAGTAGATTGTGTTTCAGAGCCATTAGCATGGATTTTTACAGAAAGATCTGCATTTAACTGATTGCCAAATTCTGCTCTAGCAATATTGGTCATATCAGATTTTTGACCATCTCTAGTCATGGCCGTTTCAAAACCTGCTGCTTTCAGTGCCTCATTTAGTTTATGAGATATCTCCATATTCAGATCTCTCTCAGCAACTCCGGTTGCTACTCCCCTAGTTCCAAATGCGAATCCAGGTTTCTGTTCATTTGAATTAGGAGCTATATTTTCCATAACTTCAAAGCTGTTGTCTCCATGTCCAGGATCAATACAGATCAAAAGCTTTCTGTTTTCTTCATCTTCATTCGTGCTTGGATTCTCCACTGCACTATTATCTTCTATATGAGAATCTTCTTTGTTTTCTTCTTCATCTACAGTAAATTTGTCACTCGGTTCTACCATCTTATCACTAGCTTTTTCATTTACAGTTTTCTCTTCCATTGATGCTACTTTCTCATCCACAGACTTTTCACTTCCGCATCCTGCTAAAGTAATGGCCAGTAGAATCATCGTCATCCATAAATATGCTCTTCTCAATTTTATCTCCAACCCATGGTTTTTTCATAGGATACTATCGCTTCAATGTTTGCCTTTTCGACAGAATTGAACATGCCTTCATGGAATCCGGAATTAGGTACATACCATGTCTTATTATTGAAATAGTTTTTAAATCTCTGCTCTTTAAAGACGTATCCTCTTCTTGCATATATTTCATTTCTGGCATACTCAATATCACTTCTCGTCAGCAAATCTAATTCATCCCAACTTAAATAGACTGAATTGCTATACGGTAGAATATACGAAGAATCTGTAGCCGTTGGACTAGGAGCCGGTGCAGGTGCAGGAGCTGGTGTCGTTGCTGGCTTTCTTTCCAGCTTTTCCTTCAGTTCCCTTATTTCTCTTTCCTTTTCATCTACCTGTCTTTGCTGCTCTAGTTCCTTAGCTCTTCTTTCAGCCTCTTCAGCATTTTTCACTTCATCTTTTAACCTCTGAAGCTCAGAGTCTTTTTTAGTTTCTTCAATCTTAGTATTCATATTATCCATAGAACTCTTAATATTTCTATCTTTTATGACCATATTGTAAACTATGAAAATAAGTAGTGCGGCTGCAATCATTCCAGAGATTATTATCGCAATTACAGCACCTGTTCCCAATCCTCTGTTATCATCGCGACCAGGTTGATTCATATTCCCATAAGGAGCCTGTCTTTGATCTCCGTAAGGAATACTCTGCTGTTCAGCCTGACTGTTAACAGGACCTCCTCCAAAATCCTTTCCACATTTCGGACAAAACTTAGAGTTTATATCTGATTCAGCGCCACATTTTGGACAAAACTTTTTGTTCTGATTGCTATGTAGTTTTTGTGTATCATCCATCGTTATCCCCTCCATTATGATATTCTTCTGATATATATACCCTAACTGTAATTATAGTAAAACAAAGCTGAAATAGCTATACTGTTCCCATATTAGTATAATGATACCATATAAAAAAGACTTTTATATTGATTTTCATTTATTATTTATTTCTGCTATAATAATAAATGTTCTTAAACTGGATTTGAATTTGTTCTAATAATTGGACAACAGAATTCAGCGTTTAATTTAGTAAGAAGGTGAAATTTTGAAAATAGTTAATAAGACCGAATTAACCAAAAAACTCTTGTCTGTTTTTTTGCTGATTTCAATGATTGTATTTTTTACATCTTGTGAAAGTATATCAGATAAGATACCGAGTGAAATATTTAAAACGTCATCTGAAATGGATAAATACTTCGTTCCAGTGAAGGTTGAGAGAGTGGTTGATGGAGATACTATAAAAGCAAAAATTAAGGGTAAATCCTCTACAGTACGTATGATAGGTGTCGATACACCTGAGACGGTTCATCCAAACAAACCGGTTGAATACTATGGTAAAGAGGCTAGTGATTTTACCAAAAAAAGCCTAAACGGTAAAACTGTCTATCTTCAGAAAGATGTTTCTGAAACAGACAGATACGGTAGATATCTTGCATATGTCTGGCTTGAACAGCCTAGTAGAATTGAACCTGGAAAAGAAGAAGTCAAAAGCAAGATGTTCAATGCGATTCTTATATCCAAAGGATATGGTCAGGTAGTCACTTTCCCACCAGACGTAAAATACACTGATTGGTTTAGAGATTTTCAGCAGAAACCAAGAGAAAAAGGTATAGGCATGTGGAAAGCTTCTGAATCAAACACAGCAGACAAAAAGCCTGATGTTTCTAAAAACAACGGCAAAAAAGTTAAGTCAAGTAAGAACGGAAATAAAATAAAAGGCAATATAAACAGCAAAGGTGAAAAAATCTACCATGTTCCTGGCAGCAGATACTATAATCAGGTTAAGCCTGAAGCTCTTTTTGAAACTGAAGAGGAAGCCATCGCTGCTGGTTTCAGAGCTCCTAAGTAGTAGGATTTATGATATGCTGGTGTTGTTTTAGTAAATTGTTATACTAAATTGTTTGAATAATAAAATCCGATTACCAATACTCTATTTTAATGAATTCAAGTATTGTGTAATCGGATTTTGCTACATCTTAACACAAGTGCCCTTATCTGTAGGACAAATTCCATCTGGTGTAATTATCCAAAGTACAGCCTGATTTATTTTTTCTTCAAGCTTTCCATATCCATCTGTCAGATAGACTACGAAATCGTATCCGTGTTTATCTGCGTATCTGAACACAGGATCAAAAGAAGTCCCTTCGAATCCAACTCTCCTATTCATCCTCAAATATCGGTCTAGCGGAAGAGCCGTATTTATTGCATCATCACATTCAACAACCCTTATATTGGCTCCTGATATTCTCTGAACAGATCTGAGTTCTGCCATAAACCTTGAGAATTCCTCATCTGTTATAGAACCCGAAGTATCCACTGCAAAAAGAGCATTTATACCTATCATCTTTCTCTTTCCCATAACATTTTCAAATCTTCTGGATTCTCTTAGATGAGTTCTCTTATACTTTACTCTTCCTCTTCCATTTAAGAATCTTCTTAAAATTATCTGCCACTTCATTTTAGGCTCTGCATATATTTCCTGCAAATCTTTTGATATTCCTGAAGGAATTCCTCCAGCTGATTTAGTTGAGTCAGATATCAGTTTTTTAATAATACCCTTCATCATATTGATATTCTCAGAAGCATCTGATCCAAATTCATCATCAAAAGTTTCCATCTTATCCAATGTAATCACTCTGTTATCACTATCAGAATCTACAAACGGCATTATTGCAATTTTAGTTCCTTGTAACACTGTTCTTTCTCTAACATATTTATTATTCATAAGCTGTGAGTAGTATTCTTCTGCTGAAAGTCCGTGCTTCATATCCATCTCAAACAGCGCATTCATCTTGCTCACAGTTATAACTTCGCCTACCAGGAGTGAACTGTCTATTCTTTCGTTTATTACCATATCGGATGCTATATTCCAAACCCCGACATTCTTTCCTCTAGCTCTGATCGTATGAAAATACAGAGCGTGAAGAATTTCATGAATCAGTACCCCTTGTGCTTCTCTGAGTGTAGCTCTTTCCAGAAACTCCTCATTATAGTAAAGCTTAGGAACTGACTGTATATATAGACCAAATTTTGTCACTTTTTTTGATGCAATTCTCGGAATTCCAGAAACCACCATTGCAAAAAAAGGATAGTCCATTATTGTTTTTATTATTAGATCGTTTATTTTATTTGACATATAATCACTCCGTTATATAAGTGACATTAGTTTTGATGAAACTTCCTGCTGAAATTCAGGCATTTTTGAAAGTATCTTTGAGAATTCTGCTTTTCTTTCAGCCAGCAGAATCCTTACAAATACAATCTTTGTCTCACTATCCAAGTCCTTTACAAACATAGAAAGATTCTTCATATGTTCTTCATTATCCGGTTCAACCTCTATAGCAAGTCTTCTAAGAGTCAGCGTCAGTATATCATATCTGTATTTAGCCATAATATCTCTAACAATTACTATCTGTCTATCACTGTAATTATTAAGTATCTCTTGAGCATCAGGATAGTGAATATCCTTATCTCTTAAAAATCCTATATAACTGGCAGCCGCTTCCGGTCCGACCAGTCCCAGTAGTGTAGTGCTCATCTCCTCGTCATTAAGATCACAAGTATTTATCACTATTGAAGCTTTAGTCCATCCTCTAGGTGATGGAGTTTTACTGCCATCATCTGTAATCTTATCCATAGAGAGCATCTCTCTGTTTAAGTACAGGAAGTTTAGTACAGAGTCATTCCCCTGTCCCGATTTAATCATATAAGAAGCATACTCATCAATATCAGGCTCAATATTAATTGGAAGAATTCTATCCATACCAGCAGTATCTATAGTATTAGTTGTATATTCTAACGTCTCCGGGTTCATAGACACCATAAGATGCCACCCATCTGCTAACCTATGGTTGTTTATTCTTCTTTCCTGAAGAAGCGGAAACAGTGCTGATATAGTCTGAGTATCTGATCTGTTAAACTCCTCAAGAACTAGTATCCCTCTCTCTGGAAACAGCCCTTTATCTATCGCATTCTGTGTAGGAAAAAAATCCGGAGCCAGGTACTGAGTCGTTCTGGATTCAAGGTCTTTGATCAGCAACCCCATAAAATCTTCACCTTGAAGAGATGACGGATAGATAGCCTGGTATCCAATACCCATTCTCTCAGCTAGCTGCTTGATTGCTTCTGTTTTTCCTATTCCCTTTATTCCAACAAGTGCTGGAACAACTTCTGTATTCGTAATCAATTTTTCTACATAATTTTTCATAGATTCTATATTCATATTTCCAATTCCTCATATTTTATATTTAGGTTGAAAAAGGTAACCTATAACCCTTTACTGATTTAACTTTGTTTTTTCAAAAACATTATCTTTTACTGTTATTCTAAAATCATTTTCTTTGGACATACTATCTGTAACAACTATATCTCCATTTATTGTAAATATCCCCGATTTTATTAGATAATCGAGAGCATCTTCGTATCTCCACTCAAGCTTTCCAATATTCCCACTGAAATAGTTCAGAGTGATTTCATTGTACTGCATTATGCTGTTAAGCAGAGATCTTCCACTAGTAAAGTCAGAACATCCGATTATTCCCTCGAGCTCTCTTGGAGCCTCTGTGTCTAGTGCCAGCTCTATCTTTTTTGAATCATCAACAAGTTTAAGTTTCATTTTTCCTTTTATTCTATAATAATCAACATGCATTATTTTCTCTCCCTATGTTTCACTGTATCTTCTCCACTAAATTAACTAAATTATTGGATTAATAAACTAGATATTTCTTTTTGCTATTAATTATTATTATACCATCTATTGCAATTTCTTGTTTTAAATTTCTACTGTTCTATTGCTTAGAAAGCCTTATCTTCTATGATATAATATTATTATCCTTTTGTTTTTACTGCAAAGGGTTCAATCCTATTCGAGGTATGCTCAACTTGATGAGTATACCTCTATTCATGTAAGAAAGTTTTCAACCTTAATATCCATTGTTTTTAAGGTATTAACGAATAGAAAGAAGGACTGTTTATGAATGATATTGTAATTTTAAATATAGTCGATATGACAGAAGATGGTAGAGGAATCGGAAAAACTGAAGATAATTTCACTGTCTTCACCGACTCAGCTTTTCCTGGAGATAAAGTTGTTGCTAAGATTTATAAAAGAAAAAAGAACTTTGCAGAAGCCGAGACTTTGGAAATAACTGAATTCTCTGAATACAGACAGGATAGACTCTGTCCAACTGATTCTGAGTGCGGTGGCTGTGATTTTATGGAATACAGATATGATGCTCAGAGAGAGCTTAAGCAGAACAAAGTAAAAAACCTCATTGAAAGATTTGTCAATATTGATACAAATGGCGATACTGATATTTTAGAAGAGATAGTCTCACCAGAAAACACATTCAATTATAGAAATAAAGCTATTCTTCACATTGATCACAAGAAAAACAGTATTGGTTATTTTTCTAAAAAAACTCACGATGTGCTGGATATGAAAGACTGTCTAATCAACAGCAACTATTCTGTTCAGATTAAAAGAGCGCTATCTGATCTACTCATTCAATCAAAACCTAAAGATGCTATTAAAATAAAAGATGTGCTTATCAGGAACACTAAAGATGGCTCTGAAGTGATGGTTGTCCTTATAGCCGGTATTGAAAAAAATGAGAAGGTAAAAAATAAAAATCATGAAGCTTATCATAAAGCTTATTATAAAGATACTTTTTCTTTTATAACTCAGAATCTGGTTTCAAAATTTCCAAATATTAAATCTGTAGTTCTAAATATCAATAATTCCAAGAAGTTTTTACTTGGTAAAGAGAGCTATGTTCTATATGGATCATCATATATAATTGATTATATAGAAGATTTGTCTTTTAAAATATCTCCTGAAACATTTTTCCAGGTCAACCCAGAGATTACTGAAAAGATGTATTCAAAAGTGCTTGAATACTGTGACTTAAAAGGAAATGAAGTAGTTTATGATATATATTCTGGTATAGGAACTATATCACTGTTCTTATCTAGGAAAGCAAAAGAAGTAATTGGTATAGAAATTGTAGAGAAGTCAGTCCTTAATGCCATAGAAAATGCAAAAGTCAATAATATAGAAAATGCTGATTTTGAATACGGCAAAGCTGAAATAATTCTTCCTAAACATTCAAAATCTGGAAAGAAGGCTGATGTCATAGTTGTAGATCCTCCAAGAAAAGGGTGTGACAGAGCTGTTCTAGAATCGATGATGGAGATGAACCCTGAAAAAATAGTCTATGTTTCATGCAATCCGGCTACACTTGCTAGGGACTTGAATGTTCTCTTCGAAAACTATAGTATATCTAAAATTCAGCCCTTCGATATGTTTCCATGGACCAACCATGTCGAAACTGTGGTTTTGTTAACGGCTAAATAAAATAAAAGATATCCTTAGATAATATTAAAAATATAATCATAGGATATCTTCTTTTATTACTTTTATCAGTTTTACTACACACAGAAGTATTATAATAAGACCTGTTCCAATAGCAATGTAATTCTTCTTCTTAACTGATTTAATATCTACTTTCTCAGTCACAATAAAGTCTGAAGTCTCATAATTATTTCCATCATGAATCTCTTGATAATTCCCGGGATTACTCTCACTATTATCTTCCTGCTTATTTTCATCGGAATTTGATTTCATGCTCACATTTTGATTTTTGACATCATAATTAGGTGAATTTTCATAATCTGCTGATTCTATATTCGAATTGTTCTGTTTCCAAACTTCCTCAACCATGCCTTTTGTAATTTCATTTTTATATTCAATATCAGAGTTCAGGTCCGATTCACTGCTGTCATTGTTAATTCTCATCCCTGTCACTACTATTCTATGGGACATATATGGATAAGGGTGACAGCTCAAAAGAGAAACCAGATCTTTTCCTTGCTGTATTCTGAGATTCCCAACATCATCTGGTGCTATTATCATTTGAGAAACCACTTTATAGCTCAGTTTATTTCCAAGTACGTATATATAGAATTGATCCCCCTCTTCAATCTGATCAATATATCTGAAAAATCTGGACTGAGAATATCCTCTATGTCCTGCAATTACTGAATGCGTATCTACTCCACCTGTCGGCATAGAAGTACCCTCTATATGTGCAACACCATCATATAAGTTCTGTTCTGTCGCACCTAGATAGATTGGCAGGAATTCATCAAGTCTTGGTATCTCAATATATGCGAAAGGCTTTTTGTCAACATCTTCAGTACTATCAGCAAATGAACTGTTATCAGTAAAGGCATCTATGGGATAACTGTTATTTTCTCCATCTATGCCATCTTTAGATATTTTTTCATTATATTCAATTGTTTCCTCAACTTTTTTTTGAAATTCCTCTTGGGTCATATTTGAAATAGTCTCAGTATATTTTTTTTATCATTTTTATAAGAATAGTCTCTATATTCCGTAAAAGCTCTTGGAAAAATAAATACTATCACTCCTATAATTATCATGAGTAAAGATACTGTTCTTCTATACATCCTTCGAACGCCTCCAAACTACTCTAGTCAACAGTATAATCAGTATTATTGAAACAATTATACCTATTATTACCATTATTCTCTTAAATCTCACTTGATCCTCTGAATCCTCAACAGATTTTTTAAATTCCTTTTCGACTTCAGGTGTGTATTCCCTTCTTTCTCCGAGAGCTAGAAGTCTATGCGTATTCAGCCCTTCAGGTGTACAGGTCATTAGAGTGACAAGATCCCTACCTTCCTGTATCTTGAGATGCTTCAGTTCATCCGGCAAGACAGTATTCAACTCTATTACTTCGTACGCCATCGTTCCTCCTAAACTTTCTACAAAGAACATTTCACCTTTTTTAATATTTATAAGTTCAGAAAAGAATTTAGCTGATGAAAGCCCGGTATGTGCAGTAATTACCGAATGTGAGTTGACCCCACCTATCGGGTAAGACGATTTCTCCATATGGCCAGCGCCATATTTCAATACATCATCATCTGTTCCTTCGTATATTGATAGATTTATATTCAGATTAGGAATTATGATACTTCCTATAGGTTCTAACTTGCCTTTTTTTGTCCCCTGAACTGTCCCTCCCAGCTCTTTTTTTCCTAAATAGAAAGGGTCATCATATTCACTGTAATTTTCTGCAATCTCTTCGTTTGCTTTTTTAAGCTCTTCTATTTTTTGATTCTTTTTTTCTTCACTGAGTGCAGCTGTCTGTTTACTGAACTCTTCTTGAGATTTCTTGATATTATAGGATACTATCATATCGCTGACTTTAGGATAGAAGAAAACGACTACTCCAAGGAATAGACATAAAACCATAATAATTGTTGATATATCCGGCTTTTTTCTACTCAAATCAATCATCTCCAAATTTTAAAATATTATGTAAAGTCAGAAAAGATCATTTAGGCTCTTACGCATAAATGACCTTTTCCATATTTATTTCATATCTATTAAAGTTTTATCAATATAACCAATGAACACTTATACTGATAAATCCGTGTTTATTATATCAAATTAAGCTTGAGCTTTTTTCTTTTTATATCCGAATATACCCAGCCCAATTGCAATTAACACAACACTTAATGCTGTAAAGCCGAAGTATCCTATTCCACCCGTTCCTGGAAGATACCACATAGCTTTACGGTTATATATATATGTTGGATTTTCTGCATCCAAATTATTTGAATCATCCAAAATTATTTCAGTTGTCTCATTCAAAATAACATAGTTCCTAGTTTTACCATTATACTCATATGTTGGAGCCTGTGTCTCAATTACCCTGTAATTTCCGAGTCCAACATTGTCCCATATGATGTCTCCACTTTGGTTTGTGGACTTAACATCTCCAACATTCATCCAGTTATCATTTCCATCTGTTCCAATATTTTTTTGAAGCTGAAACTTAGCTCCTGGAAGACCTTGACTCTTATCTTCTAAATCCCTCTTGTGAACAACAATAGTCGCTTTATACAGTGTAATTGGCTTTGATACTTCTGTTGGAAATTCTGCTCCATTTGAATTTGCAACTGTCTGAATAAACTTGTTGTTTATAGTTTTATTAATTGCTGCATCTGTAAAAACTACATCATAAGTTATTTTCAGCTGCTTACCTGCTATATTTGTAAGTGTAGTATCTTTTAAATCCACTTTGAATCCTGTCTTATTGTTAGGAGATACAATTTCTGAACCATTGTAATTTCCTACTACTTCTCTAGTCTCATCCCATTCAACATTGTTCATATGTGTAGGAGCCGCTCCATCAAAACTGAATTTCAGGCTTCCATCAACCATAAATCCAGCTAGTTCTGACATACCTTCTGCAGGCTGTAGATAGTCAGAAATAACAAACTCTCCTAAACCATCATAATCTTCTGGTATTGTTGTATATATTGTATAAGTTATTGGTTTTTCTATTGAAACTCTACCTTCTGGTACTTTCTTGATTATCTGGTTGTTTACAAATTCTATGCTGTTGTCTGTACTGCTGTCTATCTTAATCGGTTTAACATCTCTATTCAATGCATACTTCCTCTTCTTTGATATAGTACGTTTTACCATCTTCAAGACCTTCTATTACAACTTTCCCATCAGTTCCAGTTGTAAAAGGCAGATCATATGGTGTTGTTCCATCTTCAGGCTTTACAGTAACTTCATTAACTAGATCAGCATCCGTGTAGATTCTGAACTTTGCTCCGGCTAGAGGAGTATCCGCTTTTGTTTCACTGTCTCTACCGATTTTGTTTATTGTTAATCCACTAGCACTAGTTGTGTTCTTAGGATAAGCATAGACATTATCAAAAAGAGTTTTATTGTCACTGCCTTTTGTTCCTGGTATCTCTGCAATGTATTTTTTGCTCGTAGTCGGAAACTCAATTCCCACAGGTAATTCTCTTCCTTCCGGATATTCATCCTTAGTCAATTCTTCAAAAGTATATCTTCCATAATCCAGTGTCAACGCTATTTTTCCGTTTGAATCAGTATAGTGTATCTCGTCATACCCTGTATCCTCAGTGATTTCTGTAATATCTCTATTTTCACCTGTTCCTGTAACTTCAAATAGGTGAGTTCTTTTTATTTTAAAACCTACTCCTTTTACAGGCAGTTTCCCTTCTATATCCGCTTCTCCTTTTTGCTGACCATCACTTGTTCCGTCCGCCTCTGTCCCTGTAGGACGAAGCTTTTGAATTGTAAAAGTCCCCGTTCCTGCTGCACTTGAAACATTTGACATTATCGGCAGCAGCAATGAAGAAACAATCATTAATGTTGCAAATAGCGCACTTAAAGTCTTTTTATTCTTTAAAGCTTTTAACATCTATATTTCCTCCTGATTTTTATATAATTTAATCATTACCGTCTCTGGCGAGACATTTATTCTATATTTTTATAATCTGATATTTAACTTTTTTATTCCTATGACTATTCCTATAAGAATGAATGTAACCGCCACATAATGGAATAGTCCTGTACCTTTTCCTCCTGTTCCCGGAAGGAATGACCTTTTAAAATTTGTGACTTCAATATTTATAGTTTCACCATCTTCAGATAAAATCGGCTTTCCTATATATGCTCTATATCCTTCTGGTACATTAAGCTCTTTTACAGTATATACATGGTCCTGAAAATCTGCACCCATCTTTTTTTCTCTGGGTCTGTCAGCCCAAGTATGACTGCTCTGAGATTTATTTATTTTTACAGGTTCTCCATCTGGCTCCCCATCTCTGTACAGCTGAACTGTAAAGTCAAATTTATCAGACTGTGTTACTATTTCCCATTTCTTTGTTAGCACAATGTTTACTCTAGCAGTGGACTCCCACTGAGCGTAAAGCGTATTGTTTCCTGTATTGTCAACTACTATATCTTCGCCTTTTTGAAAGGCTTGACCTGTTCCATCTTCTGAAGTATTCCATCCAACCAGTTCGTACCCTGGACGACTATAAATATTTGAGCTGTCAAATGCATCATCCTGAACTCTGTGTGTTGAGTTGTTAGGTAATGTAAGCTTCCTAGCTTCACCATTTCCTCCATTTGGATTATAAGTAATATCTGCTGTGTCAAGCTTAGGTCCCCACTGGGCTTCTAGTTCAATATTCTTCCTATCCATATAAACTAAATCGTTTGCATGGTACCATTTCGAATTTCTTTTATCTGTCCATCCCAGAAAAATCTCATCATCACTTGGAGAGTCTATTCCTTCAGTCTCTTTTACTACTGCATGAGTGTAAGCAAGATAACTGTTGTTATCAATTAGTCCATCTTGTGGTGTTCCACCATTCAGGTCATAAGACAGATGGAAGTTAATATTTCTCCACACTGGATAAAGCTCAAGATTTTCTAATGCAGGTGTATTGAAGTTGAACTTCACAAAATGCTCATCCCTCTGGAACCAGTACCATCCAAGAAAATCTCCAACGTTTGCACCTTCTGGTCTATCTGCCGTTAATAAGGGCTCTATATCCTCTAGGTGTCCATTATGCTCTATATTCCCAAACTCAACATGTTCACCATTATCATCTATGGTATTATAAACCGTCAAAGTATGCGTTGAAGGTTCCCAGCCAGCATAAAGTATCATATTCTCAGAGGGCATCGTTCTTCCTTCAAATGAATATATATTTCCCACAGTTTCTATATCTTCGTACCATCCCGTAAATGTATGCTCGAGACCATTTATCTTCTTTTTAGTCTCTCCTATTACATACTCAGAAGGAGCTTTGTCTGAAATATCCGACTCATAAGGGATATCTGCTATGGTTCTGCCATCTGTTCCATCATTCGTGTGAAAAGTTATACTATACTTATTTCTTACATAGTAGATATTAAAAATGTTTGCTCCTGAACTATGTCCCGGTATGGAATTCTGTGAACCATCGTTTGGATTTGAAAATGTTGTAAATCCCGGTACACTAATATAATCTTCCTGCGTTAAATAAATACCTCTAGAACCTGAGAAGTTAAATTGCGGGCGAATATCTTGATTTGTATTAACGCCATTAATTCTTTCCTTAAAGAAAATAATGTATGGATAATACCCATCCTGTCTACCGTATACGGTGAGATCGCCTATTGGCATATCCGGCGGAATACTGTAAGATATGGTTCCATATCGACTTATATACCATGTATAACTACTGTATGATGGCGGTATTGTACTCCATGCAGCTGAAGTATTCTGGCCAAATTTTATATTTTGTACAGTATGCAAATCTCTGCCTAATGGATTGTAATAACTCTTGAAATGAAGAGTGTACCTTTTTCTTTTGTAATATACTCTCCTTATAGTGTTTCCTGCTTCGTCTATAGTAACCTCTGTTGCTTTCGTCTTAGCTGCATCCAGTTCAAACCCCTCATAACCAGCGTGACCTGTCTTATCCGTATAGACTGCAATAGAACCAGTTGCACCTGTTCTGAGCACGGTCTCCTTTACATAGTAGTTCCAATCTTCATTTGGACCTTCTTTATTTTCCTGCATATAGACTACCCTGTACCTGGTAGTTCTATTCGGAGTCCATATAGCTTTAAGCTTTCTATCTGAAGTTATTGGAGTACTCATATTAAAAGTATTTCCATTTTCATCAACCCATCTGTTGAAGGTATATCCAACTCTGGTAGGTATCTCAAGTTCTCCCAGTCTGCCTCCATGATCTACATATTCGGGTGGTATCACAAATCCACCATCTGAATCAAAACTGACTGTCCATGGCTGTCCAAGAACCGAATACAGAACTGTGTTTTCATTTAGGGCTGATTGAAATCAAAAGGCGGACCATTTCTAGTTAAGGACCAATGCTTAAATACATATCCGGTCTGCATAACCACTACAGGAACTCTTTTTCCATCAGTTTTTTCTCCTGGTACTAATTCTTTAACCTTTATTATTTTGTCCTTTTCCGGGTTCTCCCCATCATTGACAAAACTCACATACACAGCACCTTTAAATCTCCCATCGATTCTGATAGTCTCGTCTGAATTTACTGCAACTTCCTGTCCAAACTGAAAGCGTTCGTCGCTGCCCTCACTATACCAGCCTAAAAACACTTTGTTAGTCTTTAAGTCGGCTCTCCAGGATTTTTTAAAATCTGTCCATTTTTCAATATCTGAGTTCTGCTTTCATCCAGTACCCCATCAATATAAAAATGATATGTATGTCTCTTCACTTCTTCCGGTTTCAGAATTGCCCTGACTTGTTGAGCATTTGCTTCAATTGAATCCAAACTTATTCCTAAGCAAATTAGACAAAACAAGATACTCACAAACAGTATCAATTTATTCTTCTTTGCTTTCTTATTATTCACTCTCTCCCTCCTTCCCTAGATATTTTCCAAATAACTTCATATATATTTTTATAAGGAAATTTATTGAAGTTTCTGGAAGTCATTACTGTTCAATTTTATAACAGACTTACCTGTTTTTGTCATTGAATAAATATTTGCTCTATTCAAACATATGCCATTATATTTGTAATTATCCCCTATATATCGGATAGTTTTTATTATATTTATTCAAATCATGCGATTTAAGGTATCTTGATATTTTTTGCACGTTATTCAATAATGGTTTATGTTCCAAAAATTTACAGAAAACAACAAAAAAACCAGGCAAGTCTACAGTCAATATATGACCATAAACCGCCTGGTTTCTACTTACATATTTATTATTCAAATTTCAATATCAAATATTAATATCAAATTAGATTCAAACATTTTTTTATTTATAAACAAAGTATAAATTTCTAATTATCTTTTTATATTTTCTTAA
>CAZBAL010000020.1:0-29701 GCA_964489735.1 uncultured Clostridia bacterium | reverse complement strand
AAAATCTTGCAAAGTTTATTTTATATGATTCTTACTTTTTTGAATCCTATATTTTTATTAATCGGAATGATTAAGTCTGATAGATTTAAGCTTAAAAGAATACAGGTCCTATTGATTTTTATAGGTGTTACTATAATCTCTCTGGTAGGTTATAGTTTAACTGCTCCTAAGATTGAACTCAACTATATCAATTGGGATTTTGATAAGAATAAAAGAATTTCTAATGATCCTGAAAGTTTCTTAGATTCACTGATTGAATCAAAAGAGGAAAATGACAAGGTAAGTGATAAGGTAAATGAAGCGGACAAGAAAGCCACTCCTTACAGCATGGAATTAAGCGCAGGTATTTATACTGCCGGGATTGATTTCCCTCCAGGGACTTATACTGTAAAGACGGTCAGCGGAACTGGATATGTGCTTTCTGGCAGTGCTGATAATAGTAGTGGTATCGATGAGAAACTTTCTGATTCTCCGGACACCGAACATATTAAAGAACTTGAGAATATCAATCTGAAAAAAGATGGGGATAGACTCAGAGTAACAGGAAATCTTGTAGTTAATATTGAATCTTCTTACTATGACGATGTGAATTTAAAACCCAGAAATAACAGTACTGCAAAACGAATAGTTTTAGGACCTGGCTATCATAGTTCTGATAAGGATTTCGAGCCTGGAATATATGACATAAAGCTGGTTGAAGGAGTTGGATATGTGCATTCTAAGGGTCTTGATGATATAAATAGTATAGAAGAATATTTTGGTCCTGATGGTATTCAGGAATTTAAAAATGTTGACCTATATAGCACTACAAGTCTTGACATTAATTATATTACTATAGAGCTTGTTCCTTCAGAATAAATTCAAGGGTGGTTTCCCACCCTTTTTTTGTTTGACTTCTCTTTTTATATATCTACTTTTTCTCCTACACCCTTCTCTACTGCTATCTTGTATATTTCCCATGCTGTAACAACATCTAGCACTGCAGTACCTACTGTTTTGAAGAATGTTTTTTCAGAATCAGTCTTTCTTCCTTCTACTTTTCCTTCTATAAGATCTTTTATTTCATAACAGTTTTCTTTCTTAATCTGTCCTTTTTCTATCGCTTCCAGAACGTCTCCCGCTTCTGACATCACACCTGTTTCTGAGTCCATAAATACTTTTTCTGTTTTTGACAGATACTCTCCCGGAACTTCGATCATCTCTTTTGTATAAGCTCCAACACCATTTACATGAACTCCAGACTTTACCAGTTCTCCATTAAATACTGGTCTTTTTGAAGTTGTAACTGCCGTTATTATATCAGCTTCGGAAACAGCTTTGTCTATATCTTCCACTGCTAATATTTCCGTATCGAACCTGCTCAGTTTTTCCTTTGCAGTTCTTTGAAGATTTCTTGATTTTTCGATATCCAAATCATAAATATACAGCTTCTCCAGATTTCTAACTGTAAGCATTGCCTCTATCTGATATAGCGACTGTCCACCTGTGCCTATTACTAACCCTATTTTCGAATCTTCTCTTGACAGCAGTTTAGTCGCAAGTCCCTGAATAGCTGCTGTTCTGATCTGTGTAAGAAGTGTCCCATCTATTATACTCATCA
The DNA here is from genome assembly GCA_964489735.1 of uncultured Clostridia bacterium. Lineage (GTDB taxonomy): Bacteria > Bacillota > Clostridia > Tissierellales > Gottschalkiaceae > Andreesenia. Next base: position 28,101 of record CAZBAL010000020.1, on the reverse strand, counting down.
CTTCTCCTGTTTCCGGGTCCATAAGTACCATCTGTGCAGGAACTACTGGTATTCCCTTTTTATCATTATCAGGGTATACTGAAATGAGTTTAATTCCAGTAACTCCCTCTCCTTTAATATATGCAGGCATATAAAGTACCTGTCCATTTTTCTCCGGTATATCGAAATTTGTTCTCAGAGGGATTTCTGCATCAGACACCATAGATTTTTCTGCTGCATTTATGCCCATTTCCATGGTATATATCTTTTCAATTACTTCTCTTTTTAATGCTAACATCTCATCACCATCCATTTATCAGTCTTTCTTAAAAATTATACCCATTAATATAAAGAAAAAACCATCTGCCTTATTGGCGATGGTTTCTTGCATAGATGGTACTATAAGTTTTCAAAAGCTTCTCTTATAACTTCTTTTAGCTGTTCTCTATCGATTGTTAAAACTGAGTCTTCCTTGTTTTTGTAAGCTCTCACAGCTTCACAAACATACTGGCTAGCATTTTTTTGATTATTTAAAATGTCCCAAACATCAGAATTCTCTTTTGAAAACGAAATTTGCTTAACCACTCTTTTTTCCATTTTATCCACCTTTTGTCCTCCAAAATATTAATTGTGTCAATTATTTATCATATTAATTATACTTAAACGAGCAAATACTTTCAACAAAAAAAGGAAAAGATATTAAAATATCGTTTTCCTTTTTGTAAGTAATTTATTCAAGTTTTCTTATTTGTTCCAAGCGAACTGTTCTGTTGCAACAACTTTGTCAACATATTCTTTTGCATTTTCAAGTGAGTATTCTTCGACCCAGTCAACAACTATGTTATCTCTATTTTCATATATCTTTACTGAAGCTGTTTCAGCGTCAAGATGAAATCCATTGTATAATCTTATGAACTCTTCTCTTAATCCTGACTCTGCTACACCCATATAAACTTTCTCAGTCTGTAATATTATCGTATAGAAACCTGGTGTCTTTGGTGCTTCTTCTGATGCTTCTCTAAGTGTTGAAGTCCCCGATTGCATTTTGTTTTTTTTGTAATCTCCAGTAATTCTCATTTAGTATAATCTCCCTTCAAATCTAAATATATCTATTCTTGAATAACAAGCTTGACAAAACAAATTTTCTGCCAAGCTTGTTATAATAATAACTATTAATTATTTTGTTGTGCTTTAAGTAAGTCTCTAATTTCTGTAAGTAATTGCTCTTCTTTACATATTTCTTCTACTGCTTCTTCCTCTTCCGCTTTTTTAGCTAGAGGATTTAATGATTTAGCTTTTTCAATCGCTTTAATCATGATGAATATAGCTGCACCAATAATAACAAAGTTGATTATCGATTGAATAAATGCACCGTACTTAACAGTTGCAGTTCCTACAGTTGTAGATAAATCTTCTAGACCTTTACCACCGATAAGAATACCGATAAGTGGCATGATAATGTCTTCAACAAGTGATGTAACTATCTTTCCGAAAGCTCCACCGATGATTACAGCAACTGCTAAATCAACGACATTACCTTGCATAAGAAATTCTTTAAATTCTTTTAACATATCTTTCATTCCTTCCATAAATAAATAAAAATATTAAAGATTACTTATAAGCTTAAATACATTATACCCAATATGCTTTAAGATTACCATTATTTTAGTATATTATTGATAATTCCAATAATATTTGTTAAAATATCCTTTACAGAGGTGATTTTTGTGGATATTAAATTAGATGAGAATTCTAAGGAGTTTAAGGACTTTGAAACTGCTTTGGAAATAGTCAATAGAAAAATCGCTGACATTAACGCGCGAGCCACTGAGGCCTTGGATTCAGGCAATACAGACAGCTTAACATTAGAGCTTTATAATTTGCTGGAAGCAAGAGATAAAGTGTGCAAATATGACAAAGAGACTATCTCCAATATTTTATCGACTGAAAATAATTAAGTATAAATATTAAATTAATATCAATTAGTTTTATCTTTTATATATTCGGTTAGATAAAAGGAGAGCTATGAGAGGGGTTAAATTCATGCAGTTTTCTAAAAGAATTTATTCTGTTCAGGAATCTCCTATCAGAAAGCTAGTACCGCTAGCAGATAGAGCCGAACAAAAGGGAAAAAGGATTTATTATTTAAATATTGGACAACCGGATATAAAAACTCCAAAGGAATTTTTTGAAGGATTGGCAAACTATAAAAGTGAAGTACTTGAATACTGTCCATCTCAGGGACTGCCTGAGTTGCTGGAAACTTTTGCTGATTATTACAATGGTCTGGGAATCGACCTTTCTACGGAAGATATCGTAGTAACAAACGGTGGCAGTGAAGCGCTGCTTTTTTCCATGATGGTTTTATGTGATCATGGAGATGAAGTGCTTATTCCTGAGCCATTCTATGCAAATTACAGCAGTTTTGCAGGATCAGTTGGTGTAAATGTGAAAGCATTTGTCACTAAAGCTGAAGATGGGTTCCATTTACCGGACAGAGAGTACATTGAATCTTTCATTACTGAGAAGACAAAAGCGATTGTGGTATCAAATCCTGGCAATCCGACAGGAACAGTATATACTGAAGAGGAAGTCAGAATGATTTCTGATATTGCAAAAGAACATAATCTGTTTGTTATTGCAGATGAAGTTTATAGAGAGTTCATATATAATGACACAGAATTCTTCTCTTTTATGTCAGTTGAAGGCATGGAAGACAGAACTATTCTATGTGACTCTATTTCTAAAAGATACAGCTGTTGTGGCGCAAGAGTTGGTTGTGTAGCTTCTAAAAATAAAGATTTTATTTTTGAATTTATGAAACTCTGCCAGAGCAGACTGTGTGTATCGACTTTAAACCAGATAGCTGCGGCTAATCTCGGAAAGGTTTCTCCTAAATATCTTGAAGATGTTGTTGGAGAATATAAAAGAAGAAGAGATGTTCTCTACTCAAACCTTAAGGAAATAGATGGTGTTATATGTGCTGAGCCAGAAGGAGCTTTTTACGTTATAGCAAAGCTGCCTGTTGAGGACAGTGAAGAATTCATTGTCTGGCTTTTAGAGGAGTTTGAGCACGAAGGTGAAACAATTATAATGGCACCAGCTACAGGATTCTATAACCATTCATCATTAGGAAGAGATGAAGTTAGAATTTCTTATGTGCTGGAAGCGGATGCTCTTGAGAGAGCTATGAAAATACTTAAAGAAGCACTTGCAGTATATCCTAAAAGAACGAATAAATAGAAAATATTGAAACAAAGATTAGAAACAATTTATGGTATGCCTTTTGATTTGATCAGATTGCATACCATTTTTTATTACTTTTAATAATTAATACTTATGATATAATATAAATAACGGAAATTATCTTTTTGAGAGGTGTGTACTTATGAAATTAGAATTTTTTTATGTTAATGATGTAACTGGTGAAGTTTTAGATCATGCTCACTATGTAGATAAAATTTCTTCGTTAGCTATTGAAGCTTACAGATCAGGAGAATACTCTACAATTAAAGAGGCTAATGCAAGATTTTTCGAAATGGATCATGGTTTTGCTAGACATTCATATGATTCAGACGAGATGACTTTAGCTCAAGCAATTGAAAATTTATAGAAAATAATCTGTGGAATTGTACTGATATCTACTTAGTACATAAATAATTAAGGAGCCTCTTTTGGGCTCCTTTTTTCATATTTTATTGGCATGTTTTTACAAAGATATCAGTGCCTTCCTAATGGAAGATTCAGATTTATTGCGTCTTTCTGAAGGTATCTATAGCCCTGTGCTCCTTCTAACTCATTTTCTCTATACTTCGTATTAGCTAGTAGATCAGCAGCCTGAATGAGTGGGAAGTTTTTCGAATCCCTATACCTCACTGAAAACTCGATATAATTGATATCGTATTCATCAAATAAATCCTCATATCTTATTCTATCTTCATTAAATGTTATATGAAGATAACTCTCCAGATTATCCATAGCAGTATAGGCAATGTTCTGGTTGTCTATATTCAGCTGAAGATAGTCACAGCTTTCCAGCCAGCCTCTAGCCAGCACCTGTTCAACCATCTTAGTAAGCATATAGTTTTTATATCTATTTATATTTACTGTAGTTTGGAACGTCTCTTCTCTTAGTCTTCTTATGTTTGTAATCACGAATACCTGATTGCAGTTCTTTCTCAGATTGCTTAGCAGATACCTTTTGTCGTCATCTTTCATCTTCGATGCTTTCATTTCTACATTTTTAGCCAAACCCTTATTGTTTTTTAAGGTGTCCAGTGCATTGCTGTAATTATCTGAAACTACTTCTTTCATATCCTCATTAACTAACAATCCTGAAAAAACAAAGTAGTCACTTGCACTATTGGGGTGAAGAACTCCAGACTCATCTATATAAAGATAATATTTCATTTATATCTAGTCCTTTATAATTAATTTAACAATTTAGTAATTTAACATTTATTCATGTTTTCATATTTTTCCAATATAAATTTATTTATAGTATAACACTCTTGAAAACAATTGTGAATATTATGTCTTTTCATATAATTTTACCCAAACTATAACTTTACAATCAATTTATACTGATATTCTGAATTTCATAAAATGATATGCAGTTGTTTATCTACACTTCTCTACATATAAATGACTCTGCGTACAGTTATAATTAAATTATAATCTGACTTGTACTCATCTTTGATTGATATACAAACGCTTTTGTGATAAAATTTATTGTTGTATCGGTCTCCTCTATTTGATTGCTGGTGACCGATTTTTATAGTTGAAATACTTGATGAAAATACTAATTTATCAAATGATAATAAATGAAATAAAGGAGATGTATTTATATATGAAACTAGGAATTGTTGGATTGCCAAATGTCGGTAAATCTACTCTATTTAACGCTATTACTTCAGCAGGGGCAGAATCTGCAAACTATCCATTCTGTACAATAGAACCAAATGTTGGTGTTGTTTCTGTACCTGATGATAGACTTGAAAAACTTAGAGTTCTTCTTAATTCAGAAAGAGTTGTTCCAACTGCTATAGAGTTCTTCGATATTGCAGGTCTTGTTAAAGGAGCTAGTAAAGGTGAAGGTCTAGGTAATAAGTTCTTATCTCACATAAGAGAAGTTGATGCTATCGTTCATGTAATCAGATGTTTTGAAGATGAGAATATCACTCACGTTGAAGGTAGAATAGATCCGATAGACGATATTGAGATAATCAACCTTGAGCTTATACTTGCAGATCTTGAGCAGGTTAATAAGAGAATTGAAAGAGTTCAGAAAATGCTTAAAGGTGATAAAACTTACCAGAAAGAGTTTGATTTACTTAAAAAAATGCAGACAGTACTTGAAGATGGAAAATCTGCTAGAGCAGTTGATCTTAACGATGACGAGAGACAACTGATCAAAGGATTTAATCTTATATCATATAAGCCTATTCTTTATGCTGCAAATATTTCAGAAGAAGATATGGTTGAAAATCCTGATAATGAATTTGTTCAGGAAGTTAAGGAATATGCAGCTGATGAAAACTCTGAAGTTATCGTGATATCAGCTCAGATAGAAGCAGAAATCTCTGAACTTTCAGATGAAGAAAAAATCAGCTTCTTAAATGATTTAGGACTTGATGAGTCTGGACTTGACCAGCTTGTAAGTGCTAGCTATAAGCTGTTAGGTCTTATGTCTTATCTTACTGCCGGACCTAAAGAAGTAAGAGCATGGACAATAAAAAGAGGTACTAAAGCACCTCAAGCAGCTGGAAAAATCCACACTGATATGGAAAGAGGTTTTATCAGAGCGGAAGTTATAAGCTTTGACGATCTTATGGAATGTGAAGGATATGTTAAAGCGAAGGATAAAGGACTTGTGAGACTTGAAGGTAAAGACTATATAATGCAGGACGGAGACGTAGTTACTTTCAGATTCAATGTTTAAGATTTTAGTTGTTGAAGATGAGAAACAGACTGACGACCAGAGTGTATAAAAATATTGTGAATATATAAAATAAACCTCTAGGATTAGCTTGTCACTAATTCTAGAGGTTTATATGTTTTACATATCTTAAATATATTAATTATCTTGACTATCTTTAACTATCTTTACTCTCAATATTCATTATCTCTTTGAGCTTTCTAAGATAGATTTCTTCCAGCTCTTCACTGAAGCAGACAAAAATTATCTTTTCTATTTCTTTATACTTCTTGATTTCTTCTAAAACTGTACTTATAGCGATTTCTGTGGCTGCTTCCACAGGGTATCCATATACTCCTGTACTTATCGCTGAAAATGCTACTGATTTACAGTTATATTCTGATGCAAGTTTAAGTGAATTAATATAACAGTTCTTCAGCAGTTCACTTTCTTTCCCATTATGCTTTCCGTAGATTGGACCTACAGTATGAATTACATACTTAGCTGGTAATCTATACCCTTCTGTTATTCTAGCTTCTCCAGTTGGACATCCCCCAATTTTTTTAGTCGCTTCTAAAAGCTCCGGTCCTGCAGCAGCGTGGATTGCCCCATCTACTCCACCACCACCTAGGAGAGATTCATTAGCTGCATTTACTATTGCATCTACATCTAATTTAGTAATATCTCCTAGAAACACTTCCAGTTCCATCAGTTATCCATCCCTTCAAATGGTATATTATCTACTCTCTTACCTATCAGTCTCAATACAATTATCAGTGCTACAATTCCCAGTATTAAAGATATCCAAACAGGAACACCAAGTCCTACAAGAATATAACCTAGTAATAGTGAAACACCAGCCACTGTAAGCGCATACTCGAACTGTGTCCTAGTATGATCTATATGGTCACATGCAGCTCCCATTGAAGATAGTATTGTTGTATCCGATATTGGACAACAATGATCGCCGAATATTGCTCCTGTCAGTACGGCTCCAACACTCATTATTATATATCCCTGATCTGGGTTTAATGAGAATGCAAGAGGTATTGCAAGTGGCATAAGTATTCCCATTGTTCCGTATGAAGTTCCCGTTGCAAATGATATTACCGAGCCTAATACGAAAATTATTCCTGGCAGTAAAAATTGCAATGACTGAAGAACAGTCTCTGGTGCATTCTTTAATATATTGATAAGGAATACTGCCGTTCCTAGCTGTTTAATTACTCCTGACAATGACCACGCAAGTATGAGTATAACTCCCGTAATCATAAGCGATTTAAGACCTTCCAGCCATATATCAATGGCTTCTGTAACTCTGAAAATCTTCTGAAATACTCCCATTCCTATCGCAACTAATGATGCAATAAGTGCTGCCTGGAATAGAACAACTGAAGCATCTGCAGCGCCGAATGTCTCTCTGATTGCCATAAAGGACACAGGACTAGCACTCAATGCATTAGCTAGAGCTTCATCGGTTCCTTCCATTATTGATGTATATCCATTGTAGTAGAAACCGCCTAGCGATCCAAACATAAGAACAAGTATCGGTATTACTGCATTTGACACCTTATACTTTATTCCCTTCTTTGGTTCTAATGCTTCCAGCTCAGTAGAAACCATAGGCTTGCTTCCAGGTCTTATTACCTGACCTTTAGATCTGCTTCTTTTTTCTGCTTTGTACATAGATCCAAATTCTCTAGACATGAATACTGTCATCAGAATAAAAGCCAGCATGAAAATATTGTAAAATCTATAAGGTATAGTCGATAAGAATATTCCATAAGGATTTACTTCCTGACCGACCAGTTCAAATCCATCTCTTATAAGTGTAAGTTCGTATCCTATCCATGTTGATACCAGTGCAATTCCTGCAATCGGTGCTGCTGTACCATCGACTATGAAAGCCAGCTTCTCTCTAGATATTCTCATTCTATCCGTAACTGGTCTCATTATAGGTCCTACAATCAACGAGTTTGCATAATCATCGAAAAATACTATTATTCCAAGTACCCAAGTAATAAGCTGAGCTGATTTTGCTGTCTTTGCTCTTTCAGCCAATGCTTCTGCAACTGCTCTTGCTCCACCCATCTTAGATATCAGAGCGATAAGTCCTCCTATAGTAAGAACCTGAAGCACTATTCCGGCATTCCACGGATCAGCAAGTGAATCCAGTGCAGTTGAAATGAATCCAAAGAAACCTCTTACTACTGCTGAAAATATATTATATCCTGAGATTTCAGCGATTATGGTTCCTGATAATACTCCTAAAAATAATGACAAGATTACATTCTTAGTAATAAATGCCAGCACTATAGCAAGTAAAGGCGGTATTAAAGTAAATATACCGAACTTTTCAGCATTAATTGCAGCCGTATCCTGTTCTGCAAACACTGTAGTTGACATCATGACTAAGAAAAATGCAATCATAATTGCCGTTGTTTTTCTTTTTTCCATAAGTCCTCCTAATTCTACAAAATTATATATTATTCAATCCTGAATAAATTTAACCGAATTACATATTATTATATAACATTCTTCAAAAAATTCATAGAAAAAAGCTGGTTACTTTGAGCAACCAGCAATTTGTTTTATTTACCACAACATTTTTTATATTTTTTCCCGCTACCGCATGGACACGGTTCGTTTCTTCCAACTTTTTCAACTCTTACTGTTCTAGATACTCTGTATTCTTTTGTAATTTCTCTTCTTGTATCTTCAGCTAGAATCTCATCCCAAGCCGGTAATTCATACAGCCAAGGAGCTTTTGCTTCTAGCATATTGTAATAGAGCTTTTCGTAATCTATTTCGAACTCAAATTCTGATTCAGCTTCTAGATTATCAAGTTCTATCTCTTTTACTAAACTTGAGTTTATTCCATCTAAAAATCCTGTAACTTTAAAATCAGGTATCATAAATCTCGAACCGAATTGTCCAACTGTAGTTTTTACAGTTTTCTCTTTGTTTGTAAGTAACTCATCGTATATATTTTTTTCTTCTTCTAAATATTTATTCCAAAATTTATCATATTCTTCTTGTGTTGCTGGGTTATATGCTTTTGCATCCCATTCTTCAAATAATGTCATTGTTCCACCTCTACCAAACTAACTATTTTGTTATATTTATCGTTCTATTAATTTATTATTTGCTTCTTACTCCTAGTTTTCACAATTAAAACTCTGCATTTCCTACTGTTCTTGGAAACGGAATAACGTCTCTTATATTGCTTATTCCTGTAAGATACATAACTGCTCTTTCAAATCCTAATCCAAATCCTGCATGGTCAACTCCACCATATTTTCTTAAATCCAGATACCACCAGTATTCTTCTTCATTAAGACCCATTTCTTGAATTCTCTCTTTAAGAACATCTAGTCTCTCTTCTCTCTGGCTTCCTCCGATTATTTCTCCTATACCAGGAACTAGAAGGTCCATAGCCGCAACAGTTTTACCATCATCATTAAGTCTCATATAGAAAGCTTTTATATCTTTTGGATAATCTGTTACGAAAACAGGCTTTTTATAAACCTCTTCTGTAATATATCTTTCGTGCTCTGTCTGTAAGTCGCAACCCCACTCAACTGGATACTTGAACTCTTTCTTAGCTTCTTTAAGTATCTCAATTGCCTTAGTATAAGTTATTCTCTCAAAGTCAGAGTTTACAATATTGTTAAGTCTGTCTAACAGTCCCTTGTCCATAAACTTGTTGAAAAATTCAATCTCTTCTGGAGCATTTTCTAATACAAAATTTATGATATATTTCAGCATATCTTCTGCTAAATCCATATCATCTTCAAGGTCCGCAAATGCTATTTCAGGTTCTATCATCCAGAACTCTGCAGCATGTCTTGTTGTATTAGAGTTCTCAGCTCTGAAAGTTGGTCCAAAAGTATATATATTTCTGAAAGAAAGAGCGAATGCTTCCCCTTCAAGCTGACCACTAACTGTTAAGTTAGTCTCTTTTTCAAAAAAGTCTTTGCTGAAGTCGATTTTCCCATCTTCAGTTTTTGGAGGATTCATTAAATCCAGTGTAGAGACTCTGAACATATCTCCTGCACCCTCTGCATCACTTCCCGTTATTATTGGAGTATGCACATAAATAAATGATTGGTCCTGGAAAAATTTATGTATTGCATAAGCCGCTAGTGATCTAACTCTAAAAGCTGCCGCAAAAGTATTACTTCTAGGACGTAAGTGAGCTATAGTTCTAAGATATTCCAATGTGTGTCTCTTTTTCTGCAGTGGATAGTCCTTTTCAGAAGTACATTCTATCTTAACCTCTGTAGCCTTAATCTCAAAAGGCTGCTTAGCATCCGGTGTAATTTCAAGCTTTCCATGAACTACGATTGATGAGCTTATTGGAAGCTTAGAAACTTCTGCAAAGTTATCGATTGAATCATCAATTACTATCTGGATATTCTTGAAAAATGTACCGTCATTCACTTCAACGAACCCGAAGTTTTTAGAACTTCTTATAGTTCTGATCCATCCAGCTATAACTATATCTTTATCAGCATATTCCTGAGTATTTCTATAAATATCTCTTACTAGTTGATACTTCAAAATGTAATCCTCCCTAAATAAAATTAGCTCCCACTTAAGGAAGCCTAATAATACATAATTCAATATAAAATTATATTATATTTAAGCATTTGTGTCAAATATCTCACGGAGCACTTCCCCTACTCCTGAGTTGTTGTTATCATGTTCTGTGATTATATCCGCAACATCTTTTATTCCATCAGCAGCATTCTTCATTGCTATTCCAAGACCTGCCTGATGAATCATCTCGAAATCATTCATGTCATCTCCAACACAGATAATTTCTTCAGGCTTAATTCCCTTAAGCTCTGCATATTCAGAGATTGACCTCCATTTAGAGTTGTTCGCCTTTATTATTTCAAGAATCGGACTCACACCCACCAGTCTATCCATAAGATACATATTAAAAGCTTCTCCGCTATTGTCTGCAATCTTCTTCATAAAAGATTCAAGATGGTCTCTATCTCCCGGAAAAACAACTGCCAATACATCTGGAGATGGAACGTAGAGCAGATTATCAACTTTTCTATACCTATCTTCAACTTTCTGAATATAGTTTCTGTATCTGTAATCTGTTTTTTCAAGCTCTCCAATCATATCATAACCCTCATGATATTTGTTTACATGAGTTATAGGTGTAAGGTCTCTGTGATTACCTTCCATTACCAGATTGTAGAAATCTTTCTCCTCTATATAATTTGAAACTCTAATCTTGTCATCAGATATATTTCTCACTATCGTACCATTATTGGCCAAAATCGTTATATCATCTATTTCTATCGCTTTAGCAAACAGTTTAGCTGAGAAATATCTTCTTCCTGTTGCAATTAGGATTTCAATACCCATTTTATCCAAACTTTGCAATACACTCTTGTTTAAATCTGTTACTATTTTATTGTCTGTTAGAAGTGTCCCGTCTAAATCGAGAGCAATAAGCTTGTAACTCAGTTTACTCACTAAAACCACCTCTATTTTTATTATTTTCTGACAAATTATTAGTAGTTATCTGAAACACTACACTATATTATACCATAAATTTTGAGTATCACTCTATCATATTTATTTTCTACATGACCTAATAAATGGTATAATATATTTATGTGATTTTCTGTTGAAGCGAGAATTTCATAAATTAAGATTAGTGAAAGCAATGGAATTTAATGAGCATTTAGATAATATTGAAAATATTAAAACTATTGCTGATCAGTTTTAAAATCGATATTAGAATAGAGGTTTTATAAATGGATGCACAAACTAAAGTATATTTATTTATAACTGTTTTCCTTACTGTCTTTTCACTATTGCTGTTAAATGGTGGAAGAGTGATTTACAAAGCTATATCATCATTTAAGAAAATTAACCCTTATATATACTACTCCCTGTTTATAGTGTTTTTTGCCTTTTTTATATTCGTATTTATAAATGTGATATTCATAGAAGTGAACGAGCATAGCAATAGCATATTTATGAATCAGACGTTGATAAAAATGGCTCATTATGTCATGGGACTGATAGCATATATAATTGTTTTCGGTAATATAGCAAACATCGTATATTTAGTAATTAAAATTTCAAGAAACAGCAGTTTTATGCTGAACAGATATGAGTATATAACTAAATTCGGTTCTGCTGCTCTTATTATAACAATATCAGTGCTGTTTATCTTTGGAGCTTTAAACTCTAACATCATAAGACTTAAAAAGTATGATATTAACTTAGAGAGCAATAGTGAAAACAATGTTCAACTGGAAAATTCCAGTAGCAGTTTAAATAATAGTGTGAGTAGAGCTAGTGAATCTGATGAAGTAAATTACAGCGAAAAATCAATGAAAAATATCAAAGGAATGAAAATCGCAGTAATCAGTGATATTCACCTTGGGTATGTAAACGACAATAATCATTTGAGAAAACTTGTCACTAAGATAAATGAATCTAATCCCGATATTGTTATGATGCCAGGTGATATTTTCGATGATGACTATTATGCAATTGATAATCCTGAAGAAACTATAAAAATATTTAGAAGCATTAAATCAAAATATGGAGTTTATGCATGTCTTGGAAATCATGATTCAGGAAGCAGTGTTGATAAAATGGTTGAACTGCTTGATAAGTCAGATGTAAAGCTGTTAAATGATGATAAGGTAGTCATTGATAATAAATTTGTGTTAGTCGGCAGACTGGATCCTAGACCTATTGGTAAAGCTATCGGCAGCAGAGGAGATATGCCTAGCCTGACCGAAGATGAAAAAGCACTACCCGTTATTGTAATGGATCACCAGCCTAACAATATAGAAGAATATGAAAACTATGCGGATTTAATAATCAGTGGACATACACATGATGGGCAGTTCTTCCCTTTCAATCTCATAGTTAAAAAAGTCTATCCATTAAATTATGGTGTGTTCGAATTTGATGATAATAAACCTAAAGTAATCGTAACTTCAGGTGCTGGCACTTGGGGACCTCCTATAAGAGTCTGGGCTAATTCTGAAGTTGTGGAAATTGTGATTGAGTAAATATGTTACAAATATAAGAAATAAGGCATTGAGATTTTATATCTCAATGCCTTTGTTATTTTCAGCTTCTCTATTATTTGAATTTTATTATTTTTGATTTATCGATTTCGATAAACACTTTGTCTCCTATACTGTAGTCCATATTATCTGTAAATATGGACTCTACTGCTATTTTAATTCCATTAACAATAAGTTCATAAATGGTTACGCTCGATTGGTATGTGAGCTTATTAATTGTAGCTTCCATTAATGTAGATTTATTGTTGTCATTTGCAAGCACTTTTATAGTTTCCGGTCTTATTGCAACACTACTCGCATCTGTAAAATCTATCAAAAGTTTATGAAAATCTTTTTTTTCTATTATATTGTAATTTCCTATAAAACTCGCCACAAACTTTTCACTTGGATTAGTATATATTTCTGATGGATCACCAGCTTGGACTATTTTCCCTTCATTCATAACACATATTCTATCAGATAAAATCATAGCTTCATTTTGATCATGGGTTACAAATATTGATGTAATCCCTAGATTATCATGAATCTCTCTAAGACTGCGCTGCAAGTTCTTTCTCAGTTTTGCATCTATTGCACTAAAGGGCTCATCTAACAACAATACTTTTGGATTTGTTACCAATGTCCTCGCGATTGCTACTCTTTGTCTCTCACCGCCAGATAATTGGCTTGGATATTTATATTCATATCCTGACATCTCAACCATATTCAATGCTTCCTTAACCTTATCCTCTATCACTCTTTTGTCTATTTTTTTTACTGAGAGACCAAAAGCTATATTATCATAAACAGACATTGTCGGAAATAGATTGCTATGCTGAAAAATCATTCCAATATCTCTATCACTTGATTTAATATTTGATAAGTCTTTTCCATCCATGCATATTTTCCCAGAGTCCAGGGACTCGAAACCTGCAATACATCTAAGCATCGTGCTCTTTCCACATCCTGATGGACCTAAAATTGTTAAAAACTCCTTCTCATTAACTATCAATTCAAAGTCATCTAGTACCTTTTGATTGCCAAAAGATTTTGTAGCATTAATTATCTCTATAAGTTTCATAATTTATTTTCACTCTTTTTATTGGTTATTTTAATTTGTTAACCGCTTCTTTCACATACTGTGATTCAACTATATTCTCGTATCCTATAGGTTCCTTTAACAATCCCTGTTCTATACAGAAGTCTTCAACCGTCTTGTAACCTTCTTCATTTATTTCACCTGTCTTAGAATAAGACCCCTTAACCGTTTCAAACTTATCCATCAATTCTTGCTTTGTCATTCCATCAAAGTATGGTAGCAATTTATCTGCAACTTCTTCTGTTGAGTGTTCATCTATCCACTTTAACGCTTTTACTGATGCATTTGTAAATTTCTGAACTGTTTCTGGGTTCTTTTCAGCAAATTCTTTAGTACATGTTACTATTGTAGTTTGACAGTATTTAGAACCATATAGTTTTTTATGATCTTCTTCATTTGTAGTATCTATCAAAATATTTACATCTGGTATAGCTTTTAAAATTTCTGCCTTGTTATATATGTCGAAAAACATTCCATCTACTTGTTTATTTTCTAGTGCAGATACAGAAGCTTCATACTCCAAGTTTATGAAGTTAACATCATTTTCACTAAGACCTGCCTCTTCAAATAGTGAAAGAACAAATGAATATGGAGCTGATCCCGGCATGCCAGCAAACACAGTTTTTCCTTTTAAATCTTTAATATCCTTTATTTCAGGCTGTGTTAGAAATGCATAAGTTCTGTTATCTGTATTTGTCAGTAAAAAAATTGATTCATATCCTTCTTCCGAAGCTCTAATTACTGGTTCTGCAGACAATAAGCAAAAGTCCGAGTCGCCAGCATGCATTCCTTGAAATGCTATAGGCCCATCTTTATAAATTTCATATGACACATCTAGTCCCTCTTCTTCAAAATATCCTAATGCATCAGCTATATAAGCAGATGACCAGTTTAGCCCTCTAAATTCTGATATCTTAACTTTTGTTTTTTCACTAGAGTTGCTACTGTCATTTCCACATCCAGTTATTAAGCCTAAACACCCTAATATAAGCGTAATTAATAAAATAATTTTCTTCATACTATTTTCTCCTCATTTCTATTTATTTCTCCTTACAAATGCTGGATTCCATTTCAAAAGAACTTTTTCCAGTAAATCCAGCATGCTGTTTAAAAACATACCCATAAACAGCAATATCAATATACAAGTCATTACTCTCGTGATTTTAAAATACGATGTTGCATATGCAATCATCCACCCAAAGCCCGCAGAAGCACCCATATATTCTCCAATTATTGCACCAACAACACTTGAGCCAATACCTGCTCTAACTCCAACAAGTATCCATGGTGTACAAGTCGGAATAATTATTCTTCTCATTATCTGAAGCTTATTTGCACCTAGTAGTGTTGCAGACTCAATCAAGCTATAATCCATTTCTCTTATTGCATTAATTGTTGAAAAAAATACTTGAAAGAAAACTAGTAGTCCTGCTAAAAATATCTTTGACTTCAAGCCTATTCCAAACCATAGAATATATACTGGCGCTAAGGTCAGTTGAGGTATGCTATATAATGCATCAATTATTGGTTTGAATATTATGCCAATAGTTTTGAACTGACCCAATATTATTCCTACAATTAAGCCTACCAGACTCCCATACACAAGGCCACTTAATGCCTCTGTCATTGTGATTTTTGCATGCTTAAAAAATTCTCCTGACATGATGAAGCTCACTAAATCTTCAAAAATATCTGATGGCTTGCTTAAATATCTAATATCAGCTCTTTCACCTCTTACAAGGAGCTCCCACGAAGCGAGTGCAAGGACTATTAACACTACCCTTATTATCAAAGCTTTTCTCTTACTAATTGCTCGATTCACTAATATCCCATCTTTCTGCTAACTTATTTACTGTCTATGAAATACGCACCGTCCTTTTGAATTTCTGGTGATTCAACATCAATATTTTTTAGTTTTTCAATTATTTTTTCTTTTTTCTCATTTGTTTCGGCACCGTTAATACTAAAGAATATTCCATCAGCAACCTCAATAAACTTCTCAATTGAAAATCCAATACCTAACTCACTCTCATCCCAACCGGCAAGATATCTTGTACCAGCACACATCATTGATATGTTCATATCATTTTTCACAAATGGTGTTGCTGTGCACTCAGAGCAAACAGCTTGATTCCCTGAAATCCTATATGCATTATTATGCCCATATTTGTATGCGTATCCTTGAGATATCCTCATAGCATTATATGGATTTGTAATTATGATTACGACATCTGGCTCTTCATCAAAATCCATCAGAGGTCTAGCATCTAGTCCATAGATTTCTTCATCCATAAAAATCATGTCATCTGCAAACTTTTTAGCAGTTTCTAAATTTTCATACAGTCCAAATGATAGGTACTCATCTCCAGTATGAAATTCATCAGATGGTTTTTCCATTCCAAGTGCTCTAGTCGCACCTTTACATCCAGAATGCCCTAAATCAGTTTTGAATGAATGCCCTTGACTAACCAGCCTTATCATAACACAGTAAGGCATTCTTTCCTTTACACTTTGAACTTCTGACCTTTTGTAGTCTTCAGAACTTCTTAAAAACTTCACACCAACAATTCTTCTCTCTAGTTCTAAGGCTGCTACTACTTTATTATTTGCCTCAATATGTCTATTCACCTTATTCCCCCCTCTTTGTATAATTATATTATGTAATACATATTAAGTATTATTCTATTTTCTTATGAAGCTTAGGTTATATATTTATAAAATCAATTATGTATATTTCTATGCTCTCTTTGAACTTTAATAATTGAACCATGAGTTTGCTATAGTAATTGTTTATTAATTCAATATAATCCATAATTATTACCTATAGTACCAATGTCGTATTCTTAATGCCGATATACTATAATATATAGTAATAATAAGTGTAGAGGTGAGCTATGAGTATAATAGAATATTTTTTGCGAAATCAAGACTTTGTGATCGAATGTACTAAAAACTCTTTTGCTTTGATATTAACTTCCCTATTAGCATCATTGATAATATGGGTTCCTTTGGGTATTCTCATATCGCGAAATGATAAACTTGCAAAGTTTGCTATTAATATTGCTAGCATTATTTTCTGTATTCCCAGTTTAGCCTTGTTTTCAATCATGGTCACTATTCCCTTTCTTGGAATAGGCCGAAAATCTGCAATAGTGGCTTTGGTTCTCTATTCTATGATGCCTCTACTGAGAAGCATATATTTTGGCCTCAAAAGTGTTGATCCTTCAGTGATTGAAGCCGCTAAAGGTATGGGAATGAACAATATGAAAATATTAAAAGAAATATCCCTTCCACTGGCTTTGAGAAGTATTTTTTCCGGTTTCAGGGTTTCATTTGTTATGATGACGGGGACATCTACAATAGCAACTTATATAGGAGAAAAGAATATAGGAAGAATCATAAGCAACGGTTTAGCTAGACAAGATATGGAAATGGTTATTGCGGGAACTTTATTGATTTCCGTTACAACTTTGATAATAGACATAGTTTTAGAGTTAATAGAAAAGAAAGTTGTGAAAGAATATTAGGGGTGTTTTAATGATAAAACTTGTTAATGTTTCTAAAAAATATGATGATAGTAGTGATTATGTAATAGAAAATTTAAACTTGGAAATTAAAGAGGGTGAACTGTGCGCTTTTATTGGTCCTTCAGGATGTGGAAAAAGCACTACTCTTAAAATGATTAATAGACTTATAGATATTACTTCTGGAAATATCTATATCGATGGTGTGGATATAAGAGATAAAGATGAAAACTTGTTGAGAATGAACATAGGCTATGTTATACAGCAAATAGGTTTACTACCGCATAAAACCGTGTTTGAAAACATTTCAATTGTTCCCAGGTTGTTTGGGTGGAGTGAAAGTAAAATAGAAAAGAGAGTTGAAGATTTGCTGATTATGGTTGGTCTTGACCCTTCAGGGTATAAAGATAAGTATCCGAGGCAGTTGAGCGGTGGGCAAATGCAAAGAGTTGGTGTTGCTAGAGCACTGGCTGCAGACCCTCCAATTATGTTAATGGACGAGCCGTTCGGAGCTGTTGATCCTATCACTAGAAAATATATTCAAGATGAATTTTTAAATCTTCAGAAAAAAATTAAAAAAACAATCTGCTTTGTCACTCATGATATAGATGAGGCAATAAAAATGGGAGACAGAATTGCAATATTTAACAATAAAAACATAGTTCAAATTGATACGCCAAAAAACATACTTTTAAATCCTGCTGATGACTTTGTTAAAGAATTTATCGGCGCTAACAGGCTGTCTAAAAGTTATGATCTGTTTTTAGCTGAAGACGTAATAAACTACTTGAGTAAAAATAACAAACTTAGAAAGTCAGAGCCTGGTATCAGTGTCAATATCAAAAACACAATCTCAGATGTACTCAATATTATGATGTTAAATAATACTGATGATATAAATGTTGAACTCAATGGCAATATTATTGGAAATATTTCATTTAAAGAAATAAGCTGTTATCTCAGTGAAGTTGAGGGCGAATAAGAATGGATATAAATTTAATAATAAAAACTTTAAAGGATGATTCCATTAACTTAATCATTCAACATTTTGTTTTGGTCTCAATAACTATTGCAATCAGTATATTAATATCTATACCTCTGAGTGTTGCTTTTACAAGAAATCGTAACAGCATGGTATTAAAAATTATACTCAGAATTCTAAACATACTTCAGACTATACCTTCCTTTGCTTTTATTGCTATTGCTATGCCTCTCCTTGGCATTGGATTTATTCCTGCAATTGTTGCTCTAGCGACACAATCATTAGTCCCTATAATTAGAAACTCTATATCTGGTCTTCTAGAAGTTGACAAAAGTATTATTGAATCTGCTAAAGGAATGGGAATGGACAGCAAAAAGGTCTTATTTCAAGTTGAGTTGCCTTTAGCAATGTCTCATATAATAAACGGGGTGAAAATATCTACTGTATACGCTGTTAGTGCAGCTACTCTTGCAGGATTTATAGGTGCTGGTGGTCTAGGTGTTCTCATATCAAGAGGATTGAGTGTTTTTGTAAATGAATATATTATTGTTGGAGCTTCTCTTGGTGCTTTATTAGCTATAACTTTAGATCGACTATTAGAAAAAGTTAGAATGATTTATATTTATGAATAAATAGATTGTTAAAATAAAAAAATGAAAAGGAGAATTAATAATGAAAAGTAAATTTTTTAAAGTTATCACTACTGCTTTAATTTTATCAATAACTGCAATGATTTCCGTGGGATGTGGTAATTCAACAGAAAAGTCTGCGGATAAAGAAATTATTGTAAGTTCAAAGGAATACACGGAGAATATATTGTTAGGTAAAATAACTTATGAATATTTAAAAAATAACGGATATAAGGTTAAGGATGAAACTGGTTTAGCAGGTCAAGGGCTCATTAGAAATTCACTAACTAGTGGTGAAATAGATACTTATTGGGAATATACGGGTACAGCTTATATGGAGTTTATGAAAAAAGATCTTAATACACAAAAACCTGAAGAAGTTTACGATGAAGTTAAAGTTTGGGACAAGTCAGAAAATCAAATTGAATGGCTTAACCACTCGCAACTAAATAACACTTATTGCTTTGTTACAACTAAGGAAGTATCAGATAAAGAGAATATAAAAACTATTTCTGATATGGCAAAAGCATATAATGAAAATAAAGATCTAAAATTTATTGCTAATCCTGAGTATTTCGAAAGAGAGGATGGAATGCCCAAAGTATACAACTCTTATGATTTTGAGATTCCCGAAAAAAATAAAGTCCTGTTGGAACTTGGTATGTTTTACAATGCTCTAATGAGTAAGGAAGGTGACTTCACTGTTGGATTTACGACAGATGGTATGATAAAGGCTAATGATCTGTTTGTTATTGAAGACGATAAAGACGTTTTCCCTGTATACTATGCAACTCCTGTTTTTAGAAGTGAAATCATAGAAGCTCATCCTGAAATTCCTGAGCTTATGAATAAGCTAATTGAAAAAATAGATACGGAAACTATGATGAGTTTAAATGAACAGGTTGATGTTGATAAGAAACCAATTGATGATGTTGTTCATCAGTTTTTAGTGGACAATGAGCTGCTAAAATAGCTCTTATCTTATATCACACATTAGACTTTAATAAATAATAAAAGTTATATATAAATAAGCAGTAACTTGTCATCAGGCAGATAGTCTTATCCGCCTGATGATTTTTTTATAAATAATATTATCTCAGACTTATATATACAATATTTTAAAATTAGATTTGCTTATATATTATTTTAACCTTCTATAAACATAATTTCCCAATGTCTGGATAAACTGAACTATCAAGAATAATATAAATACTGTAACATACATAACATCTTTCCTGAAGCTTTGATAACCATAAATAAGTGCTACAGAACCTACCCCTCCTGCTCCCACTACTCCAGCCATTGCGGTACATCCTAGAACAGCAATTGTCGCTAGTATAATATCAGATATCATAGAAGGCAGTGCTTCTGAAAACATGACCTTGAAGATAACCTGTCTTTCTGTTAATCCAAACGATCTCATAGCTTCAATCAAATCTGGATCAACTTCCTGTAATGAATTTCCTACAACTTTTGCAATAAAAGCGGTTGCTGCAATAATCAACGGAACCATAGCACCCTTTACTCCTATGGAAGTTCCCATAACTAGCTTTGTGAAAGGCAAATTAAATATTATTAATATAATAAATGGAAATGAACGAATTAAATTTATTACAAAGTTTAGGAATCCATGAATATATCTATTCTTTGCTACTCCATTTTCATTAGTCATTATAAGTAGTACCGCGAGTAGCAACCCCAGTACTGTGCTTATAGCAGTCGCAAGAATGGTCATTTTCAATGTAGCAATTATTGCAGGTATAAGAACTTTTATCCAAAAGCTCTTTTGGTATGTGAGCATATTTATCACCTCTATCTTTTATGGATTATATATCTTCATATTCTTTCCAACTGATGCCATTTTCCGTTAAATAACTTTCTACTTTTCCTATGTCACTTTCTTTGAAGTTTAAAACTATAATTCCTAGCTTTCTGTTACCATACTGTTCCATCTTTCCAGAAATCATAGTATAGTCTACTCCTAGTTCCCTGCCTATTTTACTAAGTATATATTTTGATTTATTATCATCGAAAAGTCTTATCTGCAAGTTTTTTCCAGTTTTGGGTATAACGATTTTCTCTCCCAAAAATTTTCTAAAAGAATAAGGCTGTTCTAAAAATATCTTTTCTACCGGTCCTGAATCAACTAATTCACCATTTTCTAATAAAGATACATTATCACAAATTTCTCTAACAACTGACATCTGATGTGTAACCAATATTATAGTCACATTTAGCTGTTCATTTATTCTTTTTAAAAGCTCTAAGATTGATTGTGTAGTAATTGGATCAAGCGCTGAAGTTGCCTCATCACATAGTAAAATCCTAGGATTCATTGCTAACGCTCTAGCTATTGCAACTCTTTGCTTTTGACCACCAGACAGTGTATTAGGTTTTTGATTTAATTTATCCTGTATTCCAACTATTTCTGACAGCTCCATAACAGTTTTTTCAATTTCATCTTTAGAATATCTCCAGCACTTCATTGGAAATGCAATGTTTTCATATACACTTTTTCTAGACATTAACTGAAAATGTTGAAATATCATGGCTATCTCTTTTTGAAGATGTCTTAGTTCCTTATTATTTAAACCATCTATTACAACTCCATCTACGCTGATGCTTCCTGAGTCATAATTTATTAAACCATTTATACACCTTAATAGTGTTGATTTACCGGCTCCACTTACCCCTACAAGCCCGTGTATATCTCCATCACGAATATTGAGATTTATATTTTTCAGAACTTCAATATCTTCAAACTTCTTACTAAGATTTTTTATTTCAATCATAATATCCCTCTATTCTATATAATAAAGCAGAAACCAAACTTGATTTCTGCTTTATTGACTACTTTAATTCTTTTGATAAGGCTTCTGAAAGCACATAAGCACCTTTCATTTCCTTATTTACATATTCTCTTGCTGACTCAGATGTATATGCAGTCATTAAGTCTTTAGCTAATTGACTATCTTTGTCTTTCTCATTAACCGTTATCCCTATCGTCCATCTGTCATCTGTTTTTTTCTCAATTTGATTTTCTTCCAAATCTATTCCCATTGTATACATTTCATTTGATGTTCCAAAGTAAGCATCATATTCACCAGCTGAACTAAACCTTTGTGCTCCACTTGCTGATATAAATGAGATATTTTTAGGATTCTCAGAAATATCTAACTCAGAGTAAAATTCACCTTCCACAGGCTCCTCATTTAACTCAATGAGTCCCCAGTCACGTAAATATTCCATATGAAGACTTATATTTGAAGCATTATTGGCAATTCCAACAACTGCATTCTGAGGCAATTCATCTATACTCTTATGTTTTTTTGAATAGAACCCCGTATAGTAGTTCCATAGTCTTGGCTCTAACATTACAAGATTAGTGCCATTACTATTATTAAAGTTATCCATGAATGGTTTGTGCTGATATATATTACAATCCACTTCGCCCTCATCTAATGCACGGTTTGGAGTTAGATAATCGTCAAATGTTACAATTTCAACATCATATCCCATCTTTTCTAACTCTGATACTCCAGACTCTACAATCTTTAGTGCAGTTGCAGATGATCCAATTTTTACTTTTTTAGATGAATCCTCTTCTGAGTCTTTACCACAAGCTGTAAGGATTGTTATCACAGCAGTCATGAGTAACAATAGCTTTATTCCTACTTTTTTCACTTAACTCACTCCTTATTAGTATATTAACTATTAGACTATACCATGCTTGTAACCGTGTCAATGAGCTCACTCTTGGCGTTATTTGTTCATCTTGAATTAATTTAATATCACAAAAATGTGTATTTTTTGTGTTTTTACTATTATTTACCTAATAGTTATAATAATTCGTTATACTAATAATTCTTTTTATTAAGAAATTCTATTTAACAATACATCTATGAGCTAATATACTAATGGTAATTATCGTTTTGAAAATTATGTAATTAATATTATAAAAAAGAGGGTGTAAATCTATGATTTTTACTGACCAAATGACCTCAAAAGAAAGAATGAGTGCATACTTCAATGGTGAAACTGTTGATAGGTTGCCTTGCATTACGATGTTGGGCGAAAATGCAGCAAAAGCCTTTGATGCCTCTATGATAGATTATTATTTTTCTCCAGAACTAATGAAAGATGTTGAGATAGCAGCATATAGAGAGTTTAAGGGTGATGGTATAAATGTTAGTGTTGGTCTTCAGGGAATGTCAGAAGCATTAGGCGGTACTATATCATACAGTGATAAAGAATTATATGTCGTAAAAAGCCCTGCGATTAATTCTATAGATGAAATTGACAACTTAGAATTAGTAAATCCATACGAAGATGGAAGATTGCCAGTTCTATTAAAGGCAGTTGGATTGATTAAGAAAGAAGTTGGTAATGAAGTCAATGTGTCCGTTGGTGTTGCTGGTCCTATGAGTGTTGCATCTGCTATTAGAGGTACTGCTCCATTTTTAAAAGATTTAATTAGGAAACCTAAAAAAGCACATGAATTGATTGCCTTTGCTATGGAATGCAATCTACAGTTTATTAAAGCAGCTCACGAAAACTTTGGAACAACTATAAGTATAGGAGATCCAGTTTCATCTGCTAGTATAATCGGCGAGAGATACTTTTCAGAATTTGCTGGTCCTTACCTGGAAAAATATATAGATTCAATTTATTATATTACTGGTAGCAAACCAACTCTTCATATTTGCGGAGAAACAAAACCATATTGGAACTACATATCAGAGCTTAATATTGCAGGTTTTAGTGTTGATAATGTCGAAGATATGGAAGAGTTAAAGGATGCTGTTGGTGATAAGATTTTCATAATTGGTAATGTTGATCCTGTAAATACAATCAGATTTGGAACACCTCAAGATGTTCTTGATGAATCAAAAAAATGTATTGATAAAGCTTTAAACAGCCCTAAGGGTTTTGCTCTTGCTCCTGGGTGTCAGATTCCTTTGAATACTCCTAAAGAAAATATTAAAGCACTTGTTGATGCCGCTAGATTATATGGTCAAAACGCTAAAATTTTAAATCCTTAATATTATTTATCAGATAACTAACTATAACGATTATCCATAATAAAACTCGAGAACAATGACTATCTCTGTTCTCGAGTTTTTTAACTTAGCAATTTTTAGGATTCTACCTATCAAATTGTAGTATATCTCTCAATACTCTTTTTGTAATATCTATTGAATAACCTCTTCTCACAAGAAAACCATACATCTTCCGGTATCTATCATCATGGTTTTTATATGATCTATTAACTCTTTTTTCAGCAGCTTTATACGCCATCTCGTACTCTTTATCTCTATAGTCAAGTTCATTTAAAACCGAACTGATAGTTTTGTCATCGATTCCTTTTTGCCTGAGTTCATTTGATATTCTAATTTCTCCAAAATTCTTTAAATTCATTTTATCTTTTGCATAACAGAGTGCATATTCTCTATCATCTACAAATTTATTTTCGATTAGAAAGTCCATTATGTTATCTGTAAAATCTGAATATCCTAATTCAAATAATTTATCTGAAATCTCTTTTTTTGACCTCATTCTATATCCAAGAAATCTCAGAGCAGCTGATTTTGCCTTACTCTCTTCTTCAGCCATTAAAATATTTTCAACAAAATCGTTATCGAGTTCCTTACCTTTCAAAAGAGTATATTTAACGAGCACATCTTCCGAGACAGAAAAGGCATATTCATCATTTAAAAAAATAGAGTATCTCTCTTTATTATACTTCTGCTGTTGCACCATTGTTATTTTCTTACTGTCAGTCGCTATTTTATTAGATTTCGCTTCTTTGGCTTCTCTATTTACTAATGTTTTTTTAAGTTCTTCCAGGTTTATCTCTTTATAAGGCAATAAAATCTACTCTTCCTCTATATTAGCTTCAAATTGGTCAGCAACTGCATCAAACTCTTCATCTTCTACGATATTCTCTAATCTAACCTCTCCATTTTCATCTGTTAAATATTCGTACAGATATACCTGTTCACCATCTGGAGTAACAAGAGCAATATACTCTTTATCGTATCCTTCTACAGTGAATATGTCGACAACTCCAAACTCTTCCTTAGTTCCATCTTCTAACTCTACTTTCATCATTTTCATTTCCATAGTACCTTCTCCTCCATTATCACAGCATCCATGTTCATGATTGTGTCCATTTCCACAACACTCGTGACCTTCTCCATGAGCATGATGTCCATGCTTATGTTTTCCACCGTTTCCACAGCACTCATGGTCTTCTCCATGTTTGTGATGTCCGTGCTTATGCTTCCCGCCATATCCACAGCATTCATGACCTTCTCCATGATTATGTTTATGTTCTCTATCACAATTATTTCCCATAGTAATTCCTCCTAATAGTCAGTTAATTTATAATTATTTCTCATACATTTATTATATAACAAAAGACCCTTCTTCAAAGGTCTTTTTCTAAAATTTACTCTATTTATTGATTGTTCTCATAGTCTGAGCAGCTTCTCACATATCTATATGATTAGCCAAATACTCTTTTCATGATCTCTTTTCCAGTTTTAGTAGCTGCAATTCCACCTAATGCAGTCTCTCTAAGTTCGAATGGCAATGCTCTACCAACTTCGTACATAGCATCTACTACTTCATCAAAAGGAACTACTGATTTAATGCCTGCTAAAGCTAAATCAGCTGATAGCATTGCGTTTGCAGCTCCAGACGCGTTTCTCTTTGCACATGGTGACTCAACAAGTCCAGCTATCGGATCACAAACTAATCCCATAATATTTTTGAATGCGATAGATGCTGCTTCTAATGACATCTCAGGAGTTCCACCTGACATTTCAACAATCGCTGCTGCTGCCATTGCCGCTGCTGCACCACATTCCGCCTGACATCCACCTTCTGCTCCTGATACAGTAGCATTTGTCTGTACAATTATTCCTATACCTGCTGCTACAAGCAGTCCATCTATAATAAGTTCTTTATCTGCATCTAATACTTCCGCGGCAGTAGTCACTACAGATGGTACAATCCCGCAAGATCCAGCTGTGGGAGCGGCACAGATTCTACCCATAGATGCATTTACTTCTGAACATGACAATGCTCTCGCTGCTGCAATGAGCAATGTTTTTCCACAAAAGCTTCTTTCAGCATTTTGAGAATATTCTTTTAGAAGTTTTGCATCTCCACCTATAATGCCTCCCATAGATTCGATAGCTCTCTCCATCCCGGCATTAGCAGATGATCTCATCACTCCAAAGCTTTCATAGAGTCTTTCTCTGATTCTATCAGCTGACTCCCCAGTCATTTCAACTTCTCTTTCCAGAACAAGTTCTGACAGTTTTTTGTTTTGATCTTTGGCTAAGCTTAATAATTCATATCCATATCTAAACATTTATACTAATCGCCTCCTAATTAAACAGCCTTCACTCTTTTTACATATTTAACTGTTGGGATTTTCATTAACTTATCCACTGCCTCATCATTTAAATCATCTTTTGTTTCAACAATGAAAGATGATTCATTTTTTACTTCAGTTCTTTCTGTATCAAAAGTTTCTATTATAGCTCCTGAATATTTGAATATTTTTTTAACTTCTTCTTCAATATCTTCTTCATTATCAAAATACACTAATGTTAAAGGTTTATTACCCATAATATTTACAGGCATACCATCTATTTTCTTAATAACAATACTTCCACCACCAATTGATGATCCTGTTACGCTGAAGTCACTGTCATCAGTACAATGAAATTCAAGCATTACAGTATTGGGGTGATGATAGTGTCCTAGGTCTGCCTCTTCGAAAATAACTTCTAAGTCCTGCTCTTTGGCCATCTCCAGTGCATCTCTCAGCCTTTCATCTCCCGGCTCCATTCCTAATACTCCTGCGACTAGAGCTCTATCCGTTCCGTGTCCTTTATAGGTCTTAGCAAACGAACCATGAAGGTAAAATTTAACAGAGTCAAAGTCTTTTCCTGCAATTTCTTTGGCAACTTTACCAAGTCTAGCAGCACCTGCTGTATGTGAGCTAGAAGGCCCTATCATAATAGGTCCCAACACATCAAATATACCGTAGTTTTTATCTGCCATTAGTTTCTCCCCTTATCAATTGATTTTGTCTAAATTTTAACATATACACAATATTATTTCAATCAGCGCAGTTGTAGCTAGCTTTGCTCAACTACTGATTTAGAGCCTTTATACTATATCTCTAGCTTTTATTATAATACATATTTATCGGTTTGTGTTCGAATATTGATACATATTATAATGAGATTTATCACCAAGATGTTATCTTATCCTATTGACAATAACCTCTCTATATATTATATTCTATCTATAAGTTAAGAAATGTAAAGAGTTGTTAAAAGGGAGTAGTAACAAATATGGCGTCAACAATCTCGATTTTGAAAAAAATCTGGTGCCATATACCTTAAATTAGGTTACGAGACTTTTGATATAGAATTTTTTTCTATTCAAAAGTCTTTTTTATTACCTATTAATATTTTTTATGCTAATCCCAAGAGCACTCCTCTTCCAAAACGAAGTGGATGATAGCGGATTATATGGGGATACTCTTTTATACAATGGCTCTTTGGCAGTCAAACTGCAATAATTTAATATAGGGGGTTAAATATGAGGCATTATTCTAAAACTTTAGATCAACTAATCACTGAGTATGACAGTGGTAGTCTGGGTTTAAATGACAGTGGCTACAGAATTAATCTGGAAAAATACGGTCCCAACCAGCTTAGAGAAAAAGAAAAAGACTCTATACTGAAAGTATTCCTGGATCAGTTTAAAGATTTTCTTGTAATTGTTCTGTTATTTGCAAATGTCATTTCTCTTCTTACTAATAATTATGAATCTGCTATTGTAATTATGGTAGTAATTGTTTTGAATGCCATTCTTGGTACTGTCCAA